>CAWHCL010000016.1:0-75635 GCA_963827815.1 uncultured Verrucomicrobiae bacterium | reverse complement strand
AGCGGACAAAGTTGCCTTCAAATCATTAATCGAAAATCATAAATCGTAAATGATTCAGGCTTTTCACGAACTTGTAATCGCCACGCGCGGGCGCGCCCTCTGTGAATTCACGCGCGAAGTGGAGCAATGGGTGGCAAAAAATCATTTCAAGGACGGCCTGCTGACGCTGCATTTGCAACACACGTCCGCCTCGCTGCTCATCCAGGAAAACGCCGACCCGGACGTGCGCCGCGATCTGGAGGCGTTCTTCAAACGGCTCGTGCCCGACGGCGATCCGCTGTTCATCCACACGGCCGAGGGCGATGATGACATGCCCGCTCATGTCCGCACGGCATTGACGGCGGTGAACCTGAACATCCCGGTCCGCGACGGCCGGCTCGCGCTCGGAACGTGGCAGGGGATTTATTTGTGGGAACACCGCACGCACCCGCATTCGCGCCGCGTCGTGCTGCACTTCATCGGCGAATAGTTTTCAATCCTCCTCGTTCTCGTCCTCGTCCTCGTAAATCGGAATCATGAAAATCCAGAACGAGAATGAGGACGAGCGGGATAGGCAGCGAATAATCTCGCCAACTCCGCCGATGAATGGCAGCTTGCAATGGTTTTATGCGAGTCATTAAATTTTTACGTTGCATTGCCCTGGCGGCGTCGGTTTTCAGTCTGGCCGTTGCCGTTCATGGCGAGACGGACACGAACACCTTTGGATTCACCGGCCCGGAGATTTATCCGATTGATGATCAAATCTGCCTGCTGCACGCGGCGGATCTGGATGGCGACGGTCTGAATGACCTTATCGTCGTCAACAATCTGCGCTCGAAAATCAACCTGCTCTACAACCAGACCGGCAAGACGAACCGCACCGACGCAACACCGCCGCGCAAACTTGAAATCAACGAGCTGCCGCCCGACTCGCGGTTCCGCATTGATTCCATTCCCACGGATGAGCGCATCGCCGCGCTGGCGGTGGCCGACCTCAATGGCGATGGCCGGCCGGACCTCGTATTTTACGGTGACGCGAAGGACCTTGAAGTCATCTACAACCTGGGCACGAACGGCTGGAGCGATCCCAAACGCTGGCACATCGAGGACGGACACATGGACGGGAACGGGCTTGTGGTCGGTGATTTGAACGGCGATGGCCTTCCCGACATCGTCCTGCTTGGCGACAACGGCTCGCTGTATTTTCTGCCGCAGCAGCCCGACCACACCTTTGGCGAGCCGCAGAAGATTCCCTATTCCGGCACGCCCAAGGCGGTGCAAATCGTGGACGTGAACGGCGACGGCCGGAATGATTTGCTGCTGGTGGATTGGGACAGCCTCACCCCGTTCCGCTTCCGCCTGCAAAACGCCGCCGGCCAGCTTGGGCCGGAGATTTATTTCAAGACGCAGCCCATCCGCTCCTATTGCGCGGACACGCTTGAGGCCAATTCCAATTTATTCGTCGTGACCATCGCGCAAAATTCCGACCGCGCGGAAGTTTCGGAGTTCACGCGCAAACCCGCCGATCCTTTGTCCGGCGCCTTCCGACGCGGGCAATTTCAAATCCTGCCTCTCAACAAGACGGACGCGGCGCAACGCGGCGTGCTCTGGGCGGACGTGAACGGCGATGGCCGTCCCGACCTGCTCGTGGCCGAGCCGGATAGCGGGCAGATATCGGTCTATTTGCAGCAGCCGGATGGCTCCCTCGCGCCGCCGCAGACATTCCCGACCCTCGCGGGCGTTAGCCAGTTGGCGGCGGCGGATTGGAACGGCGACGGTCATCCGGAGATTTTCCTTTTGAGCCAGGCTGAACGTGCTGTCGGGGTAACGGCGTTTGACAGGAACGGACGGCTGCCGTTTCCAACGCTCATTCCGCTGGACGGCAAGCCGCTCGTGATGGCCGTCGGCCCGCTGAAACCTGGCGCGAAGCCGACCCTGGCGGTGATTGTGGACAAGGACGGCCAGCGTTCGCTCATGACGAGCACGGCGGACGGCAAAACCCGGACGCAAAAGTTGAGTGCCAGCTTCACATCGAATCCTTCCACGCTGGCGATCCAGGACGTGAACCAGGACGGCCTGGCAGATTTGGTGGCTTTGATTCCCTACGAAAAAATCAAAGTGCTGCTGCAAAAGCCCGGTGGCGATTTTGACGAGGAGGATGTGGATCCGCCCGGCGGCGCAATCGAGCAGCCGTGGCTGGCTGCGGCGGACGTGGACGGCGGCGGCAAAACAGAACTGCTCCTGCCGCAGAACAATTTCATACGCGCCGTCGTGCTCGAACAGCAGACCAAAATGCAGGACTCGACCAACAAGCCGGTTTGGGTCTTTCGCGTCAAGGATCAGATCAACGGCGCGTTCAGCGACTCGCGCATCGTCGGCGCTGCGGCGGTGGTGAACGGGACCAATGCCGTTCCTTCCCTTTTCCTGCTGGACGCGGAACACAAGCAATTGACAATGTGCGGGCGCGACACCAACGGCGTCTGGCGCGTGACACGCAACGTGGATTTGCCCGTGTCGGATTTCAGCGGCCTGCAATCCGTCGCGCTCGGCGGGACGAATGTCCAAAGCGTGGCGTTTCTCGGCCAGAACGCGATGGCTTGGATGCCGCTGGCCGGCGATGTCTGGGATTTCACCGCGCTCGACGGTTACGACACGACCATCAAGGACGGCTACCTGAACGATGTGGTGGCCGGCGATTTGTCCGGCAGCGGACGGAAGGATTTGGTGTTTCTGGAGACGGCCAAAAATAATCTCGATATCGTCAGCTTCGATTCTCATCACAAGCTCGTGCCGGCCATACGCTGGCAGGTGTTCGAGGAGCATACTTTCCGGGGCGCTGCCAACGCTCTGCCCGAACCGCGCGAAGCCCTGGTGTCCGATGTGACCGGCGACAAAAAGAACGATCTCGTCGTGCTGGTCCACGACCGGATTCTGGTTTACCCGCGGCAATAGCAGTCGGGGTCGGAAGCCTTTTCGATTCAGTTCGGTTGGATACATCGCCGACGGGGCGGCGAGTAGCGACCGTCAAAAAGGATTGAATTCCGCCACAAGTGGCGCACAATCAGAATTGAGGGGAGTTTCCCTCGGTTAAAATGTTTTTTTCAATTTTGTCCTGTGAGACGCTGGAAAGTTGTTCCGGGCAAGTGTCTTTTGCGGATATGGCGCAGGTGGGTGCCGGAGTGCTATGAGCATCCAGCCGTTCCCGCTGCTTGAGGTCTCGCTCTGCGGATACGTCATCGGGGCCGTCGGCGCGCTGATCTTCATGCGGAGCGAGAAGCTGGCGAACGTCTTTTCCTTTGGCGCGGCGGTGCTCTCCAGTTTGGGCGGCCTGTTGGCCGCGTTGGCCTGCCTGTCAGCGGGCCCCGGCGCGGCGGTTTCAAAGACTCAACTGCTGCCGTCGTTCATTCCCTACATCCAATTCACAGTGCGGCTTGATCCGCTGGGCGCGTTCTTTCTGCTCATCGTTTCGCTGCTGGGCTTTGCGCTTTCAATTTATTCGCTGGGCTACGCGCGCGGTTTTTACGGGCGCAAAAATGTCGGCGTGCTCGGCGCGTTCTTCAATCTTCTGCTGCTGGCGACGACGGTGGTTTTTCTGGCGGGCAACGCCTTCTTTTTTCTCATCGCATGGGAAATCATGGCGCTGACGGCGTATTGCCTCATCAGCTTCGAACACGAAAAGGTTGAAACGCGAAATGCCGGCGTGCTTTTTTTCATCATGTCGCACATTGGCACGGGTTGTTTGATTCTCGGATTTCTGCTGCTGTTCCAGGCCTCCGGCAGTTATGACTTTGACGGCTTTCATCTGCTTGGCGACACAATGTCGCCGGGCAAACGCGACGCGGCGTTTCTGCTCTTTCTAGTCGGCTTCGGCGTCAAGGCCGGCATCGTGCCGCTGCACATCTGGCTGCCGGCGGCGCATCCGGTCGCGCCGAGCAATGTCTCGGCAATCATGTCCGGCGTCATCATCAAGACGGGCATCTACGGACTGACTCGCGTGCTGTTTGATTTCCTGGGCACGCCGCCGAATTGGTGGGGCGTGACGGTGTTGAGCCTCGGCACGATTTCCGCCGTGCTCGGCGTGCTCTACGCGCTGATGGAACACGATTTGAAGCGGCTGCTCGCCTATCACAGCATCGAAAACATCGGCATCATTTTGATGGGCCTCGGCGCGTCGCTGATGTTTTTGCACAGCGGCCATCCGCTCCTGGCCTCGCTCGCGCTCATCGCCGGGCTTTATCACACCATCAACCACGCCGTGTTCAAGGGGTTGTTGTTCCTCGGCGCCGGCGCGGTGCTGCACGCCACGCACACGCGCAACATGGAGGAAATGGGCGGGCTGGCGAAACGGATGCGGTGGACGGCGCTCTTTTTCCTGGTCGGCGCTGTGGCGATTTCCGCGCTGCCGCCGCTGAACGGATTCGTGAGCGAATGGCTCACCTACCAATCGCTGCTGCAAGGTTTCGGCACGACGACGAGTCTCGTCCGCATCATGTTCCCGATCAGCGGCGCGATGCTGGCGCTCACCGGCGCGCTGGCGGCGGCGTGCTTTGTGAAGGCGTTTGGCATCACGTTTCTGGCGCAACCGCGAAGCGAACATGCGGCGCACGCGCACGAGGCATCGTTCACCATGCTGCTGGGGCAGGGGATCCTCACCGCGGCGTGCGTTTTCCTCGGATTGTTCCCGGCGATCTTATTGAGATGGCTCGATCCAGTGACGCAACAACTCACCGGACAGCAAATCAGCGCGCAACTGTCCGCAGCGAACGGCTTGGTCCTCTCCAACACGGCGGCGCAAGGCGGCACGGTTTCAATGCTTGGCCTCGCGCTTTTGGGACTGGCGTTGCTGGTCGCGCCGCTGGTGCTGTGGCTGCTGTTCGCCACGCGCGCGAAAACCCGGCGCGGCCCGACGTGGGACTGCGGACTGCGCGGACTGACGCCGCAAATGGAATACACCGCGACGGGTTTTTCAAAACCGATCCGGATGATTTTCAAGGCGCTGTTCCGCCCGCGCCGCGAAGTGCAGCGCGAATACGATTTCTCGCCGTATTTCACCACGACCCTCCGCTTTGAGAGCCACGTCGAGGAAGTTTTTCAGACGCGCATTTACCGCCCGCTGAACCGTCTCGTGCTGGGCGTTTCGCGCCGGCTGCGCGCGTTGCAGGCCGGCAGCATCCAGGCATATCTGATTTACATTTTCATCACGCTATTGTTGCTGCTTTTGTTTGCACTATGAACTTCGACCCGCTGAACATTTTGTTGCAGACGGTTTTGCTGCTGCTGCTCGCGCCGCTGTTGAGCGGCTGCATCCGGAATTGGAAGGCGAAGCTCCAAAACCGCCGCGGCGCGCGCATCTGGCAGCCCTATTCCGACCTCATCAAATTTTTCCGCAAGGACATGGTGATTTCCGAGCATGCCTCATGGATTTTTTCGTTCGCGCCCTACGTTGTTTTCATCACCGCGCTGATGGCGGGTTTGCTCGTGCCGATGGTGACCGTGCAGGCGCCGTTGAGCTTGTTCGGCGACGTGCTGGCGCTGGTCGGCCTGCTCGCGCTCGGAAGGTTTTTTCTCGCGCTGGGCGGACTCGATCCGGGCAGCGCGTTTGGCGGCATGGGCAGCAGCCGCGAGATGACCATTGCAGCCATCGCCGAACCGGCGATGATGCTGGCCATTTTCACCGTCGCCATCACCGCTGGTTCGACTGACATCAGCCACATCGTCCAAGTCGCGCAAAGCCCGACATGGAAAGTGCTCAACCCGACGCACGTCATGGCGTTCGCCGCGCTGTTTATCGTGCTGCTCGCGGAAACCGGGCGCATTCCTGTGGACAATCCGGCGACGCACCTGGAATTGACGATGATTCACGAGGCGATGCTGCTCGAATACTCCGGCCGCTATCTCGCGCTGATGGAATGGGGTTCGTCCATCAAGCAACTGGTCTTGATGACGCTGCTCGTGAACATATTCTTCCCCATCGGAATGGCCACGGACGCAACGCCCGCCGCGCTCGGCATCGGCGCGCTGGTTTATGCCTGCCAAATTGATTTTGATCGCCGCCGCCGTGGTGGTCGTCGAAACCACCAACGCCAAACTGCGCCTGTTCCGCGTGCCCGATCTGTTGGGCGCGGCGTTCGTGCTCGGCACGCTGGCGCTGCTGTCCACTTTTCTATTTCAATGATATGAACCCGCCACCTTCCGTTGAAATCGGTCCGCAGCTCATCACCCTCATGGCCGCGCTCATGCTGGTGTTGCAATTGCTTCTGGCCGTGCAACCCATGTTGTTCACCAGCGTCCGGCTTTACGCGATTCAATCGCTGTTTCTGGCCGGCATCGCGGGCGTGGTCGCATTCTTCGACAATGCCAGCCACGTTTATGTCGTGGCCGTGCTCACCCTCATCGGCAAGGTGATTTTTCTCCCCTGGCTGTTGAACCGCCAGTTGCGCCGCATCAAAATTGCGCAGGAAGTCGAGCCGCTGTTCAACGCGCCCGCGACCATCATGGTCTGCGGCGGACTCACCTTGCTCGGCTATCTCGTGGCGCGGCCGTTCACGTCGCTCGAACGTCTTGGCAACAACACGCTCGCCATCGCCATCACGCTCGTGCTGACGGGATTTTTTCTGATGATCAACCGCCGCAAAGCCATCAGCCAGGTGATCGGGTTGCTCACGGTCGAAAACGGCGTCATGCTCGCCGCCATCGCGCTGACGACCTATGGAATGCCGCTCGTCGTCGAGTTCGGAATTTTCTTTGACGTGCTGGTCGCGGTGATGATTCTGGGAATTCTCATTTATCGGATCCGCGAAACATTCGCCTCGATGGACACCAGCAAGCTCAACCAGTTGAAGGGATGAAATGCCGTTGCTGACCCTTATCCTCATCGCGCCCGCCGCCGCCGGTCTTGCCAACCTGCTGTTCGCGCCGCGCCGGGCGATGCGTTGGTTGAACGTGCTGGCGTTTGTCGCGACGCTGGGTTTGGGAATCGCGCTCCTGCGTCAGGTGCTTGCGCATGGCGTCGTTGCTGAATGGAATGAATTTCTTTACGCCGACGCCTTGAGCGCCTGGATGGTGCTGCTGATTTCAATGGTCTCGCTCGGCGCGTCGCTTTACGCCGGACGATATTTTGACCGTGACCTGGCAAACGGCGTGGTCACGCCCGCCCGCGTGCGTGAGTTTTTTGTGCTCACGCCGCTCTTTAGCGCGGGAATGTTCCTGGTCGTGCTCGCCAACAACCTCGGCGTGATGTGGGCCGCCGTCGAGGCCACGGCGTTGTCGTCCGTGCTGCTCGTGGCGCTTTACAATCGCAAGACTTCGCTCGAAGCCGCGTGGAAATACATCATGCTCGGCAGTCTCGGACTGGCGCTGGCGTTGCTGGGAACGGTTTTCGTCTATGCCGCCGCGTGCAAAAACAATTCCGGGCCGCTGCCCAGTTTCAACTGGTCGCACTTGGTGACGGTGGCGGACCAGTTTGACCCGCGCATGATGAAAATTGCGTTCCTGCTCGCGCTCATCGGCTACGGCACAAAGGCCGGACTCGCGCCAATGCACACGTGGCTGCCCGACGCGCACAGCGAAGCGCCGTCGCCCACCAGCGCGATGCTTTCCGGCGTGTCGCTCAAGGTCGCCATCTATGCGCTGCTGCGATTTCACATTCTCACGAGCGCGTGCCTCGGCTCCGGGTTCAGCCGCCACCTGCTGCTAGGCTTCGGCCTGGCTTCCATGTTTCTGGCCCCGCCGTTCATTCTCGTGCAGCGCAACCTCAAACGGATGCTCGCCTATTCGAGCCTCGAACACGTCGGCCTCATCTGCACCGGCATCGCCATGAACACGCCCGTCACCATTTTTGGCGCGCTGCTGCACATGGGCTACCACTCGCTGACAAAACCGGTTTTGTTTTTCGCGGCGGGAAACATCGGTCAAACTTTTCATTCGCTCCAATATCGTGTCATCGGTCATGGCGTGGTGAAGGTGCTGCCGGTCACCGTCCTTTTGATGGGGCTGGCCGCCGCCTCCGCGATTGGCCTGCCGCCGTTCGGATTGTTTTTTAGCGAACTCACCGTCATCAGCGGCGGCTTTGCCGCGGGCAAGGCAATTATAAGCGTCCTGATTTTGTTCGCGCTCATCGCGTCGTTTTGCGGCGTGCTTCAGCAGCTTTCGCGCATTCTGCCCGGCGTGCCGAAACCGGAATTTGCAAATAACAACCTCGTCAGGCGGTTCGACGGTGTGCCGGCGATGGCATTGCTGCTCGGCACGTTGCTGGTCTTCAGCGTGTGGCTGCCCGCGCCGTTGTTGCAGGGGATACATCAGGCGGCGGACATCATCGGAGGAAAACGATGATTTTGATTTTTCTCCTGCTCATTCCGGTTTGCGCCGGCCTGCTCTGCCTGGTCACGCGCTCGCGCGAGTCGTGGGAACGGTTGAACCTGCTCGCCTTCGCGGCGCTCGTGCCGCTGGCGTTGAAAATCGGAGCTGATGTTCTGGCGCAGGGCACGGTCTCGGCCCTCGGCGGATTTCTTCGCGCCGATGCGTTGAGCGCGCTCGTTATCGGCCTCACCACCTTCGTCGCGCTGGCTTGCTCGATTTATTCCGTCGGCTATTTCCGCGCCGACGCGCGCGCCGGCAAAATCACGGAGGCGCAATTGCGCCGCTACCACGTGCTCACGCCGTTGTTCGTTGCCGTCATGCTGCTCGTGCCGCTTGCCGACAACCTCGGCATCATGTGGGTCTCCATCGAAAGCGCCACGCTCGCGTCCGTGCTGCTCGTCACGTTTTACAACCAGAAAACTTCGTTCGAGGCCGGTTGGAAATACATCATCATCGGCAGCATCGGTATTTCCCTCGCGCTGTTCGGGACCCTTTTCACTTATTACTCGGCTGTCAACGTGCTTGGGGCGGACACCCATCGGGGGATGAATTGGAGCGTGCTTGTTGGGATTGCGGACAAGTTCGATCCGAAGGCGATGCGCGTGGCGTTCATTCTCGTCCTGCTTGGTTATGGCACGAAGGCCGGACTGGCCCCGATGCACACGTGGAAGCCGGACGCCTACTCGGAAGCGCCCGTACCCACCGCCGCTTTGCTCGGAACCGCTTTCGTCAACTGCGCCATTTATGCCATCGCGCGCTTCGACGTGCTGGCTGTGAAATGTCTCGGCCCTGATTTTTCCGGAAAATTACTGGCGGGCTTCGGTGTCGCGTCCATTCTTGTCGCCGTGCCGTTCATTTTGACGCAACGAAATTTCCGCCGCATTCTCGCCTATTCGAGCATTGATCACGCGGGCATCATGGCCGCGGCGATTGGCTTCGGCGGCAAACTCGGCGCGCTGGGCGCTGCGCTGCACATGCTTTTTCACGGCATCACCAAGCCGCTGATGTTCTTTTGCGCGGGCAATGTGCAGCAGTATTTTGGCACGCCGTATTTCCGGGGCGTGCGCGGCGTCATGCGCGTGCTGCCGTGGACGGGTGGATTCTTTTTGATGGCGACGCTCGCCGTCACCGGCACTCCGCCGTTCAGCATTTTTCAGAGTGAATTCATCACGTTGAGCGCGGCGCTGGCCGCCGGACGAAACTGGTCGGCGTTCCTGTTTGTCGCCGGCGTGGTGACGATTTTCGCCGGTTTCCTAGTTCACATGGCAAAGATGAATCTCGGCGAGCCGCATCCTGAAAATCTCCAGCCCGCCGCCGAATGTCCATGGAAACTCGGCGCGATGATCCTGGTCGCCGCGGTAATTGTCGTCTTTTGCATCTGGCTGCCGGTGCCGATTTACCAACTTGTGCAGCAAACCGTTCAAATCCTTGGAGGCGCGACGTGAATATTTCACCCGGATTACTGCCGATTCTCACTGGCCTGCAAAAACGATTTCGCACCCGGATCGAGGTCGTTCATTCGCCGCGGGCGGACGAAATTTACGTCCGCGCAAAAATGGATTTGGTCGCCGGCTTCGCCGCGCATCTTTGCCGGAACTGTGAGGCGCGGCTCGTGAACTTGTTCGCCGACGACGCGCGGCAAACGGACGGCGTGTTCCACCTTTACTACGTTTTCGCGCTCGACGCGGCCCACGGCTTCATCATCCTGCGCGTGCCGGTGTCGCCGGACAATCCGGAGTTTGCCTCCCTCACGAATGCCATTCACGGCGTCAACTGGCAGGAACGTGAAGTGCAGGATTTGTTCGGCCTGAAATTGATCGGCCATCCGAATCCGCGCCGCTGCGCGTTGCACGACGACTGGCCGGACGTGCATCCGCTGCGCAAGGATTTTGATTTGCGGACGCAATTACCGCCGTTTGAGGGCGAGCGCCACAAGTTCCTCCCCGTTGAAGGCGAGGGCGTTTTTCAAGTGCCCGTCGGCCCGGTTCACGCGGGCATCATCGAGCCGGGACATTTTCTGTTCAGCGTCGCGGGCGAGCCGGTTTTGTGTTTGCAGTTGCGTCTGTTTTACGTTCACAAAGGCACGGAAAAACTTTTTGAGAATCTGCCCGTGCAGCACTGTGTCCGGCTGGCCGAAAGCATTTCCGGCGATTCCAGTTTTGCGCACGCCACCGCCTTTTGTCACGCGATTGAACGGGCCGCAAGCGTGGAAGCGCCGCCGCGCGCGAGATTTCTGCGCTCAATTTGTCTCGAACTCGAACGGCTTTACAATCACATAGGAGACATCGGCGCGATTTGCACGGACGTGGCCTTTGCCACCGTCAATATGCACTGCATGAGGCTCAAGGAACGTGTGCTGCGAGTCAATGAACTGCTCACCGGCAACCGCCTCCTGCGCGGCATGGCATGCGCCGGTGGTGTGCGCTTTGATTTCGACAGGGACCAGCTCAAGGCGCTCTCGCAACTAATTGTCGAACTGCGGCCGGAATTTGATTCCATCGTGGAGATCATCGAAAGATCGTCCTCGACGCTCGACCGTCTGCAAAATACCGGCGTGCTCAAGCCTGAAGTGGCGCTTGACCTCGGCGTCGTCGGCATCGCGGGGCGCGCCTCCGGTTTTGACCACGACCTGCGCCGCGATTTTCCGCACGCCGCTTACGATCAACTGAAAATCATCGTACCCGTTTATCAAGCCGGCGACGTGGAGCACCGGATGCAGGTGCGCATTGACGAAGTGCGCGAATCGCTTTCGCTCGTTGAACAACTTGTTGCAAAATTGCCCGGCGGTCCGGTGCGGATTGAAATCGGCGAATTGCCCGCCGGCGCGACCGCGCTGGGCTATGTCGAAGGCTGGCGCGGTGAGATTTTTCATTGGATCCGCACCGCGCCCGGAAACCGGCTGGCGCGCTGCAAAGTCAAGGACCCGTCGCTGCAAAACTGGCCGGCGTTAAGCGAGGCGATCCTCGGCAACATCATCCCGGATTTTCCTGTCGTGAACAAAAGTTTCAATTTGTCATATTCTGGAACGGACCGTTGATTTATGTTTGGAATTCTTGGAAAAAGTTTGAGCACGGGCGTCGTCACGGAAAATTATCCGGCGACACCGCCGGAAATTTCGTTGCGCGCACGCGGCAAACCGGAAATTGACTGGGCGAATTGGAAGGATGCCCGCCCTGCGGCGGCGATTTGCCCGACCGGCGCGATTTCGCATCAGGACGCAAACGGCCGGCGTGTCGCCAAACTTGATCTGGCCAGTTGCATCTTCTGCGGACTTTGCGCCGAAGTGGACAAGGCCATCCGAATGACTAGCATTTGCGAGTGCGCCGCCCGCCATCGCAAAGAGCTGGTCACCAGCGCCACTTACAGTCTCAAGCCGGATGGCAGCCACGAAAAGATAATTTCAGCACTCGAGCATCAGCGGCCCAATGGCCCGGCGGTCGAACAAAATGAATCGCTTGATACTCTGGGCCTGCAAATCAAGGAGCGCGCGAACAAAATGTTCGGTCGTTCGCTGCACATCCGAGAGGTGGACGCCGGTTCCTGCAACGGCTGCGAAATTGAAATCGTGAATTTGAATAGCCCGATTTATGATATCGAACGTTTCGGTATTCACTTCGTAGCCTCGCCTCGCCACGCCGATATGTTGCTGGTGACCGGCCCGGTGACACGCAATATGGAACTCGCCTTGCGTAAAACCTATGACGCGATGCCTGGTCCAAGATTGGTCGTGGCCGTGGGGGCTTGCGGTTGCAGCGGCGGGATATTTGGAGTCAACTACGCGACGCGCGGTGGCGTGGATTCAATCATTCCAGTGGATATTTACATTCCCGGTTGTCCACCAAACCCGCACGCGCTATTGCAAGGCATCCTGCTGTTGATGGGGCGCATGTGAGGAGTAGTTGTTTGCGCTCTTCAATCCAGCGATAAACGGTCTTTTCCAAAATATCCGGCAAACCGGCGACGTCTTTGACTGACAGTTGCATTTGTTTTTCTGATATCCAGAACCAAAAGCCAATTTTGGACATCTCTGGACATAATCTCCGTCAGTGCTGCTCAGTCAAGAAACTTGTAATCAGGCTTGTTGCAAAACTAATAATAGAGGATCAACGAGGCATTGGAGCAAATGTTTCGCACCATCATGGGTGAGTTGGGCGTAGAGCAGGCTCATGACATGGCTCCAAGGACTGAACGTGCGGGCTTGATCTTCCGCACCGGTCTGGCGGGCCAAGTGTGGCACCAGATGCGGCGGAATGAAGTTGCAAAACTGGCGCAAGAGCGAGAACTTGCTGGCGGTTGAACGAAATTTACAATGACGCCGCTTAGGCCACTTCGTGCACCATGACATCTAGGTCAAATTGAGTGGTCAAAGTCGCACTAGGCACGCTGATCTGTTATTTTGCGTTGTTCACAGCGGCTTGCTTTATTTGTGAGAAGTTTTTCCCCATATATATTTATCGGTTCTGGTATGGGCTTTTTATTCAACCCGGCGAGATGATGTTGCTGGTCGTTTTTATTGCGTCATTTTTTGTCTGGCGTTGGAGTCGTTTGCTGGCTCGTATCGGATTGTTGTCGTGCTTGATGTGGACAGTTTGGGCTTTATTGCCGCGATTTTGAGTTGGTGGGTCTCGTTGCCATCATTCACCTCTGGCTTCGCAGACGGATGAGGCGGCTCACCAAATGTTTATGGACAACCTTTCTATTGATTCCATTTTTTGGACCATTGTTCTACGTGTTTATAACCAATAATCCAGACCCACATTGTGAAGAGCCGACTGGGGGGCAGTTTCCGGGCTAGGCGACCATCGCGGCGATGGTTTCGGGGGCGTTGGGAAACATCATCGCCTAGATTCTTTGCCCTCGTTTGCGTAAGCCTGAAGAATCTCCGTAAGCATTGGTCCAAACTTTTTCTTCAACTCAGGGCATCGCGACGAGTTCTTCAGTTCAACACCTTTACGTTCGCTACGAATCAGGCCCGCTTCCCGGAGAATCTTGAAATGTTGCGACATCGTGGACTTGGGAATTTTCGTTTTGCCATTGGGCAAAAAGGCGGCGCAGTTCATGGTGCCCTCGGCCTGTGCCAGTTCTGCGCAGATTCGAACCCGGACGGGGTCGGACATGGCATACAAAAGGCCCTGCACGGTAATGTCCTCCAGAGATGGATGATAAAGTGGCCGCATAATCAAAACATATCACAGCTTGACATGATTGTCCACTTGTTCTATTGTTCGGAACAACTGAACGTATTGGTCAATTAACAACCTAAAAAGGATAGAAAATATGAACGAAAGCATATTAATAACCGGAGCAAATATTGGGCTTGGGAAAGAGACTGCCCGACAGTTGGCATTGAAAAAAGAAACAAATAAGGTGATTCTTTTCTGCAGAAATCAAGCGAAAGCAGAGGCGGCAAAAAAAGACCTTGAGGAGAAAACGGGGAAAAAGATTTTTGAAATTATTATTGGGGATGTTACGGATGCAAATTCTGTAAGAAAAGCAGTAGAAGAAATAAAGGAGCCTATTGATGCAGTAATTTTAAATGCAGGCGGAGTCGTTGGGAAAACGGCTGCGAAAATTACGCCTTCCGGTATGAATGAATTATCTGCTACGAATATTTTAGGTCATGTAATTTTAGTGGATGAATTAATTAAACGTGACAAGCTAAGGAAAACAGTTCTATCAGTCAGTGCGGAAGCTGTTCCAGGCGTAAAGATGCTCGGAGTAAAACCAGTTTCAATGAGGACTTCTTCTGTAGATGAGTTTGCTGCTGTTCTTGATGGATCATATTTTGGTAATAAGTTCAATGCATTGCAAGCATACGCATATGTGAAGTATGCAGCAACCATGTGGACGTTATCGATGGCGAGAAAATATCCCAAGCTCAAGTTTGTTGTCGTGAGCCCAGGAAATACAAAAGGAACTCAGGCTCCAGATAGTCTTCCCCCGGCAATGCGGTTTATGTTGAAGTATGTGATGATGCCTATTGTATTCCCATTGATGGGCGGAATGGTGCATAAGCTGGAAGTAGGTGCAAAACGCTTTGTAGATGCCATTTCGGATGAGCGGTATAAAAGCGGCGTTTTTTATGCCAGCAAAGAGGGTAAGTTATCAGGGGACATGGTGGACCAGAGCACTTTTTTTACTGATTTGAAAAATACAACATTTCAAGATAACGCCAACGAGGCAATTCACCATTTCATAAATTAGGCCTGAAAAGAGACCATTGCGGCGATGGTTGAGGGGGCGTTGCCTTCAAGCCGGTTGTTGACGTAAATGTATGTCTGCCGTTTTCCCGCCGCCCTGCCGGCGGCAATCAATTTTGCACCGGCGGCGCGGGCGTCGTCGTTCGGTTCCTGCACGCGGTCGTATGGCTCGAACTTTTTGACGGCCTCCTCGTATTTGCGGCCGGGTTTCAAGAGGAAGCGCGTGGCGGTCAGCGCGGGATTGGTCTGGCTGCCAGGGATGGCCATCTGCTCGCTGACGGGCGGCATGGCATCCCATGAATTGAAGACGTGCGTGACGCCGTGCAGCGCGAGGCATTGGAAATAATCCGGCTGCAACCAATGGTGGTTGCGCATTTCCACCGCGTAGGGCCAGCCTTTGGGGAGCGCGCCGAAAAATTTGTCGAGATCGGCCACAAAGTCGCGGCCATGTTCGTAGTCGCTGGGGTAAAAACGGGAGAACTCGAACATGAGGACGCCGATGTTTTTGCGGAACGGCCCGCACGGCTTCAGGAACGCGTTGGTGAACAGACCGGCATTGAGAAAATGTTCGTTGGGCTTGCCGGCGCGGGCACCGTGGCGCGGTAGATTGGGGAACTTATTGATTGTGACTTCATCCGTCACCTTGAATGCGAACTGAAAATCTTCCGGCACTTGGGAGACGAGGCCGGTGAGATGTTTTTCGTCGGGAAACTTGTAGTAGGCGGCGTCCACGCAAACGGTCTTGAACGTCTCGGCATAGGCGCGTGCTCTTAGGGCGACCGAATCCGATAGTAGCGTTGAGGGTTGTTGGTCGTAGTCGGGTCGGTGAATTGGAACTGGCCGGAACCGAGGGGCGTTTCCACGGCGGCACCGAGATTCGACCACATGTTTAAGGGCCAGGCAATGTTTGTGCTGGCCAGCACCGTGTAGGAAGTGTCCGTGTAATTAGTGAAGCCAAACCTGAACAAGCCGTTGCCCAAACGGGTCGGGCCGGTCAATTTGCCCGGGCCAGTGGAATTGTAAACCCCTTCCACCGCGCCGATGTCCGGAGCCATGCCAAGGGGACGCGGGAAACTGCGCTGGTCGGTGTTGAGCGTGGTGGCCACCGCGCTGTCTATGACCGGCGAGCCTGGCAAAGGTGGCATGGTCTGGGTGGGTCCGCCGTAGTTGCCCAGCGTGGCGAGTATTGGATCGGCGGCAATGACGGAGGTGGAGCCGTTGACCGTGCCGCCGTTATCCAGCGTCTGCACAATGTTCGAGCCCCCGGCGGTGACCGTGCTGCCGCTCCAGTTGTAGATGTCGTCACTGGTGTTTACGGCGACGATGGTGTTGGTGAAGTTCAACTGACTCAAATAGTTTTCAATTCCGCCACCGGCGCCACCGGCGCTGTTGCCGTAAAACGTGCAATGCAGCAGGTTCAGCGTGCCGCCAAAGACATTGTCTATGGCACCGCCATTGCCTGGTACAGTGTTTTCATAGAAGGTGCAGTTCTGCAATGTGCAGCTGGTTTCATTGCGGATAGCCCCGGCATAACCCGCGGAATTGCCTGCGAGCGTACAGCCCGACACTGTCAGTGTTCCAACATTATAAATGGCGCCACCGGATCCGGTGCCATCAATATAGTTTCCCACCAGCGTGCAGTTGGTCAGCGCGAGCGTGCCGCTGTTGATGATGGCGCCGCCCCAGTCGCTCTCATCGCTGTGACCGTTGGTAAGGGTCAGTGAATTCAACACCACATTCGCACCGTCGGCGACGTTGAAGATGCGCGAGGCATAATTGCCGTCGAGCCGGACGCCATTGGTCAGATCCGAGGCGTCAATGGTGAGGCCGCCTGTCAATTGCATTTCACCGTCGGTGATCGTGATGGTCGTCCCAGACAGGTTTGGTGCAAAATTAATGGTGTCGCCGGAAACAGCGTTCGCAATGGCTTGGCGCAGCGAGCCGGCCCCGCCGTCCGCCGTGTTAATCACGGCGTAGGTGGCGGGGAAGGTGAAGGCCACCCCAGCCGAAGCGATGCCGTTGGCGACCACTTGGACGGTGTTAGTCAGCGACACGCCAGCCGGCACCGTGCATTCCGTGGTCACGACCAGATTGGTCTTAAACACGCCGCCGTTGCTCCAATTATAAGTGCGACCGTAGCGGACATTGCCGCTGGCATCCGTGAACCGCACGAGCGGGAAATTGCTGTCCATCTGTTCATCATCGCCATAGGAGGCGCCTTGGGAGAGGCCGTTAAACAAGGTGCCGGTTACATGCAGCGAGCCATCCGCGTTGGTGCTAATGGACGTGATGGTTGGCTGGCCCGCCACCAGCGGCACGCCATCCGGTTGATAGACATAAAAATCCATGCCGCGGTGGCCGAAGAGCACTGTCCCATCGGGCATATTCAGCATGAGCGTGGAATAGCAATAATCGTTGAAGGTAGTGCCGCCTCCGGGAGCGCTGACTTGGGTAAAACTATTGCTGACATAGTCATACTCGTAAAAACTGGTTGGTAGCGACCATTCCGTGCCATTGGTGGCCACATGCGCCACCGCGCACAGAACTTTTCCGTTCACCAGCATCGCCGCCGGGGCGTCGGGCATTCCTTGGGAGTTGGGGAAAACCGGCCCGGCCACCCAATTGCCGGCGTTCGTGTTGCCAGAAGGCGTGCAAATCGCCGTGTTACTGGTGGCACCAAAGAAAATCCCCTTTCCGTTCGGCAGCAGCATGGCCGGCCCCAGTTCCAAGCCAGAGGTGTCATACAACGAAACCGGCACATTGCCATCATTAACCCACTGGTTTAGGGCGGGAATGAATCGCTCGGAGTTGGTGCTGGAGATGCCCGCCGGCCAACTGCTATCAATTACCAGGATGCTGTCATCGGCCAGTTTCACCCACGACGCCTCGTCCTCGTCGTAGCCCCGGACCAGCGCAGGGGTTGTCCAACTGTTTGCGGCCGGATTGTAAACGGCCGTTTGGCCGTTGGTCGCGGGGAAAACAGGCGTCATGAGCACCCGGCCATCGCGCAAGAGAATGGCGCCGCAATCGGAAAAGCCAGCGCTGTTCTGGCCGTCAGTGTAAGGCTGATTGTTCGTGGTGATGATGCCGGCTGGAATGGTCAATTCACTCCACAAATTATTCGCGGGATTGTAGATTTCTGCGTTGGTGGTGCCTTCCGCATATTCACCACCGGCAACAAACAAGTTGCCATTGGTGAGTACCACGGAAGAAAAGTCCAGCCGTGCACAGTTCATCGGCGCAATCGTGGACCAGGTGCCATTGGCATAACTGCCATGAATGTCCGGGGTAAGCCGGAACCAGCCGGGGCCATAATTGGTGCTCAAATCTTCCGCTATGACGGTGCCATCCGAGAGCAGGAGAAAATGCCCGGCATAACCCGGCGGGCCATTGACCAGCGGAACCCACGTTCCGGCGGCATGGGAGGTGAACGTAAAAACCAGTTGGGCAAGCAAACTAAATAACAGGTTTTTTTTCACGATTGTGAGTTGTTTTAGTTTGGCTGGGGCAACTGGCCAACGCCGTTAAATCCCACGGCCCACATGCTGCCGTCGCTCTTCAGAAACAATCTATGGTAACCCCCTGCGGCAATCTTGGTCACGGGTTGCGCACCGCCAATTACTGATTGCGGAATCACCGGATATGACATGCGGGAAAACTTCAAGGATTGCGCCACCTTCATGACCCGAGTTTATCTGGCAAAACCGGTCTTGATGCAAGTTACATTTTAACGAACTGCGACGGTCACATCCGCTTGTTCTTCGGTGCTCAAAACATTTGGTCGGGCATTCTTTCGCCGCCAGTATTGGCCGATTGTTTTTGTGGCATCGTCCAGCCAATCAGGCTTAGCCAGCAGGGTGATCAATTCGATGGATCTAATGAATTTCACCGCGTTGGGCTTCGGCTTTGAAATGCCTCGTTTATATCATAATCAAATCTTATAAATTTACTTGCATTGGATGTTCGATGTTTCCGAATTTTAGTTTTTCCCGGCTCCTCCTCGTCCTCGTTCTTCGCGTGTTTTGGTCCTGCCTTCCACGACCCTGCATTTCTTCCGCTCTTTCATTCGATGTTCGGCGTCGGGCGTTGGATGTTCGATTTTTCCATTTTCAGCATGTGTGCCACTTTGCGCCTTTGGCTTCTTGGCGTCTTTGCGTTAAATCCTTCTGTATTTTGTGTATTTCGTGGTTAAAAGAGTCCGTGTCCATCCGTGTTCATCCGTGGTTAAATAAGTCAGCGTCTCGGCTTTTGTATTTTCTACGTGTTCACTGCGACTTGATCCGATTCGCGGGAATTCGCGTCAAAGCATTTCCTGTCTTATGCGTCTTTCGCGATTAACTTATTGGCGCGGATTGGGGGGTTAATTCCCCGGTGGCTTGACTGCCGGTGTCACGGGCGTGTTGGTGTTGGCTCCGGAGCCAAAAGTGCTTTCGTCGCCCAGTGGGCGCTGGGCATTGCTTCCGGCGCTCAACGCCATCTTGAAGGTCGCAAGTGGGTCGGGTTGCGAGGGGTCGAAGTCCTTGAAGTCGGGGACGATATACTTGGCGATGTCGAGATTGTCGGCCTTGATGCCCATCACAATCATCTTCGACATCTCGTAGCTTCCGTAGTTGTTGTGGTGGGTGATTCCGTCGTTGAAGGCTTTTTTCACTTCATCGCCCAGCGCGCGGTAGAACACCTGACTCATGGAGTGAAGGTCAATGGACGCAACATTCAGCGCGGCGGCGGTCTCGAGGGCGGCGGCAGGGTAGCCCATCAGAGTGTCCTGGTTCGCACCGTTCGCGCGTTCCATTGAGGCGATGATCACCGGGGTGGCGCCCTTGGTGCGGATCTCGCCGATTACTTTCACGTAATTGGCCTTGTAATTTTCAAGAGCATTGGTGGCGTGGTTTTTCATGTCATTGTGACCGAACTGCATGAAGACATAATCACCGGGTTTGAGGAGACTGTAGACCTTGGCAAAGCGCCGCTCGCCGATGGAGCTGGCAAGCGTTTCACCGGACTCGGCGTGGTTGGCGATGGCGATGCCAGGGCCGAACCAGCGTGTGAGCATCTGTCCCCAACTGTTCCAGGTCTCGGCGGATTGGTCGCACACGGTCGAATCACCGAGGATGTATATCGTGGGTACGTCCACCTTCTCGATCTCAACCTTGCTGACGGCCGAGTTCGTCTCGTCGTGGTTGAACTCGAGAGTGAGCTTGTCGTCCCATGCGCGCGCCTCCTGTGTGGTCTCTCTTGGAGCCTTCAGCCGCACCTGGCCGCCGGGATATTGCGGAATGCGGACGTTGACGATGAAGCTCCGGGTGACGGACTGGCCGGGGTCAGTGTGGATTTTTTCCAGCATCAGGCGGCGCAATTCGGCCTTCACGGTGTTGTCGGAGGGCGCGGCCGCGCTGCCGAACGTGACCGTGACTTGATAATTTCCCTCTGGCTCTTTGACGGAGAAATAAAACGGCTGGTCGGCGCCCAACGCGTCGTTGCCGATGGTGGCCGGTAATGCGCCCGGCTCAAAGCCATAGCCGGTTGCCTCGGAATACATGTTTGTCCGAGCAATTTGTATCCAGCCGGATTCCGGCCGGCCGCCACCGAAATCAAATTTGTAATTGGTCTGCGCACGGGCAGCCGGATCCGAGGCGGCCAGCACGACGGCCGAAAGAATCCCGATGGAGAGATAATGAAGTTGCTTCATGGATTGGCTGAGATTGTGGTTGTGTTGGTTGGATTGACCTGGGTTGACGGCTGCGTAAGGTTCGATGTTCTTCGCCTTTTCAGAGAAATAAGGTTCAAGCGGGTCGTTCGGAAGGCTTTTCAATCCGGCGACGACGCACGCTGCGTTCAATTGAGCGCCGGTGTCAGTGGTGTGCGTGCCCTTGTCGGCAAAGAATGTATCCACTTTTTCCGCTCCGACTTTTTTGTAGGCGTCGGTGATGACCATGGTCAGATCGAAGAAAAGCGCGTTGTGTGCCTTTGCAACCTCTGCGTCCCATTGGGCGAAGGCCTCGAAATCGCGCCCCGTTTCCCACCGCTGCTTGTGGGGTATGGGCGAAACGAGTATGACGGTCGCGCCCTTCGTCTGCCCGCTGGTGACGAAACCCGCCATATACCAGCCGAATGTGTGGACAATTTGATTAGTGCCGCTGGGCATGGTGTCCTCCACGGTTTCCTCGCCGATGCCGGCACCGTCCGCGCGATGCTTGTTGGCCGGATCACCGATTCTCCCGCCGTCGTTGGTGCCGAACTGGATGATGACAAAGTCGCCGGACTTGAGCACGTCCAGCACTTTTTGCCAGCGGCCCTCGGTGAAAAATGTCCGCGCGCTGCGGCCGGCGATGGCGTCGTCAACCACGTTGATTTTGCCGGTATCAAAATACGGCTTGATACGCTCAGCCCAGCCGACCTTGCCATCTGTCGAAGGGCCGGGTTTCAGCGTTGAATCGCCAACCAGGTGCAGAGCTGGCAATGCATTGTTGGCCGACGTTTCAACGGGCAATTTTGAGGCGTCCACCACAGGGCGTTCATCGTCGGCGGCCAGGAGAAATCCGGCAGCGAAAATGAACGCCAGTATGGCAGGAAGTGCTTTCATCAAATCATTCCCGTGAAGATTTATTCGGTGTGGGAACGGCGGACGGGACCCCGTCAGCCCTTACTGAAAAGTACTGTGCTAGCGGATTTTTCTTCAGCCCCTTGAGCGCGGCGACGACGCAAAGGGCATTCGTTTGCGCGCCGGCGAGGCTTGTGTGCGGCCCTTGTCCTGCGACAAACAAGGCGTTCACTTTTTCCCGTCCGAGTTCGTCATATTGGCGGGCTATGATTTCGTTGATATCCAGGAAGGGCGCGTTCACGGACTCGGCGGCCTGACCTGCCCAGCCGGCGGCACTGTCGGGACCGTTTCGCGCCGCCATGCCGTTGGTCCGCCAGCTGTTGCGCGGAATCAACGAACAGACCATGGCGTTGCGCCTTTGTTTCTGGCATCCGCAATCATTTGCTTTTCATACCAGCCGAAAGTGTGAACAGTCTCGAATTTCCCCGTGACCATATTGGTGATGTCTTGCGTCTCATCGCCGATGCCGTGAATTTCGCCGCGCGCGCGGCTCGCGTCGTTGACCGCGCCGCCGTTGGTGCCGAATTGCATGATGACAAAGTCGCCGGGCTTCAACATCGCAAGCACACGCGGCCAAAGGTCGCGGTAAAACGTGCGGCTGGTCGTTCCGCCCAGCGCGCGGTTCACGACGTTGATTTTGCTGGTGTCGAAAAATGGCGCAATCTCGTCGCCCCAGCCCCATTGCCCGCCATCGCCGCGGCCCCGGCCGTTGCGCACGGTGGAATCGCCGATGAGAAACAACGAGGGAAGGTTCGGGTTGGCTGGTAGATTTTCCATCCGCGCGGAGCGTGGCGGAGAATTCGTCTCCACGGATGTTGTTTGATTTGAGGACTGCGCCGGCGCACTCGCAGGCAGCGATCCGAAAATAATCATGACCGCAATGAAGTTCAAAAGACATTGCGCCTTCCCGTTCCTTTTTTTCCTCATGTTCATCCTGTGCTTTAGTTTGGTTCAATTCTAATTTCCAGAGGTGCCGGGTTGCAATTGCGGATTTCCCGAATTCGTCCACGTTGGAGCGTTCATTTTCAGACCGGTGATCTTGAGTACATAGGCGTATTTGGAAGGAGCGGTGGCGGGAAGCTTCACTTTCAGTCCAGTCGTCGTCCTGCGTAAACTCCAATTTCCCCTTGTTGCCAAGCATGGTCACTGACTTGATTTTTCCGGTCGGGGAATTCGTCGTTGCAAGTGAGGTGATGACCGCTTCTTCGCCGGGCCAGTTGCCGAGGATGATGGCGTAGAGCACTTTCCCTTTGACGGTGAAGCGGATGTTCAAGCCCGGTTGTCCACGTCCGCCGCCTTCGCCGAACTTGATCCAGTTGTGCGTGCCATAAATTGCCTCGCCGTTCACGCCGAGCCACTGGCCGATGCCGAGCAGTGTGTCCTGCTGTTCCTGCGGAAACGTGCCGTCCGCTCTGGGCGAAAGGTTCAGCATATAGACTCCGTTTTTGCTGACGGTATCCGCGAGCTTGGTGATGATGGCGCCCGCGCCGGAGAAGCGCATCGTCGCTCGTGTAGCCCCAAGTGCTGCCGATGGGATCGTCCACTTCCCAGACGCCGGGGCGGATGCCGGACGGCGAACGCGCGCCGACTTTTTCAAAATCAAGGATGGCGCCGATGGTTTCCGTGTTTTTGTTGCTCGGCGCGAACGCGGCCTTTTTTGCGCCGATGGAAACTTCCTTGCCCCATTCTTTGGCGCGATTGTAATAGTAAGCCGCGACGCGCAGCTTGAGCGGGTCGAGATAGCGCTGGTCCACGCCGTTGTCGAACCACAGAATGTCGGGCCGGTATTTGTCAATCAACTCGACATTGCGCGCGAACCAGTTGGTCAGGAACCGTTCGCACGCCGCGTCGCTGCGGTCGGCGACATTGTAAAAATCCGCCCATTTCGGATCGTAAAGGTCGGCCTGCTCGGCCTTCATTTTGGCGGCCATGTCGGCGGGCGGATTGATGAACTGGAAATTTTCGATGCCGTGGTTGGACACGCCGAATTTCAATCCCTGCTTGCGCACGGCCTTGGAAAGATCGCCGATAAGGTCGCGGTGCGGCCCCATGTTTCACCGCGTTGAACGGCGTCACCTGCGCTGTCCCACAGCGCGAAGTTTTCGTGATGCTCCGCCGTCGGGATGACGAATTTCGCGCCGGATTTTTTGAACAAGTTCCGCCCATGCGTTGGGGTCCCAATTGGAGGCGGTGAACATCGGGATGAAATCCTTGTAGCCGAACTTGTCCTGCGGGCCGTAATGCTCGACATGCCACTGGCCGTCCGCGCCATCGGTATACATGTGCTTTTCATACCATTCGTTGTGATGCGCAGGCACGGAATAAAGCCCCCAGTGCATGAACAATCCGAATTTGGCTTCCGCAAACCAACGCGGCACCTGGTAATTTTCCTTGAGCGATTCCCATGTCGGCTGGAACGGTCCCGGTGGAAGTTTGGTCGGAATCATGTCGCGACGGCGGCGTTGACGACTTCCAGCGTCGTCTCTGGAGCCATGTCGTAATCACTGGCATTTCCGCCTTCGGCCATCGGGTTGTTGGTTTGAGCCGATACCGCCAGCGCGAACGCAAAAATTGGCAGGTGAATGAGAAGGTTTTTTTTATTCATGGATGATCAATCTGGATGCGGGTTCGTCGGTATTGTCAGCGAACCGTCAAAAACTGTTCACAGAATGGATACGGCACCGGCACGGGCTGGCCGGTTTGCGTCAGTCGTCCGGTGTTCTCATCCACGCGGAAAACGACGGTGTTGTCGCTGCCGTGGTTCGAGCACAGCAGCCATTTGCCGGTGGGGTCAAATGTAAAAAAACGTGGTGTCTTGCCGCCGCAGGAGACGTGCTCAACCAGTGCCAGCCGCCCGTTGTTTGATCAATCGCAAATACAGCGAGGCTGTCGTTGCCGCGATTGGAGGCGTAGAGAAATTTTCCACTCGGATGCACCATGAATCTCCGCGCTGGTGTTCGTGCCTTGGAAATCAGCGGGCAATGCGGAGATGGATTGGAATTCGGCGAGGGTGCCGTTGGTGGAATCCCAATTGAGCGCGGTAACGGTGCTGGCGATTTCGCTGATGACATAAACCCAGCGGCCATTCGGATGAAACTTCAGGTGGCGCGGGCCGGAACCGGGCTTGATGGCGGCATACGGCGGATCGTTCGGCGTCAGCGAGCCGTCCTGCGCATTGAAGCGATAAACAAAAACCTTGTCCAGGCCGAGATCGGCCACGAGCGCGAAGCGGTTGGATGGATCAACGATGATGGAATGGGCGTAGGCGTGCGTCTGGCGCTGTGGATTCACGCTGCTGCCGGTATGCTGCACAAAGGCGGTGCGGTCGCCGAGGCTGCCGTCGGGCTTTATGGCGAAGACGGCGATGTTGCCGCCGGAATAATTTGCCGCGAGCACAAAGCGGCCGGTCTGGTCGAGGCTGACATAGCTGGTGCCGGCTGCCACCCGCCGGAACACGGTTGAGAAATTTAAGCTGGCCGGTGTGCGGTTCGATTTCGTAGGCGGAAACGGCGCCAGGGCTGCCGGAGTTGCAGGTGTAAAGATGCCGGCCGTCGGGGTGGATCACAAAATATGCGGGCGCGGGCGACTGGATGAGAAATTCCGGCTTCGTCAGCGCGCCGGTGTCGGTGTCAAAATGCGCGAGCGAAAAACCAACGTTCGTCCCGGAACGGTGCGTGCCGAAATAGACGAACATGTCCGCCGCTCGAACCGGCAGCAGTCCGGAAATAATCAAGGCTGCCAGCCACGTTAAAAATCGCGGCGGCCTTGCGGCGGCTTTTTTTGATGAATCCATTCCAGTGTCGGTCAAAATCATTGGCCGTCCGTTCTTGGCGTCGGCCTGGTATATTTGTCAAAGACGGAAATGACCGGCAGAGAGTTTCCATTTTCATCAAAAAAACTCGCGCGAGACGAGGCCGCCGCGATTGCCCACCGCCGGTTCCCACCAGAAAATGCCCTTGCAACGTTCGTCGGGCGTGGCCAGCACCACGCGCGTCAATTCGTCAAGATAGTCGCGCTGGCCTTCGGGCGTTTCGGGAAACGGGCCGACGCGGTCGGCGGATTCGCGCGCCGGCCTCCAGTTGTAAGCCGTCTCCACGACGATGATGTCCTTGTGATATGTGTTCGCCGTGAACGCCAGATTGTCCCGCAAGTCCATCAGCGTGCCGTGCCACCACGGATAATAGGAAAAGCCGATGACATCGTAGTGGATTTTGTAGCGGTTCAAATTGTCGAAAAAGTATTTCGTCTTGGCGATGCTGCCGCCCTGGTCAATGTGAATCAGGATTTTCGGGCGCGAATTTGTGCCGCTTCCGGCGTCAACGCCCTTGATTCCGGCGCGGAGGTAATCGGTGAAATTCTTCCAATTGTCCGGCAGCTTGCCGTCCGGCCACAACATCCCGTGCGTGATCTCATTGCCGACCTCCACCATGTCCGGCAACACCCCGGCGTCGCGGAACGAGGCGATGGTGTCGCGCGTGTATTCAAAGACTTTTTTCACCCGCTCCTTGTGCGACAAAGGCTTCCACGCCTCCGGCGTCGGCTGCTTGCCGGGATCGGCCCACGAGCTGGCGTAGTGAAAATCGAGCAGGAATTTGTAGCCGAGCTTCTTCGCATCCTTCGCCTCGGCGAGTGTGTAGGCAAGGTTGTTCGGCAGATTGCCGCCGACCGGCTCGACGAAAATGCGCAGGCGAATCCAGTTGTAGCCGTGATTCTTGAAAATCTGCAGGCCGGGCATCGCGTTCGTGCCGTCCTTGAAAACGGTTCCGCGATCCTCCGCCTGCTTCAAAAATGACAGGTCCGCGCCGAAGGCGAAATCAGAAGCGCGCGACGAGATTTTCCGCAGCCGACAAAATGAACGCAGCGGCCAGTATCGTCGCGATGATTTTCATTTTGTCCTCCCAATTTTGGCGAAACGTTCCTGCGCGGGGTTATCAGTTGCCGGCTTGCATCAAACCATCTGTGATGGCCACCGGCTTGGATTCAATCTGCACGGTGGCCGGCTCAAGTCCGTCGCGTGTCGCCGTCAGCGTGATGGTGCCGGGCGTCAGCGTGGAGCGGATGGCGACGCGGTTGATGCCGCATTCGGTGTCGAGGAATTTGTTGTTGGTCGTATCCAGTTTGTCGCTGCAAAAGCCGCCGCGCCAAGTGGCCGGGCCGGTCGACTTGGAAATCCACGCGCGCCTCGTCGGTCGGGCAGCGGTTGCCGTCGGCGTCCACGACCTCGAAGTCCACCAGCGCCACGTCGGAGCCATCCGCCTGCAAGCCATTCGGGCCGGCATGCACGCGTGAGTTTGAGCGCTTTGGGTTCGCCGGCGGTCTTGAGTTCCTCTTGCGCGACGATCTGGCCGCTCTTGGTTGCCACGGCCTTCAATGTGCCGGGCGCAAAGGCGATGTTCGTGAATGCGTAAATGTAGCCGGTGTTGCCCAGGTTTCTGTTCCCACCGTTGAATGTATCCACAAAATCACACGGCTGTTTCGCCACGCCGAGGGATGTTCCGTTCAGGAACAACTCGACCTGGTCGCAATGGCTCGCGGCGACATAGACGGTTTTCACCGTGTTCGTCGGATAAGTCCAGTGGCCGATGATGTGGATGTCCGGCGTGTCGCTCTGCATCACGCGCGAGACGAAATACAATTCCTTGGGCAGGCGCACGCCGTCCATCTTGCCGCTCACGCGCAGGACTTCGCTGCCATCCTGGCGGCCATCGGCGTCGGAGTCCGTGAAGTAAATGGAAGCAGTAAGCCGGACCACTTCGAGTGCGCCGGGATCGGGATTGTCAATGCGGTTGTGCCACATATGAGGTGTAACGCGTCGCGGCGGCGAGGCAGAAAGTTTCGGAGTTCCAGTGATAAGTGTCCTGACCGGCGCCGGGTCGCGCTGACGGTTCCGCCCTTGGGCTTGAATCCAAAGTGCGGCGGCGAATAATCATCCCAGATGCCGCGCGCGGCCTCGTCGCGGAAATCCTCGGTTTCGATCAGCGGCGCCTTGTCGCGGCGCTCCACGCTGTAGCCGCGGAAGATCTGTCCCGGTTGGGTGACTTGGTCAGTCTGCCGGTCCTGGCCGATCATGACGCCGTAATATTCGGAGACGGGGGTGAGCGCCTTGTTCGCATCCGCCGCGTCATTGTCCCGCGTGCCCATCACGCGCCCGCCGTTGGGATCCCACTGCTTGCGCAAGTCCACCATTTGCTGCATCTGTTCCGGAGTGACGATGGTGTTGCCCGCCTCCCAGAAAAGTATGCTCGGGATTGTTGCGGAAAAATATCATCGAGTCGCGCATGACTTCGACGCGCTGGTCCCACTGGCGGCCGGTGACGTCCCGTTCCTTGTCGCCCGCCGGGCAGACGATGGCGATGCCGTATCTTGTCGCACGCCGCCACGTCGGCACGTTGGGGCGAGACGTGCATCCAGCGGATGTAATTGCCGTTGCTGTCGCGCACGAGCGCGATGGTGAAGTCGTGCATCCAGTCGGGATACGCCCCGCCGAGGCCCGGCCAGTCATCCGCCGAGCGCTGCGCGTAACCGGTAAGCCAGACGAAACTGGTCGTTTAGCCAAACGCCGCCCGTGCCGGCGCCGCCTTTGAATTCCGCCTTGCGGAAGCCGGTCTGTGTCTTGCACACGTCCACGACTTGGCCGTTCACCGTCAGGATGGAATACACACGTATATAGATACGGATCGGTCACGTCCCAAAAACGCGCGTTTGCGAGCGGGCCGGCGGCGGTGAACACTTCGCGTCTGGCCGCCGACGAGGTCGGAAGTGTTGCCGTCAAATTTCGCCCGCACGATGCCGTCGGCGTCCACCACCACCGCCGAAAGGGTGATGGAGGCATAATCGCTCGTCTCATTTCGCACCTCGGCCTCGACATGAATGTCGGCGGTTTTATTCTTCACGTCAAAGCTGTCCGGATAGATGTAGATGCCCGTGGTCTTGAGATTTTCGTAAAGCGGCAAGCGTCTGGTAAATATTGCCGGTGACGATGAGCGTGGCGTCGCGGTTCAGCCCGCCGAAATTCGGATTGAAGTCCTTTACATTCCACTCGAAGGGCGTGCCGGTGGCTTCCTCCTTGTAGGTCGTGGCTGTTGTCCACTTGCACGGCGAGGACGTTGTCCTGGCCGCCGAACTTGGCGAACTTCGTGATGTCCAGCCCGACCGCCGTGACGCCGTTCTCATATTTGCCGATGGGCTGGCCGTTCAGGAAGAAGTGTCCCGCCTGCCTCATGCCGTCGAATTCGAGGAAAACTTTCTGGCCATCGGCGCTCGCGGGCAGCTTGAAATGCTTGCGATACCAGCCGATGCCCACGCTTTTCGGTCTGGTCGCCGCCGCCGTGGCTGATGTAAGCGCGGTAGGAGTCCGTGTCGTTCCAGGTATGCGGCAGGCTGACGCTGGCCCACGACGAATCGTCGAAGTCCGGCTGGTCGGCGTTGGTCTGGTCGCCAAAAATGAATTTCCAGCCGGGGTTGAAATTATAAATCGCGCGCGGCGAGGAGGGTGGGGTGATTGCCCGGGAGGCAGATGGCAGCCGCAACCGCCGCGTTAGTTGCAACCGCCGGCGTGTCGCCGCAGCAACTGGCTGAACCTGTTGACTTGCAGCCGGTGAACAATACCAAGGCCAGTGCCGCGCAACCGCTGGCAAGAGTGAGATGTTTTTTCATTTGTTGTGTAAAAGATTATACGGTGAAAGTCTATGGCAAGGAAACCCGGTCAATCACGGCCCCGGGATCAACGGCTCGAATTTTGAAGGTGTGCTTGCCGGCGGTAAGCCCCGGCAACGGCACGCGCGCTCGAACGTAGTTATTTTGAACAGCGAAGCTCCGCACCGGGCCATTTTCGTTTTCCGAGCCGCTGGAGCCGGGCACTTCGATTATTGTCGGGACGCCATCATCCATGCTTGCGGCCACGCGCAATTTCATTCCCGAATAAATGCGGAACGTCGGCAGGAAATCGATAAGCGCCTCTCCGTCGCCGCCTTTGGCCTGGAAATCATATTCCAGCACAGGCGCGTTCTTGTCGTCTTCTTTCCATGAAATTTCCGAGCTCGCGGGCAACAATGCCATCGCCCGGCCCGACGGTCCGAGTCCTTCAACGATGCTCCAATGTGCCGCCGTCCTGTGGTGATTGCCGGTCAGCCGTGGCGGCGTCGCGCCAGCCTTGCCCTGCGGGAGGTTCATTGATAACCGGAGAATTGTTCGTGGTCTGGCCGGTCTGGGATGTCTTTTCACCCCACGGCCATCGCACCTGACTCGACCATTTGGTCAAATCTGTTCCGGTGACAAGGCCGGGCATCATGTGGTTCCATTTTCCACCGGCGATTTTCGTATTGAAGTTTTCCACTTGTGCCTCAAGGTCATTGCGCAGGGTCGTTATTTTGTTTTCGTTGGCGGCGACGTCAATGCCGAGCTGAACATTTCGATCCGCCATGAAAATCAAACCCGCCGATGCCAAAACGCGGGCGGGAAAACCGACCAATTCCGTGTAAGCGTCCCGCGCTTCTGCCGGAACTGCGGCCGACAGCGCTTCTTCGCGCTTGAGCAGATTGTTGTAGTCATTTTCGAGTTGCGCCGCCCGCTCCGGCGTCAGTGAGAGCGCCCACGCGCGATCCATCAACTCGGGCTTGCGAATGGTTCCCAGTCGGTAAAACTCCATGAGCAAATCCGCCATCGGCTGCGCAAATTGTTTCACCGA
Source organism: uncultured Verrucomicrobiae bacterium (assembly GCA_963827815.1). GTDB lineage: Bacteria > Verrucomicrobiota > Verrucomicrobiia > Limisphaerales > UBA11358 > UBA11358. Next base: position 45,811 of record CAWHCL010000016.1, on the reverse strand, counting down.
AGTTTCCCGCCGCAAAATCATGGAGAAATGTTCGCTGCGCGCCGCGGTCGAATCCGTCAGGATTCCATGCCAGCCGCGAGAAATAATCAATTCCGATTTCCATCGGCTTGATGTCGCCGACGTTGATGACCCACAAAGTGCGCGCGTTGTTTTCCCGCGCCTTGTGCAGTTCTTCCCACATCAACGCGGGAGCGGTTGTGTTGATCCATGTGTAAGAATGCGGCTGTCCATAATAAGAGATGTGCCAATAGACGCCTGATCCGCCGGAACGCTGCTGTTCCTCGGGGTTGCCAAGACGCCGGATGTAGCCGAAGTTGTCATCCACCCAAACGAGCGTTACGTCGTCCGGCACTTTCAAGCCCGGCGTCGTAAATCGGCAGCACTTCCTTGTAAGGCACGAAGCATTGCGCAACGGGTCCCCATTGCTTGGTGACGTATTGATCCAGCAACTCGCGCTGGTCGTGAAAGATCTCGCCCATGAGGTTGATCTTGCCGGGCAGGTCGTTGGGTGGCCGCTCCATGGCCGCGTCGTGAATGCCGCGGATGCCAAGCGTCCAGACGGCCTCCTCGTTGGCCGCGAGCCTTCGCATTTTCCTCCCAGGTGGAATGAATTGCGTCGCGATTAAGACTGTAGTTCCATCGCCCTTTTTCCGCTTCGCTCCAATGGACATTATTATAGAGCATCGGTTCGCAATGCGACGAACCCGCGACGATTCCAAACTTGTCCGCCAGCGCGACATTTTCCGGCACGGAACCGAACTCCGTGCTGCACGCGTGCATGGCCGGCCAGATGTAATTCAGGCGAAGGCGCAGCATCAGCTCAAAGACTTTTTCGTAGGTCTTCGGGCCGATGTTGCCAAATTGCGGGTCAAACGTTTTCGAGGCCCACGGGTTCAACCCCCAATCCTCGTCGTTGATGAAAATGCCGCGATATTTCACCGTCGGCGGGCCTTGTTTGAAAATGTCGCCGTGCAGTGCGAGAGTTTTTCCTCTGGTTCACCGGCACATCCGCCCACCAATACCACGGCGAAACGCCGATCATTTCCGACAACTGGTAAATGCCGTAAATCGTCCCGCGCCGGTCGCTGCCGGCGATGACCAGCGCCTGCGTTCACGCCGGGCAGGGGATTCTTCACGATTTGCAGGACATAACTTTCCCATTGCCGCTGACGCCGTTCGTCGCCAATTTTCCTTCCACCGCCAGCCGGTCAATGATTTCGCTTTTCCCAATCGTGCCGATGATGACACGGATTTTAGCCGTCCGCTGACGATTGATTTTCAATCTCTGGTTTTGTCCCCGTCACCCGCTCGAAGTCATCCGCCAGATCGCCCGTCGCGCGCAGCACTGCTGGCTCATCGTTGGTTTCAACAAATATCGCCGGGACTGTCTTGCCATCGGCCAGAATCAAATCACCCGCGCCGGGCGAATCCGTCAATGTGAGTTCCGCTGCGCGCACCGAAAGGCAGGTGCATGCGCAGGTGAGGAAGATCAGCAGGCGGTGCGTTTGCATTTTTCAGTTTGAAGGTTTCGCGGCTTTGATGGCGATGGAGCCGCTCAGTCAACCCGGGGGCCGTCGCCGTCAAAACAATTTTGCCCGAAGAGCCGGTTGCCTTTACAAACGCGACACACTCGCCCTGGAATGCGTGTCGTTCGGTTGCCTGAAACGGTTCGTGGCTCGAATTGTTTGCGCTGTCCACGGCGGCGATGACGCCCGGCCCGGAAATCTTGAACGAAATCAAATCGTCCGCGCGCGGGATTTCGATGCCGTTTGCATCCACGATCTTTGCGCGCACAAAGGCCACGTTGTCCCAGCCGGGTGAAAGTTTCTTGGCGTCAGTGGACAAGACAATTTTCTTCGGACTGCCCGCCGTGCGCAGTTTGTCGGTGGCGACGACCTTTCCTTTTTCATTCCGCGCGACTGCCTTCAAAACTCCCGGCGTGCAATGGCACCTGCCAGTTGCGCGGCGAGGCGTCGGCGTTGATGGTTTTTGCGCCGAGCGATTTGCCGTTCAGGAACAGCTCAACCTCCTTGCAGTTGGAATAGACCTCCACGTTTTCGGCGTGCGGCTGCAGATTCGTCGGCGTCCAGTCGGCGAACAAAACCTGCGCGTACCGTCTCAGCCGCCGCGTAAGCCCGGATCGGTTGGCATGCGCGTCCGTGTGGCGCGAGTGCGGCGCGTCGATGAAGACCATCGGCTTGTCGCTCCACCAGCTTTGGCGTTCGAACGCCATCGGCGTCGGCGCTGCCCGTGCGATCCAGCAGTCCCGAACCGTGACCGACAAGCGGCCAGCGGCGCGACTCGCCCAGATAATCCACGCCGCGTCCAGAAAAATTGCCCGGCGTAAGGCGCGATGGTCGCGCAGCGCGAGCCACTGCTTGCGGTCGTGTCGTGTTTTCCGTGCCGATGATTTTGCGCGTCGGCTTCTGGTCGTGCGCGGCGAGGATTTCGTTTTCGCGATAATTTTGCCCGACCACGTCAAGCATGTCCGCCAGGCCGTCGTCGTAATCGTGGCTGACGTTCGGGCGGAACAACGCCTGCGTGACCGGCCGGGTCGGATCGGCTTCGTGCGCGACGGCGACGAGTCCGGCAAGAATCTTCTTGGCCTTCTCCGCCTGCGGCGTGTCGTGGATTTCGTTGCCGACGCTGTAAAGGATGATGCTCGGATGATTGCGGTCGCGGAGAATTGAGTCGCGCTCGTCCGTCTGCGACCAGTCGTTGAAATAGAGATGATAGTCGAATGGGATTCTTGGCGACCGTCCAGCAGTCGAACATCTCGTCCATCACGAGAAAACCCATGCGGTCGCACAAATCCAGAAACTCCGGCGCGGGCGGATTGTGCGCGGTGCGGATGGCGTTCACGCCCAGTTTTCTTAATTCCTCGAGCCGCTCTTCCCAGACCGCCAGCGGCACCGCCATGCCGAACGCGCCGCCGTCCGCGTGCAGGCAGACGCCCTTGACCTTGAAATTCTTGCCGTTCAGCCAGAAGCCGGTGGCGGCGTCGAAATGCGCGTCGCGGATGCCGAAGGTTATAACTTCGTTATCAAGGGGGTCGCCGTCGCTATAAATCCGTCCGTAATCCATTTGAAGCCAGATATAATTGTGACTCTTGCGCTGGTAAAGATTTGGGTTGTCCAGATTCCAAAGTTGCGGACTTGTTGACAACAATGTCCTCGCTCAATATTGAGTGGATTCGCCAGCGGCGACGAGTCTCGGTCTTACCGACAGGTTGCGAAGATCCAATGCCAGACAGTTTTTCCTGTCTGGATTTTGCAACGAAACTTGCAACGAAATCTTGCGGTCCGAGTCGGATTGGTTGGTGACTGTGCATTGCACATGAACCGTCGCCTGCGTCGCCGAAACTTGCGGCGTGGTGACGAACACTCCCCAGTGCTCGATGTGAACCGGGTCCGTGACGACCAGCCGGACGTGCCGGTAAATGCCCGCGCCCGCATAAAAACGCGATGCCGGCTGCGCCGAAGTGTCCGCGCGGACGGCGATGACGTTGTCGCCGCCGAAATTCAGATGGCCGGTCAGTTCATAGCTGAAGCTGACATAGCCGTAAGGCCGGTGGCCGAGAAGAACGCCGTTGATCCACACGTCGCTGTTGGCCATCACGCCGTCGAACTCAACGGTCACGCATTTGCCGGAATCGTCCGGCGGCAGCGTGAAATGTTTCCGATACCAGCGCGACACCGCTGGGCAGAAACGCGCCCGCGCCGCCGGCCTTGTTCGTCTCGGCAAACGGCCCCTCGATGCTCCAGTCATGCGGCACATCCAGCTTGCGCCACGCGGAATCGTCGAATTGATTCTGCTCCGCGCCGGCCGCGTCGGCCTTTCAGGAAAGACCAGTTGGAATCGAAGTTTTCAGTCAGCCGGGCGTCCGCTGCGGTTGAATGGTTTGGGAGCAGCGCGAAGAGAAGCGTCAACGCGGCCGCAGAAAAATATTGCGTGGTTTTCATTTGGAAATAGACGCACAGCATCCGGCAAAGGTGACAAAAACACAATCACCCAAACTGGAGATGGCAACTGGCGATGGCATTGGATTACTGGCTTTGCAAAGTCACGCTGGCGGATTCCAGACCGGGAGCCGTGGCTTTCAAGGTGATACAGCCGGGAGTCGTCGTCGTTTGCAAAATCGCAAGCCCGCGGCCTTGAAAGGCGCGGTGCCTGTTCGCTTTGCAATCCTCGATGTTGTTCAAATCGCCATTCCCGATGCCGAGGAGTCTCGGCCGGGCCGGTCATTTCAAAGGTCACTTCCGGTTCCGCATCCGGGACGCGCACGCCGTTTTCATCCACAATCCTGAATTCGACATGGCAGACATCCTTGCCATCGGCGTGAAGTTCCGTCGCGTCGGGCAGCAGTTCAATCCGGCTGGCCGGACCGGCGGTTTTCAATTCGTAATCGCAAACGTCCTGCCCGTTCGCGCGGCCAACGGCCTTGAGCGTTCCCGGTTCGAAAGGAACCTTCCAGCTCAACACGCCGTTGACGGCTTCGGAAAGCTTTTTGGTGCCAATGACTTTGTCGTTCAGCGTCAGGGTGACTTCGGGGCAATTGGCGAAACAACGGACGGTCTGCATTGAATTCGACGGCCAGTTCCAGCTTTCCACACCGGCAATGCGGGGTTGTCCGCCGTTGCCGGCGGCGACGCAAAGATAAACCATTGGCTTGTCGCTCCAGAGGCTTTGCCGGAACCAGCCGGCCGGCTTTTTGAAACCGCAAAGGTCGAGCAGACCCCAGTCGCTCGCGCGTTCGGCCAGGCGCGCGCCTCGCCCAGATAATCAATTCCCGTCCAGAGAAACTGGCCGGAGATGAAATTGTTCGTTTTGCACCGCACGCCACGCGCGCGTATTGGTGGCTGTTTTCGCTGCCGTAAATGATCCGCTTCGGAAATTTTTCGTGGTCGGCGGCGTAACGGGATTCCTGGTAATTATAGCCGACGGCGTCGAGCAATTCCGGCAGGTTGACGGCATCCGACATCTTGATGTTTGCCAGTGCCGCCGTCACGGGGCGCGTGCGATCCAGGGATTTCACGGCGGTGATCAGCGGCTGGGCGCATTTCAGCAGGTCCTTGGCCGGCGGATTTTCAGGTTGATATTTGTCGCCCAGCACCGGGTCCGAAAACGGGTCGTTGGCGTAATCCACCTCGTTGCCGATGCTCCAGAGCATGATGCCGGGATGATTGCGGTCGCGGCGAACCATGTCCTGAATGTCCGTGACCGACCATTGCGCGAAAATTTCGTTGTAGCCGAAATGGTCGGGCACGCCGTTGTTCCAGCCGGTCACCCATTTGTTTTTCCCCGGCGTGAATTCATCAAACGCCTCGTCCATGACCAGAAAGCCGAGCCGGTCGCAAAGGTCCAGAAGCTCCGGGTCGGGCGGATTGTGGCTGGTGCGGATGGCGTTGACGCCGATCTCCTTCAGCAGGCGCAAACGCCGTTCGAGGACTTTTTCCGGGACGGCGGCGCCGAGCGCACCGGCGTCATGATGCAGGCAAACGCCCTTGAGCTTGGTCGAAACGCCGTTGAGAAGAAATCCCTTGTCCGCGTCAAACGTCGCGGTGCGGATGCCGAACGGCGTCTCCGTTTCGTCCACGACAGCCCCGCCCGATGCAACATGGCTTTTCAAGGTGTAAAGCGATGGCGAATCGGGCGACCACAATTGCGGCTTCAGAATTTTCATATCCTGCACCAGCGTTTCAGTCGAATTGGCCGCCGCTGATTTTGAAGTGGTCAGGCTCGCCACGATTTCGCCGCCTGGCGCGACGATGTCCGATTGCAGCGAAAATTCCTTTTTGTCGGCGGAACCATTTTCAACCGTGGTTTCGACGCGAACAGTTGCCGAATCGGTTTTGATCTTGGGCGTCGTCACATAAGCGCCCCAGTGCGCGATCCGCAATTTGTCCGTGATGACGAGCCGGACGTTCCGGTAAATGCCCGAGCCGGTGTAAAAACGCGAATCGGCAAAACGGGAATGGTCCACGCGCACCGCGATGACATTATCGTCGGAGCCGAATTTGATGAACGGCGTCAGGTCCAATTGAAAGCTGGAAAATCCATACGGCCGACCGCCGACGAACTGGCCGTTGATCCAGACTTCCGAGTAGTCATACACGCCATCGAATTCAATCGTGACCACCCGGCCCTTTTGATTTGGCATCGAGCTGGAAATGTTTGCGATACCAGCCGATGCCGCCGGGCGCGTAACCGTTGCCGCTGCCGTAATCGGCGCCGAACGGCCCCTCGATGCTCCAGTCGTGCGGCACGTTCACCTGCCGCCAGGTGCTGTCATCGAATGCCGGCATCATCGCCGACGCGAAATCGCCCTTGCTGAAAAGCCAGTTGGCGTCGAAATCCTGCGTCACACGCGCATCCGCCGCCGCGGCGGGGAAGGGCGCCGTTGAAACCAGAATCGTGAAGGTCGTCGCGGCGAAAAACGCCGTCCGTTTCAAAAAAGAATGGAGCTTCATCAGTGGTTTGAATGATTCGGAGGCAGGTTACTACCGCCGCCTGCCAGCAACAAGACCGGGCTTGGATCAATTCTTGCCGGTGATCTCGGCGATGGTTTTCAGGATGAGGTCCGGACGATAGGCGAACCGCTTCAAATCCCCTTCCGCCGTCACACCGCTCAACACCAGCACCGTTTCAATCTCCGATTCGATGCCGGCGATGATGTCCGTGTCCATCCGGTCGCCGATGATGACAGCGTCCTCGCGGCGGCAATCAATCTTCTTGAGCGCGTTCCGCATGATGAGCGGGTTCGGCTTGCCGACGTAATACGCCTTCGCGCCGGTCGCCAGTTCGATGGGCGCCATCAACGCGCCGGTCGCGGGAATCAGCCCCTGGTCGGTCGGGCCGGTCACATCGGGATTCGTGCCGATGAGCTTCGCGCCGCCCAGCACCAGCCGGATGGCGTGCGTGATCTTGTCGTAGGTATAGGTCTTCGATTCGCCCACGACGACGTAATCGGGGTTCACATCGTTCATGGTGAAGCCGGCGTCGTAAAGCGCGTTGATGAGGCCGCTGTCGCCGATGACGAACACGCTGCCGCCGACTTCAACTCCCTCGCCCCGCCCAAGCGGGGAGAGGGACGGGGTGAGGGGATTTGAAGATGCTGGCTGTTTCATCTGGCTCTTGAGGAACGCCGCCGTCGCCAGCGCGCTGGTGTAGAAATGCTCCTCGCCCACCCCGATGCCGAGCCGCTCCAGCTTCTGCTGCAATTCGCGCGGCGACCGCTCGCTGCTGTTGGTGAGGAAAAGGTATTTTTTCTTCTGCGCTTCAAGCCACTGGATGAATTCCGTTACGCCGGGAATCAGGCGGTTCCCGTGGTAAATGACGCCGTCCATGTCAATGATGAACCCGGCTTTGCTGCGGACTTGGTCAATCGCATCCATTTTCGTCCGCAAACTCTAACCGTGTTCCGGTGCGCGAAGCAACCTCATGGTTTTGTCGTGATGGTGCAAACCGGGCAGGGCCTCGCGATTGTTAATAAGTCATACAAAATAATTGTTGACATACTTTTGCAAGCTGCTGGTGAACGACGTGGTGCCGGGTGATTTTCACGATTTCAGGCCGTCCGACACGGATGTAATGGCAGCAATGGTTGACGCGAGGCGAATTGAAGGCGAATTTAAGAACTGACGCACTCATGATTTCAAGCCGCCACGTCATTCCGGTTTTATGTCTGCTCGGCCTGATTGCTGACATTTGGCCAGCCCGGGCCGCGAGCATGGCCATTGATTCGCTCACCGGCCCGGTGACACAGAACGAAATCAATTCATTCAAGACCTACATGGCCACCCAGATCCCGCCGGTGACGCCGTGGGGCGCGCTCAATGGCACGAACGGAGATCATAACCATTGGGCCGACGGCGACGGCGGTAATGATCTCGAAGCCTTCGGCCTCATGTATGAAATCTCAGGTGACGTAACGATTTTGACCAATATGATCGCCTGGGCGGACTACTGCGTGTCGCAGCGGAACGACCTGATGTCCGCCGCCAGCGGCGGGCAGCGTGTGATGTGGACGGGGAACATTGACAAGGTCTGGTGCCCCAATGAACCCTCCTCCGCCGGCGCCGCCTATGCGGGTGGCGAAAACGGGGACACCAAGGCGCACCTCGCCTTGTGCGCGCTGGAGATTCTCAACACGCCGTCGCTCTGGAACACGACGGTTCCCGACGGCAATCCCCACGGTTATGGCGTGACCTATTTTCAGCGTGCCACGAACTACATCGCCAAATGCGACGAGGGGAACACCGAGTATGACCTGAAATATTTTCTCACGAGCAACAATCTCATCCGCAATCCGACCAACTGGCCGAGCGGTTATCACACGATGGAGGCCAACAACATCCAGATGATGCTGGACGGGAGCTGGGAGCGGCTGGCGCAGTGCCACGAGATTTTGGGCGACAATCCCGCACTCCTTGCCAGATACGACGCCGCCGTCAACGGCTCGGCCAACGAATGTCTGACAGGCATGGAGAACTCGCATCTCACCAACGGAATCACTGTTTATAAATGGTATTATTATCCCCCGACCGCTCCGCAGGCGGCCGGTGACAATCCCATCGAAAACGTCGGACACGCGGCCTACGACATGGTCGGCATGTATCGCGAATTCAACCGGGGCTTGAACGGGGAGGGGAATCCCTACGGTTTTCCGAGGGCCGGAATGATTCCGTTCGCCAACGCGCTGGTCTATGTGATGAACCTGGCGACCAACACGTTTTCCGGGAACGTGGACGGCAGCGGCACGACGCAGAATTACATGCAGGCCCAATGGCTGCTGCTCGGCGACTGGAGCCAGACAGCTTATAATGTGGTCGCGACTGCGGATTACGCCTCCGGCCGGTACAAGACCACCAGCCTGTTGGAGGCCACGATGCTCTGGATGAAGAATCGGCAATATCTGGGATTCTCGGTGACACCCACCACCACCACCCAAACCATTTCAGCCGGGACGGGCACGAGCTTCGGCGTGACAGTCGCGCCGATGGGCGGGTTCAGTAACAACGTCAGCCTCACGGTCACTGGCCTGCCTGCGAACACGAGCGCCAGCTTCAATTTCTCCTCAATCAACCTTGGAACCATCGCCTCCTCCACAACCAACTCTGTACTTTCCATCACCACCTCGGATTCGACTCCGGTGGGGGTCTATCCGCTGACCATCACCGGCACGGGCGGCACGCTGACACACAATGCGTCTGTCACCTTGATCGTGGGCAGTTATTCCGTGTCGGCAAGCCCTGTATCACAAACCGTTTCACCCGGCAGCAACACGACGTTCACCGTGACGGTCGCAACGAACAGTAGTTTCAGCGGCAGCGTTTATTTCGGATTGGGCGGGTTGCCCGCAAACACCAGCGCCAGTTTCAGTCCGTCCTCATTGAACGGCGCTGGAAGTTCGACTTTGAATGTTACAACTGCGACGAACACTCCCGCTGGAAATTATGCGCTGACTTTTTACGGCACGAATGGAACCGGTGTTTCCACCGCAACGGCCATTTTGAATGTCACCGTCACCACGCTGATTACCAATTCAGGCACGTTGGTCTGGACGAACGACGCGGTGAATCTCAATTGGTCAGACCCGTTGAACTGGACGAACGTCACCGCCGGCGGCAACGGCCCGCCCGGTATCAGCAACAGCGTGGTTTTCACCAATTACAGCGCCGTCACCGCTTCCGCATTGACAGTGCCGGGTTCCGGCGTCGTCATTCCAGCCAACATTAACAGCTCCGTGGACACCAGTTTCATTATCGCCGGCCTGGCGAATATTGCGAACGCGATCAATACCAGCCCGGTTTATCACAACCTCGGCATTGCCAGAGGATCTCTGCTCACCACCGGTGGCGTTCAGATTGGCGGTTTCGTCCAGTATGATTTTGGAGCCGACAACGTCGTGAACATGACAATCAGCGGTGCGGGTGCGACGTTGCTGGTGACCAACGGCGCGGTCGTTGTCAGCCAGGGATCGAGCACCAGTGGCGGCGCGCACGATGCCACGCTCGATCTTTCGGGATTGGACGACTTCCTGATGAATGGCACACAGATAAAGCTGGGCGTGGAAAACTTTACGCGCGCCGGCGGCATTCTATTCCTGGCCAAAACCAACACGCTGACACTCACTTCGGCAGGTTATGGTGCCGGCGATGGTTCGGGCAGTCCTTACAGCGGCAACCCGGGACTATACCTTGGTCATAACAAATCCGGCTTTGGCAACGGGGCGCAATTGTATCTGGGCATCAGCAACAACATCGCGGTGGATTATGTGACAATCGGTCGCGGAGATACGGATGATGTAATGGAATTCAATCCGGCGTTTCTCTCGCAAAATCCATCGGTGACCATTCAAGGCCTTGGCGGAACCGGCTCGCGCGTCGGCGTTTATGTTGTCGGCGACGGCTCGTCCGGTCAGGCCGGTTCCTATGTGGCCACAAATGATTTCAGCGGCGGAACGATCGATGCGCTTGTCAATTATCTCTGCATCGGTCGCGGACGTCAGGGTGCCAGCGACACCAGCAGCAACGGGGGTTTGCTGGCGCTCAATGCCGGCAGCATCAACGCCAATACGCTGACGATGGGTTTCTTGTATCCGAGCGGTTCGAATTCCCTCGCCGCCGGCACGGTCAACGTGAATGGCGGTACGCTGACGGTGATCACGAACCTCACGCTGGCGACGCGTCCGAACGTGGGCGGCACCGGCTCCGCGCAGGCCACGCTCAATGTCAACGGCGGGACGGTTCAGGCGGCGAACATCACCGGTGGCGGCGGACTTTCCGCCATCAACCTCAATTCCGGCACGATGGATTTGCAGGCGGGCAATCCGTTTCCGGGCGGCATCGCCAACGTGTCCAGCCTGGGCGTCGGAGCGAACGGCGCAGGTGGACCGGCAATTTTGGAAAACGCGGCGGTCATTTCCGTCTCCAACGCCATCGCCATCGCTCCGAACGGGACTCTCGCGGGCAACACCTTCATCACCGTGCCCGGTTTGATTGTGAACGGCACCGTTTCACCCGGCGTCAATGGCATTGGCGCCATCACCAACAACGGTCCCGTCACATTGGGCGCGGGCGGCACCTTTGCCGTGTCGGTTCAAAATGCGAACGGCGCGCCGGTCACTGGCTGGGATTTCCTGCAGGTAAACGGCGTCTTGAATGCCCAGTCCTCCAACGCAAGTCCGTTCACTATCCAGGTTCAATCGTTTGACCCGAATGGTTCCGGCATGGTGACCAATTTCAACAACAACACGAATTACGACTGGGTGATTGCCACGGCCACCGGCGGCATCACGAATTACAGCGCAGACAAGTTGACCGTGGACAGCTCGCTGTTCCAAAACGACCTGGCTGGCGGTTATTTCTACCTGCACACGAACAGCAACTCGTTGGTTTTGTCCTTCACCAACAACCTTCCGCCGTCGGCGGGCACGGTGACGTTGTATCGCATGGGAAATACAATGACGATTCCTGTTTCAACTTTGGCAACCAATTGGAGCGACCCGGACGGTGATCCTGTGACACTGGCGAGCGTTGACAGCAGCACAAATGGCGCGGGCGTGGGCACGGATGGCAATTTTGTTTACTACACAAATGCAAATGTTGTGGCCGACACGGTTTTTTACACGGTGCAGGATGTGCGAACCAATCCGCCTGCGGTGTATCGCTCCGGCGACACCCAACGAACTGCCGTCGGCCAGATTATCATCCTGCCACCCGCGCTCATTGGCAATGTTGCGATGAATGGAAGTGCATTGGCTTTCAGTGGGTCGGGCGGGATACCAGATACCCCGTGCTATGTGCTTGTTTCGACAAATGTGGCGCTGCCAATCAGCCAATGGACGGTGATTGCAACCAATTCATTTGACGGTGCGGGGGTTTTCAATTGGACCAATTCGGCAAATCCGAATATGTCACAGATGTTTTATTTGTTGAGGCTGCAATGAAGATTAAAATGGGTAAAGCTTCCTCGTTCGATCCCGACGTTCGTCTCAAAATATTGGCGGGCTTGAACATGGCTTGTAGTAGGCCAGTGCATCTATGGGTGGCCGATGAACACCGCTACCGTTCGCGCATCCGTGTGGTGCTGCCAAAACTTTCAGCGGCCCATCCCGAACTGCTGCTCATCGCCAGCATATTTCACCATTACTAAGGTTGAAATCGCCGTCCGCTTGCAAACAATTGCCGTTGGTCACCAGCAACGTCGCACCAGCACCGCCGCCGGATGAACCACGAAATACACCAAACACACAAAATTTCGGAGGGACGAGTTCCACGAGTCCCCAACCTTCCGGTTTTTAATTTTTCGTGTCTTTCGTGTCTTTCGTGGTTAAAAAATTCTGCAAAACGATGTCGGGAAAACCCACCGTCGCCACCGTGCCGCCCAATTGCGCCGACCGGCTGGATGAAATGGGCAATGAAGAAAATTTCCCGTCCGCTTTGAGCAAGGCCAGATCATTCGCCTCATCCACCTGAACCACCTTGGCACAATCAAACCCGCGCCCGCCTGCGTGGCCGAAGCCACTTCGTCGCGGCGAAGGCCCGTGGTTATGAGAAGTTCCAGCGTTGCACCGGCAACAATGACCCGGAAACGGTGATTGCCTGTTATCGAAATTTCAAGCATGAAAATCATCAAGGGATGTTTCAGCGTAATTCCAGCGATTTTTGCGATTTCATTTTGGTTCATGGTTTTTATTTGATGCTTTTCGAGGCAGCTTCCTGCAAACCGAAATCAAAATCAGGCCGGGCAGGGGTGATTTTCATTTCTCCAAGTGCATTCCAATTTGTTGTCGGATGAGAAAGCGGGAAGACTCGCAACGTTAGCGGCAATCGAGTTTGAATTAGCGGGAATGAAGCTTGAAATGGGCTGCGGTGTGCTGGTGAGACATTGTAAAAATATTTTGGGTCGTAAGGAAAGTTGTGGATCACGACTGTTTCGTAATCATTTCGGCGAACTGCACTCGCCACACGTAAGGCAAGATTTATGTCTATTGGATGGACAGTCCCCGTGAATGAAATTTGATTTGCGTTCAACAAACCTGTTCCCGTTGGAATTGTTATGGATACCCACTCTTCTGAAGTGGTGACATCATACGTTTGGCCGTTCACAACGCGAATGTCTTGAACAAGGCCAGCCATGTTAGTGACGACGCTAGTTCCCACTTCGTTGGCGTTTTCCTTCGCATCCGCATCCGCTTTTGCCTTTTGCCGCTGGTCTGCCTCATCTTTCAGTTTGTTGAGTTCGTCCTGAGTTGGCTCTGTGCCGTAATCGTAGGTGTTGACAGTATCCCCCGGCTTATTTGGCAAACGCATTGCTCTGCATTTTGAAATTTTCATTCCGATATAACTCTCGCCGGGGTAGTTTTTCAAAATAATCTGGTCAGTGCTTGAAAGAAAGATTCCTCCGCTCTGATTTCGGTCGTAAGACTCATCATCGCAGCCCAGCGAGCCGTCTTTAAGTATTTTTCGGACTACGAGGATTGTGTAATACTCGCCAGCGTTGTGGCTCCAAGCGACATCCTCCCATTTTGCACCATCCTTGATGTTGTAAAGTGTGCCATCCACGATTCGGAAGTCGGCGGCGTTAAATTGTGCGAACGCCGCAGTGGCAGCGACTAAGAAAATTGCAATTGCAGTTTTCACACTGCAAAGATTCAACGCCATTCTCACCAGTTCGTCCATTCCAAACTGAATACAGGAAAAGAAGCCCTGACAATTTCGAATTGCTAATTTCGAATAGCGGAGAGCGCGACCAGTCCGTTCCAGTTTCCGGCGCTCTGCCGAGACGCCGCTACGTTCGCAGCCGTTACCGCTTGTAAATGTCGTGCGTGCCGATAATCAATGAGATAACGGTTTCGCCATCGAGGTAAAACAACAGACGCAAATCGCCCTCAATTTCAATGGCGTAAATCGTGCGCCCGTAGTTAGCTGACAGCCGCTGGATTTTATGTGTCCGCAGTCGTGAATCGAAAGGGTCTTCCTTGAAAATGTTCCACGCCTGCCGCGCGGATTCTTTTTGGGCGGGAGACAAACGGTAGAAACTCGTCCAGAATCGTTCCACCGCCCGGTAGCGGTATTTCATTGCAGACGCGGCGGTGGTGTTTCATGCAAGGCGGTTTCCATGTCCACAAAGCGGCCAGCCCCGGCGTCTTTCATGGCTTCCTTGAACTCGTCCGGAATCCATGAATCGTCGTTTTCCACGATGAACTTGGCGACTTGCGCCCGTTCACCCGCCGGCAACTCTTTGATTTGTTCAATGACTTCCGCTGCGCTCATAATGGAATTATCGTCGCAATTTGATTTCGGGCAAGTGGCAAATTTGCGTGCATCGTCCATCCCAAAATGACTTTTGGAAGGGCTTGCCCCTTTCATTTATTGGCGACCTTATTACATATCTTGTCATTTTGCAGAATTACCGTGACAGGTCGGCGGGGCGGGTATGAATTAGCAGCGAACAAAAACAAAAGCACCGTCATGAAAAGTAAGTGTGGCTGTTCCCAAGCTTTCGTTTGGACCTTTCCCGGTGGGGGATGGCTGTAAAGTCAGGCGCGTGCAAATGCACTGATGAACATCTGTAATCATTAACCGACTGCCGGATAAAACCGGCGGACACAAGAACGGATCGTAAATAATAGTTCCGGCAGAAGAAACCGAATGCACGACGACACAACCGTCCAGCGCTTCATCGAACTGCGCGCCCAAGGCTGGACCTATGCGCGCCTGATGACCGAACTCAACGTCACCAAGCCCACCCTCATTGCTTGGAGCCGCAAACACCAGTTCCAGATTCAGAATCTCAAAACCATCGAGCTTGAAGCCCTCAGCGATAAGTGGCTGGACTCCGTTACCGACCGTGTCAACGGGCTGGGGGAACAACTCCGCAAGGTCGAGGCGGCGATCCGCCAGCGGGACGTGGGCGCCCTTTCCACCCAGCAACTTTATGCCTTGGCCCGCAGCCTGCGCCGGCAGATCAGTCAGACCACCGGCTCGGTTACGTTCACCGTCCCCTTGGGCGAAATCCCAGCCGCCGAATACCATGAACAAGTCCAGGACTGGCAGGGGTAGGGACGGCGCGCTGCGCCGTCCGAGGTGGCCATCCGCTAGGTTCTTTACCATCCCAAAAACTTTTTTTTGGTAAAGAAAAGGTAAAGTTTTGAGTGCTCTATCAACCACTTACGACGATTGACCTTGGGCCTGGTAAAGAAAAGAAATGTCCTTGGTAAAGGGCGGTGGGGACGTCGCGCAGCGATGTCCGTATCGCCGTGCTGCTGTGTCAATGTGACTCAAGCTTGTGGACTGGGTTTGTGCTGACCACGGCAATACTGGCCCTGAAAAATGTCCAGACATAACGCCTATCGCCAAATCACGCCTCTACCGTGCGCCGCAGGGGTCGTTGCCTGAACCGCCGTTGCCTGCGCGGTCGCCGGCATGGACCCGGCGACTTGTCGCAGGCGCTCACCGCCCTCGGTCGCGCCCTCCGCGCCCATCGTCGGCTCGCCCGGCTCGCCCCGTCCTTCTTTGACTCGGCTGTGGTGGATCGCGAAGCGGAGAACCGCGCCGAACGTCGCCGTTGGATGGCCACTTGGGAGCCGTTTATTGCCCGGGCCTATGGCGGAGAGCCGCATCCCCCTAAGGCAGACAATGAGCTGCCGCTGCTCCCCTCACCCCGAATCCAGCGGGAGGTGGAGCGCAAACTGGCGGAGCGGGAAATGTGTCTGGTCGCCGGCCGTATTGCCATGGAAAGGTATAAACAGCGGCAGCCTCATGCATTGATGAGCTGGAGTCGGATGGCCCGCCTGCTCGACATCGGATTTGAATTCCGAAAGCTGGCGTGCGGCCTGGAAATCATTAATCCAGTGCCTGAAAAGATAACCTACGACTACGACCTGACCGACTTCAAACGCGGTTATGGCCATAAGCTGGAGGCGCCAGCAAAACACGCGGTGGTTCCGGTGCCCGTGACTCCGGCGTCCCCGTCTTCCGCCGCCATCGTGCCGGATCTTCCGGTGCCGTCCTCTTTACCACTAGCCGCCGCCCCATCCCCGCCGGCTCCGCCCCGCTGCGACGCTTCTAGTCGCTGGGCCAGACAACTGCGCCGGATGAAATCCTGAACCCACCCTCGGAACGGCGTCACCCATTAGCATGAGCGATCGTCCATTTGCACGACCTGCCGTCACTAAGCCGGGCGCTTCTGATTGCACATCAAATCAATACTGCATGTTTGATTGAGGGCATTGACGAGCTACAAATGACCCCGCTGTTGCCTGTGCCTCGGCACTAGGTAGTGGCGGGAAGCTATAAAATTGTTGCCAGCCGATCTGGATTCGCCGGGATGCGTAAAAACAACCTCTGCAAAATTTTTCAAAAAAGAGCTTGCACCGAGACGTGCATCTGATAGTTTCACCGCTCCTCTTCGCCCGTAAGGCCGGAAGGACAGCATGTTTGCAGACCGATAACTGATACCCAGCAGGGACAGGATTGATGGCTTGCCAACTTCAAAGTTGCTGACAAAAACTTTTGGATTTATGCCAGTTAAAACATTTAGACCGCTAACGCCGTCCACGCGATACATCACGATCGCGGACTTTAGCGACATTACGAAGACGACGCCGGAAAAGTCGCTGGTCGAGATTCGCAAGAAGACCGGCGGGCGCAATTCTTACGGTCGCGTGACCGCGCGCGGCATCGGCAAGGGGCACAAGCAGAAAATCCGCCTCGTGGATTTCAAGCGGAACAAGCATGGCGTGGAGGCGACGGTCGCGGCGATTGAATATGACCCGATGCGCTCGGCGCGTCTGGCGCTGCTGCAATATACAGACGGCGAGAAGCGTTACATCATCGCCCCGGTCGGCATCAAGGTGGGTCTTAAAATCTCAAGTGGTCCCACGGCGCCGCCGGAAATCGGCAATGCGCTCCCGCTCAAGGCGATTCCGGTCAGCACGGCAATTCACAATTTGGAGCTGACTCCCGGCCGCGGCGGTCAGATGGTGCGCTCGGCAGGCGGTTCAGCGACTTTGATGTCGCGTGACGAGGGTTACGCGCAAATCCGTCTGCCTTCAGGCGAAATCCGCCGGATCCATGAAGAGTGCTATGCGACGATCGGCCAGGTCGGCAACACGGAGCACGAAAATGTGGTTCTCGGCAAGGCGGGGCGCACGCAGCATCGCGGCCATCGCGGCATCACGCGCGGTGTGGCGCGCAATCCCGTGGACCATCCGAACGGCGGCGGCCAGGGCAAATCCAAGGGCGGCGGCGGCTGGCAGCAGTTGGTGTCGCCGTGGGGCAAGGTCGCAAAGGGCGGCAAGACGCGCGTGAAATACAAGTATTCAAACCGTTTCATTGTGGTCCGCCGCAATGGATTGCCGATAAAGACCAGGTAATTTTATGGGACGCTCGATTAAAAAAGGCCCGTTTGCAGATTTTCACCTGCTGGAAAAAATCCAGAAGGCGAAGAGCACGAACCAGAAGACGCCCATCAAGACGTGGTCGCGGCGCTCGACCATCACGCCCGATTTCGTCGGTCTTACGTTCACGGTCCACAATGGCAAGGTCTTTAACCCGGTGTTCGTTACGGAAAATATGGTGGGCCACAAGCTCGGTGAATTTTCGCTGACACGCACGTTCAAGAAGCACGGCGCGCACACGGCCAAGGCGGAAGCCAAATAATAATTATGGAAGTTTTCGCAATCCAAAAAAATATCCCGATGTCCGCGCAGAAAATGCGCGAGGTCGTGCGGCAGATTCAGGGCATGCCCGCGCTGGAGGCGCAGGCCGTGCTCCAATTCGTGCCGCGCAAGGGCGCGCGGTTTGTCGCCAAGACGTTGAATTCCGCAATCGCCAATGCGGAGAACAACAACAAGCTCAAGCCGGAAAGCTTGCGAATCAAGGAGGCGGTTGCGGGTACCGCGACAAGCATCAAGCGGTTCACCCCCAAGGCGCGCGGTTCCGCCGGACCCATCATCAAGCGCCGCTGCCACGTCAAAATCACCTTGTCCGACGAATAATTCCATGGGCCAAAAATCAAATCCAATCGGTCTGCGCGTCGCCGTCAACAAGGACTGGCGCTCCAAGTGGTATGCCGACAAGAAGGAATTCGGCAAGCTTCTCACCGAGGATCGCCAGATCCGCGACCTCCTGAAGAAGAAACTCGACGGCGCCGCCGTCCCAAGGATTTTGATCGAGCGCGCCGCAAGCCGCTGCCGCGTGACGATTATGACCGCGCGTCCAGGCGTGGTCATTGGCCGCAAAGGCTCGGAAATTGACAAGCTCAAGGAGGAATTGAGCAAGAAGACCGGCAAGGAAGTTTACGTGGACATCGTCGAGGTCAAATCGCCTGAAATCGAGGCGCAACTGGTCGCCGAAAACATCGCCTTGCAGCTCGAACGGCGCGTGTCGTTCCGCCGCGCGATGAAGAAGGCATTGCAGACGGCGAAGGATTTTGGCGCGGAAGGTATCAAGATTCGCTGTGCCGGCCGGCTGGGCGGCGCGGAACTCGCCCGCGTGGAGCAGTATCACTGGGGCCGTGTGCCGTTGCACACGTTGCGCGCGAACATTGACTACGGTTTCGCGGAGGCGCGGACGCTTTACGGCAAGCTCGGCATCAAGTGCTGGATTTGCAAGGGTGAAAACAAGCCGCAAAAGAAGACTGATCCGGCCGCAGCCGTACCCCTGCCGGTGAATTGATTTAATTTAGAAGAGGAATTTTGATATGGCAATGCAACCGGCTAGAGTGAAGTTTCGCAAAATGCACCGCGGCAGCCGCAAGGGCATGGCGCGGCGCGGCCATACGGTGGCGTTCGGTGAATACGGATTGATGGCGTTGGAGCGCTGCTGGATGGACACGAAGCAGATCGAGGCCGCGCGCGTGGCGGTGGCCCGCAATATGAAGCGCAAGGGCAAGATGTGGATTCGCGTCTTCCCGCAAAAGTCCTACACTAAGAAGCCGCTGGAAACGCGCATGGGCAAGGGCAAGGCGCCCCTGGAAGGATGGGTGGCGGTCATCCGTCCGGCGAACATTTTGATTGAAGTGGACGGTATCACGGAAGTGGAAGCGCGCGAATCGTTGCGCCTGGCGGCCACGAAGCTGCCGATCAAAACCAAGTTTATTTCGCGGCATCACCTCGCGAGGTGAGTTTTTATGAAATTTTCAGAAATGAAAGACATGACACTGGTGGAATTGGCGGCCAAAAGTCGCGATTTCCGGCATGAGATGTTCAACCTGCGCCTGCAGCAGGCAAGCGCGCAGCTCGAAAAACCGGCGCGACTGCGCGTTCTGCGCAAGGACATCGCCCGGCTCGAAACGCGTATCTCGGAACTGCGGAACAAGACGAAGACGGTATAAATTTTTGTATGGCTGAAGAAATTAAAAATGTGGAAGCGCGCGGCAAGCGCAAGGAACGCGTCGGCGAGGTCCTCCCGAGCAAGATGGCCAAGACCATCGTCGTGCGCGTGCAGCGCCGTTATCCGCACGCCCAGTTCAAGAAGATTGTCACCGCTTACAAGAAGTTTTACGCCCATGACGAAAAGGGCGAGGCCAAACCGGGCGACCGCGTGCGCATCGTCGAGACCCGCCCGATGTCGAAGTTGAAACGCTGGCAGCTCGTTGAAGTCGTCCAGCGCGGCGTGGAAGAAACCGTGGCGGCCTGATTAAATTTTATGTTGCAAGTTCGTTCCAGTTTGGATGTCGCGGACAATACCGGTGCCAAGATCGCTTGGAACATCGGCGTGTTGGGCCGCAACCAGCGTTATGCCGGCATCGGCGACGTTATCAAGGTCCACATCAAGGAAGCCGCGCCGGACGGCACGGTGAAAAAGGGCGAGGTGCATGACGCGGTGATCGTCCGCACGCGGCAGATCATCCGCCGTAACGACGGCTCGTACCTGCGCTTCGACCGCAACGCCTGCGTCATCATTGACGCCGAGCAGAATCCGAAGGGCACGCGCATTTTTGGGCCGGTGGCGCGCGAGCTGCGCGATAAGAAGTTCATGAAGATAGTTTCGCTCGCGCCGGAAGTGATTTGAAAATTTTATGAAGTGTCATGTGAAAAAAGGCGACGAAGTCGTCGTGCTGGCCGGGAAGGAAAAAGGCAAGCGCGGCAAGATCATCGCCGTGTCGCCGAAGAACCTGCGCGTCATCGTCGAGGGCGTGCAAATGATCAAGCGCCACACGCGCAAGAGCCAGGAACATCCGCAGGGCGCGATTGTCGAGCGCGAGGGGACCATTCACATCTCGAATGTGAAAAAGGTTGAACAGGCGGAACAGCCGGCGGCGGCAACTTGAGAATTTCGTCGCGGCAAAATCCGTGACCCCTGAAAAATGAAAGCCAGACTTTACGAAAAATACAAAAACGAAGTGGTGCCGGCGCTGAAGCAAAAGCACAACTACACGAACGTCCACCAGATTCCGAAGCTGGAGAAGATCGTGGTGAACATGGGTATCAGCGCGTCCCTGGAGAAAAACGCGATCGAAGACGCTGCCAGGGATTTGTCGCTGCTCACCGGACGCAAGGCGGTCATCAGCAAGTCGCGCCACAGTATCGCCAACTTCAAGCTGCGCGAATTCCAGCCCATCGGCTGCCGTGTCACGCTGCGGCGCGATGTGATGTATGAGTTTTTTGACCGGCTGGTCGCCGCGGCGCTGCCGCGCATCCGCGATTTCCGCGGATTGTCGCCGCGCAAGTTCGACGGCCGGGGTAATTACACGTTCGGCGTGGCCGAACAGACGATTTTTCCGGAAATCGAATTGGACAAGATCAAGCGGACTCAAGGCATGGACATCACGATTGTGACCAGCGCCCAGGACGACAGGCAGGCGCTGGATCTGTTGAAGATGATGGGCTTTCCCTTTGCCGAAGCGAAGGAAGCGCAGGTAAAAGCCGCCGCCCCGGTCAAAACCGAAGTTAATGCCGAAGTTAAAGCTGAAGTGAAATAATTTTATGGCCAAGAAAGCATGGAAGGAGCGCAACAAGCGCAAGGCGGAAACGGTGAAGAAATACGCCGCTATCCGCGCCGAGATGAAGGCGAAGCGTGATTACGCGGGCCTCGCCAAGCTGCCGCGTGACGCCAGCCCGACGCGGTTGGTGAACCGGTGCGCGTTTAGTGGCCGCCGCCGCGGCTACCTCCGTAAGTTCGGCGTTTCGCGCCTGACATTCCGTGAGGCGGCGTTGAACGGCCTGATTCCAGGCGTGACGAAGGCCAGTTGGTAAGCGATTGAAGATCACAATTTTGATATGAGCGACCCGATTTCAGATATGTTGACCCGCATCCGCAACGCCGGCAGGGCGTTGCTGCCGGCGGTGGAATTGCCCCACTCGCGGATGAAGGAAAGTGTTGCGAAGATTTTGAAGAGCGAAGGCTACGTCGCCGACGTGGCTGTCGAAGGCAACAAGATCAAGAAACTCAAGATCCATCTCAAATACCAGGGCAAAAAGGGCGTCATTGAGGGTCTCAAGCGCGTGAGCCGGCCCGGTCTGCGCCGTTACGTTGGCTCCACGGAGATTCCCCGCGTGTTGAGCGGCATGGGCGTCTCAATTCTGTCCACGTCCGAGGGCGTGATGACGGGCACCCAGGCGAAGAAGAAAAACCTCGGCGGCGAATTGCTCTGCTACGTCTGGTAAAATTTTATGTCGCGAATTGGAAAACAACCGATTGCCATTCCGCCCAAGGTGAAGGTGGAAGTGAAGGGGCAGAAAGTCCTCGTCGAGGGGCCGAAAGGCAAGCTCGACTGGGAATTGCCCAAGCGCACCAGCCTGAAGGTTTCCGATGGCAAGATTGTCGTGAGCCGCGATGGCGATGATGCGCAGGCCAAGGCGCTGCACGGCTTGAGCCGCGCGCTAGTCAATAACATGGTTCTGGGTGTGACCGAGGGTTTCGTCAAGAAGCTCGAAATCCAGGGCGTCGGCTTCAAGGCCGCCGTCCAGGGCAAGGTGGTGAACCTCGCGCTCGGTTACTCGCACCCGATCAATTACAACATCCCCGACCAGATCAAGGTGACGGTCGAGGAGAATACCAAGCTGACGATTGAAGGCCCGGACAAGATGATGGTGGGCAAGGTCGCCTCGGAATTGCGCGCCTTTTATCCGCCGGAACCTTACAAGGGCAAGGGGGTGCGCTATGTGGGCGAACATGTCCAGCGCAAGGAAGGCAAGACGGTCCAATAATAATTTGATTCCACGGCCAGACCCGTGGGCATTGAGATGAGAACGCAAAAAAAACATCGGTTGAAGCAGCTCCGCCAGTGGCGCATACGCAAAAAAGTAAGCGGCACAAAGGATCGTCCGCGCATGAGCGTCTCCTTCACAAACGAAAACATCCACGTCCAGTTCATTGACGATACCGCCGGCGTGACGCTGGCTGCGACCTCGACAACCAGCAAAGGCACGGCCGACCGCGAAAAGCTCGCGGCGAACGTGACCAGCGCGAAAGTCATCGGAAAGCTCGCGGCGGAAGCTGCGCTTGCCAAGGGCATCAAGGAGGTCGTGTTTGACCGTGGCGGCATGCGCTATCATTGGTCCAAGGGCAAGGGCAAGGATGGCGGCCCCGTGACGGTGCTCGGCAAACTGGCGACGCTGGCAACGGCGGCCCGCGAGGCCGGTCTTAAATTTTAACCCGTAACCAAAGAAAATATCGTGGCAGAATTCACCAAACCCGGAGAAGGCGGAGATCAACGCGGCCCGCGCGGTCGCGGTCGTCGTAAACCAGCCGACGCGCCGGAAGTTAATTTTGATGGCACCCCCTCCCAGGAGCTGGTCGAGAAGGTCGTCTATATCAACCGCTCCGCAAAGGTTGTGAAGGGTGGACGCCGGTTCAATTTCAGCGCTCTCGTCGTCGTCGGCGACAAACGGGGCCGCGTCGGCTACGCGCTCGGCAAGGCCGGCGAAGTCGCGGATGCGATCCGCCGTGGCGGCGAACTCGCTCGCAACCAGATGGTTTCTGTGTCGCTGAAAGACGCGACGATTCCGCACGAGATTTATTCAACTTACGGTGGTGCAAAAGTTTTGCTCCGCCCGGCATCCCCAGGCACCGGCATTATCGCCGGCAAAACCGTCCGCTCGGTTCTGGAATCCGCCGGCGTGAAGGACATTTTGACCAAATCACTCGGCTCCAAAAACGCGGCAAATGTCGTGAAGGCCACCCTCAAGGGGCTGTTGGGCCTGCGTCTGCGCGCCGACATTTACAAGGGCCGCGGCTTGGAAATCAGGAAAGTGGAAACGCCGAAGGCGCCTGGATTGACCCCGTCGGCAATTTGATTTTATGCGACTACACGATTTGAAACCCCGTCCCGGCGCGAAGCACCGCCGCAAACGGCTCGGTCAGGGCGAATCCAGCGGCCACGGCAAAACGTCCGGTCGCGGTGGCAAGGGTCAGACCGCGCGTTCCGGCAGTTCCATCCGCATCGGTTTTGAAGGCGGCCAGATGCCGCTCATCCGCCGTATTCCCAAGCGCGGGTTTAACAATGCACGTTTCACGGTGCGATACATCGGCGTGAACGTCGGTGAACTGAACAAGTTCGACGACGGCGCCAAGGTGGATGAGGCGGCGTTGCGGGCGGTTGGCCTCGCCAACGGTCGCGCCGCCGGCGTGAAAATTCTCGGTGAGGGCGAACTGACCAAAAAGCTTACGGTCAGCGTGAGCGCGTTCAGCGCCTCTGCAAAGACCAAGATTGAAGCCAGGGGCGGCGCTTGCGAAATCGTCAGCCGCAAACCCGCGGCGCCGGCCAGGGCTTGACGCGGAACGACCCTATGTTCCGCAACATCGCCAACACGTTTGCCAACTGCTTCAAAATCCCGGAGCTGAAGTCGCGGATTTTGTTCACGCTGGGAGTGCTCGCGATTTGCCGGTTGATGTCGTTTATCACCATACCGGGTTTGAATGGTGCGGCGCTGGCAAAATATTTTGACGAAAATTCACAGGGCGGCGGCGGATTGCTCGGCATCTATAACACCTTTGCCGGCGGCGGTTATGAACGCTGCGCCATCGGCGCGCTGGGCATCATGCCCTACATCAGCGCGACCATCATCCTGCAATTGATGACGGCGGTCATCCCGCGTTTGAGCAAGCTGTCGCGCGAGGAGGGAGGGCGGGCCAAAATTATCCAGATCGGCCGCGTGATGACGGTCTTCCTGTGTCTCGGACAGGGATTGTATTTTGCGGCGGGCTGGGAAAATCCCCTCAAACAGTTTCCAAATTTTCAAGGCCAGCTTGTCCTCAATCCGGATCATATCTGGTGGTATCTTACCCAGACGGTGCTCGTCATGACGACGGGCACCATGTTGCTGATGTGGCTCGGCGAACAGATCACCGAGCGCGGCGTCGGGAACGGCGTCTCGCTGATTATTACAATCGGGATTGTCGCGCGGATGCCCAATGCATTGCAGGGTTTGAAAGACATGTTTTTTCCCGCCAGCGGAGAGGCGACCCACCATCTTATGGGAACGGGCATCCTCCTGTTGATTTTATCGGCAGTGGTCATTGGCGGCGTCATCGCGGTCACGCAGGCGCAGCGGAAAATCCCGGTGCAATACGCCCAGCGCGCTGTCGGGCGCAAAATGTATGCAGGCGGCACGTCGTTCATGCCGTTGCGCGTGAATTATTCCGGCGTCATGCCGATCATTTTCGCCCAGTCTATCCTGATGTTTCCGGGGCCGCTTTGTCAGTGGCTCGCCGGCAACCTCAAGGTGCCGTTCCTGCAGGACCTGTTCCGTAATCTGGGGATGCAGCTCAATTACGGCTCGTTTTTGTATGTCTCCTTCTACGCCATGATGATTCTCTTCTTTTCGTATTTCTGGGTGGCCACGCAGTTCAACGAAATCCAGATTGCCGACGATTTGAAGAAAAACGGCGGCTATATCCCGGGCGTGCGGCCGGGGCAGGGAACCAGCGATTACCTGCACAATGCCATGAGCCGTATCACTCTGGCAGGCGCGTTTTTCCTGATGGTCATCGCGACCATTCCGATCATTTTGTCCAGGCACTTGAATATTGACCAGAACGTGGCCAGCTTTTTCGGCGGCACCAGCATTTTGATCACGGTCGGCGTTTTGCTGGACACCATGCGCCAGGTCGAATCGCATTTGATGATGCGCCACTACGACGGCTTTTTGAAGAAGGGCCGTTTGCGCGGACGGTTCTGACATTTTGTGGCCGGCATCATTCTTAAGAGCGCGGACGATTTGAAGCTGATGCGTCCGGCGTGCGCGGTGGCGGGAACGGTTTTGGACGAAATAGCCGCGTTCATCCGTCCCGGCCTGACAACGCGGCAGGTGGATGAATTTGCGGCGGGGCGCATTCAGGCGCACGGGGCGAAAAGCGCGTTTTTGGGCTATCGCAAATATCCGTGCCAGACATGCCTCTCGGTGAATGATGAAGTCGTTCACGGGTTGGCGACGGACCGTGAATTGAATTTCGGTGATATCGTCAGCGTGGACGTGGGCGTGTATTACAAGGGTTTTGTGGGCGATACGGCGCGTACGGTGGCGGTGGGCGGATGCGGTGTGCTGGCGCAGCGGTTGATGGACGTGACGGAACACGCGCTTTGCGAGGGCATCGCGGCGGCGGTTCCAGGAAACCGGGTGACGGACATTTCGCGCGCGGTGCAGAATTACGTCGAAGGCAACGGTTTCAGCGTGGTGCGCGAATTTGTCGGCCATGGAGTCGGGCGCTCGATGCACGAGGAGCCGCAGGTGCCGAATTTTGTGGACAGGAAGATGAACGACAGGCTGCGGCCGGGCATGACGATTGCCATTGAGCCGATGGTGAACGCGGGCCAGGCCCCCGTAAAAATATTGAAAGACGGCTGGACAGTGGTCACGCAAGATGGTTCACTATCCGCTCATTTTGAGCATACCGTCCTGATAACCGACGGCAAGCCGGAGATTTTGACATGGCCGGAGAAGAAGCCTTCCGCGTTGAAGGTCGCGTGATCGAGGCGATGCCGAACGGCACGTTCCGCGTGGAATTGAAAAACGGCCACCGCCTCACGGCGTTCGTGGCGGGCCGCGCGAAAAAGAATTTTGCCGGGTTGAACGTCGGCGAGATGGTGAAATTGCAGTTGACGCCTTACGACTTGAGCATGGGGCGGATTTTGGTTGAAACAAAAACAATTTAGAAAATGAAAGTCAGAGCATCAGTAAAAAAACTGTGCGAGCATTGCAAAGTGGTGCGCCGCCGCGGCGTCATCCGGGTCATTTGCTCGAATAAACGGCACAAACAGCGGCAAGGTTGATTTAATTTATGGCACGCATCATTGGTGTGGAAGTTCCGCCGAACAAGCGCATAGATATCGCGCTGCGCTACATCTATGGCATTGGCCCGACCAATGCCCTGGAGATTCTGGAACGCGCGAACATTGACCGCTCGGTCCGCGCAAAGGATTTGACCGAACAGCAGCTCGCCCAGATCGTTCACGCCATCCAGGAAGGCAAATACATCATCGAAGGAGATCTGCGCCGCGAAATCGGCATGGACCTCAAGCGCTTGCAGGGCATCAAGTGCTATCGCGGCATCCGCCATCTGCGCGGCCTGCCCGTGCGCGGTCAGCGTACCCAGACCAACGCCCGTACCCGTAAAGGCCCCCGCAAGACCGTCGGCGTCCAGCGCAACCCGAACGCCAAGACCGGTATTCACTGATTTATTTTTGATTTGCAATTTACGATTGGAAATTAGCTATGGCCGAAGAAACAAAAAAGAAACCTGCTGCTCCCAAAAAGGAGAAGGAAGTGAAGACCGAAGCCGCCGCGAAACCCGCGGACGAGAAGCCAGCGAAAAAAACCGCGCCCGCCGGCGAAGCTCCGGCCGCTGCGCCGGGTGATGCTGCCAAGGCTGCAGAGGCTCCGGTCGCGTTGACGGCCGCCGAACTTTTGGGCGAAGACGCCGCCGGCAAGAAAATCATCAAGGCAAAGCATGCCAAGAACATTGTTTCCGGCATTGCCAACATTCTGGCCACTTTCAACAACACGCAGGTCACCATCACCGACATGCATGGCAACCTCATCGGCTGGTCCACGGCAGGTCGGGCGGGATTCAAAGGCTCTCGCAAGAGCACCGCTTACGCGGCACAGCAGGTCGCGCAGGATGCCGCCCGCCAGGCTATGGCGCATGGCATGAAGGAAGTCGAAATCCGCGTCAAGGGTCCCGGCTCCGGTCGTGAATCCGCCATCCGCGCGTTGCAGGCCATCGGCCTCGATATCAGCGCGATCAAGGACGTGACCCCGGTGCCCCACAACGGCTGCCGCCCGCGCAAAAAACGCCGCGTGTAACCCTCAACTCTCAACTTTCAACCATCAACTAAAACATGGCTCGTTACACAGGTCCCCGCGTCCGCATCAGTCGCCGTTTCGGAATTCCGATTTTCGGCCCGACGAAATATCTGGAACGCCGCAACTACGGTCCGGGCGTTCACGGCCCGAAGTCCCGCCGCAAGCACACCGATTACGGCCTCGGCCTGATTGAGAAGCAGAAATTCCGTTATTACTACGGCTTGATGGAAAAGCAGTTTCGCGGCGTCTATGAAAAAGCCCTGCGCCGTCGCGGCGTCACCGGTGAACAGATGCTCCAGATTTTGGAGACGCGCCTGGACAACGTCGTTTTTCATCTCGGTTTTGCCAACACCCGTGCCGCCGCGCGCCAGATGGTTTCGCACGGCCACATCACCGTCAAGGGCCGTAAGGTCAGCATCCCATCGTATGCCCTGAAGGTGAACGATGTGATTGTCGTCAAGAACAACAACGTGTCGCGCCAGCTCGCGACCAAGAATCTTGAAGTCGCCACGAGCCGCGCGGTGCCGGACTGGCTGTCGTTGAACAAGGAAGAGTTCAAGGGCACCGTCATGCGCATCCCGACCCGCGACGAAATCCAGCCGATTGCCAACGAGCAGGCGGTGGTCGAATTTTATTCCCGATAAGCAGAAAACAATAATAACAATTATACGGATTTTTCCGGCACGGGAATAAATCAGCCGGAAAAGTCAGATTACAATTGTTGAAAGGAACATATGCCAGTAAGACTCGGACGTTTTGAGATGCCCAAGCGGTTGCAGAAGGAAGAAGCCACCGCCACGGACACCTACACCAAATTCATCGCCGACCCGTTTGAAACCGGTTACGGCCACACCGTCGGCAACTCGCTCCGCCGCGTGCTGCTCTCGTCGCTCGAAGGCGCGGCCATCACCTCATTGAAGGTGGACGGCGCGATGCACGAGTTCGCCACGATTGACGGCGTGGTCGAGGACGTCACCGACATCGTCTTGAACCTGAAGAAGATCAAGTTCAAGGCGCATTCGCGCGATGAGCAGGTGCTGCTCCTGTCCGCGAACAAGGAAGGCGCGGTCACCGCCGCCGACATCCAGCTCAACCAGAACGTCGAGCTAGTCAATCCCGACCAGCATATCTGCACGCTCGATAAGAAAAAGAAATTTGAGATGGAGCTGACCGTGAAGATTGGCCGCGGTTTCTACCCCAGCGACGAGAACAAGAAGGCCGGCCAGGCCATCGGCGTTGTGGCGATTGACTCGATTTTCTCCCCGGTCACCCGCGTGCGTTACAGCGTCGAGGCGGCGCGCGTCGGCAACCGCACGGACTACGACAAGTTGATTCTGGAGATTTGGACGGACGGGCGCATCACGCCCGACGACGCGCTCACGCAGGCGTCGGTCGTCCTTCAGAAGCATCTCGACGTGTTCGCGCTTTACGACAAAAACGCCATCGAATTCGAGGAGGCCGTGGACAAGCAGGACGAGGAGAAGACGAAGATGAAGAAGCTCCTCAACATGAGCGTCAATGAGATCGAATTGAGTGTCCGCGCCGCGAACTGTCTGAACAACGCGAACATCACCTCCGTTGGCCAGTTGGCGCAGAAAACTGAGCAGGAAATGCTCAAGTATCGCAACTTCGGCAAGAAGTCGTTGAACGAGATTAAGGACAAGCTGACCGGCCTCGGCCTGTCGCTGGGGATGAATTTCGAGCCGGGTCTGCTCGAAGCGCCCAAGGAAGAGCCGAAGGCGGAGTAAGGAATTGCCATGAGACATTTGAAGCGCACGGCCAAGCTGGGCCGCACATCGGAGCATCGCAACGCGATGCTCGCCAACCTTGTTTGCAGTCTAATCGAACACAAGCGCGTCACGACGACCTTGGCCAAGGCCAGGGCCGCCCGTTCCGTCGCCGAAAAGATGGTCACGCTCGGCAAGAGCGGCACCATCCATGACCGCCGCCTGGCGGTGGCGCGGCTGCATCAGGAGGACGCGGCCAAAATCCTGTTTAAGGAAATCGCGCCTGCATTCAAGGAACGTAACGGCGGCTACACGCGCATTATCAAGATGGGACAGCGCCAGGGCGACGCCGCCACGCGCGCGATCTTGGAATGGGTGGATTTCACCCCGGTTGAGTCGGAATCGGCCGAAGCCGCTCCCGCTGCGGAGGCCAAGCCCGCAACCGAAACAAAGCCGGAAGAGAAGAAGTCCTGACCGGAAATTAAAAAAATTCCAAGCCCGCTCGCAGAGCGGGCTTTTTTGTTTTCAGCGCAGGAAGAAAACCAGAAACAGTCCAGCAAGAATCACGGCCACCGCCCACCATAACCAGTTGATCCCGCGCGGCTTGGCTTCGCCGCCGCCGAATTCCTCCTTCACGAATTCGTTGTAGTCAAATTCCTCGTCCGGCAATCCGAGGCTGCTGGCGTAGGCCGTTTCCGACCAGCCCGTCTTTTCATCGGAGCCGCATTTGGGGCAGGCCTTCGCATTGCGCGGCACCTCCGCGCCACAGTTGGGACAAACCTCTGGGGACATTTATGATTTACGATACGCCATGCCTCGCACGCTTTTTGAAATCATCAATCGTAAATCATAAATGGTTCAACCTCCTGCACTGGTGTATTCCTCGTCGGTCTTCAATTCCAGACCCATCAGGATGTAGTCATGCGAAATCGCCTGCATGTCCTTCACGTAATCCTCCAGCCGCAACAACTGGCTGAAGCCAAGTACCGCAAACATCTTGGAGGCGGTCTCCTGCTCGCCGATGAATTCTGCCTCGACACGTTCCAGGCCCGCGCCTCGCGCAATGCCCAGGATCTCATTGACGAGCGTAGTGGCCAGGCCGCGCCCGCGGAATTTCGGATGCACCAGCACGCTCACGCGCCCGATGTGCCGCCGCCAGCCGCCGAGTTGCTGGTGGAGCGTGGCCACGCCGGTGATCTTGCCGCTGAGCAGCCCCACCAGCGGCAGGTTGCGCCCGTAATCAATGTTATGGCACCAGTCGCGGATCACCTTCACGTCCTGCACCCGGTGTTTGATGAACATCCGCTCCTGTTCCGGGATGTCAAGAAATAACTGGTGGAATTCCTTCTCGTCGTCGCGTCGCAGCGGGCGCAACGCCGCCTTTGTGCCGTCCTTGAGCTTGACGGTTTTTGGAAACTTCTGGAGTTCAAGTTCAATGCTGAATGACATGGGATGCCTTTCGGTTTTTCCGCACTCTGCGCCAATTCGTTTGTGACCGCAACTCAATAAACCCGTGAGGATTCGCCCGCGATGCCGTCGGCACGGTTCCGCGCGCGTTCGTTGATCCGCCCCGGGTCAAGGCTCCAGCGCGTCGCCAGCAGCGGCACCTTGCCGACGTTCGCCGCCGTCCATTCCACTGCGGCCCACGAATCCGCGTTCGGCTCCTCGCCGTAGCAGAAGCATTTCATGCTCAACTCGGTTTCCGCCGGGGTTTTTTCACCCTGGTTCCAGATCGTCTCGCCCGCCCACGCATAGGCGCGCGTAACAACGCCGTTCTCCGCTCGCGCCCAGGCATGATGATGCAAAATCCGGTCCGCATGGAACAATTGCACCTGGCCGAGCTGCCCGCTGATCCTGGTGAGGAAACGGAAGCACTCGTCCACGTCGCAGCTCGGATTC
Organism: uncultured Verrucomicrobiae bacterium; assembly: GCA_963827815.1. Taxonomy (GTDB): domain Bacteria; phylum Verrucomicrobiota; class Verrucomicrobiia; order Limisphaerales; family UBA11358; genus UBA11358. The sequence continues at coordinate 14,926 of CAWHCL010000016.1, read as the reverse complement.
GGCAGGCCGGAGCCGGTGACAATGATCCAGCCGTTCACAGCCGGACCCACGAAAAAACTCCGCTCGCCGGTCATCCCTTCCGTCCACGAACACGGCGTTGGCTGGTTCAAACCCAGCGCCGCCTGCACCATTTTGGGCTCGGTCGTGCGCACGGCCATCCAGAGAGGCGGGCGCGATGCGAATGCGGATTCAAACTTGGGAGACTCGGCATAGGGTGGCGCCAATCCTTCCGTCGTGCGCCCACGGCGGTGCAGGATCATCATCCAGACAAAAATGGCGCACGCGACACTCAATGCCAAGAAGTGCCCCGACAACAGCATCATTGTTTCCGCGTCCGTCGGACTCACACGGCAAATTTACGCCTGCGCCGCCCTGGTTCAAATAAAAAATTCATCGGTGGGACGAGCGTCCTCGCGAGCCGTGGGGGCCGTACGTAAGGATTGGCGCAGGCGTACCGCCTGCGCTACTTCAGGCTCGCTGCCAGCCAATTAAGATACTTCTTATTGCCAGCGCTCACCGCTAAAACCAGAAACTCCGGCGTGTCGTAGGGATGTTTGGCAAGAATCAGTTTCTCCAGCCCAGCCAGCTTCGACTTCTGCGTCTTCAAAATCAGTAGGATCTCCGCGCTCGATTCAATCTTGCCCTGCCACCGGTAATGCGATTCGATTTTGGGAACCAGATTCGCGCAGGCAATCAAGCGTGCTAGCAATGCGGCCTTGGCCAGCGCGCGCGCCGTCTTAAAATTCGGCGCAGTGACGAGGACGAGGGTGAATTTTGCGGCAGGTTTCATCTGTAAATTGATTTGTTTCATGGTGAAATTTTGGTTGAGTTAAGGCAAGCTGGGTCTAGTAGCTGGATACAATTATGTCTGTCAGGGATATTTGCCGCACATGCCACAGTTACCATCAGACGATCAGGAATAATCATGGTTTGAATGGCGCATCTGTCAGTCGCAAATGATTGCGTGACAGGCCATTCATTAAGTTCCTGCTTCAAACACTTGAGCCGGGCTTCCAATTCCGTCCACGCTATTGCGAAGGCCATCGCCGGATCGGTTGATTGTTGAATGGTTGCCAAAGCAACGTCGCCAAGGAAATGATGGGCCACCTCTTCCGCTTCGGGAATATGTTGAATCTGCATCGCATCCACGCCAATGCATCCAGCACGAAGCAACCCAATCCAGCCTACGCCTTCGGCATAGGACAAGTTGATGTCCAAGTCATGTCCGCCAAGCTGTCCCAACCAGACCGGACCGCGCGCAGTTTCGTACAGAGGCAGCTTTCCGGGCGAATGATTGGTCCATGCGGCCAATGTCCGGCGCAATACTGTTCGTAGCTTCTGACGCGCGGCCGGGCGCGATCGACCGGTAGCAACCCTAACCAGCACTGGCTGACCGGGCGGCGGCAACACGGGCATTTCCGGCCAGCAAGAGATCAATATCGGGGTGGCACTCATTTTTCGTCAGCGGGCGCCGCCGGTGAACCTTCCCAGCGCGTTCCCGCAGGCAGACGTTCTCCCTTGGCCACCAACGTGAGCGGTCCCAGATGCACAGCATCGCCCACATGCGTGTCGTAGAGTATTGTGGTGCGCGACCCGATTGTTGCCCGGGCTCCGATTTCAACCATCCCGATTTTCATCACGCGATCCTCAAACAAATGGGTTTGCGGTCCGCACGCGGCATTCAATTCGGCCTCATCGCCAATATGCACACAATCGAACTCGGTCAGGTCGGTCGTGTTCATATAAACGCCCCTGCCAATTCTGGCCCCGAGCAGGCGCAATGCCCACGGCAATATGGGTGTGCCGCGCAACAAATCCAAAAAATTCGGGACAGCAAGCGATTCATACAAATTGGTGACGGCTTCGCTGATCCACACGAACGGCGTCCACATCGCCCTTGCGCAGGGACGATAACGGCCAATAAGAATCCATTTGAGCGCGACGACCAGTAAAAACGAGGCGAAGCCATAGAGGCAGCCGGCGACGGCCAGCGCAACCGCCGCCTGTATTCCCCAGCCATTTTCCGCGGCCAAAGGCATCACCAGAACCACAATTAAATATCCGGTGGCGATCACCAGCGCCAGCGGCAGGACAATGCGCAAACCTTCGATGATGCCGCGTGCCAGCCGCCGCCGCCAGGACGGGCGGAACGTGAGCGATTCGGGAAATCCGGTCAATCGTTCGCGATCAGGCAGCAGCATTGCCGGCGAGCCGATCCATGTCTGGCCGGATTTGAGTTGCGCGTTTTCGGGCGTGCGCGTTTGCACGCCGATCAAAACGTCGTCCGGCACTGTTGACGCCGTTTTGAACATAAGCGCCGTTGCCGACGAATGAGCGGTTGCCGATTTTTGTCGGCTTCAAAATCATCCAGCCGCCGCGCTGTTCCTCGTCGCCCAGCATTGCGCCGTCGGCGATGAAGCTGTCGTCGCCCAACGTCAACAAGTTCCGGCGTCATGCCCTCGGCGGTGGAAACTTCGGCATTGCTGCCGACGTTGACGCCCAAAAAGCGCAGCCACATCGGCGCGAACACCGAGGCGTAAATCCCGTGAAGCACGCTGAAGGCTGTGATCCAGAATCAAGCTCGTGAATTTTTTGCGCCAAAAAGCGTAGCTGTGAATGGACGAAATGCCCGCGCGCTTGTCGCGGCAATATCCATCGCAACGTCCCGGTCAACAACACGGTCACGGCACACAAACAAGGCGCTGGCGGGAATGGCCAGTATCAAAAAGAATGCCGAAGGCAAATAGCGGATTAAAATCCGAATCAAAAATATCCATCGTGTGCGCGTCAATCCAGTCAATCAACATGAACGCGGGAAATGCACGGCAGGAAAAATAAAACCGACACCACGATTGCCGTGACGCCAAACAAAGCCGCCTGCGCCCAGCGCCAGCCGAACCAGAGTTGCGGGCGCGGCGGTAGTGTTTCGCGCGGCTGATCCACTCGCGCGCGCGGGCGCGCCGTCCCAGGTTTCGCCGTCGGGAATTTCCCGGCCGGCCGCCAACGCGGATTGGCCGCACAACCGCGCCCGCTTCGCCAAGTTCGGTGTCATTTTCCAAAACCGAATATGAATCCACCAGCGAATCCTGTCGCAGATGAACGGGTCCGATGACAAGTATCCCGTTTTCGACGCGCGCATTTTCAATGTTCACGAATGTGCCGATGCTGACGCCGTCCCCGACGGTTAGCAGTTCCGGTGCGCCCAAGGTGATCGTGTCAATCATCACATTCCGCCCGATGCGCGCGCCGAGCGCCCGCAGGTAAACCGGCATCCACGGTGTGCCGGCCAGCAGATAGACGTGCGGCAACTCGCAAAACTTATTTGCCAGCCACCAGCGAAAATACGTGACACCCCACAATGGAAACCGCCCGGCTTTCAATCGTCCCGCCATCAGCCATTTGCCCGCGATGGCCACGGCGAAAGTTGCCAGTTGAATCAGAACAAACGTCGCCAGTGAATATAGCACCGCCAGCAGGATGCTGTCGCCGGGATCACCCGTGTAATATTGATAGACAAAAAACGGCGCCAGCCAGTCGGCGATGTGTAGCAAAACCAGAAATGGAATGACGGCAGCCTGCGCCAGTCCGCAAAAGAACCGGCGATGCAAGGGCGTTGTGGCGCGCGGTGCGGCGGTCTGTTTTTTCCGCAGGCGTTGCCGCTCCATCGCGCGGACGATTCCGGCCAATTGGCGTTCGCGATACACGTCCTGCACGCTCAACGAAGCATAGCGTTCATCGGTGCGCAAAATTGAAACCAGCCGCGCCGCCAGCAACGAATGGCCGCCGAGGTCGTCAAAGAAATCGGACTCCGGACGCCAGGTGCGCCCGGGAAAAAGTTTGCCAAGCGCGGCATAAAGCGCACGCTCTTCTTCGTTGCGCGGCTCCGCCGGTTGATCGTCGTTTTGTACAGCCAGATTGAGTGGAGCGACACGCAAAGCGCTTAGATCAATCTTGCCGGATGCCAGGCGGGGCAGGGCGGTAACTAATTCAAAATGTGCCGGCAACATGTAATGCGGAAGACGCGCGGCCAAAGCCTGCCGCAATGTTGCGGGTTCCACTTCTTGATTTGCGGTCGGGACGACAAATCCCACGACTTGGTCAATTTCGGCCAATGGGCGCAACACAACCGACGACGACGCCACTCCGGGTTGGATGGACAGGGCCGCATTGATTTCGTCCAACTCCACTCGAAATCCGCGAATTTTCACCTGGCCGTCTGCGCGCCCGATGTAATGCACGGGTCCGCCGGGCTCGATACGCGCCAAATCGCCCGTGAGATACATCAGCTTCTCATCGGAGTTGACTGCGAGTGGATTGGGAACAAACCGATCGGCAGTCAAATCCGCCCTTCCGAGATAACCGAGTGCCAGTCCCGGCCCGAAGATGCATAATTCACCAACTTCACCCGCCGGCAGTGGATGCCGCTGCTTATCAACAATCATCAACCCGTAGTTTGGCAATGGCATTCCGATGGTCACCGGTTTGCCATGTTTCAATTCTGCGACTGTTGCGGATACCGAGGTTTCGGTCGGCCCGTAGGTGTTGAAAAGTTTTCGATCCGGTTGCGCCAGGCGTTGCGCCAGCGAATCAGGACAGGCTTCGCCGCCCAAATTGATCAGTCGCACGCCCGGCAATGGATCAGCTATCAGGCTCAACAGCGTCGGAACTGCATGCAACACCGTGATGCGTTCGCGTGTCAAGGTTTGCGCCAGCAAATCCGGGATCGCCAACAAGCGATGGCGGCGCAATCCAGAGCGTCGCGCCGACGAGATAAGAAATCCAGATTTCCTCGAACGACATGTCGAACGCCACCGAGAAACCCTGATAAACCCGGTCGTCTTCATGCACGCCTAGAACTTCATTTTCGCTGCGAAGAAAATGGCAGATGCTGCGCTGGCTGATGACAATGCCCTTGGGCTGGCCGGTCGAGCCGGAAGTGTAAATCACGTAAGCCGAGTCGGACGGCTGCGCTGTGACACAAAGTGGTTTTGAATCTTTATCCGCCAGCAAATCTTCGACAGCCCACACCGGAACTTTCAATTCCGCCAGTCGCGGCAACCACTCGCGACAGGTCACAAAGCCGATGGCGTTGGCGGATTGCAGGCAGGTCCTTATCCGTTCCAAGGGAGTTTCGGCATCGAATGGCAGCCATGCTGCGCCGCTCTTCGTGATGCCAGCTTGTGCAATCAACAAATCCGCGCCTCGTGGCAGGAACATTCCCACGACCTGACCTGATGCCACACCCCTGTGAAACAATGCCCCAGCCACCGTATCACTCGCAGTGTCCAGTTCGCCGTAAGTGATGATCCTCCCACCCCAAATCAACGCCGGGTGTTGCGGAAGACGACGTGCGGTGGCGGCCAGGATATTTGCGAGACATTCGGTGCGGAGCAAATCAGGACGATCGGGGCCTCGCAAGACCACTGGATCAGCTGCGTTGGCGCATGGAACATGCTTTTTGAGCTTTTCGTTGATGGTTGTCATGCGGTAGGAACCCATGCTGTTTTTTGTGATTACTCAACAAAATGCCCTTGTCCTCTGATCAGTGGCTTCAGTAACGATTGACGCTATGAACGATTAAAAGGTAACGAATAATCTCATTTCCAGAAAGCCTGACGACGGACAACTGACCTCGGGACTAAAGACCACAGATACCGGAGTGCGCAAAATCAAGAACTGAACCACTGAAAACTGAAATTCGGAAACATCGAACATCCAATGTAGAGGGGTTGGACGGCTCGCGGGGACGCTCGCCACACCACCAGGCCGAGTTAGAACTCCAACACCGCCTCCACCACGCGCTCGACGCCGATGCCGTTCATGCAGCGAAAATCTATTGGACATTCGCGAAGAAAACACGGCGAACACACTGCGTCGGATTTCAACAGCCGATGGCGCGGGTCGCTCGGCAGACCGGGGCCGGTCAGTTCCGGAGACGTGCTGCCGAACGGCACTACAACGGGGATGCCAAGCGCAGCGGCCACATGCATCGGGCCGGTGTCGTTCGTGAGCAGGACGCGGCAGAGTTTCAGGAGGGGCATGAGTTCGCGGAGAGAAGTCATTCCAGCCAAGTTAATTAGATTGGAGTTTGTAGATGGGAGTTGGGAAACAATTTGATTTGCGAATTCGATGTCGCCATTACCACCGAAAATCAACCAGACGCAGTTTGTTCGCTGCTGGATTTCTTTTGCGGCGGCGGTGAATCGTTCGATCGGCCAGCGCTTTGCCGGGCCGTATTCCGCGCCGGGATTCAGGCCATAGATGGGCTGTGTGATTTGCGACAGTCCGAACTTTTTCTTCGCGGCTTCAATTTCTCCCGGTGTCACGACCAGCAGCGGCACGAGCAGTTCGGTATTCGCGCCGAGCGTGGCGACGAGGTTAAGATAGTCGTGAATTTGGTGACGCTTGGGGTCTGGGGTCTGGGGTCTGGGGTCTGGGGTCTGGGAAATCAGGGTCTTGATTTCAGCAGTAGAGCGCTTTTGCATTTTGACGGTGTCGGAACGGGGAGAAATGGGTTGGGTCAGGAAAAAGTTTCGCCACGGCCTGGCATAACCGATGCGTTGCGGGATTCCAGCAAGCCAGGCTTCAATTGCCGAGCGCGGTGAATTGGGCAGCACGAGCGCGATATCAAATTTGCCTGCCCGCAATCTTTTGGCGACTGCGAAAATACTTTCGCCCGGAGTGAAGGATATAATTTCATTCACCGCCGGATGATTTGTCCAAAGGTCGTGAAGTTTTTCCGGTGTGAGCAGCGTGATGTGGGTGTTGGGGAATTTTTCGCGCAGGCGCAGCAGCGCGGGCGTTGTCATTACAGCGTCGCCGAGCCAGTTGGCGCCGCGAACCAAAATTCGAGGAGCAGATGGCAAATGGTAGATGGCAGATAGGGAGTTCATTCACGTCTTCCAGCGGCGGTGGACCCAGAACCAGTTGGCGGGATCGCGGCGCACGGCAATCTCAAACGCGCGGTTCACGTCGCGCATGATGGCTTCGGTGGGGCGCGGCGCGCCATTTTCGCGTGTGGGAATTTCGTCGCCGACCTCGATCTCCCAGTGCGCGAGTCCGGTGCGGTAGCAGATAGCCGTATGCAGTGGACAGTTGTAACGCAGGGCAAATATCGCCGGGGCGGCAGTGGTCGAGCAGTCGTAACCGAAAAACGGCAGGCGCAGACTGCCACGTCCCTCGGTCTGGTCGGCCAGCAGACCGAGCAGGAGGCCGGTGCCGGACATTTGGGCGCGCATCATTCTGCCTTCGGTGCGCCGCTCATAGAAATGGCAACCGGAGCGTTCACGGAGCGATTGCAGCAGGCGGTTGAACGCCGGCTGGTTCAGCGCGCGATAAGTGGTGGCGCATTTGAAAACAGGCACGAACTGGCCGAAATGTGCGTAAAGTTCGAAGTTGCCGAAATGGCCGATGGCCACGATGCGGCTTTGCGGGCCGGCATTGGCCTCGTGCGGCAGGATTTTCTCAGCGCCGGTGAAGACAAAGTGCGGGAGCATTTCGACGGGACTCATGATGGCGGTTTTGATGGCGGAGGCAAAATTCTCGCCGATGCGCCGGAAATTTTCCTTCGCGATGGCGCGGATTTCCCCGGTGATTTTTCGCGGCCAAAACACATTTCCAGATTCTGCAACGCGACGCGGCGGTGCCGCGCGTCGAGGCAGTAGGCCAGCGCGCCGGTTGCGCGTCCGAGCCGGGCGACCAGATTGCAGCGGCAGCGCCTGGATGAATGCGATGAGCGCGCGGGCGGGCCAGTAGAGCAGGGTGTCCATCAGCGGAAGCAAATTTTGCGGACGCAATCCTGAAAGTCGCTGGCGCCGCTGACGATTTTGATTTCGACGCGCATGAAAAAAATCGGCAGGTCGCGACGGTCAATTTTGGGGAAGCGCACGGCGTCCTTCTGCGTGGTGATGATGACCTCGGCCTGGCGTTTTTTGCCGCGGTTGATGGCGTTAAGGATTTCCTGCTGCGTGAACCGGTGATGGTCCGCGAAACGCTTGGAATAGACGAGTTCGCCGCCGAGTTTCACAAGGCTCTGTTCGAAACTTTCCGGCTGGGCGATGCCGCTCAATGACGCGACTTTTTTGCCCCTGAGAAAATCCAGGCCTTTCCGTTCGCCACTGAAAACGTCCTCGAAATATAGCGGATGATGCACGCATTCGATGAGGCCAGCCTCGGAATTATGCTTGGCGATACGGGCGCGAAGCCCGGCGGTGTTGCCGTCGCTTTTGGTGATGAAAATGGTATGGGCGCGGGCAAGGTGTGACGGCGGCTCACGCAACGTGCCACGCGGCAGCAAATGGCCGTTGCCGAACGGCTGCTGGCAGTCAATCAACACGACATCATGCCGGCGTCCGCGCAATTCCCAGTATTGGAAGCCGTCGTCGAGCAGCAGCGTGTCGCAGCCGAATTTTTCAATCGCATAACGCCCGCTCTTGACACGATCCTTGTCCACGAGCACGACGACATCCTTGAGGTTCGACGCGAGCATGTAAGGCTCGTCGCCGGCCATTTCCGAATCAAGCAGCAGCGATTTGCCGTCGGAAACGACGCGCGGTGGCGTCTGGTCTTCGCGCAGGAGGATTTTGTTCAAAAATTGAATGTGCAGCGGTGCGGGTTTGGAGCGATAGCCGCGCGAGAGGATGGCGACGTTGCGCCCGGCATCCCGCAGCTCCCTCGCGAACTTTTCGACGACGGGTGTTTTGCCGGTGCCACCCAGTGTAAGGTTGCCAATGGCGATGACCTGGACGCCGAGAGTCTTGTCGCGTAAGATGCGGACGTTGTAAAGCCAGCGGCGCAGTTTAATCAGGATCTGGAAAATCTTTGAACCACCTAACAATAATGTCCTCACCAGTTTTGCACGAAAGTCATGGCGTTCCTCGAAGATGACCACTTCAAGGAAGAAAGTTTCAAGTGCTTCGGCCCAGACACGGAATGTTTCGCGCATCGCGGTTCAATGTGCCAAGCGCGCGAGGTTGCGGCAAGGCGAAGCGTGGGGATTCAACCACGAAATACACAAAAGACACGAAATCGAAAGGAGGGCGAGGTCATAGTCAGTGGTCAGTAGTTGGTAGTCAGTAGTCGCTGAGGTCCATCTAAAAAACTGAAGAGCGGAAAATCTCACAAACTGAAATGAGATCCGAATTGCGCGAATTAAACGAAGGATTCAACGCAAAGGTGAAGAGTGAACTAGGGCGCAAAGGAGCGAGGGAAGGACTGAAATTCGGAAACATCGAACATCGAAAGCTGAACATCCAACATCAAATGTAGAGGACCCGTATCAGTAGCCGAGTTTGGCGACTTCCTGCTGCAAGGCGATTTGAAATTCCTGCACATCGGGGGCGGACGGTTTGTAGCCTTGCTGCTTCGGGACGACACCGAGCCGGCCAGTCTGGTCCAAATACCAGTCGGCGGCCTGGCCGTCGCTGAACGTCACCTTGCCGCTGACAATCGCGCCGGGCCGTGTGATTTGATCCACGCCGACTGAAACTTTGCCGCCGGATGCCGGAAGTGTTCCTTCCGGCGCGGGATTTTTTTCAACCGTGAGTTTGGCCGGAGTTGCGGCGGGCGGTTCGACGACCTTGGGCGGCTCCGGGTCTTTCAATTTCAGCTTCAAATCATCCACAAGGAAGCGGACTTCCATGTAGGTGAGCTTGATTTTGAACTCTTCCGCCAGCCGGTTTTGGATTTCGGAGAGTTTCGCGCCCTGCAACACCCAGGCGGTGACCCGCTGCCGTTGTGCTTCGTCCAGATTCATGTGTGCGAGTCTAACTCAAACGTGCTTGAGAATCCAATCATAGCCTTGCGCCTCGAGTTCGAGCGCAAGTTCCTTGCCGCCGGATTTCACGATTTTGCCGTCCACGAGCACGTGAACGAAGTCCGGCACGATGTAATTGAGCAAGCGCTGGTAGTGAGTGATGACGAGTTGTGCGTTATCGGCGCGCTTCAATTTGTTCACGCCGCTGGAAACCACCTTGAGCGCGTCAATATCGAGGCCGGAATCCGTTTCGTCGAGGATGGCGAGCTTGGGTTCGAGCACGGCCATCTGGAAAATTTCGGCGCGCTTTTTTTCGCCGCCGGAAAAACCTTCATTGACGGAGCGCTTGAGCAGATCGTCCTTCAGCTCCATCAATTTCATCTTTTCCTTCACCAGCGTGAGGAATTCCATCGCATCGAGTTCCGGCTGGCCATTGTGTTTGCGGACTTCGTTGAGGGCGGCCTTGAGGAAATAGGTGCTGTTCACGCCGGGAATTTCGACCGGATACTGGAATGCGAGGAACAACCCTTCGCGGGCGCGTTCCTCGGGATCGAGGTCGAGCAGGTCTTTGCCGAGGTAATTGACCGAGCCGCCGGTCACGTCATAGCCGTCACGCCCGGCCAGCACCGCGGCGAGCGTGCTTTTGCCGGAGCCGTTCGGTCCCATGACGGCATGGACTTCGCCCGCGTTGATGGTGAGGCTGACGCCCTTGAGGATTTGTTTACCTTCCACGCCGGCGTGGAGATCTTTGATTTCGAGAATAGTTTTGCTCATTTGTAAAATTCTATTTTAACCACGGATGGACACGGATTAACACGGATAAAATCATAAAACAACGCGCTTAAATTCAAGCCCGGCGTTTTTGAGATTTAAATCCAAAATGACGCGCAGCCACGCGTCACGGAGATAATTCAACTCATCAGTGTCCATCCGTGGTTATCCGTGGTTGAATTGTTTTTAGCCGACGCTGCCCTCGAGGCTCACGCCCAAAAGTTTCTGTGCTTCGACGGCGAATTCCATCGGCAGTTCCTTGAAAACCTCCTTGCAGAAGCCGTTCACGATCATGTTCACAGCATCTTGTGTCGAAAGCCCGCGCTGGTTGCAGTAAAAAATCTGGTCCTCGCCGATTTTCGAGGTCGAGGCTTCGTGTTCGACGCTCGACGAGGTGTTTTTCACCTCGATATACGGAAACGTGTGTGCGCCGCATTTCGCGCCGATGAGCATCGAGTCGCATTGCGAAAAATTGCGCGCGTTCGTGGCACTCTTTTGGATTTTCACCAATCCGCGATAGCTGTTCTGGCCGCGTCCCGCCGAGATGCCCTTCGAGACGATGGTGCTTCTGGTGTTCTTGCCGATGTGGACCATCTTCGTGCCAGTGTCGGCCTGCTGCATATTATTGACGACGGCGACGGAATAAAATTCGCCCTTGGAATTGTCGCCGAGCAGAACACAACTCGGATATTTCCAAGTGATGGCCGAGCCGGTCTCCACCTGCGTCCAAGTGATGCGCGAGTTTTTGCCTTTGCACAAGCCGCGTTTGGTGACGAAATTATAGATGCCGCCCTTGCCGTTCTCGTCGCCGGGATACCAGTTTTGCACGGTGCTGTATTTGATTTCCGCGTTGTCGTGCGTGACCAGTTCAACGACGGCGGCGTGCAACTGGTTTTCATCGCGCATTGGCGCGGTGCAACCTTCGAGGTAGCTCACCTGCGCACCGTCATCAGCGATGATGAGCGTGCGTTCGAACTGGCCGGACTTGGCGGCGTTGATGCGGAAATAGGTCGAAAGCTCCATCGGGCAGCGCACACCCTTCGGGATGTAGCAGAACGAACCGTCGGTGAAGACTGCGGAGTTAAGCGTAGCGTAATAGTTATCCGTGTAAGGCACGACCGAGCCGAGATATTTTTTGACAAGATCAGGATGTTCCTGCACCGCTTCGCTGAACGAGCAGAAAATGATCCCCTTTTCCGCGAGCTGTTCGCGGTAGGTTGTGCCGACGGAGACGGAATCAAACACCGCATCCACGGCCACGCCGGCGAGCCGCCCGCGTTCACGCAGCGGAATGCCGAGTTTCTCGTAAGTCTCCAAAAGCTTCGGGTCAACCTCGTCCAGGCTTTTCGGCGCATCGCCTTTGGGCTTGGGCTGGGAAAAATAGGTGATGTCCTGAAAATCAATCTTCGGATATTTGACGAACTGCCATGTCGGTTCGGGCATGGTCAGCCAATGGCGATATGCCTTGAGCCGCCAGTCGGTGAGCCACGCCGGCTCTTTTTTCTTCAAGGAAATCAGGCGGATGGTCTCCTCGCTCAATCCCGGCGGCGCGGACTCGGATTCGACGTCGGTGACGAAGCCGTATTTGTATTCCTGTTTGACCAGGCTCTCGATGGTTTCTGTGGCGGTGCTCATCGTTTGTAAAAATTATTTTTTCCTCGCGCAATCTGCGCAGGTGCCATGAATCGCGATTTCGTAATGTCCGGCCTTGAACCCGCGCGGCAGGGCGACACCGGGCTGCGGTTTTTCCGGCAGGTCCACGTCGAAAACCGTGTCGCACGAGTCGCAGTAAAAATGGCAATGCTCATGCATGTTCGGGCAGAAGCGCGTTGCGCCGCGATCCAGCGTGACCTGCCGGGCCAGACCGCACTTTACCAGCGCATCGAGGCAGTTGTAAACCGTGGCGTGGGAAATCTCCGGCATCTGCCGCTTGGCGCGGATGAAGACTTCCTCGGCCGTCGGATGATCGCGCTTGTGTAGCAGCACGTCATAGACCTGCTGCCGCTGCGGTGTGAACCGGAGTCCGCCCGTATTCAGCCGTTCGGTCAGACCACCATCCAATTTTTTCTCGACCACGCTCATTACACCGGCAAAATAAACATGAACCCCAAGCGTGTCAAGATTTAGAACAATTCTAAATTGGCAGCACGCCGGAGATCACTTCCGAAAAACGCTGACGCGGGCGGGCGGGAGGTTGAGCCAGACGATTTTGGAGGCGTGCAACCGGAAGCTGGCCGCACCACGCGGGCGCAGTTTATGGATCCGGTAGGTGAATTGCACCCAGTTGCCTTGCGGTTCGAGCACGGCGCGGATTTTTTGCGCCAGCGCCCCGGCCTGTTCCTCCGAAAAATTCAGCAGCGGCAGGCTGGAGATGACCGCGCCGACGGATTCAATCGGCTCGCTCTGTTGGCGCAGCAACTCATCCAGCCGCCACGCATCGCCGGTGATGATGAGGGCGCGTGGAAAACGTTCATGGAGCAACCGGGCCATCTTGGGGTTGTGTTCGATGGCAATGAGTTTGTCCTCACGCAAGCCACGCTGGAGGAGCGCCTCGGTGACGATGCCGGTGCCTGGGCCGAGTTCGAGCACGAAACTTTCCGGGTTGGCCGGCAGCCAGCGTGCCATGGCCGCCGCGAGATGCTTGGAGCTTGGCACGACCGAGCCGGTCCGTCCGGGATTCACCAGCCATTCCTGCAGGAACAGCGTCGTGTCACTCAAGGTCGCCAGCAATCGTTTGGCCATAAAATCTGACAAGATCAACCAGGATTTCTTTCGATTCGCAGGATAGTTGACCCGCGCGTCGGCGGCCAAGTTAATTCCCGGTTAATTTATTCATGGCTTGATTTCACCCAATTTTTTGCGAGCGTCGGCGCGGCGTGTTGACCAATCATCCCAGCTTTGTTCCCAGGCTGCACCGGTGAGATTCGTTTGCGCCACAGGCCAGAGTGTGTCGAGTTTTGTCAATTCGCCGCTCGCTTTGTCGCTTTCATGCCATTGCAAGTAGGACTCGGCGAGATTCAGATGATTTTCGGGGTAATCCGGCGCTTGTTTCGCGGCCTGCTCCAGCCATTCGCGCGCCTTGCGGCGGCTGCCGATGCTGAAGGGCCAGCCGGGCGCGTCACGATAGAGCAGGCCGAGGCAGCGTTCCGGGCCGGCATAATCCAGGGATTTGTCCAAATCCGCCGCCGCCTTGAATTCGCGTTCCATCTGTTTCACGAGCCGGTAGGCGGCGAGGGACGGTGCCAGGGCCTTGGCGAGTTGTCCTTCGTTCATGCCCAGATAGTAATGACCCGGGGCGGAGTTGGATTCGCGCGCCAGCAATATCGCGGCACGCGGCGATGCCCTGTCTGGCAATCGCGGCACGCTGGGTCTCGTTGGTGGCAAAATCGGCGAAATCAAAACTGGTTCTGGCCAGTTGCCGGGCCGCCGAATCATCATTTGTGGCCGAGGCCAATTGGATTTGTGCCAGATGGAACGCCTTTTCGGCGCGGGCGGCAAAAACCGGATTGGTGGTGTATTGGCCGAAGGCTGCGGTGGTGCAGGCGAAAATAAGAAAAATCGCGACGAATTTTCCACCGGCTTTGCGCGGACGTTGTATTTGGTGGGCCATTATGCGTTTAATTAGGAGTTGCCATCGTGGCGGAGTGAATTATACTCGGCAAGTGAGATTAAAATGGAGATTTCTGTGGCTGGCAATCCCGGTGGCACTCGCGCTCATTGGCGCGGGCTGCGGGGGCATCAATACCACCCAGAGCGTTTCGCCGGCAAGCTTCTTCCTGCCGGGATTGATGAGAACCGATCCGCCGGTGGCGACTAATGCCCCGGTGGTTATGGCCGATATGTCCAACCAACTCGCTCAAGCCCGATAATCCTATGCGATTCCCATTTGCGCTGACGAAGAAAATCGCCAGTCACATCATCAAACACAAGCTGCGCAAGACCCCCAAGTTTGCGATGGTCTTGCAGCTCGAACCGCTGCATACCTGCAACCTGACCTGCACCGGCTGCGGCCGCATCCGCGAGTATTCCACCAGCCTCAAGGACATGGTTCCGTTGGAACAATGCCTGCAAGCCGCCATCGAATGCGAAGCGCCGATGGTATCCATTTGCGGCGGCGAACCGCTCATTTACCCGAAAATCGAGGAACTCATCGCCGGCCTGCTGGAACAGGGCCGTGTCATTTACGTCTGCACGAACGGCATGTTCATGCGGAAAAAAATGAAGGATTATCTCGCTGCGATCTATTCGCCCGCTGTCGAGCCGAAGCTGAAGAAGCTGCTCGACCAGAAATTGATTTCCGACAAGGACGCCGAAACGATTCGCAAATCCGACGCAGCGGCGAAGAAGAAAGTCGTCATCCGGCCGACTAGTAAAGCACGTAACTGAACGAGGTAACGGCAT
>CAWHCL010000015.1:0-82180 GCA_963827815.1 uncultured Verrucomicrobiae bacterium | reverse complement strand
GGTCATGTACCGGTCGTGGTGAAATCCCTGACGCCCTTGGGGAGGCTTTCAGGGACAAACCGCATGAGTTTGGCCATCGGTTTGCCGTTGCGGAATCAGGTGGCACTTTCCAATCTGCTCAAGCAAATCTACGATCCGGCCAGCCCGGTTTATCATCATTACCTGACGCCGGAACAGTTCACGGCGCAGTTCGGGCCGACAGAGGCGGATTATCAAAAAGTGATCCAGTTTCCTCGGGCCAGCGGATTGACGGTGACAAAAACACATGGTAACCGGATGCTGGTGGACGTGGCGGGAAATATTCCCGACGTGGAGAAGGCGTTTCACGTGACAATGCGGACTTACCGGCATCCTGCGGAAGCCCGTGATTTCTTTGCGCCGGATGTGGAGCCGACGGTGGACTCAAGCGTGCCGGTGCTGCACGTCAGCGGACTGGACAATTACGTGCTGCCCAAGCCGCTTCTACACAAAATGGCGGCTTCATTGGCTAAGCCGGCATCGGGTTCTGGCCTTTCGGGCAGTTACATTGGCAGCGATTTTCGGAACGCCTATGTCCCGGGCACAACGTTGAACGGTTCAGGCCAGATGGTTGGCCTGTTGCAATTCGATTCTGGTTTCTATCAAAGTGACATCAGCAGTTACGAATCGCTTGCGGGTTTGCCCAGCGTGCCCGTGCAGGCCGTGTTGCTTGACGGCTACGGCGGTGGCCCCGGAATGGCCAACGACGAAGTCTCACTGGACATAGAGATGGTGATATCCATGGCGCCTGGCGTGTCCAATATCTACGTTTTTGAAGGCGGCATCACTGACGATATCCTGAACGCGATGGCGGCCAGCAACCAGGTGAAGCAATTGAGCGCCTCATGGTCGTATCCGATTGACCCGACTTCCGAACAGATATTCCAGCAGTTCGCCGCGCAGGGACAGTCGTTCTTCAATGCCTCCGGCGACGACGACGCATGGCCTGCCGGCCAGATTCCAACGCCTTGCGATGATCCTTACATCACCATCGTGGGTGGAACAACGCTTTCAACGGCGAACAACGCGTGGAAATCGGAAACAGTTTGGAACTGGGGGACGGAACTCGGCGAAGATGGAATTGGCAGCGGTGGCGGCATCAGCACCACCTACACGATTCCGGGCTGGCAGACGAACATCAACATGACGACGAGCCAGGGTTCTACCACGTACCGAAACATTCCCGATGTGGCGCTGACGGGGGACAATGTCTTCGTGGCATTTGGTGGCGGTGCGCAGGGAATTTATGGCGGCACCAGTTGTGCAACGCCGCTTTGGGCGGGTTTTATGGCCTTGGTCAATCAACAGGCCGCCGCCACGGGAAAATCGCCCATTGGTTTTGCGAACCCGGCGATTTACGCGATTGGCAAGGGCGCAAACTATAGCTCGGCGTTTCACGATATCACCACCGGCAACAACACCTGGAGCGGCAGTCCGTCCAGGTTCTACGCCGTCTCGGGTTATGACTTGTGCACCGGTTGGGGCACTCCGGCGGGGCAGAGCTTGATCAACGCGCTTGTGAATCCGGAAGCCCTTTTCATCACGCCGCCCACAGGATTCACCTCAATGGGTGGATTTGGGGGGCCGTTCACCATTACTTCACAAAATTATTCACTGACCAACACAGGAGCCAGTTCTTTGACGTGGAATCTCGCCAACACGTCGGCCTGGCTTAACGTTTCTTCCACTGGTGGCACTCTTATACCGGGCGGACCGGTCGCCGCGGTGACGGTGAGTTTGAACGCGGCCGCCAGCAATCTGTTGGTGGGGATTTACAATGCGACCATCTGGTTTACCAACCTGAACGACAATGTCGGGCAGGGCCGACAATTTACCCTGTCGGTGATCAGTGCTCCCGTCATTACATTGCAGCCGTCCAATCAGGTGGTACTGCAGGGGGCAACGGCGGCTTTTAGTGTGGCAGCCACGGGCGGGTTGCCATTGTCTTATCAGTGGCGGGACAACGGAGCGAACTTGACCGATGGCGGGAATATCTACGGTTCGATGACCACCAATCTGGTTGTTAGTAACGTATCCTCCAACAATCTTGGAACCTACACGGTCATCGTGACCAATGTGGCTGGTTCGGTCGTCAGTTCCAACGCGATTTTGACCATTACCTCCTCTCCGCCGGTCATTGTCCTGCAACCAACCAATCAAACGGCGATAGTCGGCGGAATGGCGACATTTAGTGTGATTGCCATCGGCAGCACGCCGATGAGTTATCAATGGAACTTCAATGGGACGAATGTTGTCGGTGCAACCAACACTTTGCTGACTTTGACCAATGTGCAACTGACCAACGCAGGCATTTATGCGGTGGCCATCACCAACGCCTATGGTTCAGCCATCAGTTCCAATGCGGTGCTGACGGTGCTTTTGGCACCGCCTTGTGAACCAGATCCGCCGGGCCTGGTGGCTTGGTGGCGGGCCGAAACCGATGCCAACGACAGCATTGGCACCAATAATGGCACCCCCATTGGTGGGATCGCCTACACCAACGGTGAAGTAGGTCAGGCCTTTGTATTCAACAACACCAGTAGTTACATCCCCGTGCCGGCATCATCCAGCTTGAATATCGGCATTGGAAGTGGTGTCACCATTGAATGTTGGATTAAGCCGAATGCCTACGACGTTAATGTTTCCGGCGCGCCGATAATCGAATGGGACTCTGCGACGACAGACGGATTGGAATTCTGGTCTGGGGGTTCGCTTTTTGGCAACATTATAGATACGTCCGGAAATGCCCATACCCTTAATTTGCCAATCGTATTGGACACAAATAATTTTCAGCATGTGGCACTAACGTATGACAGGACCAGCGGGAATGCCTTTATTTATTACAATGGAAACATTGTTGCGTCCAACAACTTTGGCAGCATTATACCGCAGACGACCTATCCGTTGAATATTGGCAGACGGACAGGCCAGCCCATCGGCAATGGTGATACCTACGGCGGATTGATCGATGAATTGAGCCTTTATAATCGCGCGCTCTCCTCGAATGAGATTGCCGCCATTTATAACGCCGGCAGCGAAGGCAAATGCTACACCCCGACTCCGCCGGTCATTATCACACAGCCGACTAATCAAACGGCGATCGTGGGCGGCATGGCGACATTCAGTGTCACGGCCAGCGGCACACCCGCGCTGACTTATCAGTGGAACTTCAATGGAACAAACATCGTGGGGGCGACCAATACCACGCTGACACTGGCAAATGTGCTGTTCACCAATGCGGGCGTTTATTTTGTAACGGTGACCAACGCCTATGGTTCAGCAATCAGTTCCAACGCGCTGTTGACAGTCAACCCGCCACCGCCTTGTGACCCGGCGCCATCAGGATTGGCTGCGATGTGGAAGGCGGAAGGCGATGCCAGCGACAGCATCGGAACCAATAACGGCACTTTGCTTGGAGGAATGGGTTTTACGAACGGAGAGGTGGGACAAGCTTTCAATTTCACCAACACAAGCGACGGGGTGTTGGTGCCAGCCTCATCAAGCCTGGCGGTGCAAAGCTTGACGATTGAGGCATGGATTTACCCGACCGACATCAGTATACAACGTCCCATTGTTGAATACTCCACTGCTGGAGGACCTGGCATGGTGCAGTTTTGGTATAGCTGGGATGGTAATGGCACGCAGCCGGGAGCCTTGGATGCCCTTTTCCGCATCCCAACCGGGGGAGGATTGCAATTGGCCACAGTGGGTGGATTAATTCACGCCTTCCAGTGGAGCCATGTCGCCATGACCTTCGACTATGCAAGCCAGACAGGTTTCTTGTACGTAAATGGTGTGAACGTGGCATCCAATAGTTACGCAGGCCCGGGAATGCTTGTGCCCCAGACGGCCATTCCGGTGAATTTGGGATATCGACCGAATACCAGCGATGAGCTTTATGCAGGATTCCGGCATGCTGGAAAACTTGATGAGGTGAGCATCTATAATCGGGCGCTGACGGCAACTGAAATTGCCGCCATTTATGCGGCAGGCAGTGGTGGAAAATGCTCGGTACCGCCGGCAATTCTAGTCCAACCAACCAATCAAACTGTTACCGTTGGGAACACGGCAACTTTCACTGTCCAGGCTGTTGGCACACAACCGCTGGATTATCAATGGAGTTTCAACGAGACAAACATCGCTGGAGCGACAAACACTTCGCTTATACTGAACAATGTGCAGACCAACCAGGCCGGCATTTATGCGGTGTTGGCTGCCAATGCCTACGGTTCAACCGTCAGTTCCAATGCCCTGCTGACGGTGCTGGCACTGCCTCCAGCCATCTCCCTGCAGCCTACAAATCAAACGGTGATTGTGGGCGGCACGGCAGGTTTCAGCGTTGTGGCAACAGGCTCCTTGCCCTTGAGCTACCAATGGAGTTTCGGTGGGACAAACATCGTGGGGGCGACCAATACCACGCTGACGCTGGCGAATGTGCAAACTACAAACGCGGGTATTTATTTTGTAACGGTGACCAACGCCTATGGTTCAGCAATCAGTTCCAACGCGCTGTTGATGGTCAACCCGCCGCCATCTTGTGATTCTCCGCCTTCGGGCTTGGTGGCTTGGTGGCCGTCCGAGGGAAATGCGAACGATATTATCAACAGCAATAATGGCACCGCGGTCGGTCCTCTTGTTTATGCGAACGGCGAGGTCGGGCAGGCGTTTGCCCTTGATGGAAGCAGCACTTATATCACAGTGCCTGCTTCAGCCAGTTTAAATTTAGGAGCCAGCAACGGCCTTACTCTTGAGGCTTGGATCAAACCGTCAGCGGCCAACAATCCCGGGGGCCCTGTCATTGAGTGGGATTCTGGAAACACAGATGGCTTGCAATTTTGGGTCAATGGTGATTTTAGCCTCTGGACAAACATAAAGAAAAATTCACTCAATGCTTACGGACTCCAAACGGTGAGCGGAGTGGTCAGCACCAATCGTTGGCAGCATGTGGCAGTGACTTATGATAAACAGAGCGGCACTGTGACTATCTATACCAACGGTATCGCTACGGCTTCCAAGAACATCGGCAGCATCACGCCGGATACAACCTATGCGGTGTATATCGGCAGGCGAAATGGAAGCGGCTATACCTATGGCGGGTTATTGGACGAGTTGAGCCTTTACAACCGTGCCCTTTCTCCCAATGAAATTGCCGCCATTTATGCGGCCGGCAGTGGTGGAAAGTGCCCTCCTTCCGCACCGTTTATTGTCATGCAGCCGACAAATCAAACAGTGGTCTTGAGTAATACGGCAACCTTCACAGTCCAGTCTGTTGGCACACAACCCTTGACCTATCAGTGGAAGAAAAACGGGGTGAATGTCGCAGGTGCTACAAGCACGAATTTCACCATCATCAGTGTTCAAACCAATGATGCGGCGGCGTATTCAGTGGCGGTAACCAACGCCTACGGCTCGGTCATCAGTTCCAATGCCATGTTGATCGTGCTCTCGCCGCCAATCATCACCCTGCAACCAGCCGGCCGCACTAATCTCGCCGGCACCACAGCCACATTCACCAACGCCGCGAGCGGCACGTTGCCTTTGAATTATCAATGGCGCAAAAACGGTTCAAATATGAATGACGGAGGCAATGTGACGGGATCGGCCACGAACATTCTGGCTTTGAGCAACGTGTCGGACGCCGATGCCGCCAGCTACACGGTCGTTGTGACGAATGTCGTCGGCAGTGTTACCAGTTCGCCCGCTGTTCTTGTTCTGCTTGACCCGCCAGTGATTCTTTCTCAACCGACGAATCTAACGGTTATCCGGAGCAGTAACGCAACTTTCAGTGTTGCGGCTGCCGGTTCATCTCCGTTGATTTATCAGTGGAATTTCAATGGAACGAACATCCTTTTTGCCACAAACACCCTGTTTACCCTGACCAATGCCCAACTGTCGGGAGTGGGCAATTACGCCGTGCTGGTGACCAACGCCTACGGATCCGTCTTGAGTTCCAATGCCATGCTCGTGGTCAACCCGCTGTTCCACTTCATCTGGAGCCAGATTCCGTCGCCGCGTTTCGTGAATACGCCATTTGCTGTGGTTGTTCAGGCGCAAAACACGACAAACGGGGTGGCCACAAATTTTGCCAGCACGGTTGTTCTCCTCTCGACCAATGGCGTGCCGGTGAATCCGGTGATCTCCGGTAATTTTATTCAAGGCGTCTGGACCGGCGCGGTTACCATTGCCCAAACCGCCACGAATCTGGTGTTGCAAGCCAGTGACAGCTTTGGCGAATCCGGTTTGGCCAATCCGATTGACGTCATCAACCTGCCGACGCTGACGACCGTGCCGTCGGGCAGCACGTTGTATATTTTCTGGCCGGTCAATCCGTCGGGATTTGTCCTGGAGACAACGGCGGGTCTTTCACCGGCCAATTGGGTTCCCGTTATTACACAGCCATTCCCGATTGGCAATCAATACCTGCTGCCCATCCAGATGTCCGGAACCAATGCCTTCTATCGTCTCCGTTTCAACGGCCAGTAAAGAGTTCCCAGGGCGGTTGCAATGCGGACGATTTCATTTGGGCATGGGTTATTTTCAAGCCACCCGCTTATGCAGAACCCTTTATCCTAAAATCCGCAGCTGGAATCGGACAAAGAAATATTTTCTGTTTTCCATTAGCGGTTAAAAATCCGCGTTGATCCGTGTTCATCTGCGGTTGATTATTTTTGTGTTCTTTGTGCTCTTTTGCGGCCAGAACAATTCGTTTTTTTGTGACCACAATTTGCGTTAGCAAATATTCGTATTTGGGGACTCCATATCGTGGAGGCTTGGGAAGCCAATTTCGTTTTTTTCGTGGTCATAAATCCGTGTCAATCTGTGTCCATCCGTGGTTGATTTTTCTGTTTCCCTTAGCGTTTATTAGCGTCCATTAGCGGTTAAACAATTCTTTGCGTCCTGGCTTCATTGCGCCTTTGCTTTAAAATTTTCGTGTCATTTGTGTCTTTCGTGGTTCACCCGCTCCCCGCTCTTCGTTCGATGTTCAAAGTTCGGCGTTGGATGTTCGATGTTTTCCATTTCAGCATTTTTTATCCGTGTCCATCTGTGTCCATCCGTGGTTGAACTGCGGTTTTTAGGTTTCTGTCATCTCGTCGCTGGCGCGGACTATTTTTCAAACACCACCAGCATCCCGGCTCCGTGGTCAATGGGGGTCAGCCAGTCGTCGAGGATGGCTAGCGGCTCCATGAGTAAATGCAACGCTTCGCGCACGATGAGTTTCTTTCCGAGAATCCCGTCCACGCGCACGACGAACCGTACCCAGGCCGGGTGCTTGTCGAAGTCGTTTTTGAAAACGCCCGCGATGCTGCTCACCGGCTGCAAATGGCTGTTCAGCTTCTTGAAACGCACCTCCTTGAAGCCGTGCTTCAAAAAGCGGTTTCGCAATGCCGTCGGCAGCTCGAGGCCGAAGTGGCCGGGAATGTCCACATAATATTTCTCGAAAAACCCGGGGATTTTTTTCGCCTGCCGGAACCAGATGTTGGTGGCGTCGGTTTCAATCATGTGTACGGCGCGCCCGCCCGGTTTTAATACCCGGTGCATCTCGGCGAACAGCACGTCCTTTTTGTCGAACGGGATGTGCCCGAGCACGTCGCTGGAGACGACATAATCAAAGGAGTTGTCGGCAAAAGGCAGCTGGTAGCCGCCGGCGTGATACACCTCCGCGTAAAGTTTTTTGGCCATCGGCAGCAGCTCCAGCTCCGGGTCCACGCCGATCACCCTGCCGTAATTGCAAAAATAATGGCGCCCGCCCCCGCAGCCCAGGTCCAGGATCAGCTGCGATTTGTCCCCGTGAGCCATTTCGTTGTAAAAGATCCGGTCGCGGCGGCCAAAGAACGAAAACTTGATCCGGAGCCGTGTTCAAAAGGGAAAGAAACCGGTTCCGGCTGATCTTCTGCCGCAGCGCGGCGCTGTTTGACCACGCCTTTTTGCATTTCTCCTCGAATTCGCCCTCGTTGAACTTGTCGGCGTCCGTCAGGAAGGAAAGGATGCCGTGGAGATACCGGAATTTTCTTCCGCATTTCGGGCAATGCCATTCCGAATCGGATGGGACGATTTCCGCCCGGCACTCCGGGCATATCAGTTTGGCCAGCATTTATTTCAGCTTGTGGTTTTGACGCAAATGAGACAATCAAAAATCCGGTGTGAAATTTAGGGGCGGGTCAAATCCTTCACACACAATATCGCTGCGGCACTTTCGGGATGATTGCGCGTCCACAAAAAATGCCCGGACAACGAAATGATGGCCCAAAATATGCGCGGTCGGCCTTTGATGGCATGATACTCGCCTCGCAGCTTTTTCGGCCCCAGCAGGCCGGTGACATCGTATCCATACTTTCTCATTTCCGCCGGCTCCCATCCGGAAAGATGTTCCTGCAAATCATCATTGGATGCGTGCCGCTGCGGCAAAAAACCGCAGGGGGTGAAGAAAATGACCTTTTTCGATGCAACCCTTTCCATGTCCTGCATCAGTTTGATGCCATCCGGTTTGGCCAGATGCTCGATGACATCCAGGGCTATGCACGCGTCGAATTCCCCGGGTTGAAAATGCCGGCCGAGTTCCCGTACGTCAGCTTCAATGATTTCGTCATGTGTATTCAGCTTCCTGGCCTGGTCAATGGACGGTTTATATCCTTCGACTCCCACCGGATGGGAAACTCCAATCTGGCGCATTGTGGGAGAAGCCCCGCATCCCACGTCCAGCACGCTCTTGCATCCCGACAACGCCTTGCGCAAAGCCAGCTTGACGGCCATTTCCGCCGGATCTGTTTTCTGCCTTAACAATTCCAATGTGAGGGTTGCTCCGCTCTTCATAAAATCGCGTTCTTTCACAGCATAGCTTTCCGGGTGCCATTTACCAATGAATTTCCAGCATCGGCGACTGAATGGATCGCGCGAAAGATAAATCAAATCGGGATGGTTTCCATCCAAGTGTCACGGCGTCATTTGCGGGAGCCATGGAAGCAAGTCGGGGGCGTGGAGTTAAAATGTTCGCTGATTCCTCCGCCCGGCTACGGCAGCAACAGCAGGCGGTAAAACTTCAAGACCAGCGGCGCGTTCGTGTCCGTAAAGGTGAATGTGCCATTGATCGAGGTGAGAATGGCCGGGTACGTGAACCAGTTGATGACCGGCGCAAGGTTGGTCGCCCACTGCACCTGGAACTGGTCATTGGTCGGCGCGGACCATTGCAAAACCGCGTTTGTGGCGGTCACCGTGACTTGCGTGATGGATGGGAACGGCGTGACGAAGACGGTGAACGTGTTGGTTGCGCGCGACGGCGGCACGCCGTTGTCGGTCACAAGCGTCGTGAACCGGGTGGCGCTGCCGGACGGTATTGCGTTCGTCCAGGTAATGATGCCATTGGTGCTGATCGAAGCGTTGGCCGGAGGGTTGACCAGGCTGTAGGTCAAGACCGCGCCGGCGCTGGAATCCGTCGCCGTGTTGGTCACGATGATGGTGGCCGAGGCGGTGGCGACAAGATTGCTCTGCGACGGTAATATCAGGGTGTTGGTCGCCTGCAGGAGAGTCAGGCGGTAGAAGCGCTGCGGGCCGAAGCCGCCGGTTTGCGATCCGTCGTCGAAGAAATTGAACTGCGTGTTCGTCGGGCTGGTGAAGGCGCCGGCGTTGTAGCTGACGATGTTGGTGAAGGCGCTCCAGCTTGCGGGCGCGAGGCTGGCTGTCCATTGCACCTGGAACAAGTCATTGCTCGGCGCGAACCACGTCAGCAGGAAGCCGTTCTTCCCGCCGATGTTCGTCTGGACAATGCTCGAAATGGAAGTGGTGTTCGTCATCACGCTGGTCGGAGCCGCCAGCAGGAAATTCACTTCGAGGCTGTAGGCGACGGCGACTATGTTGGTGTTTTGCACGCCGAGGAAATAAACGCCGCCGGGCACGATGTTCGTTGGCGCGGAATGGGTGGTCAGCACGCTCGTGCCGTTGGTCGTATTCGGCATCAGGTCAACATCGTTGGCGTTGGTGATGCTTGGCGGCACGTTCGTGCTGAACCAGACGTTCACCGGCAGATTCGTCGCGTAAAGCAGGATGTTCGTGGCGGCAATGGCATTGGTCGGCACGCTGACCGCCAGCCAGTTGATGCCGCCGCCCGGAACGGTGTTTGTCTGTGGAGAACCCCCGGTGGTGCTGGTCGCCAAAGTGACGTAAAAACTGTTCGTGGCGCTCAACGACGTGGCGTTGACCGCCCACGGATTGGTGTCCGTGACGATGGTGGTGAACAGGTAATTGGTTCCGGCCTGCGCCAGCGTGGGCATCCAGGTGATGATGCCGTTCGTGTCAATCAGCGCGTTGCTGGTCGGCGCGGTGAGCAGCGTGTAAGTCAAGGGATTGGCCGGAATGTCCGGGTCCGTCGCCGTGTTGGTCACGACCAGCGAGCCGGGCACGATGACGACTTGGTTCGGGATGGACGGCAACACCGGCGGCAGGTTGGATTCTTCCACGATGATTGTGAAACTGTTCGTGACGCTAAAAACTCCGTTCGCCACGCTGACCGAAATCAAGTTGGTGGACGGTCCCTGCGCCTCGTTGGGCGTCCAGTTGATCACTCCTGTGGCCGGATTAATGGTCATGACATTGGTCGCCCCGCTTATGTTGGCTGGCTGGTTCACCAGCGCAAATGTCAATGGCAGCGGCGGCGTGTTCGAATCCGTGGCCACACAGGTAACGGTGAACGGTGTTGTCTCAATGTTGGTGAAGACATTGCCGTTCGTCGGCGAAGAAAACACCGGCGGCACGACAGTGAACAATTCGGTGGCCTCGATGGAATAGGTGACATTCGAGCCGGAAACATTGACGACCGCCAGATACCAGTCACCGTTGGTCAGCGCCACTGGCGTGGAGTTTGGCGTCACCAGGATGTTCTCGCTGGTCGTCCATGAATTGGTGCTGATGTAATCGTAGCTGGATAGCGACGGCAACGGCAGGCCGTAGTTGGCGAGCAGGTCAACCGGACCGGATGCATCCGTCACGGTGAACAGGACGCCGACTGCATTGCCCCCGGCGGAATTGGTAGTAACGGTGAATTTATAGAAATCCGAACCGCCGTAGTTGGTCGGATCGAGCAGGCCGCTGATCAGCGGGGTGATCACCGGAGGCATGTTGGAGTTGAGGAGAACCGGAACTTTGCTGACCACGATGCTGACGGTCACCGGACCGAAGTAGGCGATGGTGTCGTTGTTTGTGACATAAACATCAAACGACGCGAAGCCGCTGTAATTGGTCGCCGCCCCCGCGTTGTTTGTCGGCGTGAAGATGGCGATGCTGTTGCTGAAGGCGCTGGTATTTGTCACCGAACCCAGGACATTGGTCAGATATACGAAGCCTTGGACGGCGTTGGTTGCGGAGAAGCTCAAGTTGCCCGTCTTGCCGAAAAGCTGCATCAAATCCACGCCGACGGGCGTGTTGGTGACGGTGAGCGCGTGCGGGCCGGCCAGCCAGTTGTTGTATTCTTCGAGGTCGGTGTAGCCGCTGCCGTCGCTGGCGGCCACGTCGTTGTTGGGCGCGTATGGATCGGTGCCAAAGGTGATTTCCCAGAAATCCGGGATGCCGTCCTGGTCGGTGTCCAGATAGGGCAGCGTTGAATTCAAGGGCGGCAGCGTCCCGGCCGAGGAGATGAGCGCGCCCGTTTGTGTGCGGACCTTCAAAACAATGTTCGTGTCTGCCGCATCGCGCTTGTCCATCGCCACGCCGGCAAAATCCAGCACGCGCTCATACGCCAGGTACGCCTCGTCAATGGACACCGCCAGCGGCGGGAACGGCACTTCAAATGGCGTGTAATAATTCGTAAACATATTCCAGCCGGTGTCGGTACCGTCGAGAATTCCGTTCGTGTTGCTGTCTATGAAATTGTTCGTCTGGAAAATCCACGTGTTCGTCGTGCCGCTCCAGAACGCGATGTTCGTCATTACCGAATTCGAGCCGGCGATGAGATAATTGCAGACGTAGTTGAGTTCATTGGTGAAACCGGACGGATTGTCCGCAATATCGTTCGTGGAAAAGCCGGTGCTGACACCCCAGTTGTAAATGACATTGTTGACGAAATCCAGTTTGAGATTGTCGCCGAGGCGCGGGCTGGCGGCGTGATTGTCGGCGTAAAGATTGTGGTCAAAAGTCAAGGCGCCATTGCCGTAACGCAGCCGCGAGCCGTAACCGCGCAGATTGTTGGTAAGGCTGTCAGCCATCACGGACCACTGCACGGTGACGTTCGTCGAATCCAGCACGGACATCAGATTGTTTGTGCTCCATGACGTGGAGACATGGTCGGCAATGACATCCGACACGTTCGTCAGCCGTAATGCATCATCCGGATTTATAATCGCCGCCAAGGAGGAAGAGTCCAGCAACATGCCCGGCTCGATGCCGGAGATTTGCACCGGCGTTCCGTTTTGAGTGGCAACGAACGTGAGGGTCTCTACCTGCCAGTTCGTGTTGTTGCCGTAAAGGGTGCCTTGCGTTTGCCCGTTCAGGCTGACTTGGGCTTCGGCAAGACTTTGGGCCGGCGAAATACTGAAACTGTTAGTATCGAACTTGCCAGTATGATTGGTGCCCAAATTGTAAATGGCCTTGATTTCACTGTCGGAAAGGGCACGGTTATAAATGCTGGCCTCATCCATGTCGCCCTTAAAGTGAAGGCCTCTAGTGGCAAATTGTTCCGTGCTGGCTGAATCCCTATACCCCAAATTCACCGGTTCGTAGGAAGAAAGCAGGGGACCCGACCCCGTGCTTGTCATCACCGGAACTCCATTGCAATACAGCGTGCCGGTGAACGTTGCGTTGCCGCCTGAAGCCGACACGAAGTTGGCGGTAAACGCGATATGATTCCATTGGTTCACCTGAACAACAGGGTTGGCGTCGTCAACCTCGACAACGTTGCGGAGTAGTGAATGGAGCCCGCCGGGATTTAACGAACTTCCACCAGTCGTGTTGATCCAGAGATGAATATTGGCGGATTGTCCCGCCCCGCCATAATCAAAAATCGGCTGCATCGAACTGAGGTCCGTCGGGAAAATCCAGGCTTCCATGGTCACATTTGAAACCGCCAGGCTTGTGCTCGCCGGGATGGTGATCAAGCTGCTGGTGCCGTTAAACAGAAAGGCCCGGCCAACTTCGCCTGCTGGGTATAAGATGCTCGTGGCGGTGGTCGCATTGTTTCCGTTGATGCTGTCTTTCGTGGTGTTCTCCCCGCGCCACCAACCGGCAATTCCCGGCCCGCGATAAGCAAAGGTGAGGGTGTAGCCGGTTCCCGCCACGGTCGGCAGCGTGTTGGAAATCGTGCCATTGGCCAGCGCCAGGAAATTGCTTTCGCCGCCATAGGCATTGATCGCGTCGGTCACAAGGCTGACCTGATTTGTCATCACCCTCCAACCCGAATTTGCGACCATCTGACCGCTGGTATAATCCGCCGCATTGGTCCCTTCAAAACTGTTCGTTAGGGCAATTCCTCCTGCGACGCCCGGTCGGAACCGCATGTCGCGAATGACCACGTCATGCGCGGATTGCACCGTCGTTATGTTGCCCGCCACCGTAATGCCGCCACCCGGCGCGGTCTGGCCGGCGATCGTTAAAAATGAATTGGTGATGACCAGCGGCGACAGCAAATAAATCGTGCCGGACACGTCAAAAACAACGGTGCGATTCTGGACACTGACGGCGTCGCGCAAGGTGCCCGGACCGGAATCGCTGTTGGTGGTGACGTGATAGACGTCGCCGAAGCGCCCGCCGATTGCGTCGGCCCCCGCGCCTTCCGCGCCTTCCGCGCCCGGAAAGGCCGGGAAGACCAGGTTCGTGTCCATCACCGCGACAATCGTATATGTGATCAGGTTCGTTTCGTTATTGGGCACGCCCAGATACCATTGTCCGACAAGATTGGTGAACACGCCGTTGGTGCGGATGGTGATCAATTCCGGGGCGGTTCCGGGCTGCTGGCTGCTCTCTAAAAACGGCGGTGCGAACGGCGGCGCATCGGTTTGCACTGTCAGGTCGCCGTTGCCGCTCAAGTTGTAGAGCTCGAAATGAATGGACCCGAGCGTGTTGGTGATCACGGCGTTCACCGCGTTGGTCACAAGGAATGACGTGTCCGTCACGTTGAACAGGAAGAAATTCGTCAGCGCCGCGCCCGGGCCGGCGGTGAAATCGAACGGCACGCGGTTGGTCAGATTGATGATCGTATATCCGGGCGTCCCGTTCGTCGTGTCCAATTCCTTCGCCAGAATGTTGTAATTTACCGGGCTGGCATCGCGGTTGAACACGCCGAGATACCATAGGCCGGGCGACAGCGGCACCGGCTGCGAATTCGTGAACACGTAGATGTTTTGATCCGCGCCGGCCTCGTTGAAACTCCCGTAATCGGAGCTGGTCAGCGTGGGCAGCCGCGGTCCTTTGCTGGCGACCAGATCGGCATTGCCGTTCAAATCCAGGAGCTGGAACGTCGCCTCAATCGCATTGGTCGAAACCTCGTAGGCGAAATAGCGCTCCGAATGATTCGTCGTATTCAGCGTGTCGCTATACGGAACGCCGTTGCTCAGCGTCGTGATGTCAAAATCCGCCTCGACCACCGCCGTGACTGCGTGCGCGCCGTTGTTTCTCACGCCAAGATAATAAGACGTTCCAGCTTGATTGGCCGCCGTCAATGGGAACGGTGAGTTGACTGCCAGAGGAGGCATGCCGATGCCGCCGGTTGAAGCCGTCAACAGCGTCAGATCGCCCGGATTCGCGCCGGTTGGCAAATTGGTCGGATTGAAAAGCAAATCCACCGGGCCGGTCGCTGAATCGAGAACGTTCGTTGCAAAAAACGCCCACGACGGCACGTCAACCGACAGATAGACAATCTGTCCCGGCGGCACGGTGATTGTGGTCGGGCCCTGCGGAGCCATCGGGAGCGCCTCGTCAAGCGCGTTGGTTTGCAGGACGAATTGAAGCTCCCAGCTGAGCAGTTGCGCGTCGGCGGCGCTCACGGCCGCGTTAGCGCGATTGTCCCAGATTTGCAGCGTCCATGTGCCCGTGTCGCCGCTATTGCCGGTTCCGTTGGCGGGGGTGCCGGCAAGCTCGTCCAGCGATTGTTCCGGCAGATAATAAAGATTGGTCAGCGGCGTCTCGGAAACCGTGAAGTCATCCAGCAAAATGCCCGGCTCCAGCCCGGTGATTTGCAGGGGCATCGCATTGGACGTGGCCGTGAAGGTGAAGCTGTTCAACTCCCATTGATTGTCCACGCCAAGGAGGATGTTGGTGGTTGTGCCAAAGGCGACCTGAGCCTCGGCCAGTCCATAGGCGGGTGTGACCGACGGGTCAAACTTGCCGGTAAGCCCGTTCGTGGCGAACGCAGAGACCTGGTAGATGGCGGCGATCTCCGCCCCGGACAGGGCGCGGCTGTAAATGCTCATCTCGTCCATTTCCCCGCCGTAATAGCCGTTGGTCAGCAGGCCCATGTCCTTGCCCAGCAAAACGTCACCGCCCGTCTTAGGAAAAAACACCCCCAGGTTGGTCGTGGCCACGTTGGTTCCGTTGTAATAAAGCGTGGCCAGCCCCGAATTCGTGTTGTAGGTGAGCGCGACGTGCTGATAAATGTTGGACTGGATCAATCCCGGCGCGGAATAGATTTCGTGGGAGCCGTTGGTGGTGTCCACCAGATTCGCGTAGAGGCAGCCGTTGCTGCTGACAAACGCCGCGTTTGTCGTGCCCGGCGTGTTCGTGACCGAAATCCAGAACTGCACGCCGTTGGGCTGGAGGTTGGTCACCTCGACCACGCCGAAGACCTGGTTGGTTGCCGCCGGGCTGGCGCAGGTGAATCCATTGTTGTCGGCCAGCGTCCAAAGGCCGGGTGTGTTGGTGTTGGCAAACATGAAGGTGTAATTCGCGGTGCCACAGGTGTTGTCAGGCTGGCTGTTTGCCCAATTGGTATAGACAACGTTCGTCAGCCCGCTGGAATATCCGAACGTGAACGTCGTCCCGTTATAGCTGTTCGTCAGCCCGATCCACAAATTCCGGTTCGTGCCGCCATAATTGGCGAACGCGTCATAGACCCAGTTCTGCTCGTTTGCCGTGTCAAGCGTGACCAGATGCCCGCCGAGATTGGTCGCCCAGGTTTCCGAGGTCGTCCAGTTCGTCGCGGCAAGCAGGTAATAATAATGGTCGGTGGCCGGATTCAAAAACGGACCGGCAATGATGCTGAAATTCGTGTCGGCGGAATTCGTGAACACCGGCACCTTTGCAAGCCACTCCACCAGCGGCATCTGCTGCGTCACGTTGGTCGGGTTGATCCAGCCCTCAACCGTGAACCCGCCGCCGGCGCCGGCGTCCAGCGACGGCGACTGCCGGATTTGCACATACGTGTTGGTGCCCGCAAATTCCATTGCCTGCCCGGCATCTTCAAATTCAAAGGCCTGCCCGACTTCACCCGCCGGGAAATTAAATCTTCCGATCAATGAACCGTTGTTGCCGCCTTCCGCCTGCGAACTGTCGCTGGCGTTGCCCTCGCCGCGCCACCAGCCCGCAATGCCGGGGCCGCGATACCAGAATGTGACGTTGTATTGCCGGCCGGGAACCGTCGGAATTGAGCGGATGATTGTGCCGCCGGCCAGCGCCAGAAAATTGCTGCCGGCATGATCGCCCAGGGAATCGGATGGGTCCGTGACGACGCTGACCAGATTGTTGGTCCACATCACCAGATTGGTGCCCGCTGGCCGGTTGGTGGGCATCGTCCAGCCGCCAAACGCGTCATAAATGTTGGTCGGCGCCAGATAATTCCCGTTGGTCGCCAGCTCAAAATCAGACAGCGTGTAGTTGGTCGCCGTTTCCGTGAAGCTGTACGGCGGCACCGCATACTTGATCGGCAGCGTGGTCAGGTTGGTGTCCTCCGTGAACATCAGATACTGGTAATTGGTGAACGCCGAGCCGGCGGTGTAAATCCACGCATCGCCTCCGCCCGTGGCATACGGATTGCCAAACTGGTTCATGATGATGATGATGTTGGTAAAGCCCGGCTGGACAACGGCATTCGTAGTTAGCGGCAGCGTGTTTTGCGCGCCGGTGCCGCCGGGAGGATTGCTGATAAATCCCGTGTCCAAAATCAAATTGGCCGGGCTGATACTGGTGCCTTCATATACCGTCATCTCATCCGGCACCGTGTAAAAATTGAACGTGATCGGCACTGCGCCGCCGAGCGGCGAGACCGCCAGATAATTCGTGCTGGCCGCCGCCCCGCCGGTGGCCGTGCTGTTCAGGACATTGGTATAGGTATAAATGTTGCCGGCGCCGTTGGTGGTGTCGCCGCCCCGGTTCTCCATCAGCAAAACGCTCTGGCCGGTCGGACTGACCAGCGTGAAGGTCAAATCCGAGATGCGCGGATGAGCAACGACGATCCCCACATTCACCGACGCAATCAGCTGCGTGTTGGAAATGAAAATCGAATTAGTCGTCACCGCGTCATTGAGCAACGCCGGGCCGTTGGTGGAAAAATTCGAGGGCGGCACGGGTGCCAGTGAGCCGCCAAGGGTCGCCAGCAAATATACGGAATGCGCCACGGTGTCGGGATTATAGACACCCACCCAATAACGCGCGGGCTGCAGCGGCGGACCGTAGGAAATGGAATTCCCGGGATTAAGTCCGGCCGGATAGGGCGGCTGGCCCGGCGGACTGTTCGTCAGGTCCGCTTCAAAAAGATAATCTGAAAAGGTCGGTGGGTTGGTGACGTTCAGATACAGTTGCAGCGCCGGATTGGAAACCGGCGGCAGGTTCGTCCCGTACACGCTCAAATTGGTGTAGCCCGGCGGCACGTCAACGTAATCATAGAACCAGCTGTGCGGCGGAACGGTGTTCGTCGTGCCGCCGGTCAATGGCCTGTGCGGCTGGATCAAAAGCGTGAGACTCTCATTGGTGCCGATCTGCGTCGGTGAATCATCCACTTCCGCCAGCATCCACACCCCAAACCCGTCCTGGCCGGTGTAACTTTTCAAACTGCCTGGTCCGTCCGATGGGCGCGAGCCAGGAATGTCGCCCTGCCCGCTGTCGTCATAAATCATTGGCGGCCGGCCGATGGTGTTGCCAATGGAATCGTGATTGTTCAGCACATCGGGAAGAGCGCCATTGAGCGTCAGCGTGCCGATGAGATCGCCATAATTCTGGTGCCAGACCTGGTTGGTGACAATGACCCGTTCAACCTGGATCGGATAAATGGCAACACCAAAAACCAGTCCCGCACCCGGATGCGCCGGGCTGCCATCGGGAATGGCCACCGGCTCGTTCAAGCCATTGACAACCTGGTCGCCGTTGGCATTCATCTGGTCTAATGGAATGCTGGTGAAAATGGGAATGAAGTCGTATTCCGCCGCCATCTGGTCCTCGGATTTTACCCCGACATAATAAACTTCGCCCGGCTCGGAATTTGTGTCCGCAACAAATTCCGTTCCGCCGCGGGTCAGGGATGCGCCGTTGAATATGCCGGCCACTGTTAACCCCACTTGCGTGCCGTTGACACAGTTGGAAAGCACGACCGGATCGAGATTGGTCAAGCCCGGATCGGTGGTTGCATAAAGGTCAATGTCCGCCTGCGGTCGGGTGGAGTTCGCGTCCGAGTTGGCAAACACGCCCTCGCGTGGAATGGAAAGGGTGTTCGCGTCGAACGTGATGAATACCGCATTGGTGACATCACTGGTGTTTCCGCTGCTGTCCACTGCATTGTTGGTGACCACATAAAAATGCCATTGATTCGTCATGCCCACCGTGACCAATGCATTTGTCGAACCGTATTGGACCGTATTCGTGCCGAGCAATGGTGTGTTCGCGCCGGCAAATTGATTCAACAACGGCTGATTGGTGGTTATCACAAAGGTGATGTCCTGGCTGGTGGTCGGGTTGGAAAGAATTCCGCCGTCCGTTACAGTGAACGCGTTCGTCACCTCGCCTTCGCCGCAGGAAACCACCAGCGCGTAGTCCTGCACCACATTGTTCGTCTGCTCGGTGACGGCGTTCGCGTTGACCTCCCGGCCGATGACCGTGATGGTATAATTCGTGCCCGGCTGCGGGTAAATGAAGACGTTCTGCACATTGTTGATGGCGTCCACACTGACCGCGTTCGTTGGGTTTTCCGGCGTGTTGTAGGTTTGCCCCGACCCGATGTCGTTGCCGTAATAAACGAGCGGGTTGGTTGGATCGTCAGAATTCGTCACCACCAATTCAAGGCCGTTGACGAGCTTGATGGCGGCGGCGGGGTCGCCGGGCGGATCCGTCCAGGCGAGTGTCACCCTCAAGGGCAGATTTTGCGCGTCGGAATTGGTGCTTACATTTACGGCCACGGTATAGGTGTGGCTGTCGCCCGTCGCCAGCGCGTTCGTGGGGCTTTGGTCCACGAAGAAATCATCGCAGGGCGTGTTGAATTGATTGGCGATTACCCCCGGCAGCGAATTCGTCAGGTTGACCAGCCCCCACCCCTCGTGGTTTATCGTATTGGTAACCTCTAAATTATAAACCTGCGCGTTGCTCACCCTCGCGCCGTTGATGAGCGCCGCCTTCATCAGCGCCGGGCTGGGCGTGGTTTGCAGCGTGTTCGTGAAAAACTGCTGCATCAACGCCAGCACACCCGATACGTCAGCCGCCGACATGCTCGTGCCGGTTTCGTAGCGGTAATAAGGTCCCGGACCGGTGCTGTTCGGATTGGGTTTGCCAATACTCTGATCCAGATTGCTCAATACCAGATAATAATCCCCAGGGTTGTTGGTCGTTATGACATCAGTGGTCACGTTAAAACTGATGGGTTCGGTGGTGCTGTTGCTGACGCCGTAGTTGAAACCCCAGAAACCTTCCGTGTTCAGGATTTGCTGGATGGTAAAACCGGCGGAAGCAGCGTTCGCGTCACCGGGAACCACGAACGGATTGTTTGCGGCGGTAAAATCATAGACGTTGGGCGATGTGTATAGCCCGACAAATATCGGCAAAGTGGGAAACGGTGACGGCGAATCCGGATTTGGATCCACCTCGATGGAAACCCCCACCGTATTGTTGGGGATGGTGGGGAAAATGCTGGCCCATAGCGAGTCCGGTTGGGCAATGATATTTGAAAATGTTTCAAAATCGTAATTGGTCGGATTTATTAAAAAATAGTCCGTAATATCCCATTGGCTGGAACGGGTGGAAATCACAAACGTCCCCGGTGCGACCACATCCGGCTTGAAACGGCCGAACTGGCCTTCGGTCTCGATTCCCACGTTGCCGCGGGCGGAAAAACCGGCCACGCGATAACTGGTGGAGGTCTCCGGCTGCCACGGTTCGCCCAAGTTGGTTGTGGTCGTGCCATCGGGGTTGACCGTGATCGTCGTCACCATGTTGGTGATGTTGCGATGTTCCTGGATGGCTCCCACCGTAATCACGTCCTTGGCCGTGGCGGGCGACAAAATTGTGTCCGCCGTCCCGTCTCCGGGATCGCTGGAATCATCGCCACCGCCGTCATTGCCTGCTGAAAACACGAACAAGACCGGTTGCGAGCCGGGCAGGCCTGCCAGTGCGTCGCGCGTCGCCGCATCGTAACTCGCCGCCGCCAGATCGTAGGCATTGTCGCCGTCATAATTCCAACTGTTGTTGGAGATGAGTGCGTTGGTCAGTGCCGGAATTTCCTGAAGTGACTGGTCGGAAACAAGCCTGCCGAAGCCATTGCCAAACGCCGAAACCGAAAACAGCGTTGCCTGCGGTGCCATGCCGCGAAATTGACCGGCCACCGCAACGCCGTTGGTTCCGATGATCGAACCCTGCGCGTTCGACACCGTCATGGATTCCGTGCCGTCGCCCGCGATGATGCCCGCCACGTGCGTGCCATGGCCGTTGGTGTCCACCAGGCTCAAAGGCGAATAGCCTATTACACGAAGGGGAGCGCCGCCGGCGGTCATGAAATCCGGATGCGTAGCGTCAATGCCCGAATCGTTCACCTCCACCATGACGCCCGCGCCGGTCAACCCCAGATAATTCGTCGCCACCTGCGTGTCCGCCGCCACGCCGACCTTGGCGCGGCTCAAGTCGTTCGCATGGACGCGCGGGCGATACGGTTCCACGATTTGCACGCCGGGCAGCGTCGCCAGCGCAACCCAATCCGCCGGCGGCTGCACGCGCACCACCGGGCCAAACGGCGACCGGTCCCGCGCGACAATCTGGCCGCCGAGCTTTTCAATCTGTGCCTCCGTCGCCGCCGCACCGTCGCTGAACAAACCGAGCGTCAAATAGGTGCCCTCCGGCAACGGCGCCTGCTTCAATGCCAGCGTCAACAGGGAAGGACCTGCCGGCCGACGGGGGTTCCTCGGCGTGGAAGATGCCTCCCTTTGGCCAGCCGTCATCGGCATTGACGCCGAAATTTTGTAATACGGCTCGTAGGGGATCACCGACTGCGTCAGCGGGTTGGCCGTCAAGCCGCCGGCAACGGCGGCGCTGGCGCGCACCAGATAAGCGTCGTTGGGGATGTAGGAGACGATTTCCGCGCCCGCCGACGCCAGCAGCGCGCGAAACGCCGCGTTGATCGGCCCGCGCGCCTGGACGATGTAGGCGCCCGGGTCGCCCTGCGTCTGCAACTGTTTCGGGATGGAAAGATTCAGCGGGTTGCGCGTGTCAATCAATGCGTTCTCCAGCAAAATCGCGTGGCGGTCATTGACCAGCTCACCGAGGGGCTTGGCCGTGTTGGAAAGGCGATAGGCGTAGCGGTTCGTTTTCACCGCACCGGCTTGATTTACATTTGTGGCGGCCAGAGTACCAGCCAGAAGGTTCGGCGCCGTCGAACTGGAATGGATCGTGGTGAATACCGCCGGGGCCGCGCCCCTTTGCGCGGGTCTGTTTTCCAGGCGCCAGAAAAGCCACGCGCCAGCCACGCACAGCAGGCTCAGCGCTACCCAAACTAAACGACGCATTCGCATATAATCGGTCAATCAATATCTCACACCACGCTCATTTAAGCGATGGTGGATGATGGAGGATTGAGCATGGCAAAATTGCCTCAACCCTCAACCCTCAACTCTCAACCATCTACCATCTACCATCTTCCATCTTCCATCTTCCATCTTCCATCTTCCATCTTCTATCTTCCATCTTCCACCTTCGCTTCCATCAAATCAGTCCGGCGGCAAAATGTTGAATGCTCTCAATGACCGCGCGCGGCGGCGTCACGATGATGACGCCGTTGGCGTTGGTCCGCACCGTGTCCAGGCGCACCACCGCGCGCGTGGCGGTTTCCGACATGACCTGATAATTGGTGACCATGCCGAAGAATGGCCCGGCGCCCAGATAAATGCCGTTCGGCGCGGGCTTGAGCGCCTGGCCATAGCTGTAAATGACATAGCGCGGCGTGCCGACGCGCACCAGCGACATCACCTGCTGCGGCAGCCATTCATACATCTCGTCGCTGTTGATAGGTGGGTTTGCGCGCGGATCGAGGAACGGCGATTGGTCCGACAGTTGCGGGCACGGACAGGATGTCGCCCTTGTGTTCAAACACGCCCACCAGGCCGTCGGTGTTTGTGAAATTATTGCGCGTGTAATTGATGTTCGTCACCAATATTCCCAACGGCGGAGTTCAATGCCGCGCCGGTCCGGCCGGGATTGATGATGGTGTAGGGATTGGTGGCGTTGGTTTGGCGGCACAACGATGCCGCTGAACAACGCCGACCATGCCGCCAGCCCGGCGGTGGGATTGGCAACGGGATCATATTGGTCGGCGGATTGATTGACCGGGAGCGTCCCGCGCGTGGCGTTGTCGTTGAACGCGGTGGTGAACAAATCGAACAGCAGCCGGTCCTGCACCGGCGCGGCGTTGGCGGCGTCAAATGTATTTTGGTTGCCCGGTCAAATCCCGCCAGGTGACCGAGCGCCGTTGTACGGGCATAGACCGCTAATCCAAAATGTTCGTGGATTTGAGATAAACCGTCTGCCACGGCGTGCCGCGATGGACGCGGCCCAGCCAGCCGACAGTCGGCAATTTGTTGGTCGGGAAATCCCAATAGTCCGACGAACTTACCAGGGGATCCTTGTAGGCGAGATTTTCCATGTTCTGATCCACTTGATCCGTTCCAGCCGACATGAGAATGCCCCAGGGCGCGTAGCGCGTGTTCACAATGCCAAGATTTTCACTGGTTAGATTGATAGGAGTCGCATCATATTTGATGGCGTTGGCCCAGTTCAAATCAGTGGCCAGATAATGAACCAGCGGATCGTTCGCCTGCCAACTGACATGCTGAACGACGGTCGCCGTGGGCGTGTAGGGCGCCTGCATTGCATTGGTCATGTCTGCCGCGGCGATGGCCTGCTGCGAGCCGATGTTGTTGTATATTGGACCTTGATGGAAGAAAGCAAGGAAGCCATCTACTTCGTCATCCTGCTGCTGGGCGAGATCCGGAGGGGTACTCAATGGCCAGGGGCCACCATTGGCAACGTCGGGACTGTATTTCCCCCATGACACGCCAAGCTGATGGGCAAGACTGGCCGGCACTCCATTTTGAAAAATCATGTCCCATAAATCATTCCCGTCTGTGCCGGTACTCCCATCTGGGTTCTTGTCATAGCTGGTGATAATTTCCGAGGTCAAATCCCGGCTGCTTTTCGGCCCGCTCAATTCGACGTAATCAATGATCCGGTTCGGGACGACTGTTGTATCCACCATGAACACTCGCAGATCGTTGGTGACCGTCAACCCCCAATGCGGTTGCGGATAGCCGGTGACATTGGTCTCGTAGGTTTCGCCCAGATCGGGCGTCAAATAAGGCGTGCCTCCCTGATTGAAGCGATAAATCGAGTTCGATATCGTCATGACGGCCGCGTTCAGCGGGATTTGGAATGTGTATCCCGGCCAGGTGGCGACAGGATAGATGGTCGCAAGGGGAATGCTCAAATTGGTGCTGAAACCCTCATCGTTCGTCAGGGCGATGTTTTCCAAATTATCATATGCATAAATCATCACCCCGTTGGTGTAGGCGTTGGCATATGAATTCCAGCACTCCACGCCCACCTGGTTGGTGATGCTGAGGATGAACATCTGGTGATACGAATACTTGTTCGCCAGCGAGTTGGTGCTCGGGCGGGTGACCTCCACCTTGCGCGTAATCTGGAAGGCGGTATCCATCGCCAGTTCGTTAAAGTTTGGAAGACCCTTCTTCGCGCCGACAATCCACGGCACGCCATAGACGTTGGTGGCTAGGTTGAGGACTTGCCCTTGTGTCTGCTGCAGAAAAGAAAGATCTATCGGCAGGTAGAATTGCGGGTCAACCGTGACCCCGCCCGGCGCCACATTGATATTGGTGTAGCCGGTGATGAAAATGTTGGTCCCCATGCCAGCCACACCAAGGCTGTTCGCATCTCGTGAAAAGAGAGGCCGGAAGACGGAGGGATAATCGTATTTATTGCCGTTGATCCCGAGGTTGTTGGTCGTCGCGTCGTAAATGTTCGCCGCCAGTTGCAGCACGCGCTGGACGGCGGGCGTATAGACAAACTGGTTGCTCACCAAGACAGGGATGGACGTCACACCAAAGGCGGGAATCTGATTGGTCATTCCAAAAAACGGCACATTCGTCAGGCCGAGACCGCTGGGGTCGTCGATGATGGTGTAGTTTCCGGATGGATCAAGATGAGAATAATTATTGGTGATGCCGTAGTAGGTCGCCAGATAATTGGACGGGGCCAGATATATCCAGTAGGTGACGCCACTAATGATATTTGTGTAATAGGCGGACGAATTTCCCTGAAACCATTGCGCGGTGTAGGCGCGCAGCATCCGGTCGGCGGCGTTGGTGAAAAATGCCAGTGGCGTCCAAGGGATGAAATTCGTCTCGCTGACGGCCCCCGAAAAGAAGTTGGCTTGAACGAGATTGTCGTAGTTGAGATTCATCTTGCCGGACTCCGGCGCAGTGTCCGTGCCCAGTTGCGAAAGCATCCGGTAAAATGTGTACCGGTCGTAGGTGGAATTATTGGTGCCGGCATTGAGCAACCGGTCTGTGAAATCTCCGTTTGCCGCGGTCTGCACTGCCGACATGCCAAGCGTGGTTTTGTTTTTGTCAAATAGTTCCTCCGGAGCAAAGAAGTGGTTCGTGTTGTCCGCGCCTGCCCAAGGAATATTTCTTAAATTAAAATCCTGTTCCCCGGGCAATTGAAAGCCTGTCATCAATGGTTGGCCGTAGGTGTAACCGTCAATGTTGTCCGAAGTAAATGCAGCAACTCCGGCCGCACTGAACAGATTATTCACTGTGGCCAAGCTGCTGAAGTCATTTGTATAGCGATAGGCCAAAAGCGCCCGGGCATCGTCCATTGCCGGACATGTAAATGCTTTTGGATATGGATAAGAATATGGACTCGCGCCGTCCCACTGATTCGTATTCAAATCCGCCAAAAATGCGGCTAGATTGATTTCCCACGAACCTACTCCTTCATTCCGCACGTAACTGTCAAGGTTGTTGGCTTGATTAACCGGAGGATTCACGACCCAATTCAGTGGGGGTGTAGGCGGCGTCAGTGGCATATGTGCTTGGTTATGAATCGCATTCAAGTCGAGCGAGTTGCCGACGGGCACGGCGATGAAGGCATAACGCGCGATGAACGGATTGTTCGGCCCATACGGCAGGTCGGGCCGCTCCAGCACCCCAATCCATTCCGGGTCGCCGACCTGAAAACTGTAGGTGCCGATTTGTACGGCCGTTGTTGTCCACATTCGCCACCCAGCCGTTCGGGTCGTCCTTGCCGTTGCGGTTCAGGTCGAGGTAGAAGCGGTTTTCCGGCAGTTGCGTCACCAGGTTGCTCAACCAGACCGGCGCGCGCGGGCTGTATTGCATGTTGGTGAGATCAGCCAGTGGGTTGGCCGGGATGACAGGCGGCACAACATAATTCGTGGAGACGAGCAGGCCAAAGCTGTAGGGATTGGTGGTGGAGAGGATGTTGGCGGCGATTTGCGCCTCGGCGGCGGCCAGCCCGGCATCGGCGGCCAGCCGCGTGGTGGCCGTGTCCGTCTGCGTCGTGACCGAGCCGCGCTCGCGCCCGCTGATGGCCAGAAACGCCAGCGCCATCACCAGCGTCACGGAAAGCAAAATGAGCGTGATGACCAGCGCGACGCCGCTTTGGGATTTATGATTGACGATTGACGATTGACGATTTAACGCGGTAGGGCGCGTCACTCCGTGCGCGCCGCCAGTTGCCGGTGGACTGACCTGCCCGCCCGATTTTTCCCAAATCGTAAATCGTAAATCGTAAATCGTAAATGGAAGTTTCATTGATAGGCCGAGGGATCAACGTTGGGTATCGAAACGCGCTGGCGAAACACATGGACATTACCGGCGACCCCGGCCAGATAATTGGATTGTATCGACCGCGTTTGGAATGGACTCGGCGCGCTGGAGCGCGCGGTCTTCAAGCACGCCCATCTCAACCTCAACGGAGGCTGGCAGCGTGTTGCTGAACATGGTAAACCCGGCCTGGCCGGATGCCTGCGGAAAATAAAGGACGTTTTTGTTGGTGACGTATCGCCCGCCGGATTGACTGCCGGAATAGGTGATGGTGTTGGTCATCCGCCCGCCGTTCACATCGTAGGCGCGCACGGTCAGGGACACCACGCCGTCCATCAGGTGGCTGCCGCCGCCGGCATTGTTCAGAAAATTGCGAAACTCGTTCGTGAAAATGAACGCGGGATTCATGGATGCAACGGCATGGTTGGTCGCAAAACGATAGAGCGAATACAGCGACCCGGACGGCGCATTGGTCGCCACCGCATAACCGGTGGCATACCAGGTCGCGACGCCGTTGGCGTTGCCGCGGCTCAGGATGAAAAAATTCTCCAGCACGTTCGTCCGCGTGCTGCTGCCGCCAACCATCGGCTGGATGAGCGGTTGTTCATTGCCAGTTGATGTTCACAGCATAAAAATTCACCGCGCCGGTCAGGCTGTTGCTCTGGCCGGACGATGGCGCCATCGCCCGCAAATCGTCCGCCATCAAATCCATGGTCGCGCGGCCCGATTCCAGCACGTCGGCCTGCGTGACGCTGGCGCGGAATGCATTCTGCGTGGTGTTGAACACTGCCATCAGCGCAATCACGATGAGCGCGAGCAGCACCACCACCACCATCACCTCGATCAGCGTGAAGGCAGCGGTAGGGCGCGTCACTCCGTGCGCGCCGCCGTCATGCGAACAGTCGGCGGGCAGAGGACTGCCCGCCCTGCCTTCGCATTCGCAATTCGCAATTTCGTTTTCATGGCGCGTTGGTGAAGGATTGCGACTGGAAAAAATACAGGTTCACGTTGGGTGCCGTGTTCGTGTCCAAACCTATCTGCCCTGCGATGAGCGCGCGATAGGTCTGGTGGCCGGTGCCGTAGTAAACAAGGGGCGGCTGCGAGTTGGGCAGCAGCGGCCAGAGAAACGTCAGCCGTAGTTCGTGCAGGTTGGCCGTCAGGTCTTGGAGGTAAGCATTCCGCGTCCACAGTACAGATTGACCGGGTTTATCCGTGGCAGAAGTATTGGCGGTTGCTTGCCAATAGGTGACCGACCCGTTCGGGTAGGATACAGAGGCGCCCGCGTTATATGCCTGGGACTGCCATGGCGGCGCATAAATTCCCACGGGCAGATTTTCGCAGATGAGGCCGTAGCTGAAGGAGCTTTGCCGGATGAGACTGCCATTGGACTTGCGGCGGCTTTTCCACCGCCGGCCCGCTCATTGAATAGACGAACGCGACCATGCGGTTGCTGTAGGTGTATGCATTGGCGGGTGTGGTAGGCTGATAATATTGATGTCCACATATTCCGGCGTGCTCAAAAGCCCGACGATTTCCGCGCCGCTGGTGAAATTGGAATAGACGCGGGACAGTGGGATGCCGGCGTAGGTGTTGGTGATCATGAAGACGTAATTCGTCAGATCGTCCAGGCCGCGCGCGCCGCCGCGGATGGCTTCCATGAATACCGTCGCGTCCTGGTTGATGACGGTCTGCTCGCGGTTGTCGCGCTGCGTGCGCATGCCCGATGGGCAGCACGCCGATGATGCCCACAAGCGCGATGCCGATGATCGCCAGGCTGATGGCAATCTCCACCATGGTGAAGGCGCGGCGGAATTTATGATTTACGATTGATGATTGACGATTGGACGGCACGGACTTGCACCGATTTTTTCCAAATCGTATATCGTATATCGTATATCGTAAATGGAAGTTTCATTGCACTTGCTGGAATCTCAACGTGGCGCGGCCCGTCAGCGGGTCAATGTCAACGATGTTGTAGGCGGAATTGGTGCTGTTGCCCGGCGGCATTTCCGATACGGACGGCGAATCGAATTGCAACGCCTTGCTGGACGGGTCCAGCGCCGGAAACACGCTGCCGCGCGCCAGCGGAATATATTCATCCCGGCTGGCGGGGTTTTGCCCGTCGGTGGTCAATTGGCCGAGATAATTGAACGCGATGTAAGGCAGCGAAACGCCGCTGGCAGCCGTTTCCGTTGGGAACGGAATGGGATTGGTGGTGTAATGAAATGGCGCGGTGGGATACGACACGCCGGTGACTTGATTCACAATTGTGTTGGTGCCGGCAAATTTTTGCGGGGCGATGAACGAGCCGTCCGGCAGTGACTGCCACTGCTCAAGATAATGCCAGGCGTGCTGCCCCGGCTGGTCGCCCACCGCGCCGTGGGAGACGAACGTGTAGCCGCTCAATTGCTTGTCGCATAAATTTGTTGCCGCGGTTTGTTGCGCAATGTAAGGCCGGGAGGCCGCTCCACCATGCAGTGTTAAATGTTCCCAACGGAGTATTCCAAAAATTCGTCGGCACGAAAACCATGTAGACCGTCGTGCGATTGGCGATGGCCATGTTGCCGCGCGCGGGCCACCCCGTCCAGCAACTGGCGCGACGCGCTGGTGGCGGCGTTGGATTTGCCGAGGTTCTTGAGCGCCGGCACGGTCAGCGCCGCCAGGATGCCGAGGATCGAAATCACCACCAGCATCTCGACCAGCGTGAAGCCGGAGCGAAGATTGAAGGCTGAAGGCTGAAGGCCGATGTCCGATGGGTTTCGCGGGAACCTGTAAATCTGTAACTCTGCAACTTGCAAATGGACTTTCGTTTCACTTCCAGCTCAAAACGTTGTCTTTGTTGGCGTCCGGCGGTGGCGGCGGCAGTGCCGGATCAATTTGCCCGTCCGGCCCGGCGGACCAGACCATGACCTTGCCGCGAAGGCCCAATTGTCAGGACCTGTGGCGCTCGGATCTGGAACCAATCCATTGAGACCGCCGACGGATACGGCATTTGTTCAATAAAACGCATCCTCGCACATTTCGTCGTAGTTCAAATCCATCGTGATGGCGTAGGGATTGCCCCACGGGTCGCGATAGACCAGATCCGTGCCGACTCCCGGCGAACTCGTGTCGCCCGACATGTGGGCGTTCAGGAAAATCGTCTGCTGCGGATTTTTCTGGTAGTTGGTGTTGATCGTCGGCGTTGAAGTGCCCGGATAATTGGTCAGGTCCATCAAAATGGCGATGACTTCGGAGTTGTCTTTGTTCAGATATAATGAATAGTTCGGCGGATAGGTAGGCGATGGCGGCCAGGTTCCGCCACCAGGCATGTTATAGTTGCCGCCGTAAGTGAAATCGGGATCAATGCCGTTCTTTGCGTTTTGTCCGGCTTGGTTTTGAACGGCGGCTGAAACCGGGAAGCGGCCATAAGCCGAATCGTAGGCTTGAATGGCCGTGGCGATGTCCACCGCTTCCAGGTGCGCCTTGGTCATCAGCGCGTGCTTGTGGACCGTCGCCAGCACCGGCAGCAGCAGCCCCGCGAGAATGCCGATGATGGCGATGACCACCAGCAGCTCGATCAGCGTGAAGCCGGCGCGGTTCCGGCGTGAATGGGGAAGGTTTGTTTTCATGGGTTTTGAAAGAATGAAATTCCGGCGTGGAG
Source organism: uncultured Verrucomicrobiae bacterium (assembly GCA_963827815.1). Classification (GTDB taxonomy): domain Bacteria; phylum Verrucomicrobiota; class Verrucomicrobiia; order Limisphaerales; family UBA11358; genus UBA11358. The sequence goes on along the minus strand of CAWHCL010000015.1, from coordinate 52,282 downwards.
AACGAAAGTCCAGCGGCGGCGACGGGGGCGCACCACGATGCGCGGCTGCCATGCGCAGTCCTGCCAGTCCACGGCGATGAGGCGGCGGCGCGGGCTGTTTCCAGATTTTGTGTCGGCGCGCATGAAAATTTCAGGGCAGCGGATTGTTGATCTGCACCTCTTTGCTCCAGTTGCAGACGAGATTGGTCTTGCCCCCGATCACGAGTTGAATCCACAAGTCATACGAGCTGGGATTGTTGGCACCGGGCGAAACGTAACGCCAGGGATTCAAGCCGGACACTCCCAGCGGCTTATAAGTCGCATCCGGCCCGCCGACCGAACCGACGAGGATTGTGATCCCGACACTATTGCCGTTGAATGTGTTCGTGCTGGTTCCAATCTGGCGCGGGCTCAACTCGTGGATGAAATTTGCGGCCGGTTTCGAATCTTCGCTCGCCCCGGCCTTGTTGCAATTCATGAAGCCGCCAAGGCCAAACGCGGTGGGAACATCGTTGGTCAGAATTTGCGTGCTGCCATCCAAAGTTCTGAAAACACCATTCACCGTATCCAGGGATGTCCCTTCCAGTTCATAATAAAGCTGGTTGCCCAGGACATTTCCAAGGCCATTGTCCGGCGGATAAAATCCGTAGGCGGCATGGTAGCTGTCAATCGCCGCCTGCAACTGCCCCATCTCCGCCTGGGTCTGGCTGATATACTGGTGCCGTTTCACCACGGATAAAACCGGAACCGTGAAGGCGGCCAGGATGCCGATGATGGTGATGACCACCAGCAGCTCGATCAGCGTGAAGCCGAAATGGTGACGGGTGCCTCCCTCGTCCGCTGACCATGTTTTTTCCCCGCCACTGGCCGCTGGCCACATGTCACTTTTTGTCGTTTTCATTTTTCGCGCAATTCGTCTTCCATCCGCTCGCTCAACCATTGTTTGATCATGCTCTGGTAATTCAGATACCGCGCCCGCGCGAGCCGCTTGATGCGCGCCAGCATCCGCGGGTCTATCCGCAGCGTGATGGTCACGGACTCCGACGCCTCGCCGCCGCCCGCCGTGGCCGCTTCCATCAGGCGCAAGTCCGGCCGGTTCTCCGACCAGAAACCGGCCTCGGCCTCTTCGCTGTCGAAGAGCGGCACGTCTTCCCAACTCGCAAATGCGCGCATAAAATTCTGACGCGTGATCTGTCACGCCACCGGGTGAAACGGCGTCATCCGTGACCGATCACCTCTCACCCGCACTCAAATTCTGGTCCATTTTCCGCTGGTATAAAAACCGTTCTTCCGGTTCAAACGGCCGGGCGTGCAGCACCCGGACCAGTTTTCCATTGGTCCGATACACGCTGAAAATTCCGATGCCGCCCGCCGACATTCCCATGTTGAAAAAACGCGCCTGCACGCCAAAACGCGCCGAGTCCGGCAGCAGCCGGACGGCAAACGGATCTTCAAACGATTCTTCAATTTCCCGCTGGGTCAAAGAACTATCCAAATCGAAGGGCTGATTGTTCCAATCAAACTCCATAACGAGTTAATTGTAAATAGAACGCCCATGCAATGTATTTACAATGTATTTACGCATGGACAAGGTCGTTTGTCAACAACTTTTGTGCTTTGTTGGTATGAATCCCGGATTATGGATGGCTAATCTCCCCCGCCTTTACCGCCACCTTCACCTCCGCTGCTCATCTGGTTGATCATGGCGATCAACGGCAGGAACATGGCAATCACGATGCTGCCGACGACGACAGCCAGAAAGATGATCATGATCGGTTCCAGGAGCGAGGTCATGGCCGAAACCGCGTTGTCCACTTCCTCGTCATAGGTGTCGGCGATTTTCAGGAGCATTTCAGGCAGGGCGCCGGTCTGTTCGCCAACGTCCACCATGCTGACCACCATCGGCGGAAACACCCGCGAGGCTTCGAGGGGCGCGGTGATGGTTTCGCCTTCCTTGACGCTTTCATGCACTTTTTGACGGCGTCGGCGATGATGACGTTGCCCGCAGTCTCCTTCACAATCATCAACGCCTGCAGGATTGGAACGCCGCTGCTGACGAGGGTGCCGAGCGTGCGCGCGAACCGCGAAATGGCCACCTTGCTGATGACCGCTCCCATGGGCGGCATTTTCAGTTTGAATTTGTCCCAAAGATAACGGCCCACCTTGGTCTTCTTGATGAAGATGAGAAAGATGACCACGAATATCGCCACGCACCCCAGCACGGGCAGGAAATGAAGCCGGACGGTGTCGCTGACCGCGAGCACAAACAAGGTGAAGCCCGGCATCGTTACCCCCATGTTGGCGAAAACTTCCTTGAACTTGGGAATGACAAAAACCAGCAACAACGTCAGGATGCCCATGGCCACAAACAACACGGCCACCGGGTAGAAAAGGGCGGCCTTGACCTTGCCCTTGATCTTCTGCGCCTTTTCGGAGAATTCAGCCAGCCGTTTCAAAACCACTTCCAGCACGCCGCCCAGTTCGCCCGCCTTGACCATGTTGACGAACAGGCGGTTGAACACTTTCGGATGCTGGGCGAGCGCCTCGGAAAAGGTGCTGCCGCCCTCGATGGCCAGGGCCAGTTCGCCGAGAATCCGCTTGAGCGTGGCATTGCGTTCCTGTTTTTCGAGCACGCGCAATCCGCGCAGCAATGGCAGGCCCGCGTCCACGAGCGTCGCCAGTTGCCGCGTGAACGTCGTCAGCACCTTTGGCTTCACCCCGCCGGTGAGCCCGGGGATTTTGATTTCAAGGCTTAATCCGGGCTTTCTTTTTGCCGCCGGCCTTGGCGGCCGGCTTGGGGCTTTTTTGCCGGTGGTCTTTTCCTGGGCTCGTTCGGCCTCGACAATTTTTGTGGGGAACAAACCCATTTCCTTCACGCGGCCGATGGCCTCGTTCTGGCTGCCGACATCGATGGAGCCTTTCGTCTCCTTGCCGTGGGAGTCCAGCGCTATGTAATCGTATTTGGGCATAACCGATCAGGTGTATTTGACGACTTCTTCGATGGTTGTATCACCTTCAAAAATGCCACGCAAGCCGTCTTCGCGCAAGGTCACCATGCCCAGTTCAACCGCCTTTTGCCGCACCACCACCGTCGGGGCGCGTTCGTTGATGAGCGTGCGGATCGCTTCGCTGATGATCGAGCAGTTCAAAAATGCCCTTGCGTCCCTTGTACCCGGTGTCGTTGCAGGTCGAGCAGCCGCGCCCGTAATGGAAAACCTTGTCGCCCAGGTCGTGCGGCGAAAGATTCAGCATCTCCAGTTGTTTCTCCGTCGGCTCGAACGGTGTGCGGCAGTTCTTGCAGATCGTTCGCACAAGCCGTTGTCCCAGCACGGCCATGAGCGTCGAGGAAATCAGGAATGGCTCCACGCCCATGTCCACCAGGCGCGTCACCGCGCCGGGCGCATCGTTCGTGTGCAGCGTGCTCAAGACCAGGTGGCCCGTCAGCGACGCCTGGATGGAAATCTGCGCCGTCTCCAGATCGCGCATTTCACCCACCATGATGATGTCCGGGTCCTGGCGCAGGAACGACCGCAGCGCCTTGCCGAAGGTCATCCCCACCGTGTCGTTGATGGCCACCTGCATGATGCCTTCGATGTCGTATTCCACCGGGTCCTCGGCGGTGAGCAGTTTGGAGTCAATCGAGTTGACGCGGCGCAGGCAGGAATACAGCGTTGTCGTCTTGCCGCAGCCCGTCGGGCCGGTCACGACGAAAATGCCGTTGGGCCGCAGGATCACCTCGGTCACGAAATCATAGACGTATTTGGGGAAGCCGAGCGACTCGATTTCCAGGTTGACCGACGAACGGTCCAGCACGCGCAGCACGACGGATTCGCCGAACTGCGTCGGCAGGGTGGACATGCGCAAGTCCACCTGGCGGTTGGCGATGATCAGGTTGATGCGGCCGTCCTGCGGCATGCGGCGTTCCGAGATGTTCAGGTTCGCCATGACTTTCAGGCGCGAAATCACCGGCAGCGCCAGATGTTTCGGCGGCGGCGCCATCTCGTAGAGCGCGCCGTCCACGCGGTAACGGATGCGGAAATCCGTTTCAAATGGCTCGAAGTGGATGTCGCTCGCCCGATCCTGGATGGCCTGTTGCAGGACGAGGCTGACGAATTTCACGATGGGCGCTGCGTTGGCCAGCTCTTCAGCCTGCTTTTCATCGCCCGCCTCCGCTTCGCTCACTTCGCGCGCAATCTCCTTGTCCGCGCCGAGTTCCTTGAGGATTTCCGCAAAATTGCCGCTGGCATCGTCCTGGCCATAAAGCCGGTCAATCGTCTTTTTGATTTCGGCGGGATCGGCCACGACGATTTGCACGTCGCGCTTGATGGCAAAATGGATTTCATCCGTGCTTTGCGGGTCGAGCGGATTGGCAAGCGCGATTTGCACCGAGCCGTTGTTCATCGCCACGGGCAGGCAATGATACATCTGCGCGACCTTGGCCGGGACGGTCTTCAAAAGATCCGGCGGATAGGCCCGGTCCTTCAGTGACACCACCTCGGCGCCGATGTGGCCGGCGATCACGTGCAGGATGTCTTCGATCTTCATGATGCCGAAGTCCTGCAACAACTGCTCCGCGGGCGCGTTGCTGCGCTTGAGTTCGGCGACCACCTCCTCGTATTGGAGGTCGTCAATCAGCCCCTGCTCGCGGACGAGCGCCAGCAGCGGATTTGAAATGTCTTCGGACATGTTAAAAAATCATCACCCTTTCGTTGGTGAGGCCTGCGCCTGCGCCATTTCCAGTTCCTGCAGCTTCGACTGCATCGTCGTCGGATCCTGCGCCTTCGTCACCACTTCCTCGCGCGCAATCATCCCCTGCTGGTATTTTTCCAGCAGGAACGAGTCGAGCGTCACCATGCCCCATTTCGCGCCGGTCTGGATGTCTGATTGGATGCGGAACGTCTTGTTATCGCGGATGAGCGCCCCGATGGACGGTGTGTTGACCATGATTTCAAAAGCGGCCACCCGGCCCGGCTTGTCTATGCGGGGAATCAGCAGTTGCGAAATCACCGCCTGCATCACGGTCGAAAGCTGGATGCGCACCATTTCCTGCTGGTTGGTCGGGAAGGCGTTCGTGATACGATCAATCGTCTTGGCCGCGCCCGTAGTATGCAGCGTGCCAAACACCAAGTGGCCGGTTTCCGCCGCCGTGATGGCCGCCTCGATTGTTTCCAGGTCGCGCATTTCGCCGACGAGCACGATGTCCGGGTCCTGGCGCAGTGCTCGTCGCAGCCCCTCCGCGAAATTCGGAACGTCCACGCCGATTTCGCGCTGCGTCACCAGCGCCTTCTTGTGTTTGTGATAATATTCAATCGGGTCTTCGATGGTGATGATGTGCGCTTCTTCGCGTTCCTCGTTGATGATGTTCAGCATCGAGGCCAGCGTCGTGGTCTTCCCGGAGCCGGTCGGCCCCGTCACCAGAACCAGCCCGCGCGGTTTGTAGAGCAGTTCCTTCACGCTCGGCGGAATGCCGATCTGCTCCATCGTCAGCAATTTGCTGGGAATCTGCCGGAGCACCAGGGCGAAGTTGCCTTTCTCCTTGAACACGCTCACGCGAAAGCGCGCGGCGTCGCCAAAGGCGAAGCCGAAGTCCGCGCCGCCGCGTTCGCGCGTGCTCTGGATGTGCTCCTCCGACGTGATGCTCCGCATCAATTCCTCGGTGTCCTCCGGCTTGAGCGACGGCCCTTCCACGCGATGCAAAATGCCGTGAACGCGGATCACCGGCGGCACGTTCGTGCGGATGTGCAGGTCGGAGGCGCCTTCCGCCACCACCAGCTGCAGCAAATCGGACATTGAGTAAGACATATAAAAATTCCGTCAGGATTCGTCGCCGGTCGTCGCGCGGATGACCTCTTCGGGGGTTGTCAGGCCGGCCAGCACCTTGCGGATGCCGTCCTCGCGCAATGTGCGCATCCCCATCTCGCGAGCGCGGGCGCGCAGGACGGACGATGACACCTTGTCGTAAATCAATTTCCGCGCCTCGTCGTCAATGATGAAGATTTCAAAAATGCCGAAGCGCCCGCGGTTGCCGGTGTTCGAGCAGTTGGCGCAGCCGCGGCCTTTCAACAGCGTGGCCGTCTTCAGGTTGTCGGGCGTGATGTTCAGCGCGCGCATCTCGTTTTCCGTCGGCTGATACGGCTCGCCGCATTTCTTGCAGACCTTGCGCACGAGCCGCTGCGCCATGAGGCAGCGCGTGGACGATGCGACCAGAAACGGCTTCACCCCGATGTCAATCAGGCGGGTCACGGCGCTCGGCGCGTCGTTGGTGTGCAGCGTGGAGAAGACCAAATGGCCCGTGAGTGACGCGTTGATGGCGATGGACGCGGTTTCCAGGTCGCGAATTTCACCAATCATGATCACGTTCGGCGCCTGGCGCAGGATCGCGCGCAGCGCCATCGCCGAACGTCAGCCCGACGGCTTCGCTGATCTGCACCTGGTTGATGCCCGCCAGGACGTATTCCACCGGGTCCTCGACGGTGATGATTTTGCGGTCGGGCCGGTTGATGAAATGCAGGCAGGAATACAGCGTCGTGGTCTTGCCGGAACCGGTCGGGCCGGTCACGAGCAGGATGCCGTCGGGCAGGCCGATCATGCGCTCGAATGTCTGCTGGTCGTCTGTGAAAAATCCGAGTTCGGGCAGGCCGAGGCGCAGCCCTTCCTTGTCGAGAATACGCATCACGATGCTTTCGCCGTGATTGGTCGGCAGGCAGGACACGCGCAGGTCAATCAGCTTGTTGCCAACCTTCGTCTGGATGCGCCCGTCCTGCGGGATGCGGTGCTCGGAGATGGACATGTTCGACTGGATTTTCAGCCGCGCCACGATGGACGCCTGCAGCCGTTTCGGCGGCGCCTTCATTTCCTGCATCACGCCGTCAATGCGGTAGCGCAGGCGGAATCTTTTTTCCAGCGGCTCCAGATGGATGTCCGAGGCGCGCAGCTTGAACGCGTCCACGATGATCTGGTTCACCAGCCGGATGAGCGGCGCGTCCGCATCCACCGCCGCCGCGTCGTCCGCCAGCGCCCCGGGCACCACCACGTTCTCCTCCGTCAACTCCTGCATCACGTCCTTGAAGACGCCGTCATCCATCGTCTTCTTTTCGCCGCCGTAATATTTGTTCAGCGCCGCCTCGATGTCCGGCTCCGATGCCACGCGCAATTCAATCTCCGCGTTGAGCAGGTGCGTGAGCGAATCAATCGTGTTCAGGTCGGAGGGGTCGGCGATGGCGACGGCGACCTTGTCCTCGTTTTTGAAAAGGGGGATGACGCGGTATTTTCTGGCGGTGGTGCGCGGGATGATGGCGATGACATCGTCGTCAATCTTCATCGCGCCGAGGTGGACGACCTCCGCGCCGAACTGCGCGGCCTTGGCCTGCGTCACGTCCGCCGGGCGGATGATCTTGTTGGCAAGCAACAATTCCACCACGCCGACGCCGGAGGCGTTGGCTTCTTCGCGGGTCTTGGCGACCTGGTCGGCCGGTGCTAGGCCGAGGTCCACCAATACGTCCGCCAGATAATCGTCTTTTTCTGCCACGGTCTGCCGTTTCGATCCTGGTTCGCGTGAAGTGTGTCTGGTTAAAACTAGCGGCGCGCGCCGGATTGTCAACGCCTCGTCACATCATCGCTCGAAAAAATGGTGCACCCATGAAGAGTCGAACTTCAAACCTGCTGATCCGTAGTCAGCCGCTCTATCCAATTGAGCTATGGGTGCGCCAAAAGGGAAGATAAACTACGGGCCGCAGGCTGGTGGCGCAAGAATTTTCCCGCGCCGCAGCCATTCAATTCGTGAAAATATTCCGCAACGCCAGCGCCGCAATCGTCAGCAACAGCATCAGGCCGCTCGGCATGAATTTTTTCGTCTTTGCCAGCCGGATGGCGAAAACCACCAGCAGCAGCGCCAGGATCACGTTCACCAGGTTGCGGCCGAATGGCGGCTGAAAAACTCCCGGCAGGACGGCCAGCACCAGGACCGCCGCGAACACCGCCGACATGATGAGCGACACCTTGCTCTTCGCCTTGTAGAAACCGATCAGCCCGCCGGCCAGCAGCAGGACAATGTAAACCCACAAAACCTTGGTTGCAAAATCATGCACGTGCGCAGGCTGCCTTAATTTCCAAGAACGTCCAAACTTAAAATTTCGCCCGGCTCGCATTCCGCCACCACTTCGAACGGGCGGCAGCAGACCTCGCAATCCGTCGTGAACCGCTGGCTCGGCACGCTCGTGTCAATGGCCAGCTCAAACGCTTGCCCGCAAAACGGGCAGGAAATGGATTCGCAAACTTCCACGTGCGAAATCTAACTCCGTTTGGGCAAAGCGCAATTCGGCTCTTTCTGCCTTAAGTTTTCATGCGCTCTGTGGCAGCCGAGGTAACGAGGCTCATAAACAATTCGCGGAAATTCGCGCAATTCGCGTCAAACTCCTTGTGCTCCTTCGCGGTTAAAAAATCCGCGTTCATCCGCCCGCCGCGCCGAAATCAGACTTGTCGCGCTGGAATGACATTAAAGCGGATGAAGGCGGGTGGTTAAAATCAATTTTTGTCACCCGCCCCAAGCGGTTGATTGTGTAATGGCGAGTAATGTTGATTAGTAATATAACTTAAAACAAAAGCACATTCATTATTTTATTGCATTGACAGCCTGCCTGGATATGATGCCTCCGTTCTTTGACATAAAACCAAGGCTCCTTGGCGTCTTGGCGGTTGATTTTTGGAGGGACGAGTTACACGAGTCCATGTCCATCCGCCCGCGTCGCGCCGTGGTGAAACGAAGGCGGATTGCCGCGCCAAAATCAGACTTGTCGCGCTGGAATGACATGAAAGCGGATGAAGGCGGGTGGTTGAACACTTTTCTCCCTCTCCGCCCTCTGTCCCTCGCCCATCGGATGGGAGAGGGTGGCCGCAGGCTGGGTGAGGGTCTGAGCTTGGGTTAGGTAAGGGTGGTTCTTCGTTGTCAAAAATCCGCGTCCATCCGGGTCTATCCTTGGTTGAAAAATAAAATTTATGTACCTTTATGTTCCCGTTTGTTCCCTCAATGGGGTCAACCCCTCATGAAAATGCCAGTTTCCGGTGTAATTAGGTGTAGTTAGGTGTAATCAGGTGTAATCAGGTACAGTGGTCGGCCTGTACGAGACGATATAAGGAGTCTGGACGACCTGAATGGATGGCCAACAGGAACTGTACCATGAAAAAAACACCCCTTTTTTGGTCAAGAAACGGTCAAGTTTTGAGTGCTCTATCAACCACTTACGACGATTCGCCCTCTGCCTGGTAAAGTAATTTTCGGAGGGACGAGTTACACGAGTCCGTGATCTTCGTGTCTTTCGCGGCCAATATAACAATTGGCGTTTATTAGCGTGAATTAGCGGTTAAAGTCCGTGTTCATTAGTGAAATTCGTGTCTATCCGTGGTGGCATACCTGCCCCGTTGCGTCTTTGGCCTCTTTGCGGTGCGTTAAATCCTTTTGCTACGGCCCCCAAATTCAGGGATACTACCTCTCCGTTTTTACGGTAATTTATGAAACCCCAGGTTGAAATCTATGATACGACCCTGCGCGACGGTTCGCAGGGCGAAGGCATCAATTTCTCGGTCGCGGACAAGCTCCGCATCGCCGAGAAGCTCGACGCATTCGGGGTTCATTACATTGAAGGCGGCTGGCCCGGAAGCAATCCCAAGGACATCGAGTTCTTCGCCCAGGCCAAAAAGAAAAAATTCAGGAACGCGCGGCTTGCCGCCTTCGGCTCCACGCGCAAGAAGGGTGTGCCCGTCGAGCAGGACGATCAGGTGCGTCTGCTCATCGAGGCCGAAACGCCGGTCGTGACCATCTACGGCAAGACTTCCATGCTGCACGTCAAGGAAGTCCTGCGCTGCACACCGGAGGAAAACCTGGCGATGATCGCCGATACCGTGAAATTTCTAAAAGACCACGGCAAGTTCGTCATCTACGATGCCGAACATTGTTTCGACGGCTATAAGCTGGACTCCGAATACGCCGTTGCCACCTGGCAGGCCGCAGAAAAAGCGGGCGCGGATTTCGTCGTGCTTTGCGACACGAACGGCGGCTGTCTGCCGGGTGAAGTCGCCGATGTCACGAAGGCCGCCATCGGCAAGTTGAATTGCAAGGTCGGCATCCACACACACGATGACATCGGACTTGGCGCCGCGAACGCACTGGCCTCGCTCGACGCCGGTGCAATTCACGTGCAGGGCACCATCAATGGCTACGGCGAACGCACTGGCAATTGCAATCTGACCAGCGTCATCCCGTGCATCGCCTTGAAGCTCAAAAAAACCTGCGTGCCAGTGAAATCCTTGTCGAAGTTGAAGGAGCTTTCGCAGTTCGTGGATGAAATCGCGAACTCGCGCCACAACCCGCGCCAGCCGTGGGTCGGCTCGTCGGCGTTTGCGCACAAGGGCGGAGCGCACGTCAACGCCGTGCAAAAGCTCACCGCGAGCTACGAGCACATTGACCCCGCGCTCGTCGGCAACCAGCGCACCGTGCTCATCAGCGACCTCGCCGGCCGCAGCAACATCGTCATTAAGGCGCAGGAACTCGGTTTCAAGCTCACGAACGACACGCCGGAGTTGAAATCCATCCTGAACCGCGTGAAGGAATTGGAGCATGAAGGCTACGAATTCGAGGCCGCCGAGGCTTCGCTCGCGCTGCTCATCGGCAAGACTCTTAAACATCGCGAACTGCCGTTCCGCGTGGACGCCTATCACGTTTCCATGCGGCGCGACAACAAGGATTCAGTCTGCGAAGCCACCATCAAGGTCAGTGTCGGCGACAAGCGCGCGCAGACCGTGGCCAATGGCGACGGACCGGTGAACGCGCTCGACGGCGCATTGCGTCTGGCGCTGGTGAAATTTTTTCCGCGACTGAAAAACGTGACGCTGACCGATTACAAGGTCCGCATCCTCGACACCGCCACCGGCACCGCCGCAAAAACGCGCGTGCTGATCCAGTCCACCGACGGCAGGCGCGAGTGGGGCACGGTCGGCGTGAGCGAAAACATCATCGAAGCCAGCCTGCAGGCGCTCGTGGACTCAATGGAGTTCGCGCTGTTGAAGAAATAACAGCAGAGGTTTTACGCGAATTACGCTTATTATCGCGAATTTCAACCAGCACCATGAGTGAACTGCAATACAAGGATGAAGTGTTCAAACTCGTGGGGCATTGTATGGAGGTTCATCGCGAACTTGGCAAAGGCCAGGATGAAGTCCTTTACAAGGATGCTTTCACGGTCGAACTTCAGCGCGCCGAAATTCCATTTGCACGCGAGCGAAAATACGAAGTCACCTACAAAGGCGTCATTCTACCGCATCACTATTTCGCCGATTTTGTGGTTTGGGACAAAATCCTATTCGAGGCCAAAGCAGTCGAACGACTGACTGAAGTACACGTGAAACAGGTGCTCAATTATCTCACGCTATCAAAACTGGAACTGGGCCTGCTAGTCAACTTCGGCAGCGATTCGCTCGAATGGAAACGCGTCGTTCTGACTCAAAAGACCAAACCGGCAGATTTGCCAGAAGTCTTTCGCATCTGAAAAATTCGCGTCAATTAGCGAAATTCGCGTAAACCCGTTTTTATGGAACTCTCAAAAGCTTACGAGCCGCAGTTCGTCGAGGACAAGTGGTATGATTTCTGGCTGAAACAAAATTGTTTCACCGCCGATCCGAAGTCGTCCAAGCCCGCGTATTCCATCGTCATCCCGCCGCCGAACGTCACCGGCGTTCTCACGATGGGCCACGTCCTGAACAACACGATCCAGGACATCCTGGCCCGCAAGGCGCGTATGGATGGCAGGGAAGTCCTCTGGCTGCCCGGCACCGACCACGCAGGCATCGCCACGCAGACGGTTGTCGAACGCACCTTGAAAAAATCCGGCGAGATCCGGCATCGCGACGATCTGGGCCGCGAGAAATTCCTCGAACGCGTCTGGCAATGGAAGGAAAAGCACGGCGGCATCATCATCCAGCAATTGAAAAAACTCGGCGCATCGTGCGACTGGACGCGCGAGCGGTTCACGATGGACCCGGAATATTCGCGCTGCGTGCAACGCGTGTTCGTGGACCTCTACAAAAAAGGACTCATCTATCGCGGCAAGCGCATGGTGAACTGGTGCCCTGCGTCACTCACGGCGTTATCCGACGAGGAAGTGATCATGAAGGAGCAGAAAGGCTCTCTTTATTACTTCAAGGTCGAGGTCGTCGAAATCGTAGGACAGGCGTCGCGCCTGTCTCAAACTGAAAAAGGAAGAAATGAAAATGGAGACAGGCGCGACGCCTGTCCTACGGCTGATGGCATCCGCTCAACCGGCACATGGCTGACCATCGCCACAACACGTCCCGAAACCATTCCCGGTGACACTGCCGTGGCCGTAAACCCAAAAGACCCGCGCTACGCACATCTCATCGGCAAGCACGTGGTGCGTCCGCTGCCGGCAGAATTGCCGCGCGAACAGAAGCTCATTCCGATCATCGGCGACGAACATGTGGATTTTGCCTTCGGCACCGGCGTTTTGAAAGTGACTCCCGCGCACGACAAGGCGGACTTTGAAATCGGCCAGCGCCACAAACTTGCACAGATTGAAGTGATTGATGCGACCGGTCACATGAACCCCCTTGCGGGGGGGCCACTAGCCGGACTTGACCGCTTCAAAGCCCGCAAGGTTGCTGTGGAATTGCTCACGGAGTTGGGCGCGCTGGAAAAGGAGGAGCCATATACCAATAACGTCGGCTACAGCGAACGCGCCGACGTGCCGATTGAGCCACGTTTGAGCGAGCAATGGTTTTTGAAATATCCGAGCGTGGAAAAAGCGCGCAATTGCGTGGCGCAGGAAGAACGGAACGCCGATCTCCCGATCGGCAAGTCTGCCACCGACGAAACTGGCCGATCAGGAGATCGGCGTCCCGACAAAATGCAGTTCCATCCGCAGCGCTGGGCAAAGGTTTACGACCACTGGATGGGCGGCTTGCAGGATTGGTGCGTCAGCCGCCAGCTTTGGTGGGGGCATCGCATTCCGGTTTGGTATCGCGGCGCGGAAGTTTATTGCGGCCTCGACACGCCAGCAGGCGAGGGTTGGATACAGGATCCCGACGTGCTCGACACTTGGTTCAGCTCCTGGCTCTGGCCGTTCGCCACGATGGGCTGGCCGGAGCAGACCGACACGTTGAAGAAATTTTATCCGACCACCGACCTCGTCACCGGGCCGGACATCATTTTCTTCTGGGTCGCGCGCATGATCATGGCCGGCTACGAGTTCATGGATCAGTTGCCGTTCCAGAATGTTTATTTCACCGGCATCATCCGCGACAAGCAGGGGCGCAAGATGTCCAAGAGCCTCGGCAATTCGCCCGACCCGCTCGACCTCATCGCGAAGTTCGGCGCGGATGCGTTGCGCTTCGGCGTGATGCGCGCCGCGCCGCTCGGCCAGGACATTTTGTTCGATGAACAGAACGTCGAGCTGGGCCGCAATTTTTGCAACAAGCTCTGGAACGCCTGCCGCTTCCGGCAACTCGTAGGACAGGCTTCCAGCCTGTCTCCGACTGATTCAGAAAACGTTTCAAAGAGTGAGACAGGCGCGACGCCTGTCCGACGCTATGAAGTTCAGGGCGAGATTGATCCAAAATTATTAACGTCCGATGACAAATGGATTCTGCTGAAGCTTGATGCCGCCATCCGCGAATTGAACACGGCTTTCGCCGGATACAAATTCAGCGACGCCACAGCGACGCTCTACCGCTTTTTCTGGAGCGAGTATTGCGATTGGTATGTCGAGGCGAGCAAAGCGGCGTTGCATCCGTCCGCCGATACTTCTCCCTCGCCCCTCGGAGGGGAGAGGGCCGGGGTGAGGGGTGCGGATGAAAGTGACGCTTCGCATGAAACAAAGACCCCACCTCACCCCAACCCTCTCCCCCCCGCTTCGCAGGGCGGAGAGGGAGAAGCACGCAAGGCGAACACGCTCGCGGTGATTGATTTCGTTCTGTCGCACACGCTGCGGCTGTTTCATCCATTCCTGCCCTTCATCACCGAGGAATTGTGGCACGGCATGGGTTACGCCGAGGACATGCCGGAAAATCAGGGCGGCAAGACCATCATGTTCGCGCCGTGGCCAAAGCCGCTGGACGACGATTTCAAATCGCACTACGGCTTGAGCGAGAGCGATGAAAAGCAAATTGAGGCGCGGAATGAATTTATCGGGCACGGTCGCAATCTGCGCCGCAACGCGAACATTCCAGCGAACAAAAAGGTCAAGTTCATCTTCAAACCTGTCGGCCCAGTCACGGCAAACGATGTCGAAGTTTTGAAATTGCTGCTGAACGCCGAGGTGGTCGAGGTTAACGCTGATTACCAGCCGGCGAAAGGTGCGCTGGCCGTGCGATCCGAATTGGGCGAACTGTTTTTGCCGACTGAAGGCTTGATTGACGTGGAAGCCGAGAAAGCCCGGCTCACGAAGGAAAAAGAAAAATACGAGGCTGAAATCGCGAAGGTGGAACAGAAGCTGAACAACCCGGGCTTTATCCAAAAGGTGCCCGCAGCCGTTTTGGAGGAGCACAAGCAGCGGCTGGCCGACTGGCAGGACAAGCTCGCGCACGTAAAATCCGCGCTGGCAGCATTGCAAAACTGAAAGTCATGACATGAAAAATATTCCACTGAATCAGGCTCTGGCCGTTTCCATCAAGGCCGCGCGCGCCGCCGGCAAAGTCATGCACGAAAACTGGCTCAAGCCCAAGCGCGTCAAGCTCGACGACGCCCACGACATCAAGCTCGAACTCGATGTGCGCTGCCAGAAGCTCATCGAGAAGATTCTGCGCGCCAAATTTCCGAAAATTCCGCTGCTAGGCGAGGAGGGCGATTCAGGTGATGTGACCGCCGAATATCGCTGGGTGGTTGATCCGATTGATGGCACGGTGAATTACTTTTATGGCATGCCGCATGCCGCGGTTTCCATCGCGTTGCAGAAGCGTGACGAGTGTCGGGTGACGGGTGACGGGAAAAACACGCGAAGCCGAAGGCAGTCCCACGTCACGCGTCACGCGTCCCACGTCACATTGCTTGGCGTGATTTACGCGCCGTTCACCGACGAGATCTGGACTACGGTTCGCGGTGGCCCCACGCGGTTGAATGGTAAAATTGTACGCGTCAGCAACCGCTCCAAGCTGGCAGACGCTGTCATCGCAATGGGTTTTTCCAAAAACCGGGAAAATCTGGAGAAGAGCCTGCCGCACTTGAACCGCCTCGCGCGGCGCGTAAAAAAAATCCGTGTCCTGGGTTCCGCAGCACTGGAGTTGGTCTATGTCGCCAGCGGACGGCTGGATGCCTACATCGAACGCACCATCAATTTGTGGGACGTGGCAGCGGGACAATTGCTGGTGGAAAATGCCGGCGGCGAATTCTACGTGGTACCGGCGCCGGGTGGTAAACTGCGGATGTGCGCCTCCAACGGCAGGCTCCGGAAGAAACTTCAGATCGGCAGCCTGTTAAAATGATTTTTGAACAACAAAGAAACAAAGAAGACGCAAACTTTGTTCCTTTGTCACTTCGTTGTTAAAAACCCTTTCAGTTTTTCAATGGCCTTTGAGCGATGGCTGATTTTGTTTTTCATGTCTTCGCCCAATTCGGCAAACGTCTGGTCAAAACCAACCGGCACGAAAAGCGGGTCATAGCCAAAACCGTTCTGCCCGTGTGGCGTGAAAATAATCCGGCCCTCGCAGGTGCCATCGAATGTCTGCGGTTCAAATTCGTCCGCATAACAGACCGGAGACGCAGGTTGGACTTTCCCAGCCGGCACCGCCACCATTGCAATCACGCAGCGGAATCGTGCCGTGCGCTTTTCCGGCGGCACATCCTTCAACAGTCGCAGCAGCTTGTCGTTGTTGTCGGCGTCGGGCGTATTGCCTGATTTCGCCGAATCCATCGCCGCAAAGCGCGCGGAATAAACGCCGGGCGCGCCGTTCAAGGCGTCCACTTCCAGGCCGGAATCGTCGGCGAGAACAAAAGCGGGTGACAGGTGACGGGTGACAGGTGACGTGATGGAAAGCCATTGTGCAAGCTCGACGGCTTTTTTGGCCGCGTTGCCGGCAAATGTGGCCGCATCCTCGACCACTTTGGGCGCGGCGGGAAAATCATCAAGCGTAAGACATTGGAATCGCGCGCCGAGAATGGCGCGTATTTCGCCGACCTTATGGGCGTTGCGCGTGGCGATGAGCAGCGTCGTCATGCGCGGAGGCTAACAAATATTTTCCAGCAGGCGAGCTTGACGCGCAACATTTCCGCTGCAAAATCAACGGATGAAATCACGCCTGTCGCTGGCCCTTTGCCTTTGCTGCGCCGTCCATCTTCGCGCTGCCGACACGAATGCCCCTGCCGCTACGAACGCGCCCGCCGTACCGGTCGCGCCTTACATCCTCACGCCGCCCGCGCCGTCCACGCCGCGCATCAACGGACCGGACGTCTTTGGCGTGCGGCCCGGTTCGCCTTTCCTTTACATGATCCCCGCGACGGGCGACCGGCCCATGACATTTTCGGCAACCAACCTGCCGCGCGGCCTGAAGCTGGATTCTAAAACCGGCCGCATCACCGGCAAGTTGAAGAAGAAAGGCGAGACCATCGTCACGCTGGTCGCGCAAAATTCGCTCGGCTCGGCACAGAAAAGTTTCCGCATCGTCTGCGGCGACCAGATTGCGCTCACGCCGCAAATGGGCTGGAACAGTTGGAACTGTTTTGCGGGCGCGGTTTCGGAGGAAAGGGTCAAGAGCGCGGCGGACGCGATGGTGAAGATGCGGCCTCATCAACCATGGCTGGACTTACATCAACGTGGACGATTACTGGCAGAACCATCGCGACTCAAAAGACCCGACGTTACGCGGACCGTTCCGCGACCTGCACGGCTACATCGTGCCGAACTCGCGCTTTCCCGGCATGAAGGGCATGGCGGATTACATTCACGGCCTTGGTTTGAAAGCCGGACTTTATTCTTCGCCCGGCCCGTGGACGTGCGGCGGTTGCGCGGCAAGCTGGCTGCACGAGAAGCAGGACGCCTGGACCTACGCGTGGTGGGGTTTTGATTACCTGAAATACGACTGGTGCAGCTATGGCGGGATTGCCTCGGGTAAAATGACCAACGCGATGAATGTGCCGCTGTGGGGCCAGACCGCGACGAATGCCGAAGGCGCGATTTATCCTTATCGTGTCATGGGCAAATTTCTGCGCGAACAAAACCGCGACATCGTCTTCAGCCTCTGCCAATACGGCAATGCGGACGTGTGGAAATGGGGCGGCTCGGTCAACGGCAATTCCTGGCGAACCACCGGCGACATCACCGACACCTGGCGAAGCATGAGCCGGATTGGTTTCAATCAGGACAAGGCCGCGCCTTATGCCAAGCCGGGAAATTGGAACGACCCCGACATGCTCGTCGTCGGACAGGTCGGCTGGGGAAGCCTGCATCCGTCGCGCCTCACGCCGGACGAGCAATACACGCACATCAGCCTGTGGTGCCTGCTGTCCGCGCCGCTGCTCATCGGCTGCGACATGACCAAGCTGGACGACTTCACGCTGAACCTTCTGGAAAATGACGAGGTGCTCGCGCTGGATCAGGACGCGCTCGGCAAGGAGGCGACGTGCGTCGTCACCAACGGCGACGTGCGCGTTTATGAAAAGGAACTGGAAGACGGCGGACGCGCGCTCGGATTTTTCAATCTCGGTTCCGCACCGGCCAATCTGGAATTCAACCAGCTCGCGCAACTAGGCTTCACCGGCGCGCAGCACGTCCGCGATTTGTGGCGGCAAAGCGATTTGCCGGACGTGGACGCCGCCACCGGCGTCTTGAAAATGACGATTCCCGTCCACGGCGTGGTGCTTTACAAGCTGACGGCGGTGAAATGACGGAGCAGGAATCGAAATCAGTTCGTCAACTAAAGCCCGCAGGAGCTTGGCAGTCTGGCTAGGGGTTCGGCCACTTCGGAGGTAGCTTGAAAAAAGTGTTTGTTGATGCTTTTATCCGAGCAGCCACTACCTGATTCGTTTTGCAAAGCTGTCCAATCTTGGCAAGCAACTCCTTTGTCCGCTCGTCGTTGTGTGTCAGATTCGCGTGCTCCGAATAGAAATCAGCAATGGCGAATGAAGACATCTCAATGACCTGTTGTGTGTTGCCAGCGTCAATCAATTCGATGGTTCGAATGCCTTTCTGAGCTGCCAAGCAGTCAGAGTCCTCAATCGGCTGCATCATCTGCTCGACAATGTTAGTCATCTCACGCTCGGCGTGGCGGTGCTCGAAATACCAGCCCATCGCTATCCCGAGAAATAATGACACGAAACATGCAATCAATGTTTTCATATGTCTTGTGGTCTAATTTTATTGAACTAAATTGCTGGGCAGCGAAAAATGATAAGTCCCGGCAGCCAGCGGAAGTCTTGTGACCGAATCGTCCGGCAAGTGGAGCGGCTGGCCGGATTCCTTGATTTCCTTTGGCGGAATCGGAAGGACCAGTGTCGCGGAACTGTTCGGCGGAATCGTGACGTCGTAAAGGACTTGGTCTTTCTTGACCCGCCAGTCCGAAGCGATGTTGCCGTAAGGTGAATCGAGTGTCGCCTTGACGTGCGAGAGCCGGGTGGTGAATTGCGGGGCCAGGAAGAAATGTTTGTAGCCGGGGCTGGCGTCGTCGGGTCGAATGCCCGCCGCACCGGAGTAAAGCCACGCGCCAACGGAACCCAGCGAGTAATGGTTGAAGGAATTCATCGAGGAATCCTGGAAGCCGCGCTCCGGCGTCCAGCCGTCCCAGCGTTCCCAAATCGTGGTGGCGCCGTTCTTCACGGAAAACAGCCACGACGGATAGGTGTTGGTCAGGACCAATTCCCACGCGAGGTCGGAGCGGCCGATTTCCGTCAGCACGGGACAAATCAGCCCGTTGCCGACGAATCCGCCTGGTCAAATGGCCGTTCTGCTCAACGTTTTCCGCGAGGTGCTGCGCGGCGGCGGCCCGCAGATTTTCCGGGAGCAAATCAAATCGCAGCGCGAGGATATATCCCGTCTGGGTGTCGCCCTGAATCGGTGCCGTCGGTGGAGACGAAGGCTTGGTTGAAGGCATCGGTGATGTCGTTGAAGAGCTTGTCGTATTTGGCGGCGTCATCCGTCTTGCCGAGGAGCGTGGCCGCTCTGGCCACCAGTTGCGCGCCGAATTGGCAAAGTAGGCGGTGTCCACCACTTCGGTGGGCGTACGGACGGGGGCGAGGTGGTCGCCGACGCCGCCGTTCAAAATCAGATTGCGGGAACGCTTGGCGCTGAAGTCAACCCATCGCGCCATGAACGGATAATTGTCCGCCAGAAACGATTTGTCGCCATAAGCGTTGAACATCGCCCACGGAATGATGACGCCGGCGTCGCCCCACACGGGCATGGCCGGTTGCGGGCGGGAGACGCGCGGCGATACGTCCGCGAAGTCGCCGTTGGTGCCCTGACCGTCGTCCACGTCCACCATCCACTTGGTGAAAAAGGCGGATACGTCGGCGTTGCGTGCGGCGGTGGGCGCGAATACCTGCGCGTCACCCATCCAGCCGAGCCGTTCATCGCGCTGCGGGCAATCGGTGGGCACGCTCAAGAAATTTCCGCGCTGGCTCCAGACGATGTTTTGGTAAAGCCGGTTCAGATCAGGATTGGAAGACTCGAAAGTTCCTGTCGGCGGCGTGTCGGAACTGACGACGATGGCGCGGAGGTCGTCCGCGTTGAGCTTGCCGGGATAACCGGTGATTTCGACATACCGAAAACCGTGGAAGGTGAAATGCGGTTCAAGCGTTTCGCGGCCATTGCCATTGAGCGTGAACTTGTCGGTCGCCAGCGCCGTCCGGAGATTTTCGGTGTAGAGCGAACCGTCCGAATTGATCGTCTCGGCGTGGCGCACGGTGACGGTTGTCGCCAGCCGGCGCCGCGTCGCCGTGAGCCGGACGTGACCGACGAGGTTCTGGCCGAAATCAACAATCCAGGCGTCGCCGTGGCGGGTGATTTTTTGCGGAGCCAGTTCCATCAGCGCGCGCACCGGCGGGCCGAGTTGCGGGACGAGCGCGACGGAATGTTCCTCGACGACGGCGTTTGTCCAAATGGAATCGTCGAAGGCCGGCTGGTTCCAATTCTTGACGGCTCTTCTGCGCGTCAATCCATTTCGCCCCATTGCTCGTCCGAGCCGATGATTTCACCCGGACCGGCCTTCCACGAATCGTCGGTGGCGATGACGTCCGTCGAGCCGTCGGCGTAGGTGATTTCGAGTTGGGCGTTGAAAACCGGGCGCGTGCCGTATTGCGCGGCACCCATCCAGCCGAGCCGGCCCGCATACCAGCCGTCGCCAAGCACGGCGCCCACGGCATTTTGCCCCGGATGAATCAGCTTGGTGACGTCGTAGGTTTGGATCATCACGCGCTTTGTGTAATCGGTCCAGCCGGGCGCCAGCAAATCGTCGCTGACGCGCTGGCCGTTGATGGAAGCTTCATAGACGCCCAGCGCCGTGGCGTAAAGACGCGCCTTGGCAACCGGTTTGGTCGCCGACAAAATTTTTCCGCAGGTAACGGCCCGGCCCGATGGTGATGTCGTAATATTTTGAAAGTTGTTCGGAAAAAGGCGCGACGACCGTTGCCGCCGCCCAGCCGGAATCGTCGAAATCGGGCGCAAACCAATTGCCGCCGGGCGCCACGGCTGCTTTCCATGAGCCGTCGGTGTTGAACTCGATGCGTTGCCCGTCCGCCAGCTCAATGACGCCGCAGGCAGCGATGGCATTTCTTCCAGCCGCGCCGCGGTCATGCCGGATGCCGCCCCGCACCGCGGCGGAGCTGATGGCGATGATATTTTTGCCGGGCGTCAATTGCCCGCCAATCTCCACGTGCAACGGTGCCGTGAGACTGGTGAAGCCCGGATGGGTGGGATGACCGTTGACGTAATTGGTGATGAGGCCGTCCGCCGCCACATCAATGAACGCGCGGCGTATGACGGCGTTGGTCGGAAGTTCGACAGCAAGCCGGATGGCCGCAGCCTGACTTGCGGTGGAACCGGCATTGATCCAGGACGCTTTCGCCAAGGCGGATTGTTCGATGTCGTATCGCGGCAAATCGGCGGTAATCCAACGGCCTTTCCATTCGTTGGTAGGATCAAGCAATCCCAACTCGAACGAGGCCACGTCGCTCCAGGCGGTGGGCTGGCCGTCCTTGTCCCAGACGCGGACTTGCCAGAAAACCTGCGACCGCGAGCCGAGCGGCTTGCCCGCCCACGGAACCAGAACGGACTGGTCGGAAACCATTTTCCCGGAATCCCAAAGGTCGGGTGAATCGGCTTTGAGACCGGCGGCAGAGGAAGCGGCGCGGATTTGCCAGGCGGTCTGGATTTCGCCGGTGCGGTCGGAACGAAGTTTCCACGAAAAGCGCGGCTGTTGGTCGCCGATGCCGATGGGATTGGTGAGATGCTCGCAGGTGAGCGCGTCAATCCGGACCGGCGAAAGATTTTCCGCGCGAGCCGAACTCATCACGCACAACGCGGCCAGAAGGGAAAGGTAATGGCGCGTCATGGAATTTATTTGGAGTTTCCGGGTTTGAAATATTTATCCGCAAAATCCAGAAAGGCGTTCCAGTCGGACGGGTGATGGTGTGTCCGCCGGTGTGATAATGAAAACCGAGGTCGCCGGTGATGAGCGGCGTGTCCACGGGCGGGCCGTTGGTCACGTCAAGGCCCTGCTTGCCGACCAGCCGGTAAACCGGGCCGGCGGCCACCTCGGCCAGAAATTCGCCGCGCGGATCGGACCATTGGTCCTGCGTGCCGCCGCCGATGAACACCGGATGCGGCGCGTTCAGGGCGATCATTTCGTGCGTGTCCACCGGCATGTCGTTCCAGTGGCCGGCGTATTTCTGGAAATTGCCGGCGAATTGCCAGGGAAAATTCGCAGCCATGTCGTCAATGGTTTCGCCGTAGTCCCGCCGGGCGAGCGAGGAACCCATTTCGCCGGCGCAACTGGAATAGATGAGCGCAAAGCGCGGGTCCCGCGCTCCTGCCAGCAAAACCGTCTTGCCGAGACGCGAATGGCCGATGAGCGCGACGCGCTTGGCGTCCACCGCCGGGTCCTTCTCAAAATAATCCAGCACGCGGCTCGCGCCCCAGGCCCACGCGCTGATGGTGCCCCATTCATCCGGCGCGGGTTTGGCCTGGCCCGGCGCGAGCGTCAGGCCGATGACGCCGGAATGAAATGTGTTCGAGTTGTCCGGTTGCATGTCGGTGTAGCGGAAGGTGGCGTAACCGTAGCCGTGCGCGAGAATGTTCGTGATGGGACCGGCTTCGCTGAAGCCCGGCCGGCGCAGCGGGCTTGCTGAAACCGCGTTTGTGTTTGCGTCGGAAATCGGCGGATTGGAAAAGAAAACGATGTGCAACAACACCGGCACCGGCCCGGTGGCATTGGCCGGCAAATAAATATGCAAATGCGCGACCGGGCTCGTTCGTTTTTTGCCGAACTGAATCTCGACGTGCTTGTGAATTGCCAGACCGCCCAGGGCATTGGTGTCGGTCTCGACGACTTTGTAAGTCGCCTTCGGCGCGTTGCGCCGGGACACCGCCATAAATGTCCATGTCGTAAAGCTTGAGCAGTTCCGGCCGGCGCACCTTGAACCACGTTTTGGCGTCGCGCACGGGTTTGCCATTCGCCAGCACGAGCGGGTCGGGCAGTGTGTAGGTGCCAACCTTGGATTCGTCGTAATTTGAAATGTGACCGGTCGGCGCGCGGCGGAGGGGATTGCCGTTGGCGTCCGTGCGGGGCAGTGGCGCGTTGGTCGCGACCGTTGAATCCGCCGCGCGCAGGGAAAAATCGGCGAGGAGGCTGACGCACAAGAGAACCGGGATGGCGCAATTGAAATATGCTCTCATAATAATTGGGGCTGTGTTGGCATTAATCTAGTCAGCATCGCCTGCCGGGCGAAAGCCAAATCTGCGCCGCCAGCCCGGCATTATGGCCATGCAGAAAAATCCTTGCCGCGCCGTTGTTTCTTTTTCATTGTCGGCGGATGAATTTTCCGCCGTATTGGGCCAGGGGCGCCAGCGGGGATTTTTCCTGCTGGCGCTGGTCGTCCAACAGCATCGCCGAGGCGCAATCGCTTGCCGACCAGGCCGCGCAGCAACTCGCCGACCGTTTTGCGCACTGGCGACTTTCCTCCGAAAGGAGGTGGCTATTATCCCAACCGTCCGTTCCGCGAGCCGGTGCTGCAAGAAATCAAAGACGATGCCGGCGAAACCACCGCCGTCATCACGCGCAATTCCTACGGCTGCCTTGTGTTGAACACCGCCCGCGTGATGTTCGTGGACGTGGATTTGCCGGAGCCGAAGCCGGCGGGTTTGTTCCAAAAACTTTTCGGCGGGGCGACTACCGCGCCGGTTGTTACGCAGGACAGCGCGATTGCGAAGGTTGAAAACTGGACGCGGAGCAATCCGGACTGGGGCTGGCGGATTTACCGGACGCGCGCTGGTCTGCGGCTGCTGGCCACGCACGCGCTTGTTCGATCCCGAAGCCGCCACGTCCGACGGCGTGTTTGACGCGCTGGGCGCAGACCCGCTTTACCGCCAGCTTTGCAAGACGCAGAAATGTTACCGCGCGCGCCTGACGCCCAAGCCGTGGCGCTGCGGCGTACGCACCAAGCCCGAACGCTGGCCGTTTCTGGACGCCCGCGCCGAAAAACATTTCCAGAAATGGGAGGCGCAATACCAATCCTTCGCCGCCGGTTGGGCCACGTGCGAGCTTGTCAAAAAAATCGGCAACGACGAAGTGCATCCAGCCGTCCAGCCCATCCTCGCCGTTCACGACCAGATGACGCGCGTGGAATCGAAATTGAAACTGGCGTGAGTGTCACTTGGCCTGCCAAAACTTGACAACTTCTTCCCAGAATTTCGCCGAGGGTTCCACGATCTCAATATGCCCGCCCTGCGGAAATTCCCAGAGCTGTTTCGGGCCGGCGTAGTCGTTGTAGAGACGCAGGCCGAATTTTTCCGGCACAACCTGGTCATGACCGTCCACGGTCATTCCAACCGGGCCGTGATAGTTGCGCAGATAGGTTTCCGATGGGAAACGGTCCATGAGAAGCAGATGCACTGGAAACACGGGCATGTGATACTGCGCGACATCGGTCATCCGGTTGAAGGGTGACAGCAAAATCATGCCGGCGATCTTGTCGGGCCGGGCACCGGCCAGATGCGCCGCCACGCCGGAGCCGAGCGACTCGCCCACCAGATAAACGGGTGGGTTTGTCGGGAGCATTTCCAATCCATCGTCCGCTGCCTGGAAGAGACTGTTCTGGCTGGGCGAACCGGGGCGGTCCGCATAACCGGGATATTCCAGGATGAACACGTCGAACGCGGCGGCCCTTTGAATGTCATCGGCATAATGGGCGCAGTTGACGGCGCAACTGCCATTGCCATACAGGACCAACACGCTGCCCTCCGCCGGTTGCCGGGCTGACAGGCGTTTCATCCCGATGAATTCACCGGCAGAATTTGTCCAACGTTCAAGATTTGCCGCCTGCGCCAATTGATCCACATGCCGCGAGGTGTAGATGGGGGGAACGTAAATGAACCAGCGTTGGTTGAAGGTGACGACCGCGCCGGCGACCAGATAAAACGCGAGCAGAGACCAAAACAACAGGACAAGCAGGCGGGATAGGATCACCGGCTTGCGTCGTTCAGCGTGCTGACTCATGCGGCTTCAGCATTGCAAAAACGTGGTAACAACACGAATTGAAAATTAAAAAAGCGAACGGATTTCCGTTCGCCTTGTTGTAGTGGCGCTGTGTCAGCGCCGAAAAATCCAACGACGGTCATAGACCGTCGCTACAATCAATACCGATAATGCTCCGGCTTGTAGGGACCTTCGACCGGCACGCCGAGGTAATCAGCCTGTTTCTTCGTGAGTTTGGTGAGCTTTACGCCAATCTTTTCGAGGTGCAGCCGGGCGACTTCCTCGTCCAGTTTCTTGGGCAGACGATAGACGCCGATTTTCGCGGTGTCCTTGTTCTTCCACAAGTCGAGTTGGGCGAGCACCTGGTTGGTGAAGCTGTTCGACATCACGAAGCTCGGATGGCCGGTGGCGCAGCCGAGGTTCACGAGCCGGCCTTCGGCAAGCATGTAAATGCTGTTGCCGCCGGCGAAGGTGTATTTGTCCACCTGCGGTTTGATGGTGAGCTTCTTCACGCCCTTGGCATTGTTCAGGCGGTCCACCTGGATCTCGTTGTCGAAGTGGCCGATGTTGCAGACGATGGCCTGGTCTTTCATCTTCGCCATGTGTTCGAAGGTGATGATGTCGCAGTTGCCGGTGGTGGTGACGTAAAGGTCGGCGGTGCCGAGCGTGTCTTCGATGGTCGTGACTTCGAAACCTTCCATCGCGGCCTGCAAAGCGTTGATCGGGTCAATCTCCGTGACGATGACACGCGCGCCAAAGCCTCGCAGTGAATGCGCGCAGCCTTTGCCGACGTCACCGTAGCCGCAGACGCAGGCAACTTTGCCGGCAACCATCACGTCGGTCGCGCGCTTGATGCCGTCCGCGAGCGATTCGCGGCAGCCGTAAAGATTGTCGAACTTGGACTTGGTGACGGAATCATTGACGTTGATGGCGGGCACCAAAAGTTTCCCCTGTTCCAGCATTTGATATAAACGGTGAACGCCCGTGGTCGTTTCTTCGGAAACACCTTTCCAGTCCTTGACGACTTCGTGCCAGAACCCGGGACGTTCCTTCGCCACGCGCTTGAGCAGCGCCTTGATGACGGCGACTTCGTGATTGTCGCTGGGCGTGTTCACCCAGGTGTCACCGTTTTCGAGTTCGTAGCCCTTGTGGATGAGCAGCGTTGCGTCGCCACCATCGTCCACGATGAGCTGCGGGCCTTTGTTGCCCGGATGCGTGAGCGCGCGGAGCGTGAAATCCCAGTATTCTTCCAGAGATTCGCCCTTGTGCGCGAACACCGGAATGCCGGCGGCGGCAATCGCAGCGGCGGCATGATCCTGCGTCGAGAAGATGTTGCAGCTCGCCCAGCGCACGGACGCGCCGAGTTCCACCAGCGTCTCAATGAGAATCGCCGTCTCGATGGTCATGTGCAACGAGCCAGTGATGCGCACGCCCTTGAGCGGCTTGCTCACGCCGTACTTTTTGCGGATGGACATCAGGCCCGGCATTTCGTGCTCGGATACCTGGATGGTTTTGCGGCCCCACTCGGCGAGCGAGAGGTCGCGGACGGCGAAGTCCTGTTTGGATGAACCGTTCCCGTTGGTTTTTACCACGGTCCGGCGTGACGGTGAAAGTTTGATTATAGCCATATTTGTTGACGGTTGAAAGTTGATGGTTTGAGAGTCAGTTCAGTTTCAAAGCGCGTTTCAATTCCTTGACCTTGTCGGCCTTTTCCCAGGTGATGTCGGGGTCGGTTTTGCCGAAATGGCCGTAGTTCGTGGTCTTTCGGTAAATCGGCCGCAGCAGGTTCAGTTGCTTGATGATATTCGCGGGTTTGAAGCTGAACACTTCGCGCACAGCCTTCTCGATCTGCTCATCCGTGATGCCGTCCACCGCCGTGCCGAACGTGTTGATGCAGACGCTGACCGGTTCCGGATAACCGATGGCGTAAGCGAACTGGATTTCCGCGCTGCTCGCAATGCCCGCCGCGACGATGTTCTTTGCGACGTAACGTCCCATGTAAGCCGCGCTGCGGTCCACCTTGCTTGGATCCTTGCCGCTGAATGCGCCACCGCCGTGACGACCCATGCCGCCATAGCTGTCCACGATGATTTTCCGGCCAGTCAAGCCGGTGTCACCCTGAGGGCCGCCGACGACAAAGCGCCCGGTCGGGTTGATGAGAAACATTGTTTTCTTTGTGAGCAGGCGCTTGGGTAAAACCTTCTTGATGATTTCTTCGATGCAGAATTCCTCGATGGTCTTGTGCTTCACGTCATGCGCGTGCTGCGTGGAGATGACGACATTGGTTATGGCGACAGGCTGGTCGTTGACGTATTTGACGGACACCTGTGATTTGGCGTCGGGACGCAGCCACGCGATCTTGCCGCTCTTGCGAATCTTTGTGAGCGCGCGACCGAGCTTGTGGGCATACATGATGGGCGCGGGCATGAGTTCCGGCGTTTCCGCCGTCGCATACCCAAACATCAAGCCCTGGTCGCCTGCACCTTGCTCAGCCTTCTTCTTGCCTTCAGCCTTGCGCGCGTCCACGCCCTGGGCGATGTCCGGCGACTGCGACGTGATGGCGTTCATGATGAGCACCTTGTCGGCATGAAACACGTCATCATCATGTGTGTAACCGATGTCGCGGATGGCGTCGCGGGCGATCTGATTGAAATCCAGCTTCGCCTTCGTCGTGATTTCGCCGCCGACCACGACGAGGTTCGACTTCGCGTAGGTTTCACAGGCGACGCGGCTGAACTTGTCCTGCGCAAGGCAGGCGTCCAGCACGTAGTCTGAAATCGTGTCACAAACCTTGTCCGGGTGGCCTTCGCCGACGGACTCGGATGAAAAGATAAAGTTTTTGCTCATGGAATTAGGTTTTTAATTTTCACGCCAACAACATATTGACGCATCAAGATAGGATGATATTATATTTTTGAAGTGCGTCAAACGCTTTTTCAATTTTTTTGACGCGCGAAAACCATGTCCTCAACCTTGAAATCATTACGGGCGCTGTCCGACCCGACGCGGCTACGCATCGTGGCGCTGCTGGAGCGTGACGAACTGTCCGTGAACGAGCTTCAGGAGATCACCCGGCTTGGCCAGTCGCGCATTTCCACACACCTCGGCCTGCTCGCGGATTGCGCGCTCGTGCAATCGCGGCGCGAAGGCAAAAGGACGTTTTATAAATTGAACCCGCACGCCGATGCCGGAACGGGTGAATTCATCCAGCTCGCCATCCGTGGCGCGAAGGAGCTGCCCGATCATGGCGCCGACCAGATCAATCTCAAGCGCGTTCTCGCCCGCCGCCGTGAACAGGCGCAGGTTTTCTTCAACCAGGTCGCCGGCCGTTTCGACCGCGTTTACGGCCCCGGCCGCTCCTGGCAGGCGTTCGGACATTTGCTGCTGCGGATTTTGCCGCCGCTGGTCGTCGCGGATTTGGGTGCGGGCGAGGGTCTGTTGAGCGAATTGCTCGCGCGCCGCTGCAAAAAGGTCATCGCCGTGGACAATTCGGAAAAAATTGTCGCGTTCGGCGCGGCCAAGGCGAAGAAGAACGGCCTGAAAAACCTGGAGTTCCGTCTCGGTAATTTGCAGAACCCGCCGATTGAGTCATGCAGTGTTGACCTTGTGATTTTAAGCCAGGCATTGCATCATGCCGAGATTCCAGCTGACGCGATTGCCGCCGCTCAAAAGATTCTGCGCTGTGGCGGGCAGATTTTGATTCTTGATTTACTCAAGCACAACTTCGACAAGGCGCATGAACTTTACGGCGACCGCTGGCCGGGCTTTGCCGAAAGCGATTTGCATCACTGGCTCGAAAAAGCCGGATTCAAGAAGATCGAAGTGAGCATCGTTGCCCGTGAGGAACAGCCGCCGCATTTCCAGACCATTTTGGCGAGTGCGGAAATATAAATCTGTCGCGAGAATAATTCTTGATGGAGTTCACAGGTTTGTTTTCAATAAATTCATGCTTGTGAAGTTCAAAGCAAAATCAATTACGAGCGATCGAGGCATGACTCTGATGGAACTTCTCACAATTATTGTTTTGATTTCTATCGGTGGCTTTCTCGGTGCGGGCGTCGTAGAAATCATCAGGTTAATTCACGGCGGCGACACAAGCAAACTTGTTGGGTATGGTAAAGTTGTCGGATGTGTCACAACTTTTCTATTGCTAATTTTCTGGAGCAAATGGTTTGTGAAAATGGATAAAATTCATCCGCCGTGCAGATGCGGAAAATCCGATTGGGAAGATTTTGAATCAAGCCGCGCTGAAAATTTCCGAAATATTAAACAATGCGTTTGCGGGAAAAAATACTCATGGCCGAAATGGCAGTTGTGGTTTGAAATCACAAATCAAAACACCGCGCAACTTTTTATGAAACGCAATTATTTCAAAAGTTGGCGGGAAGCGACTGAACAAGAAATTATAAATCAGTCGCCAGAAATAACTTTTACACGACCACGCTCTTGATTTTCAGCTCACAATCAAATTCACCATCTTTTTCGGCACGATGATGACTTTCTTGACGGTCTTGCCGGCTAGGAACGGCTGCGCCTTCTCGGCGGCCTTTGCCGCCGCCTCAATCGTTGCATTGTCCGCGTCTGCCGCCACCTTGATGACATCGCGGAACTTGCCGTTCACCTGCACGGGAATTTCAATTTCACTTTCGATCAGCAACGCCGGGTCAAATTTGGGCCATGGCGCGTAAGCCAGGTTGGTTGAACGTTGAGGGTTGAGAGTTGAGAGTTTTGACCAAAGCTCTTCCGCCAGATGGGGCGCGAAGGGCTGGAGCAAAATCAAAAATTCGCGCAGCACGGCCACTGGCTTGGTTTCCCAGCTGATCGCGTCGTTCACAAAAACCATCATCGCGGAAATCGCCGTGTTGAAGCGCAGGCCGCCCAAATCCTCCGTCACTTTTTTAATGCAGGCGTGCAACGTCTTCAACTGTGCCGATGTCGCCGCCATGTCTTTGATCGTCACATTGAGTTTGATCAAGTTCAGCAGTTCTCCGTGCCTCTGTGCCTCTGTGGCTGTTGTTTCCGCCTGCTCAAATTCCGTCTCGGAATTTTCATCTACGAATAACCGCCAGACGCGGCCGAGAAAACGATATACCCCCTCGACGCCCTTGGTGTTCCACGGCTTCACCATTTCGAGCGGGCCCATGAACATTTCGTAGAGGCGAAAGGCGTCCGACCCATATTCACCAAGAACATCGTCGGGGTTCACGACATTACCCCGTGACTTGGACATTTTCTGCCCGTCCTCACCGAGGATGATGCCTTGATTGACCAGTTTGAAGAATGGCTCCGGCGTGGAAACATAGCCCAGATCGAACAAAACCTTGTGCCAGAACCGCGCGTAAAGCAGGTGCAACACGGCGTGTTCCGTGCCGCCGACGTATAAATCCACGCCGGGCGTGGATTTGGGGGATGGGGTTTGGCGTCTGGCGTCCGGGGTTCCCATCCAGTAGCTCTCGACTTCCTTGCCGACGAACGCGCCGGAATTTTTTGCGTCGAGGTAACGGAGGTAATACCAGCATGAGCCTGCCCATTGCGGCATGGTGTTCGTTTCGCGAACGGAACCATCGGGCAGATTCAGCCAGTCCTTTGCGCGGGCGAGCGGCGGCTGGCCATCGGCGGTCGGCTTGTAATCTTCCAGCACTGGCGGCAAGAGCGGCAACAAACTTTCCGGCAACGCTTCGTGATAGGACTCGCCGTCCATGCCTTTCTTCCAAATAATCGGGAACGGCTCGCCCCAGTAGCGCTGACGGCTGAACAGCCAGTCGCGCAGTTTGTAATTGATGGTGCGATAGCCTTCGCCCGCAACATCCAGCCAGTCTATTATTGCGGCTTTTACTTCTATTGTCGGCAATCCATCAAACGAACCACAGAATGTAGAACTAGAATTGATTGCAACACCTTCGCCTGTAAATCCACGCGACTCCAGGCCATTTGGAGCTTGAACAACCACGCGAATTGGCAATTGAAATTTTTTTGCGAATTCAAAATCTCTGGAATCATGGGCCGGAACAGCCATGATTGCGCCAGTGCCATAACTTGCCAGAACGTAGTCGGCAATCCAGACGGGAATCTTTTCCCGATTGACCGGATTAATTGCGTAAGCGCCGGTGAACACGCCGGTCTTTTCCTTGGCGAGTTCGGTGCGCTCCAAGTCGGATTTACCAGCGGCGAATTTTTTGTAGTCTTCGACCGCCTGCTTTTGCTCCGTCGTCGTGATTTCGCCAACGAGTTTGTGTTCCGGCGACAGCACCATATAAGTCGCTCCAAAAAGAGTGTCTGGTCTGGTTGTGAAAACTGTGATGCAATGCGATCCAGAAGGAAGCTCGCTGTTGTTTGCGAGTTCAAAATAAATTTCCGCACCTTCGCTGCGGCCAATCCAGTTTCGCTGCATTTCCTTGAGCGAGTCAGTCCAGTCAATCATATCAAGATCATTGAGTAATCGCTCCGCATATTTCGTGATTCGAAGCATCCATTGGCGCATCGGTTTTCGAACAACGGGAAATCCACCGACTTCACTTTTGCCGTCCACAACTTCTTCATTTGCGAGAACTGTTCCGAGTTGTTCGCACCACCAGACCGGAGCTTCGGTCACATAAGCAAGACGCTGTGAATCTCGGTAAGCTCGTATTTCAGCTTCGGTTTTAATTTTAAGTTCAGGCGGATAGCGAAGTGAATCTTCATATTCAGCTCGGCGCGATTTGTTTTCGGATTGAACCAGGAATTGTAGAGCTTGAGGAAAATCCATTGCGTCCACTTGAAATAATCCGGGTCGGTCGTGGCGATTTCGCGCGACCAGTCGTAGCTGAAGCCGAGGCTTTTGATCTGGCGCTTGAAAGTGGCGATGTTTTCCTCGGTGGTCTTGCGCGGATGCTGGCCGGTCTTGACGGCATATTGCTCGGCGGGCAGGCCGAACGCGTCCCAGCCCATCGGATGCAGCACATTGAAACCCTGCGCGCGTTTGTATCGCGCCAAAATGTCCGTGGCGGTGTAACCCTCGGGATGCCCGACATGCAAGCCCGCGCCGCTCGGATACGGAAACATGTCGAGGATGTAAAATTTTGGCGGCAAGGCCTTGCGGTCGGCCACCTTTCCCGAAAGACCATGACGGATTCCAAACGGATGCCCCTCCGGCACGGAGTCGCCGGGATTGAACGCGCGGAAAGCCTGCTGCTCGTCCCAAATCTTCTGCCACTTGGGTTCGATCAGATGAAACGGATATTGCCTGCGGCTGCTTGCCATAGAGCGGTAGATGCTACGCGAAAAAACGCCGGACTCAATCGCGGAGTTTGGCGGTGGCATTGGCCAGCCAGACCAGCCGCAAGCCTTCGAGCGTCAAATCCGGCGCGACGGCGGAAATTTCCGGCAATTTCGACGCGATCAATTTCGCGTAACCGCCCGTCGCGACGACCGGCAGTTTTTTCGCGCGCAATTCGCGTTTCAATTTGCCGATCAATTCGCGAACGAGTCCGCGATAGCCATGCACCGCGCCGATGAGCATCGCCTGCTCCGTGCTTTTGCCGACGGCGGTTTTGATTTCGCGGATGGTGATGCGCGGCAGCAGCGCCGTCTTCTCGTGCAGATAATCCGTCATCGCCGCCAGTCCCGGCGCGATGATGCCGCCGGCGTAATTGCCCGCGCGAATTCACCACGTCGAACGTGACCGCCGTTCCAAAATCCACGACGACC
The DNA here is from genome assembly GCA_963827815.1 of uncultured Verrucomicrobiae bacterium. GTDB lineage: Bacteria > Verrucomicrobiota > Verrucomicrobiia > Limisphaerales > UBA11358 > UBA11358. The sequence goes on along the minus strand of CAWHCL010000015.1, from coordinate 19,933 downwards.
ACCGGCGCGCCAAAGCGCTTGCGCGCCGCCACCGCATTTGCCAGACGATCCGGGCCGATTGAATTTGGCTTCGGATAATCAATGCCCACGCCGCGACGGTTTTCGGCGTGAGTTCCAGCGTGTCCAGCTTTCCAAAGCTTACGAACGGTTTTGCGCACGAGCGGCGTGGCGCGCGGCACGACGCTGCACAAGACCGCGCCGGTGATTTTCTTTGCGCCGGCAAATTTTTTGACGAGCGCGGCAGCTTTTCCGCCAAACCATTCGCGCGTCGGAACATTGATTTGCCGCAGCACGCGCCGGTCGTTTGCCAGGCCGATGTGCGTGTGCGTGTTGCCGATGTCGAAAAGCAAAGATCATTTTTCCAAAGCGTCACGTCGCCGCCGGTGATGCGTTCCAAGTGGCCGTGTTCGGTGCGGACGAGCAATGCGCCGTCGTCGTCGAGCGATTCGGCGCGGCCGCGAATCTTGCGCCCGCCGATCTGCACCGTCACGTCATGTCCGATGGTCGCGCACTGCGCCTCCCATTCGTCCGCGACGGCGGCGAATTTGCCCGCAGCAAATCCGCGCGTAATCAAAATCCAGTTCGCGCAAAATCGCCGCCGCCAGTTCCGGGCGCTCAATCGCTCTGCCGGATTCGATTTTGAGCGAAGTCGCGATCTTGCGCAATTCCGGCGGAAACTCGCCAGCGCCCAGGTTGACATCCACGCCGATGCCGAGGATGACGTGCTTGACGCGATCCAATTCCGCGCTCAACTCGGTCAAAATGCCCGCGACTTTTTTTCCGCCGATCAAAATGTCGTTCGGCCATTTGATTTCCGGCTTCAAACCGGTTTCCGATTGAATCGCGCGGCGCAAAGCCGTGGCCGAGGCGACGGTCAACTGCGTGGTTTCCTGCGGACGCAAATCCGGCCGCAGCAAAATCGAAAACCAAAGTCCTTTGCGCTCCGGCGAAATCCATTTGCGACCGAGCCGCCCGCGTCCGCTCGTTTGCGATTCGGCGAAAACGACGACGCCTTCCTTCACGCCATCGCGCGCGAGCTTTTCAATCACGTCGTTCGTCGAGGTGGTTTGCTCGAACACGCGGATGTCGCGCCCGATGACTTTGGTTTTGCCGAGGCGCGCGAGCAAATCGTCCGCGTGCAGCGCGTCCGGCGCGCTGACCAGCCGGTAGCCAAAATGCGGGCTGGCTTCGATTTCGTAGTCGAGCGAGCGCAATTCCTCGATGCGCGCCCAGACCGCCGCGCGGCTGATGCCAAGCTGCTCCGCGAGTTCCGCGCCCGAAACGCCGTCGGGATTTTCGCGCAACGCGGAAAGAATTTTGGCGTCCGTGGTCATTTCAAAATCCAACCCGATGTCCACCGCGCGCGCAGAATGGGTGAGCGCGCCGACGGAAATGAAATCCACGCCGGTTTCCGCAATCGCGCGGACGGTTTTCAAATTCACGCCGCCGCTGGCCTCGGTTTTCGCACGGCCATTTCACAATTTTCACGGCCGCCCGCAACTGCTTCAAGTCGTCATGTTGTCGAGCAGGATGATGTCCGCTCCGGCGTCGGCGGCCTGCGCGACCTGTTCCAGCGTGTCGGCTTCGACCTCGACTTTCAGTTTCGGAAATTTTTTGCGCGCGCGCTGAATCGCCGGCGGCGATGGCATTCGGCTTTTCATTTTTCAGCGCGGCGAGGTGGTTGTCCTTGATCAGAATCATGTCGAACAAACCGAGGCGATGATTCTTCCCGCCGCCGCAAGCGACGGCGTATTTCTCAAACCGCCGCCAACCGGGCGTCGTTTTGCGCGTGTCGAGAATTTGCGCGCCCGCCTTCGCACCGCTACGTCGCGGCAAGCGCGTTTCGCAAACCGCTTCAACAAATTGCGCGGTCAAGGTTGCGATGCCGGAAAGCCGCTGGACGAAATTCAACGCGACTCGCTCGGCGCTCAAGATTGCGCGCGCCGGGCCGGAGATTTTCAACAGCGATCGCGCCAGCTTTCACGTGCTGGCCATCGCGAACGCAACGTTCAATTCGGATTTCGATGGACGGGTAAGTTCGCGAAATGCGGCTTCCGCAAAATCCAGTCCGGCGACGACGAGCGGCTCGCGCGCACGCATGACGGCGCGGGCTGTCACGTTTGCGGGAACGGTAGCCAGCGCCGTCGCGTCGCCGCTGCCGATGTCCTCGGCGAGGGCGGCTTGGACGGCCTGATGGATTTCTTTCGCGGACAGTTTCACGCCGTCAAGATGAAGGCGAAAGGAAAATGGGGAAAGGAAAATGAGCCGACGGGAAAAAGCGCGTAAAATTGTAATGGCTCGCCGCATGGCTTTGGTTTAGAACGGCGGCGTGCAAGTCCTGATGCCCGTCTTGTTCGTGGCGGTAGTTGTCATCGTCGTGATTGGCGCCATTTTCCAGCACCATCGCCGCGCGCAAACGGCGCGAGGGACTTTTCGGGCTGGCGCAACGGCTGAACCTGAATTTTGCCCCCGAACCGGATTACGGACTCGCGGAGCGCTTTGGCTTCCTGAAAAAACTCGCGCAAGGCGACAATCGCTACGCCTACAACGTGCTTTCCGGAACCTACCAAAACAACGACGCCCTCGCGTTTGATTATCATTACCAGGTCACCACCCACGATAAAAACGGCAGCCACACCACGCATTACCGCTTTTCATTTTTCATCCTGCAAATGCCGGTGGCGTTTCCCGATTTGACCATCCGGCACGAAAATTTCTTCATCAAAGTCGCGGAAGTGTTCGGCTATCAGGACATCAAGTTCGAGTCCGCGGAATTTTCCAAGACGTTCTGCGTGCGTTCGCCGGACAAGAAATTCGCCTACGACGTCTGCAACGCGAAGATGATGGAATACCTGCTGGCCAACCGCGACTTGAGCGTTGAAATTGAAAACCTGGCGCTGGCGCTGGCTTTTAATGCCTGCCTGTCGGTCGAACAGATTGAACCCAACCTGCAACGGCTGGTTGAAATCCGGTCGCGCCTGCCGGAATACCTGTTCAATCAAAACGCATGATTGCGTCCTACCATAGCTCCAGCCCTGCGGGAAACGTCATTCTCATGATGACGTTCGGGATCATGGTGGTCGTCGCGGTCGTGGCAGCCATCAAGCAAAAGCGCCTCGCAGAGGGGCGGTCGCTCGAATTGCAAGTGATGGCCGGGCAGTTGAAATTTGATGATTTCAATCCGAATCGCGACGAAGGGTTCGCCATGGGCTGGGGATTTTTGAGCTGGTTAGCCCAAGGCGACAACCGCTATGCGTTCAACATCATGCGCGGAACGTATCACGGACAGACGCTGTTTGTTTTCGATTACCACTACCGGACCGGTTCGGGGAAGAATGCCATGAATTGCAATATCACAATGCTCATGATCGTCTTCAAGGCGGTCTTCCCGCAATTGACCATCGAACCGGGTGGGGAAAGCTTGTATTCAAAAATGGAGTCAGTTGTTTTTGGCGACGAGGACAAAATCGGATTCGAATCCGCCGAGTTCTCCCGGACCTATCACGTGCGCTCAAAGGACAAAAAATTTGCCTACGATGTATGCAATCCGCAGATGATGGAATACCTGTTGGCGAACCCCGGCCTGCAAATTGAGATTCAAGGCCCTGTCCTTTCGCTGGCATTCGAGCCTCAGTTACCCGTCGGAGAGATCGAGTCCAATTTGCAACGATTGATTGAAATCTGCTCGCGCCTGCCACAATATCTGCTCACCAACGCATGATTCCCATTCTCATTGCCATCCTCGTCATCGTCGGTCTGCCTCTGGCTTACCTGCTGGCACAATACAACGCACTGGTCTCGCTGAAAAATTACGTCCGCGAATCATGGAGCGACGTGGACGTGGAATTGAAACGCCGCTACGACCTGATTCCGAACCTTGTTGCCACGGTGAAAGGCTACGCGACGCACGAGCGCGAGGTGCTGGAGCGGGTCACGGAGCTTCGCAACCAGTGCGCCGCCAACAACGGCCCGGTGGCCGACCAGTCCCGCGACGAAGTCCAGCTTGTGGATGCGCTCAAACAACTGCTCGTCGTCGTGGAAAATTATCCGCAGCTCAAGGCCGACCAGAATTTTCTCCAGCTTCAGAAGGAGTTGGTCAACACCGAGGATCGTATCCAGGCCGCGCGCCGGTTTTACAATGGCAACGTCCGCGACTACCGCAACAAATGCGAAACGTTTCCGAGCAACCTCGTGGCGAACATGTTCGGCTTCAAATCGGAAGGCGATTTCTTCAGCGTGCCGCCGTCAGTCCGGGACGTGCCTAACGTGGATTTTGCCGCGTAATAGCCGGAGATGATTTATAGCGACGGCGTGAGCCGGCTCAAATTCATCCCGTGGAATAATGAGCGGATTCACATCCGCTGCTACTGGATTGTGGATTCTTGAATTTTCCGCGCCGCGTTTTCCAGCAATTCATCCGGCTTCAATTCAATCCATTCGGGGGCAAGCTGGCGGCGGAACCATGTCAGTTGCCGTTTGGCAAATTGCCGCGTGCGGATTTTCACCTGCTTTATGGTTTCCTCCAGCGAGTATTCGCCGCGCAAATGTTCCACGACCTGCCGGTAGCCGATGGCCTGCATCGCCGTCTGGTTTTGTTCGAGACCATGCCGGAGTAATTCGCGCGTCTCGGCCACCAAGCCGCGCCGGAACATTTCATCCACGCGAATGTTGATTCGCGCGTGCAAATCTGCCGGCTCGACCGCGTGAAGCAAAAAAAATTTGTCCTGGCAGGGACGGCGCATTGCGCCTTCCATTCCGCGCGCTGTTCGGAAAACTTTTTTCCCGTCAGCCGGATGACCTCCACGGCGCGAATGACCCGGCGCGGGTTTTGCTTGTCAATTTTTCCGTAAGCCTCCGGATCGCTTTCGCGCAATTCGTGCAGCAGCACCTCGAATGGCAGCGCTTCCAATTCGGCGCGGAGTTCCGGATTCGCAGACGGCGCTTCGCCAAGTCCGCTCAAAAAGGCATTGAAATAAAGCCCCGTGCCGCCGCAGAAAACCGATACGCGACCGCGCGACTGGATTTCGGCAACGGCCTTTTGCGCGAGCCGGATGAATTGTGCGGCATCGAACGACTCGACCAAATCGCAGATATCAATCAGGTGATGCGGCACGCGGGCGCGTTCGGCGGGCGATGGTTTGGCCGTGCCGATGTCGAGTCCGCGATAGACCTGCATGGAATCGGCGGAGATGATTTCGCCGCCGAGTTGCTCCGCGAGCGCGAGCGCGATTCCGGATTTTCCAACTGCCGTCGGCCCGGCGATGAAAATGCAGCGAGGAGGGAGGGTGGAGGGTGGAGGATGGAGGTCAGATATATTTGCCATTTTCAACCTTCTATTCTCTGCCCCCGCTTTGGCTCCCGCCGAGAGAGTACAGTCGCGAGCGCGAGGCCGGCGACGAAAATCGGGACGCTGATCCATTGCGCAGGCGTGAGGCCGAGGTGGTAATGGAGGTCGGTATAGTCGCCGCGAAAGTATTCGACAATCGAGCGCGTGACGGCGTAGCAAAGCAGATAAGTCGCAAACACCTGGCCATCGAATTTTTTGCGCCGGAAAAGCCACGCAAGGAACAGATAAAGCCCGAAATTCAGCAGCGCGTCGTAAATCTCCGTCGGATGAAGGGCGACGCCGAGCGGCGTACCGGAAAGTTCATGCGCCTGCGGATTGGTGAACGTGATCGCCCACGGCACATCCGTGGGGCGGCCGTAACAGCAACCGTTGAGCAGGCAGCCGACGCGGCCGAAGACACTGCCCAGCGCGATGCTGGGCGCAAGCACGTCGGCAGTTTTCCACAACGGGGAGTTTTTTCCAAAGGATGTAAGTGAAACTGGCGATGGCAGCGCCGATGAAGCCGCCGTAATAAACGAGTCCTCCATGCTGAATCATGAAAACTTCCGAGAACGGCTGGCTGGCGAATTCCTCCCGCCAATAGGTTGTGACATAAACGAATCGTGCGCCGATGATTCCACCGACCATCAGCCACAGGGTCACGTCGGCGATTTTTTCAGCAGAAATCTTTTCGCGTCGGGCGCGCAAGGTTGCCGTCCACAGCCCGGCGAGAAACGCCAACGCGATCATCACGCCATACCAGTGAATGGTCAGCGGGCCGAGTTGAAACGCAATCGGATGCACGGCGGGAAATTAGAGCGGCACGGCGGGAATGAAAATCGAATTCGCCGTTCAGTTCTGGTTTGTGGCCATCATCGGATGCGGATGCAGTTGAATTTTTGGCGGCATCGGCGGCATGATGAGCGCGTTCGGCATCGGCGGCCAGACGGGAACTTGTGCGACCAGATCGCGCCAGGCCTGGCGTTCCTTTGGCGGCAATTGCGACCAGCGCTCGGCGTTTTTCAAAAATTCTGTGCGATCCTGCGGGGACATGCCGGCGAATTCCGTGAACGCGTGGACACACTGGATGCGTTGGGCGGCCGGCAGCTTGTCGAACGACTGCAGTGTCTTTTCCATCTGGGCGCGCTCGGCGTTGGACAGCGTGTTGAGCGTTTTTTGTTTTTCATCCGGCGTGAGTTCGAAAAACTTGTTGAACTGCGCGGTGATTCTCTGGCGTTCATCCCCGGACAAAGCCTGCCAGCGCGCCTGTTCCGCATCGCTCGGTCCGACCTGAAAGCCGGGTACAGGCGGGGCATTCGTCGAATCCACACGGGAGAAGTATTGCAGTGTGCGCTCATTGTCCAAAAATTCCTGCCGGGACGCCGGCGTCAGCGCGTCCCATTGTTCGAGCCGGCTCCTGACCAGATCGCGGAGGTTATCCGGCACCTGTGCGAGGCGCGCGTCACGATTTGCCGGCGACTCGCGCAGCAGCGGCAGCAGATACCAGCGCAATTCCGTCGCGTGCAGGCGCAGCTCGCGTTCGTCCGGTCCGAGCGCGAGATATTCACGGACCTTGGCGAGGATGCGCTCGCGGATTTCCGGCGGGCGGTTGGTCAGATAATTCGCGCGCTCCTGCGGCGTCATCGCCAGCAGTTGCCGGAAAAAATTCACGGGCGATTGCGCCTGAGGCGGGGGCGGCATGATGTTGGCCGGTATGAGCGGTGGTTTCGCCGGAACCGGAACGGCGACGGAATCCTGGGCGGACAACGGGAAAACCGCCATTTGCGCCGCCGCAAAAAGCGCGAGCCACCAATGCGCCTGGCGCGGACGGTTCATTTCAAATCGGGAGCGAGCGCCAGCAGTTCCTCGTCCGCGTGCGCCGGCTGGCTCATGCGCTGGATGGCGTCAAAATTTTGCAGCGCATCCACGCTGGGCAGTTGCTGCGCGCTGGCCAAGAGAGCGACATTTTGAGCAAGCTCGAAGCGGCGGTTGTAAATCTCATGCTGATAAAATGTGAATCCGGCCGCGACCATCAACATGGCGGCGACGGCGGCGCGCGGCAGCAACGCGCGCCAGTTCCAAGCATGAAATTCCATCGGCGCGAACGCCGGGCAATTCTTCAAGCTCGACAGCGTGCATCACCCGCGCGGTGAAATTCGACGAAACGGGCGTGTCGGGCAATCGCGAGAGCAACTCGCGCAATTCTTGCGGTTCGTCTTTCATACTTCGTTGCAGTTAAAAACCGTCCGCCGGACAAAGTTGCGGGAAAAATCGGGCGCAAGTTGCTGTTCAAAGCCGGGCGGGCTTGTTATTATAATGCCAATGACTGTTGCTGTCACCAATGCGGCCAGCCCGGCCGCGACCGGTCTGACCGGTCGCCAGCGGTTTCTCAACGCCTGCGCGTGCCAGCCGGTGGACCGCCCGCCGGTCTGGCTCATGCGCCAGGCGGGTCGCGCCCTGCCGGAATACCGCAAGCTCAAGGAAAAACATTCCTTCCTCGAACTGGTGCAAACACCGGAACTCGCCGCCGAAGTGACGCTGCAGCCCGTCCGCCGGTTCGGTTTCGACGCGGCGATTTTGTTCAGCGACATCCTCGTGATTCCCGAGGCGATGGGGCAATCCTACCGCTTCCGCGACACCGGCGGCATCGCGATGGATTTTGCGGTGCGCAGCCTGGCTGACATCGAAAAACTTTCCGTCGCGCAGGTTTGCGAAAAGTTGGGCTACGTGGACAAGGCGCTGCGGATTTTGCGGAAGGAACTTGGCGACCGCACCGCGCTCCTCGGTTTCGCCGGCTCGCCGTGGACGCTGGCGACGTTCATGATGGAAGGCGGCAGCGCCGAAAAATACACGCGCGCCCTGAACCTGTTTCGCAAGGAACATAAAACCTATGATGCGCTGGCCGCAAAACTCACCGCCGCCGTCACCGCTTATCTCGAAATGCAAATCGAGGCGGGCGTGGATGCCATCCAGATTTTCGACAGCCACGGCGGACTGCTCGCCCCGGCGGAATTTCAGGAAGCGTCCGGACGCTGGATGCGGGAAATCATTTCCCGTTTGGGCGGGCAGTGTGCCGGTCATCGTTTTTTCGCTCGGCACGCATGGCAATTGGGACGACCTGCTGGCCACCGGCGCGAGCGTGCTGGGCATTGACTGGCGGTTTCCGCTGGCCGACGCGCGCCGGTTGCTGCCCGCCAGGTCGGACTTCAGGGAAATCTCGCGCCCGCATTTTTGAGCGATGCCACGCCGGAAAAGGTCGCCGCCGAAACGTCGCGATTGCTGGAGGCAATGCGCGAGCGAAGGGGTTATATTTTCAACCTCGGCCATGGCGTGCCGCCCGATGCGAAGCTGGAAAACATCGCCGCGCTGGTCGAAACGGTAAAAAATTTCAAATGAGCGTGGTCAACGTCGATCTGGATTTGGTGAAAAAATACAACGTGGCCGGGCCGCGTTACACCAGCTATCCGCCCGCGACGAAATTCACCGACGCGATTTCGTGGGAACAGCTTTCGGCGAAGATTGAGGAAAACAACCGCGCGCCGCGCGACCTCTCGGTTTATTTCCACATCCCGTTCTGCGAGACGCTCTGCTGGTTCTGCGGCTGCACCACCGTCATCACGCTCAACCACGACAAAGGCATGGCCTACGTGGAGGCGCTGGGCCGCGAAGTGGCAAGGATGGCGCCAAAGCTGAATCCGCAGCGCAAGGCCGTTCAACTCCATTTCGGCGGCGGCTCGCCGACGTTTCTGCGCCCGGACGAAATCCGCCGGCTTGGCGAAATCATCCACAAGCACTTCACTTTTTCGCCGGACATCGAGGCCAGCGTGGAGGTTGATCCGCGCCGGCTGACGCGCGAGCACATGGCCGCGCTGCGCGAGATCGGCTTCAACCGCGCCTCGATGGGCGTGCAGGATTTCAATCCCAAGGTGCAGGAGGCGATTCACCGCATCCAGCCCCGCGAAATGACGCAGCAGGCGATGGATTGGATGCGCGAACTCGGCTACGGTTCCATCAACCTCGATTTGATTTACGGCCTGCCATTCCAGACGCCGGAATCGTTCAACGAAACGCTCGACACGGTTTTGCAGATGAAGCCCGACCGGCTCGCCGTGTTCAGCTACGCCCATGTGCCGTGGATCAAGCCGTCGCAAAAGATTTTGGAACAAAAGATCCTGCCCACGCCGGAATCCAAGCTCGAAGTCTTGAAGCTCGTCATCGAACGGCTCACGGCGGACGGACAATACGTATATATCGGCATGGACCATTTTGCGAAGCCGACCGACGAACTCGCCGTGGCGCAGCGCGAGAAAAAGCTTCAGCGGAATTTCCAGGGTTACAGCACGCGCGCCGGTTCGGACATTTACGCATTCGGCATGAGCGGCGTTTCGCAGGTGCCCGATGCCTACTGGCAGAACGAAAAGGAACTGCCGAAATGGCAGGCCGCCGTGGACGCCGGAAACGTGCCGTTGCACAAGGCGTATTTCGTGAGCGACGAGGACAAAATCCGCCGCGAAACCATCATGCGGACGATGTGCGACCTCTCGCTCGACTTCGCTGCGATGTCGCAAAAGCTCGGCATCAATTTCGAGCAACATTTTGAAAAGGAACTTGCCTCGCTCGCGCCGTTTGCCGCTGACGGCCTCGTGAAGCTCAAGCCCGGCGGACTCGAAGTGACCGACGCCGGCCGCCTCTTCATCCGCAACATCGCGATGTGTTTTGACAACACACTCGCACCGGCAGGCGAACGGCGGCATTCGAAGACGATTTGAGCCGACGAATGAAATCCGTCGCAATCATCGGGGCTGGCATCACGGGGTTGACCGCAGCTTTTTATCTGAAACGCAAGGGCGTGCCGGTCACGGTTTACGAAGGCAGTGGGCGCGCTGGTGGTGTGATTCAATCCATCCGCAAAGACGGTTTCCTCGCCGAGTTCGGGCCGAATACTATTCTCGAAACGTCGCCTAAAATCGCGCAACTCATCCGCGATGCCGGACTTGAATCGGGCCGGTTGAACACTGACACGAAAGCCGAGGCGCGCTATGTCGTCCGTTATCGGCGGCCGATTGCGATGCCGTCATCACAGCTTGGAATCTTCACGTCGGAATTGCTGAGTGCTCGGGCGAAATTCGCCCTGCTGCGCGAGCCGTTTGTGTCGCCGCGTCGTGACGGCAAGGAAGAGAGCATTGCGGAATTTGTCGTGCGCCGGCTGAACCGGGAATTTCTCGACCAGATGATTGATGCGCTCGTGGCCGGAATTTATGCGGGCGACCCTCAAAAACTTTCGTTGCAGCATGCCTTTCCAAGGCTTGCCGAACTGGAAGCACGCCACGGTTCGCTAATCAAGGGCCAGATTTTTGGCGCGCGCGAACGCAAGCAGCGCGGCGAAGTTTCCAAGGACCGCGCGGCGAAGTTTTCCTTCGACGAAGGCTTGCAGGTTTTGCCGGACGCGCTGGCGGCGCAGCTTGGTGATTCGTTGAAATTGAACACGGCGGTCACGAAGCTGACGCAAACGGGTGACGGCTGGCGTGTGGCGACTTCCGCCGGTGAAATAGAACACAGCTCGGTAATTTATTGCGGCACGGCACACAGGCTGGCAGGACTGTTAGTCGAAGCGAAATCGCTGGTGGATTTGACATCTTTTTCAGAAATCTGCTATCCGCCGGTGGCGAGCGTGGTTTTGGGATACCGCCGCGAGGACGTGGGACACTCGTGCCAGGGTTACGGGATGCTGATTCCGAAAATTGAGGGCTTCAAAATCCTCGGCACGATTTTTTCATCTGCTCTGTTTCCGAACCGCGCGCCCGCCGGTCATTTGACGTTGACCAGCTACGTCGGCGGCGAGCGCTATCCGGAGCTGGCGTCGTTGCCGCCGGAACAGCTCGTCGGACTGGTCTGCGAAGATTTGCGCGTGCTGCTGGGCGTGAAGGAACATCCGGTTTTTCAACACTGCGCCCTTTATCCGAAAGCGATTCCGCAATACAATGTGGGCTACGGCAAATTCAAGGACATGATGAACGGAATCGAAGCCAAGACGCGCGGCATGTTTTTTGCAGGGCACTATCGCGATGGCGTTTCGCTGGGCGATTCAATTGTGTCCGGTTGTAATATTGTGGAGCGAGTTAAAGATTTTTTAACCACGGATAAACACGGATGAACACGGATGCTTGCATAAATCGTTTCGGATCGGAAACTGCGTTTTCATCAGCGCCAATTTGCGACTGTTCGCGGATTAATTTCGCATGAACAAGGGTGTTTTACTCGTCAATCTTGGTTCGCCGGACTCCACGTCCGTCGGCGACGTGCGGCGCTACTTGAATGAGTTTTTGATGGACGGCCGCGTGATTGACACGCCGTGGCTGCTGCGCCGGTTCATCGTCGGCATGATTCTCATCAACCGACCAAAGGAATCCGCGCACGCTTACGAGAAGGTCTGGACAAAGGAAGGCTCGCCGCTGGTGGTCACGAGCCGGCACGTCCAGGAATTGCTGCAAAAGCGCGTCGGCCTGCCGGTGGAACTGGCGATGCGATATCAAAATCCATCCATCGTATCGGCGGTGAAAAAGTTGGCGGCGAAGAACGTGACGGATGTTCTGCTCATCCCGCTGTTTCCGCATTACGCGATGTCGAGCTACGAAACCGCCGTCGTGCGCGTGCGGGAAGTCGCCGCCAAGCTGGCTCCACAGATGAAAGTGACAGTGCAGCCGCCGTATTTTGACCAGCCGGATTATATCGAGGCGCTGGTGGCGAGCGCGGCGGATCACCTGAAAAAAGATTACGACCATTTGCTCTTCAGCTTTCACGGCATCCCGGAGCGACACATCAAAAAATCGGATACGACGGGCTGCCATTGTCTGGCCACGCCGAACTGCTGCGAAACTCCAAGCCCGGCGCACGCGACGTGTTATCGCGCGCAATGTTTCAAGACGGCGGCGCTATTCATCGAGAAGGCTGGCGTGCCGCCGGGAAAATGGTCGGTGTCATTTCAATCGCGGCTCGGCAAAGACCCGTGGCTGAAGCCTTACACGGATTACGAACTTCCACGCCTGGCGACAGAAGGCAAAAAACGCATGCTGGTGATTTGTCCGGCGTTCGTTTCGGATTGTCTGGAGACGATTGAAGAAATCGGGATTCGCGGCTGCGAACAATTCATGGCCGGGAATGGCAGGGAGTTCACGCGGATTCCGTGCATGAACGAGCATCCGCTCTGGATTACGGCGCTGGAAAAAATGGTGAACCGATTTTGAAAACCGGACACCGCCTATTTTCGCGGCGTATCCGAACCTGACGGGTGTCGGAACCGTAATTTGACCGTGTCCTGCAAAAAGCCGAGGAACCCCCTTTTCTTTTTTGGCGGCGCTACGGCCGCGATCGGCTCGCACTTGTGGCTGCAAACTGCGCAAAGAAACAGCGGTTGCCCGCCCTTGATGCGCATGATATGGACGCAATTGCCGCACATCACTTCACGGCAATAGGTGCATCGGTAGGTGGCCTGCTCCTGCGGATGGCGCGGGCAAACCAGCGCGCCGTCGGGCAAGACCACTGGCGGCTTCGGGCGCGGACGCTCAAACTTCGGGATCGCGACGTTGGCGTCGGTGCTTTCCACAAACAACTCCACGTCGCCCAGATGAACCGTCTGGCCGGGATCCAGCCACGTTTCCATGACGGGCTCGCCGTTGACAAACGTGCCGTTGGTTGAGGCGCAATCGTGGAGATAGACGCCGTCGTTCGTCAGCGAAAGTTCGCAATGGAGGGTCGAAACCGTGGGATGATCAATGCAAAACTCGCAATCGGGATCGCGACCGACGCGGTTGACGCCGAGGCGCAGTTCCAGAATCCGGTTCTCCAAACCCGCTGTTTTGATCAGCAATCTGGCCATAAATTCCGACCTTCCCAACAAACCGAAATTTATACCCTGTCCGGCCGATGTCGAGGGGAAAAAGAATTCAGCCTGCCGGGGGCATCACCTCAGGGGGTTTCTGGCGAAGGCAAATTCCTCGACGATTTTACCGCCGATCAAATGCTCCTGAATGATACGCTCAAGAACTTCCGGCAGGCAACCGTGATACCAGACGCCTTCGGGATAAACGACCGCAATCGGCCCTCGCACACAGACGCGCAGGCAGTTTGCCTTGGTGCGATAAACCAGCGGCTCCGGGCCGACGAGGTTCAGCTCCTTCAAGCGCCGCTTCAAAAAATCCCACGATGCCAGCCCTAGCTCCTTCGAGCAGCATTTCGGCTCCGTCTGGTCGGCGCAGAGAAAAATGTGCCGGCGGAATTTTTCGAGGCCGAGAGTTTCCCCGGCTGTTTGCAGTTCCGTTTTCATAAACTCAATCCTGCTCTAAATCATAATCGTGGTCGAACAGGATCAGGATCATCATTACGATTAAGATTGGGAAATCATTTCATCGCCAAAATGCCAGTCCAATCACGCCGGCGACAGCGACGAGCGCGCCTGCAAGCGAGCGGATCCCAATTCTTTCGCCTTCAACGATACGTGTCATCGGCAGCAAAATGACCGGGCGTCAGCGCCGTGATGGTCATGACGATGCCGGTGGGCGTGCGTTCGAGCGCCCATTGCACGCAGGTCACGCCGAGCGTCTGGCCGGCGAGGCTGTTGCCGAGAATCCACGGCCAGATGCGCCGCCATTTTTCCCGTGAGACCTGGAATGTTTTTTCCTCGAGAACACCGCCGTGTGTGCGCGCCGAGCGCCATTTCGCCGCCAGCAGGATGATTCCGGGAATCAGCAGGCCGCCGAGCACGCGCTGGTAGCCGGTCGTGCCGGGGTCGGGATGTTCGCCCGCCGCATGCGCGACAAAATAGGCCTTCCGGCTATACACCGCGCCGAGCGCGCTGCACAGAGCGGCAAAGATGGCACAGGCGATGCCGATGCCCAACCGGCGCGGAGGGATTTTCGCGTGGTCGCTGGGAGCGAGCGCAACGGCCACGCCGGCAAGAATCACCGCGATGCAGAAAAACTCAACGCCGGTCAGTTTCGTCCCGAGCCAGAGCCATTCTATCAAAATGGCGAAGAGCGGAATGAAACATTGCGTGAGCAGGACGGCGCGTCGGCTGCCCAGCCGCGGCAGCGCCTGAAAATATCCGGTGTCGCCAAGGCCGATGCCGAAAAAGCCGCTTAAGACGAAATATGGCAGCGCCGCACCCGCGAGGCCGCTGCCAAATATGTGCGCCCACAGTGCCAGGAAAAAGACCGCGGCGCAGATGCGCCAGAAATTCGCCTCCGACGCCGCCGATTTGCCGGGAGCTGCGGTAGCCGCAAATCGCGGAGATGGCAAACAGCAGCGCGGTAGCAGCGCGGCGAACATCAGGAGGGCGCGCGGACGGTTTCGACGCGCGTGATGAGCCAGTCGCCGCCGATTTTCTGGAAGGTGAACTTCATTTCCTGCACGTTGAAATCCTTTTCGCCGGCGGCCTGCACTTTCACGGCAACATCGGCGACGGCGGACAATTTGTCCGGGGCGACCGTCACGCTCACGTCGGGGAATTCCACTTTCAAGCTGCTCAACTCCATGCGCGCGCCGGCGGCGGCTTGCGTGATTTCATCGCGGCCGACAAATTCCTGCTGTCCGAATTCCGGCACATTGATGTTGATCTCGACGTTGGTGCCGAAGCGGCCGGCGAGATTTTCCGAGCGGGCCGCGATGATGAGCGGATTTTCCCCGGAGTCGAACGACGCTTCGCTGGCGGCCTGCACCAGCCGTTTGCGGACGATTTGTTCGGGGCTGGGAAAAAGAATCGTCCAAAGCCAGACGCCCGCCGCGATGAGCGCGGCCAGCAAGACGAGCCGCAAAATTATTTTCATAACCGCGCCTTTCCCACGATGTGGTTCCGTTCGCACATCGCCGTGCGTGTGGTATTCCGGCGGCATGGAACGGTTGTCGCCGACGACAGTAGTATTGATCGGGGCCGAGTGTGACCGGCGCGGCATGTTCCAGTCGCAGCCATTTCCATTCGTTTTCGTAAGGCTCGTCGAGGATTTCGCCATTGATCAAAACGCGGCCGTTGACGAAGGCGACGGTTTCGCCGGGCAAGCCGATGATGCGTTTCAACAGCATGACGTGCGGCGGCTCCAGTTGGCTGATGGAATTCCGTCCGCCGGAACGAAGCGGATGGCCACGACATCGCCGCGCTGTGGTTCGTGCCACAGGTAGGCGAGCCGGTTCACCCAGATAGACTGAACTGGTCCTGGCAGGTGGGCAACATGCTGATGCCGTCCACGCGGATGTGGCACGCAGCACAACTCTGAATACGACCACGCAAACCACCACCCAGAGCGCCGCGCGCAACAACGTCACTTTCGGGTTGCGCCCGAATACCGCGACGGCGCAGCCACGAACTGGATTTTGGATTGTTGGCCGGGGTTTGAATGGGATTGGCTTTGGAATCAGCCGGCCCGGTGGAGGCCGGCTACAATTGATCGTAATATTCGTCGGCGGCGATGTCACCTTCACCTCCGCCTCCAACCTCCACGCCGCTTTCCTTCAGGATTTTGGCGATGTCGGGTGAAACCCACTGTTTGCCATGACTTTTTTTCGGAACCGGCTTGATGCGAAAACGTCCTTGAGAGTCACTTTCGCAGAATGCCGCGTTCCGCCATCCGCATGAGAATTGGCTTGGCCCATTCGGGATCCTCGTGAAATCTTCTTTTGCTGGAGGCGCGGCGGGCAACTTCTTTGGCGTTGGTGAAATCGGTGCCCCAAGTCTTCAGAAACTGGAAAATGTCTCGCTCGTCTGAATCCATAACATAATCCTCGCGAATATGGGCGGCAAAGTCGAGTAATTGAAACGGCGCGTTATTTGATTTTTGCCGCGATGAACCGCTCCAGTTTCAGCGCGTCGGCGTTGAACAGCCGGATGCCCTCGGCGGTTTTTTCCACGGCCATCGCGTTCTCGTTGAACAGCCAGCGGAATTTCTCTTCGTCCAGCGACAGCTTTTCGATTTTGCTGTCACGCGCCATTTCCGGGCTTAATTTGCGCGCGACCGGCGCGGTGCCGGCCTTCAATTCGCCGAGCAGTTGCGGGCTGATGGTCAGCAAATCGCATCCGGCCAGTTCCAGGATTTCCCCGGCGTTGCGGAAGCTCGCGCCCATCACTTCCGTCGCGTAGCCGAATTTTTTGTAGTAGGCGTAAATTTCCTTCACCGACAAAACGCCCGGGTCTTCGGCGGGCGCAAATTCCTTTTTCTCCTTCGCCTTATACCAGTCCATGATCCGCCCGACGAACGGCGAAATCAATTGCACCTTCGCCTCGGCGCACGCGACGGCCTGCGCGAACGAAAACAGCAGCGTCAGATTGCAATGGATGCCCTCGCGTTCGAGGATTTCCGCCGCGCGGATGCCTTCCCACGTCGAGGCGATCTTGATGAGGATGCGTTCGCGACCGATGCCGTTCTTGTTTGTAAAGCTCGATGAACTTGTGCGCCTTCGCGACAAGCGCCGTCGGTGTCGAACGAAAGATTCGCGTCCGTCTCGGTCGAGACGCGGCCCGGCACGATCTTCAAAATCTCCAGGCCGAACAGGACCAGCAGGTCGTCCACGATGCGGTGCGGCAAGTCGCTGCCGCCGCCTTTCGATTTGTTGTCGGCAATCGCCTTGTCCAGCAGCCACTGGTATTCCGGCATTTGCGCCGCCTTCAAGATCAGCGACGGATTGGTCGTGGCGTCGCGCGGGGCGTATTGTTTCAGCGTGGCGAAATCGCCGGTGTCGGCGACGACCACGGTGAATTGTTTCAACTGGTCAAGCTGGCTCAACGCGGTTGAGGCTGGTGCCTTTGGAGTTTCGACGGCGGTGCTCATAATTTTTCGTATGTTCTCTATCTTCATTCAAAATACTCCGCCTCCGCGCAATGGCAAACATTTTGACACCGCGCCCGCACCGCGTAGAATGCCCGCCGACTTTCTCTATGGCCACACATTATCTCGCCTGCGACCTCGGCGCCGACAGCGGCCGGCTCATGCTCGGAACGCTCGAAAACGGCAAAATCACCGTCGAAGAACTTCACCGCTTCCCCAACGGCCCCGTCAAGACCAGCGGCGCGCTGCACTGGAATTTTGCCGGGCTGCTGGACCAATTGAAGATCGGCCTGAAAAAAGCCGCCGCGCGCAAGCTGCCCATCGCCAGCATCAGCACCGATTCGTGGGGCGTGGACTACGTGCTTTACGACGACCGCGGCCTCGTTATGACGCCGGTCTGGTGCTACCGCGATTCGCGCACGGCTTACGGCGTCGAAAATGTGCGGGCCAAGGCGGACTGGCCGACGACTTATGCCGAGACCGGCATCCAGTTCATGGGCGCTGAACACGATTTACCAGCTCGGCGCCGAACCGGCCGAACGCCTTGCCCGCGCCAAACAGCTCCTGCTCATCGGCGACGCCTTCAATTATTTCTGCTCCGGCGTCGCGAGGAACGAAGTTTCCCTCGCCAGCACCACGCAGCTTTACAATCCGCAGACCAAGACGTGGTCGAAGAAACTGCTCGAAGCGCTCAAGCTGCGCGAGGATTTGTTCGCGCCCATTTGCCCGTCCGGCACACGGCTCGGCCCGATGAAAAAAAATCTCGCCACCGAGACCGGCCTGCCGCAGATCGAAGTCATCGCGTCCTGCTCGCACGACACCGGCGCGGCGGTCGCCGCCGTGCCCGCCAGCGGCGAGAACTGGGCCTATTTGAGTTCCGGCACCTGGTCGCTCGTCGGCGTCGAATGGCCCAAGCCCGTCATCAACGACCAGGCGCGCTCACTCCAGTTCACCAACGAAATCGGCTTTGGCGATTCCGTCCGCCTCCTTAAAAACATCGTCGGCCTCTGGATCGTCCAGGAATGCCGCCGGCACTGGACGAAGGAAGGGAAGAAATACGATTTCGCCACGCTCGAAAAACTCGCCGCCGACGCGCCGCCGTTCGTCTCGCTCATCAACCCCGACGACCCGCGGTTCTTAAGCCCGGACGACATGCCGAAAAAAATCGCCGAGTTCTGCGAGGAAACCGGCCAGCCCGTGCCCGCCAACCACGGCGCCTACATGCGCTGCATTTACGAGAGCCTCGCCCTGTTTTACCGCGTCGTCATGCGCCGGCTCGAACGGCTCACCGGCAGGAAGATCGAGCGGCTGCACGTCGTCGGCGGCGGCAGCAAGGACATGATGCTCAACCAATGCGCCGCCAACGCGCTGAAAATCCCCGTCATCGTCGGCCCGACCGAATGCACCGCGCTCGGCAACCTTCTGGTGCAGGCCATCGCGCTCGGCCATCTGCCGTCGCTCGCCGCCGCGCGCGAAGTCGTCCGCAATTCCTTCGAGCTGAAGACCGTCACGCCGCAGGATTCGGCAGAATGGGACGCCGCCGCCACTCGCTTTGAAAAATTGTTGAGCTGATCTCACCATCCCAGCAGGCGCAGCGTTTGATCTGTCTGGCTGACATCATGACCAGACCCGTTCTCGACCTGAAAAATCCATCGCTCGGCGGAATTTATATTCAGCTAGGATAAATATGTCTTCAGTATATAGAAAATTGTATTCATACAAAAGAAAATATGATTCGTATAAAATAAATCTGTATTCCTCCAGGAGAATATAATACGCCATTTAGAGAAAAATATCTTCATTCAAACTAAAATTATCTTCGGCTAAACTAAATTTATATTCAGCTCTTGCGTTGAAATTGCAGGAAATATACAGTATTTCGCATGAATACCCCTCCGGAAGACTGGAAGAAATCCTCGGTTCAACCGCTGCCCGACCTTGAACTGCTGTCAACCATTCTCGGACACGCGGGGCGATGGAAAATGCTCAAGCTCATGACGACCGGCGAGCCGCGGACGATTTCCGAACTGGCGGAGGCGGGCGGGTGCAGCTACGAAAGCACCATGAAACATCTGGCGGTGATGCGCGCGGCGGGCGTGATTGAGCAAAGATACGGACGGCTTCACAACATTCCCAAGCAATACCTGCCGTTGCCGGGCGAACCGCTGGTGGATTTCGGCCATTGCCTGCTGCGATTGGATGCGGGGGAATAAATTCAAAACCGCCACGGAAATTGTGAGTGGATTGAAGTGAACACGCCCACGACCAAGATGCTTCACGCGAACGCGAGATTGAAGTGAACACGCCCACGACCGAGATGCTTCACGCGAACGCGACAAAGCCGAGGAACAGTCTTAAGGGGCGGAGGCGCATGGCCAAAATTCACGGTTGGGGATATTTTTGAACGTAGTTGGTAGAACCATCTTCGTTAAACCAAATCCATGTTCCGACATAGGCGTTCGTTTCGTGTTGTCCCCGATATTTAATTTTACCAGAGGGGAAATAGCCGGTTTCTTCACCAACGAGCAAATTGTTGTCGAAGTGTTGGACATAATCTTTCAGTCCATTAGGGTCAAATCCTGTGAAATCTCCGAAATATTTTCCGTCTTTTACATGGACTTCAGCGCTTCGTTGACCATTGATCCAATATGTAGTCCAAACACCGGAAAAATTTGTTGGAGGCAAGATCCAAACGTTACGCATTTGCTCTCGCAGTTCACAATCAACAACTACATCCCGTTCCGAAGCTAATTCCAACTCCCACAAATCATCCAATTGAAAAAGCCGACTTTCATAA
>CAWHCL010000014.1:0-210422 GCA_963827815.1 uncultured Verrucomicrobiae bacterium | reverse complement strand
TAAATTCAGTTCGTATTAAGCCGAGGCAGAGCCAATTGAGAATTCCACAACATCGCTCGGATTCTCCGAGAATGCTTGCCCCAGGCTGATAGAACCTGAGCCATGCAGGACGAGTTCCTCGCGGGCAAGGCGAACGGAGTGCCCGTCGGCAAAACGGATATAAGTGCCATTGGTGCTTTGATCCGCAATGACGAATTTCCCGAAACGTAATTCGATACGGGCATGTTGGCGGGAGGCGAATTCATGCTGCACCAGGATGTTGCAGACTTCCTCGCGCCCTAACACGGCGCTTTTGTACTGCCCGTTTATGTTTAATGACTGGTTGCGATAACGCAGAGTTAATGCACTGTTGCCTTCCTGGGGTTTGCGGAAAGCAGGTGCGCCAATACGGGTGCGCAACGTATCGTCGGCTTCCCAGACTACCCGAAAAATATCGAGCTCCTCTTGCTTCCCTTTTAACTCGGCACGCATGATTTGATGTACTTTGTCGCGTAAATCGGGGGGCAGGGAATCGGACACAGCCCTCGTCGTCAGTATCTGACTGGCGCGGGTTATCGAGGCAACACGCGCCGCGACATTGACTGTGTCGCCATACACATCGCCCGCTTCGCAAATTACATCGCCGTAGTGAAAACCGATGCGAATGTGCATCGGATGATCCTCACTGTGGTTGTCATTTTCTATCGTATTTTGCATGGCACAGGCCGCATTCATGGCGTTTTCAGCACTGGGGAAGATGCACATGATTTCATCGCCTATGGTCTTGATCAGCGTACCCTGATAGGTCGTCACCTTGCCGATCATCGTGGCGATGCACTTTGCGATCAGTTGGCGCGCCAACTCATCTCCAAGGCGGTCATAGAGCGAGGTGCTGCCACAAATATCGGCGAACATGACCGCAAGTTTTTCTGTGTGTCGGGGCATGGATGGATTTTCTTGTTTTTAGTGGTGATGCATAATCCGGGCAACCAGATTATAGATTGGCGTTTAATTTACGCTTGATTTTTAGAGACGCTAACTTACACCGTATAATTAGCGAAATCAATCTTGCCGGTGCGTCATGTGAATATCTCGCGTCTGAATAAATCCGTTATGGCTTTTGGTGCCGGCCTGCTTGCCGTATTCAGTTTTGCCCCTTTCGGGCTTTTCCCCTTCACTGTATTTGCGCTCACTGTGTTGTTCACGCAATGGCTGCGAGCGGAAAATGCGCGAGCCGCCGCCAAGATCGGCTGGGCATTCGGTTTCGGTTTGTTCGGTGCCGGTATAGGCTGGATATATATCGCGCTGCATGATTACGGCGATATGCCATTCCTGCTGGCGCTGCCTGCCACCGCATTGTTCGCCGCATTCCTTGCGCTGTTCCCTGCGTTGGCCGGTTATGCGCAGGCGAGGTTGAGAGCGCCCGCATGGGTGCGTTTGGCATTGGTGATGCCCGCATTGTGGGTGCTGATAGAGTGGTTGCGTGGGCTGATCTTCACCGGTTTCCCGTGGCTGGCGTTCGGCTATTCGCAAGCCGCAGACAGTCCGTTGGTTGGCTATGCGCCGCTGCTCGGCGTGTATGGCGTGTCGCTGGCGGTGGCGGTGAGCGCCGGTTTGTTTTCATTGCTGTGGCTGATGCGCTGGAGCAGGCAGGGCAAGATCGCATGGGCGATACTCGTCATGCTGTGGATTTTGGGCGTGGCATTGCGTACGGTGGAATGGACGCAGCCGCAAGGCGACCCGATCAAGGTGAGCCTGGCGCAGGGCAATATCCCGCAAGAATTGAAATTCCGCGAAGAGAAACTCGTCGAAACGCTGGAAATTTACCGCAAGCTGGTGCAGCAGAGCGATGCGCGCCTGATCGTGTTGCCGGAAACAGCGGTGCCGCTGCTGCGCGAGGAGATGCCGGGAAATTACGCCGCCATCCTGCGCGACCATGTGCGGCAGAATGGCGGCGATATCATCATCGGCGCATTCGAGCGTGAGCATGGTCAGTATTACAACAGCGTATTTACGCTCGGCACCGCAGAAAGCCAAAGCTACCGTAAGAACCATCTGGTGCCGCTTGGCGAATTCATCCCGCTACGTCCGATACTGGGCTGGTTTATCAATGAAGTGCTGAACATCCCGATGGGCGATCTGGCGCGCGGCGGCATTGCCCAGCCACCGCTCAAAGTGGCGGGGCAAAAAATCGCCGTGAACATCTGCTATGAAGACGCGTTCGGCGAAGAGATCATTCGACCGCTACCCGAAGCGACGTTGCTGGTGAACGTCAGCAACGACGCATGGTATGGCAATTCCCACGCCGCGATGCAGCACAACCAGCTTTCACAGATGCGTGCGCTGGAGACGGGACGCATGATGCTGCGTGCCACCAACACCGGCGTTACCTCCATCATCGGGCGCAGTGGGCGCATCCTGCAAATGTTGCCGCAGCACGAGGAGGGCATGCTCACCGGGATGGTGCAGGGCTATGTGGGCAGCACACCTTATGTGCGCTGGGGAAATGCACTGGTGCTGGGATTGATGGGGTTAATGTTGGGGGCTGCGTGGTGGCTGCGCAGAAAATGAGTTGGCTGTGTTATATCTTGCGATGCACTGACGAAACCTTGTACTGCGGCATCACCAACGATCTGGATAAACGCCTTGCCGCGCATAATGCGGGTGAAGGAGCGAAGTACACACGCGGTCGCGCGCCGGTGAAGTTAGTTTATTGCGAAACCTGCGCCGATAAATCTACCGCGCTGAAACGCGAGTTGGAGATCAAGGGTTTGCCGCGCATAAAGAAGCTGGCGCTGGTTGAGGCAAGCCAAGAATACCGTTCTCTCTAATCTTCGTCCTGAGCGATTCTGCCTGAAATTTCTCTCGGCTTGAGCTTGCTCATCAGGGTTGAGACCCCAATGCACAGTGCGAACACAGTGAAGGCGAGCATAAACAGTATCTGCACGGACGAGATTACCAAGCCTGCGAATAAGTATTTCATTTTTTCCTCCCTTACCGATTCCGATAAATGAGATAAGCCCCTTGTCTTGCTTTTCGGCATGAATCTCCGGAAACTTGAATACAATATTAGGGTTTTCTCCGGGATAACAAGTCCGAATGAGAAGGGGAAACGCGCTGCTGATTGCTGGTTAGCCCCTTGCCTGTCTGAGGGATACGCCGCCGGGATGGCTCAGCGCCCAAGCGGGGCATTGCAAGGTTGTTTAGTGACGCAACCGACCGAAAACCCGTAAAATACGCGCTTTGCAATTCAGCCGGATAATCGTACATGCCTACTTTTGGTTCCGACATAACGCCCGCAAGCGGGCATGAGTCTTCACCGAAACTTAGCCAAGGGCTAACCTTTCAGCAAATCATCCTGACACTACAGAATTATTGGGACAAGCAAGGCTGCGCGCTGTTGCAACCCTATGATATGGAAGTCGGCGCGGGCACTTCGCATACCGCGACTTTCCTGCGCGCCATCGGCCCGGAGCCGTGGAAGGCCGCTTATGTGCAGCCTTCGCGCCGCCCCAAGGACGGGCGCTACGGCGAGAATCCCAACCGCTTGCAGCACTATTACCAGTACCAGGTGGTGCTGAAGCCCGCGCCGGCAAATATCCTGGAACTCTATCTCGGCTCGCTCGAAGCGCTGGGCTTCGACCTCAAGCAGAACGACATCCGCTTCGTCGAGGACGACTGGGAAAATCCCACGCTCGGCGCATGGGGGCTGGGCTGGGAGGTGTGGCTGAACGGCATGGAAGTCACGCAATTCACCTATTTCCAGCAGGTCGGCGGCATCGACTGCAAGCCGATCACCGGCGAGATCACCTACGGGCTGGAGCGCCTGGCCATGTACCTGCAAGGCGTGGAGAACGTGTTCGACCTGACGTGGGCGGAAGGGCTGACCTACCGCGATGTCTATCACCAGAACGAGGTGGAGCAGTCCGCTTACAACTTCGAGCATAGCGATGTGGAGTTCTTGCTCGGTGCTTTTTCCGCACACGAGAAGCAGGCGAAGCATCTGATGGAACAGCAACTGGCGCTGCCCGCCTATGAGCAAGTGCTGAAAGCTGCGCACAGCTTCAACCTGCTGGATGCGCGCGGCGCGATCTCGGTTACCGAGCGCGCCGGCTATATTGGCCGCATTCGCAATCTCGCCAGAAGCGTGGCGCAGAGCTACCTCGACAGCCGTGCCCGTCTAGGCTTCCCGATGGCGCTCGACGGCATGGAAAAACAGCGAGCTTACGCAAAAATGGCAGAAAAAAATCAGCTAGTGAAAGATAAGTGGGACAAATCTCTTCTAGTTGAATTGTTCGTCGAAGAGTTGCCGCCGAAGGCGCTGAAGAAAACTAGTGAGGAGTTCGGAAGCAGAATTGAGGTTGAACTGGTTAAATCTGACCTAATTGATCAAGCAGCACGAGTGGTTACACCTCATGACGTAACAAAGCCACCCGCGTATTGCAATATTTTGCTTCACCTCGGCGCTTGGCGTTCATGCTACGTGATGTCTTGGCTCAGGCACACAACAAGCCGAAATCGCAAAGCTGATGCCTGTCGCTGTCGGTTTGGATGCGCAATGGGCAAGCCACCCCGGCACTGCTCAAGAAACTGGCCAGTCTCGGTGCTGATGCGTCATGTGGTGCCACAGCTCAAGCGCGCACTAGACGGCAAAGCGGAAGCCTTGTTTTACGACAGTGTGGAAACAGGGGCGACATTGGCGGAAGGTTTGCAGTTGGCGTTGCAGGAGGCGCTGGCGAAACTGCCCATCCCCAAGGTCATGACCTATCAGCTTGCCGACGGCTGGAGCAGCGTGCAATTTGTGCGTCCGGCGCACCGGCTGGTTGCGCTGCATGGCGCGGACGTGGTGCCGGTCTCTGTGCTGGGTTTGCAGGCCGAACGCACTACTCAAGGCCACCGCTTCGAGGCAGCCAGCGCGACGCTGGAAATCCGCGATGCCGACAGCTACGAAGCGCAGATGGAAAACGAAGGCGCGGTGATTCCGAGCTTTGAAAAACGCCGCGCCGAGATCGCGCGCCAGTTGGCGGAAGCCGCAGCGAAGGTGGGCGGCGGGGTGAAGCCCATTGAGGATGACGCCTTGCTGGACGAAGTGACCGGACTGGTCGAACGTCCCAATGTGCTGGTCGGACAGTTCGAGGCGGAATTTCTCGAAGTGCCGCAGGAATGCCTGATCCTGACCATGAAGGCGAACCAGAAGTATTTCCCGCTGCTGGATGCCAACGGCAAGCTCACCAATAAATTCCTGATCGTGTCCAACATCCGTCCGGCGGACGCGAGTCTGGTAATCGGCGGCAACGAGCGCGTGGTGCGCCCGCGTTTGGCCGATGCGAAATTTTTCTTCGATCAGGATCGCAAGCAGACTCTGGAATCGCGCATAGAAAAACTCGGCAACGTGGTGTACCACAACAAGCTGGGTACGCAGTTGCAGCGCGTGGAACGTATTGCCACGCTGGCCGGAACCATTGCGCGCTTGCTGGATGCGGACAAGGCGGATGCAGAGCTGGCGGCGCGCCTGTCCAAAGCCGACCTGCTCACCGACATGGTGGGCGAGTTTCCCGAACTGCAAGGCATCATGGGGCGCTATTACGCGCTGCACGACGGCGAAGACAAGGTGGTGGCGGATGCCATCGAGGCGCATTATCACCCGCGCTTTGCCGGTGACAGCTTGCCGCAGGGCGTCATTGCCTGTGCCGTGGCGCTGGCCGACAAGCTGGAAACGCTGGTGGGTATTTATGGCATCGGCCAGATTCCAACCGGCGACAAGGATCCGTTCGGTTTGCGCCGCCATGCACTGGGCATCTTGCGCATCCTGATCGAGACACCGCTGGATTTGCCGCTGGGCGCGTTGCTCAAGACCGCTGCGGAAAATTTCCCGGCGGGCATGCTGAGTGCAACGGTGGCTGCCGATGTGGAAGGCTTCATGCTGGATCGCTTGCGCGGTTACCTGCGCGACCGCGACTTCGAGCCAGCGCACATCGAGGCGGTACTCTATATGCTGAATGGGCGGCTGCACGAGGCCTTGCCGCGCCTGGGCGGCGTGCGCACCTTCGCCGCGCTGGAAGTGGCCAAGGATCTCGCCGCAGCCAACAAGCGCGTGCAGAACATCATGCGCAAAAACCGCGAAGAGATCGGTTCCGATCTGGGCGGCGCGAAAGTGAAGCCTGCGCTGCTGCAAGAAGCAGCCGAACGCGATTTATACCAGGCCATGCAGGACATCACACCGATGGCGACGGGCTATCTTGAGCGCGGCGAGTATGGCAATAACCTGAAAGCACTGGTCACACTCAAGCCGTTCATCGACGACTTCTTCGATAAGGTGATGGTGATGTGCGAGGACAAGGAATTGCGCCTGAATCGCGCGGCGTTGTTGCAGCAACTCGGTTCGATAATGAATCAGGTTGCAGACATTTCCAAGCTGGCGGCCTAAAGAACTCAGGACAAATCAGTTATGAATCTCATCATTCTCGATCGCGACGGCGTCATCAATTACGACTCCGACCAGTTCATCAAAAACCCGGAAGAATGGAAGCCCATTCCCGGCAGTCTGGAAGCCATTGCGCGTTTGTGTCAGGCGGACTATCGCGTGGTGGTGGCAACCAACCAGTCCGGGATCGGGCGCGGCCTGTTCGACATGCACACGCTCAACGCCATCCACGACAAGATGCACAAGGCCGTGGCGCTGGCGGGCGGGCGCATTGATGCAATTTTTTTCTGCCCGCATACGGCGGATGCCGACTGCCATTGCCGCAAGCCAAAGTCGGGGATGCTGGAAGACATTGCGACGCGCTATAACGTCAATTTGAAAGGTGTACCCGCAGTGGGCGATTCGCTGCGCGACCTGACCTCCGCCGCGAAGATGGGCGCGCAGCCGATACTGGTACTCACCGGCAAGGGCACCAAAACCCAGGCTGCGGGCGGACTGCCGGAAGGCACGCTGATTTATCCCGATCTAGCGGCGGCTGTGGCGACATTGGTCTGATATGGTATTTTTGCGTTCGCTGATTTTCCTGCTGCTGCAAATTCTCATCACGCCGCTGTTCACGCTGCTCGCGTTGCTGTCTTTCCCGCTGCATCCCATCACGCGCTATCGCATCATCTCCGGCTGGGCGCTCACCGTTATGTGGCTGCTGCGCGTGCTGTGCGGCATCCGCATGGAAGTGCGCGGAGCGGAAAATATTCCCAAGCAGCCGTGCGTCGTGCTGTGCAAGCACCAGTCCGCCTGGGAGACCATCGCGCTGCAAAAAGTATTTCCGCCGCAAGTATGGGTACTCAAGCGCGAGCTGTTGTGGCTGCCCTTTTTCGGCTGGGGGCTGGCGATGACCAGCCCCATTGCGATCAAACGCAGCGAAGGCCGCGAGGCGATAAAGCAGCTTGCTCAAGCAGGGCAAGGATCGCCTGGCGTTGGGTTTCTGTGTGGTGATTTTTCCGGAAGGCACGCGTATCCCTTACGGTCAGCGCGGCAAATACAAGGCCGGTGGCGCGATGCTCGGCGCTTCCAGCGGCGCGCCGGTGGTGCCGGTGGCGCACAACGCGGGCAAGCTGTGGGGAAAGAATTCATTCCTCAAATATCCCGGCGTGATTACCATGAGCATAGGTGCACCGATAGATCCGGCGGGGCTTAAGGCCGATGAGATCAACCGGCGTGCGGAAGAGTGGATTGAGAGCGGAAGTGGAGCGGCTGGGCTGATGTTGAAGAAACTACATCGCCTGATGACTCCCGCCGTTGTCGAGCAACGCAGTATCCAGTTGGCGGGCAAACCTGTCACCTATACGCTCAAGCGCACCGGCAGACGCCGCAGCATCGGCTTGCGCATCGATGATCGCGGCCTCACCGTCAACATGCCGTTGCGCGCCTCGGAAAAATGGCTGCACAGCGTGTTGCAGGAAAAAGCTGTGTGGGTGGTGGAGAAACTCGAAAGCTGGCAGGCGAAGAAACCTGCGCCGCAACAATGGGTGGATGGCGAGCCGATTTTGTATCGCGGCGAGACATTCACGCTACGTATCATCCCCAGCCTGTTCGATGCGCCGCCGCAACTGCATGGCACGCAACTGATCGTCCATGTTTCCCAAGCCGATAATCCGGCTGCAATAGAAAAAACCATCATGCGCTGGTATCGGCATGAAGCGCTGCAATTGTTCACCGAATGTGTCGCACACTTTGCCCCGCTGATGGATGTAAATCCACACTGAAATAAAACTTTCTTCTGCTCGCACCCAGTGGGGAAGCTGCACCACGCGCGGCACGGTGCGGCTGAATTGGCAGCTCATCAAGATGCCCCTGCATCTGGTTGATTATGTCGTGGTGCATGAACTCGCCCACCTGCGCGAGATGAACCATTCGGCGGCGTTCTGGAGTGTGGTGGAAACGGTGTGCCCGGATTATGCGAAGCGGCGCGGGGAATTGCGGCGATGGAACACGACGTCGGAGGAGTGAAACGGGGGCTTTATGACTGGACGCTTTCCATCCATTCCTTGATGCGATCTGCATCGCCGCTACGAATGCGTTTGCTCCCTGAATCGAGCAGCACAATCACCACCGAATGATGGTTGATGTTGGCTTTCATCACTATGCAGCGCCCCGCCTCGCTGATATAACCCGTCTTGCTGATACCTATATTCCAGGCCGCGTTTCGCACCAGCGGATTGGTATTGCCATAACTCATCGGTTTGATATCCGGTCGGTTCCACACGATGATAAACAGAGGTGGTTGCTTTATGAATAGGATCGTAGTTTTCCGCTGCCAGCACCATTTTTACCAGATCCTGCGCGGTGGAAACATTGCCGCTGCTCAGCCCGGTAGGGTCAAGGAAATTTGTATCCGTCATGCCCAGTTGGCGCGCTTTGGCATTCATCTTTGCCACGGCAGCGCTGGTGCCGCCCGGATAGGTGCGCGCCAACGCTGCGGCAGCCCGATTCTCCGAAGCCATCAGCGCCAGCTTGAGCAACTCGCCGCGCGTTAACTTCATGCCGGGGTGCAAACGAGAATGTGAGCCTTGAGTTTATCAATATCTCGTCTGCTGATGCGGATTTCTTGATTCATCGGCAACTGCGCGTCCAGAACCACCATGGCCATCATCAGCTTGCTGATAGAGGCAATCGGAACAATACTATCCACATTCTTGGCATACAGGGCGCGCTGTTGCTGTTCATCGTAAATCATGGCAATCGGTGAGGTCAGCATGGGTGATGAGATGCCCTCAGTTACTGCGCTACCCAGTTCCTCGTCTTCCCTGCCGCTTGCACGACGATGTTGATCGTGCCGCGAGCGGGATCGGAGTTCTCGATCGTGACCGGAATGCGTTCGCCTTCTTCGTAAATTCGAAGGATGACGAACTGGCCCGGTTTCTGTTTGCGCGCAATACGGGGTGCTTCAATGACGAAGCAGTTTGATGCCGGGGGCAAGGAATTGGGCGTGAATGATCTTGAACACAGGCGCTCCGCGGGATTAGGGCAAATCAGCCCCCTCCCGACAACGATTGTGTTCGGAGCACGGGTGGACAGGCTGTGATTCAGATCACACTTCAGTGTGCGGTTAGCATGACACGTTTCTCACGTTGTGTCATGGATGTGCACACATGACATTTATGTGATATTCTGTCATCAGAAGCGAGGCCTGTCATGAACAGCGGAGCCCGGCTGCGAATCAATCAAAAATGGACGGGTTGTAATCCCGGCGTCCTTTGTAAAGCATTAGGAATTAATCCGGGCGATGAGGTCATCTTGCGGCTGGAAGATGACGAACTCCGGATCACGACCATGAAACGGCGCATCGAGCGGGCACAGCGACTGGTCCGCAAATATGTCATCGCCGGCTCGATTGTGGATCAGCCGTTTTTCGAGAGTTACCTCGGCATGAGAGTCGAGACGATTGACATGACGGAATTTTTGCGTCGCATGGACAAGGGAATTTTCGACCAGGCCGAATACAAGAAGGCGCTCAAGTGGGTGAAGAAAAATTGCAAGGAAGGTAAGGACTACAACTCATCTAAGACGACCCGCTCCCGCGCGCAGCTCGACAGCGAATGGGAAAAGTCCGTCAAGATGGCGCTCATCGCGCGCGACCTGATGGTAGGCAATCCGAAGCTGGCCGAGATGGGTTTTGGCGAGGAAGCGCACGGGCATAATGCCATTGCCGCCGGTTTCCAAGGCCAGCGCCAATGGACGGATTATCAGCCCAATGGCGATTTTCTGGAAGCAATTCTCAACACGTCGTTCGATTGGAATGGCATCCGCGCGCCTTACATCGTCGCGACGGAAAACGACTGCCTCAACGGCGCGTCCATGCTCTTTGGCCATCTGCTTACCAACACCGCGCAGATTTTCGCGGACGTGAGGACGTATTGGAGCGCCGATGCGGTCAAGCGCGTCTCCGGCCACAAGCTCACCGGCGCGGCGGCGGGTGGCATTTTGCACCTCATCAATTCAGGCCCGGCCACTCTCGATGGCACCGGGCAGCAGGAACGTGACGGCAAGCCTGTGATGAAGCCGTTCTGGGAAATCACAAAGGATGAGGCGCAGAAATGTCTCGATGCGACGACGTGGCATCCGTCCATCACGGAATATTTCCCCGGTGGCGGCTGGAGCACGCGTTTCCTCACCAAAGGTGGAATGCCCGTGACAATGTGCCGGCTGAATCTCGTGAAGGGACTTGGCCCTACGCTGCAAATTGCCGAGGGCTGGACCGTTGACCTGCCGGAAAAAGTCCACGACGCGCTGGATCAACGCACGAATCCGACGTGGCCGACAACTTGGTTCGCGCCAATTTTGACGGGGCAGGGCGCGTTCCGCGACGTTTACACGGTAATGAACAACTGGGGCGCGAACCACGGCGCCATCGGCTACGGCCATGTGGGCGCGGACTTGATTTCGCTCGCGGCGATGCTGAGGATTCCGGTCTATATGCACAACGTCGCGGTGGAACGAGTGTTCCGTCCGAGCACATGGGCGGCGTTTGGCACGGCCGATTTGGAGAGTGCGGATTATCGCGCCTGCAAGAATTTTGGCCCGCTTTACGCGTGAGCAACAATAATCTCTCTATCCTCGTTTGGCGAGGGGAGGGGGAGTTATTTTGTGTGGTTTCGTAGCGACATGAATTAAAATATTCCGAACACAAACCATGAATAAACTCACCCAATCCTTCGTGCTGTTCCTTTCCCTGTCGCTCGCCGCCGTTTTGGCGGGCTGCTGTTGCGCAAACGAAAGGCATATTAGACACGCCGCGCCTGCGCCGGCCTTGACAAAACTTCCGCCGCCGTTGCCCGCGCCGGCGTCCGAGGAAGAGAAACTCGCCTGGTTCAAGGACGCGAAGTTTGGTTTGTTCATTCATTGGGGGCTTTACTGCATTCCGGCAGGTGAGTGGAATGGCCAGCGCGTTCCGGGCATCGGCGAATGGATCATGCACAACGCGCCGGTTCCGGTGACGGAATACGCGCAGCTTGCGAAGCAGTTCAATCCGGTGGATTTCAATGCGGAGCAATGGGTGCAGATGGCGCAGGACGCTGGCATGAAATACATCGTCATTACGTCGAAGCATCACGACGGCTTTGCGATGTATCATTCGTCGGTCAGCCCCTACAACATTTACGATGCGACACCGTTTCATCGAGACCCGATCCGCGAACTGGCCGAGGCGTGCGCGGCGCGCGGGATGAAGTTCGGATTTTATTATTCGCAGTCGCAGGACTGGCACGAGCCGGGTGGCATGGGTAACACGAATGATTTCGGCCCGGACACGGTGAAGGATACGGGCGGCGTCTATGACAAATATCTGAAGGCGAAAGCCGAGCCGCAGGTGGCAGAGCTGCTGCAAAATTACGGGCCGGTCTGTTTGATCTGGTTCGACACGGCGCGCGACATGGCGGTTAACGGCCGCGGTCAGGCTTTCATTGACCTTGTCCATAAATACCAGCCGGCCTGTTTGATTGACGGCAGGCTCGGTGTAGCGGGCGATTACGTTTCCACTGGCGACAACGCAATTCCGAATGGGGGCATCAGCACGAATTACTGGGAAACGCCCGCCACGGTGAATCACACTTGGGGCTTCCGCAAAGATGACGTGGACTGGAAGGCGCCCGGCGACATCACGTTCAAGCTAGTGGACATCGTGAGCAAGGGCGGAAATTATCTGCTCAACGTCGGGCCGACGTCGCTCGGCGTCATTCCGGCGGACTGCCAGAGCAATCTGCTCGCGGTCGGCCGCTGGCTAAAGGTGAACGGCGAGGCGGTTTATGGCGCCGGCCGTTCGCCGTTCGGCGAGGAGTTCGGCGATTACAGCACCAAGTTAAAGGACCGGAACGGCCGGCCGGTTTTTTTGAGTTACACCGACTGGCGCTGCACGACCCGGACGGGCAAACTTTATTTCACAGTCTTCAACATGCCGCGCGACGGTTTCCAATTGCCGGAGTTCAAAAACGAAATCAAAAAGGTCTATTACTTGAGCGACCCAAGCCGGACGGCAATTCCCGTGACCGAGACAAATGGCATCCGCATCGTGCTTGCCCCGCGCAACGGTCCGAACGCGATGGCAAACGTGCTGGTGGTTGAAATCGCCGGCGACACGGTGGAACGGTGAGGCGGACGGGTTTCACTTTATCAGCCCGGGCAGCCGGCCGTCATGGCCATGATGCAGGGGCGGCATGCCGCGACTGATTTTAATAATGCGGCGGCAATAGACCACCGTTACATTCAAGGAATGTTTCGTCCCTGCATTGACCTGCATGAAGGCAAAGTGAAGCAAATCGTCGGCGGCACGCTCGGTGAAGCCGGCTTGCGCACGAATTTTGTCTCGAACCAACCGGCGGCATGGTTCGCGGAGCTTTACAAACGCGACGGTCTCTCCGGTGGTCACGTCATCCAGCTTGGCTCCGGCAATGAAACCGAGGCGCTCGCGGCGCTCGCCGCGTTTCCCGGCGGCTTGCACATCGGCGGCGGCGTTAATGCGCAGAATGCGCGCGGCTGGCTGGATGCCGGTGCGTCGCACGTCATCGTCACAAGCTGGGTTTTCCGCGAAGGCCGCGTGGATTGGTCGCGGCTCGACGAACTGGTGAAAACCGTCGGCAAATGCCGGCTGGTGCTGGACTTGAGCTGCCGCAAGCGCGGGGAAGATTATTTCGTCGTCACCGACCGCTGGCAGAAATTCACGGAGCTGGCCATCAACGCGGAAAATTTGCAGAAGCTTGCCGGAAGCTGCGCCGAATTTCTGGTCCACGCGGTTGACGTGGAAGGCTTGTGCCGCGGCATTGACCGCGAGCTGGTGGAGAAGCTTGGCCGTTGGACGCCGATTCCGGTGACTTACGCGGGCGGCGCAAATTCGCTGTCGGATTTGGAAGACGTCACGAATTTAGGGCAGGGGAAGGTTGACCTGACCATCGGCTCGGCGCTTGGATATCTTTGGCGGAAGCGGTGTGAAATACGACGACTGCGTAAAATTCAACCGCCGCTTTTCGGTGAAACACGAAGTGGAAAATAGAATATGGAGGGCGGAAAAATGCCATCCTTCATCTTCCTTCGTCCATTTTCGTTATGCTATTTTACCGGTTCGATCTTGGAGGCAGTCATGACCTGTTTGCCGTCCTTTTCGGAGACAGTTCCGGTCACCGTCACTTTTTCACCAGACGTTGTGCAGATGTTGTCGTGAAATGCCTTGCTGACGTCATTTTGAGCCAGATAGTAGTTGATGACGTTCATGCCATCCCTCTTTGGGACCTGAAGGACGTTCTGGCATTCCTTGGTTTCATGCAGCACGCATTTGGCGCAGACGCACATGCCGGTGAGGGTGACTTCCTTGTTCGAGGTGTCGTCGGCGAGGAGCCGCGACGGTGCTAACACCGCCAGCAGGCTGGCGGCAACCATGAGCAATATTGATTTTTTCATAGGTGATTCGGATTTCTTGTTGTGGAGATTAAGACATCATAACCTGGCATTCCATTCAAAAAAAGTCGGATTCAAATCCTCCCAGGCTGGTCCGCGAACAGCGCGGCGATGACAAATTGGAATTCTGGGATCAGGTTTTCCGTCAACACTTCGCTGCCGGCCAGGATGCTCTTCAATCGCAATCCGTATTCAAAGCTGTGGTAAATCTCCACGTTGTCGTAACGCGGGTCCACCATCCACAGGCGCGGCACGCGGATGGTTTCGTAAACCTCCTTTTTCACGACGGTGTCGGTGTGATGGTCGTCGCGGCTGATGATTTCCGACCGCCAGCCAGAGCTTGCCGGTGGCCACGGTCACGAGAGCGAGGTCGGGGCAGATGGCCGTGGAGCGGGAGACCTGGATGCGGGTGCGCGGCGCCAGCAATTGGGTGCCGGCCAGGTTCGCCACGCTGGCGGTCATCGCCGCGTGCAGGCGGTCGCAAATTATTTCGTGCCGCCCGCCCGGCGCGGAACGCGGCAGCGACGCGCCATCCAGGATCTCCTCATACGGCCTGCTCATTTCCCAAAGCAAACCAGCGTTTGGCGCGGACGGCAAGCGGCGTTTTTTCCGTCAAAACAAGCTTGCCACCACCACCACCAGCATGTAAATTCTGCGTTCTTTTGAAACATTTATGTCAGTAAAAATTCGCATGAAGCGTGTCGGGGCCAAGAATTCCCCGTATTTCCGCATTGTAGTGGCCGACAGCCGCAGTCCGCGCGATGGCAAGTTCATCGAGGAAATCGGCTCGTATCAGCCTTTGAAGCAGGGCGATAATTTCACCCTGAAACTCGACCGCGCCCAATACTGGGTCGAGCAAGGGCGCGCAACCGAGCGACACCGTGGCCAGCTTCATCAAGAAGGCCGGCAAGGCGGCCGGTGCCGGCGGCGGCTTGATCTGATTTTCGCGATGCAGGAGTTTCTGGAATATGTCGTCAAAGGACTCGTGCAACACCCGGACGCCGTGAGCGTCACGCCGGTGGAGCGCGCGGGCATGACGGTTTATGAACTGCGCATGGACGCGTCGGATGTGGGCAAGATCATCGGGCGGCAGGGCATGACGATCAATGCCATCCGGTCGCTGCTGCTCGCCGGCAGCGCGAAGAAGGGTTTGCGTTGCTCGGTGGAAATTGTTGAAGACAAGCCGGCGAGTTAGAGGCTCGATATACAAGGACGACGCCGATGAAAATTGACGTGCTGACTTTGTTTCCGGCGATGTTCGCCGGGCCGCTGGATGAAAGCATCATCATGCGGGCGCGCAAGTCGGGTCTGCTGGATTTGAAAATCCACCAGTTGCGCGACTGGACGCATGACCGGCACAAGACGGTGGATGACAGGCCGTTTGGCGGCGGGCCGGGAATGTTGATGAAGCCGGAACCGCTCTTTGAAGCGGTTGAAAGTTTGAAGCGCGCGGAGACGAAAGTGATTTTGCTTTCGCCGTCGGGTAGAAAATTTGACCAGTCCATCGCGCGGGAACTGGCGAAAGAAAAAGATTTGCTGCTCGTCACCGGCCATTACGAGGGCTTTGACGAGCGGGTGCGGGAATCGCTGGCGGACGATGAGTTGTCCATCGGCGATTATGTGCTGACGAACGGCGCGCTGCCCGCGATGGTGGTGATTGACGCGGTGACGCGGCTGCTGCCCGGAGTTTTGGGCGACGACGAAAGTTCGCACGACGAATCGTTCAGCCATGGGCTGCTGGAATATCCGCAATACACGCGGCCGGCGGAATTTCGCGGGATGAAGGTGCCGGACGTGTTGGTTTCCGGCAACCATGCCGAGATTGAAAAATGGCGGCGGGAACAGGCGAAGCTGCGGACGGAAAGGCAACGACCGGATTTGTTGAATCCGGATTGATGGATTGATAGATGAAATAATTTTGGCGGCCATGGTGGCCGTCATACAAATGAATTTATGAACCAGGCATTACAAGACAAAATTGAGATCGGAGCAGTATCGCAAGGACGACGCGAAATTCGCCGTCGGCGACTCGGTGAAGGTGCATACCAAGGTCGTTGAAGGCGACAAGGAACGCATCCAGATTTTCGCGGGCGTTGTCATCGGCAAACGCGGCCGCGGACTGAACGAGACGTTCGCCGTCCGCCGCATCAGCTACGGCGAAGGCGTGGAGCGCATTTTCCCGCTGCATTCGCCGCGCGTGGACAAGATTGAAGTCGAGCGCCAGGGCCAGGTGCGCCGCGCCAAACTTACCTACCTGCGCAAACGCCTCGGCAAGGGCGCGACGCTGGTGAATGAAAAGCAGGAAAAAGTCGTGGTTGCGCCGGCGAAGTAATTCTGCAACAAACGTTTACGAAGGCGGGGCGAAAGCTCCGTCTTTTTTATTCGCTTGTTTCCGAGTCCAGATGATTCGCCACGTCGTTGGCGCCGGTGACGATTTCCTTGCGGGTCTTGAAATCCCGGATGCGGACGTAGTCGCTGTTTTCCAGGCGCACGGTGTAGGCCACCTTCAATTCCTGCGCACGTTTGAACTGTTTGTCCGGCTTGGCGGGCGTCAGCGGATATTCCACGGCAAATCCGCATTCGCGCAGATCGTGGATGAGTTTCAGCGATTGTGCGCGCAGGCTTTCGTCCTCGATCAAAACAAAAACATCCGTGGTGGTGTCAAATTTCGGCAGCAGGCCGCGCGCCTTGAGCAATTCCAGCAGCACCACGTCGCCCATGCCGAAGCCGAGCGCGGGCAAATCCACCTTGCCGCCGCTCAGGAGTTTGACGAGGTTGTCGTAGCGCCCGCCGCCGGCGATGGCGCGGAACTCGCCCTGGACATCAAAGGCTTCAAACACGACGCCGGTGTAATAGGCAAGACCGCGGATGACGTGGTAATCCACCTTCACGAAATCGCGCAGGCCGCGCGCGGCGAGATTTTGCAAAATGCTTTCCAACTCGGCGGTCGGCTTGCCGGATTCGATGAATTGATTGACTTCCGCGAGTGAAAATCCCAGCGCAGCCAGTTTCTTTTCCGATTCTTCCTTTGGCGTGCGCTCCAGCTTGTCAATGATTTGGAAAAAATTGTATTCGTCGGAAGTTTCGGACGGCGACACGCCGTCCCTCCCGGATTTGTAAAATTCCTGCCACGCATTCCTGCTGCTCAAGCGGATGACGAAATCCTTTTCCGTCAGGCCAAAGGCGCGGAGCGTGTCAATGAGCAGCGCGATCAATTCCGCGTCCGCCGCCGGGTCGGTCTCGCCGATGAGGTCGGCATTGAACTGGAAATGCTCGCGCAGGCGGCCTTTTTGCTGGCGTTCGTAGCGGAAGAGTTGCGGGATGGCGAACCATTTGATGGGCTTTTTGTAATTGCGTTCGTGCGCGGCGATCATGCGCGCGAGGGTCGGCGTCATTTCGGGCCGCAAGGCGACGGCGCGGTCGCCCTTGTCCACGAAGTTGTAAAGCTGGCCGGCGATTTCCTCGCCGCTTTTGGTGGTGAAGAGTTCGAGCGATTCGAGCGGCGGGCCGTCGTATTCGCGGAAATTGTAGCGCCGCGCGACGGTGCGCCATTTTTCAAAGATGAACTGGCGGGCGTCGGCGCTCCACACGTCGGTATGCGGAATGGGTTCGGGATAAAAATCGCGAAATCCGGGCAATCGTTCCATGCCCGGAGGATAAAAGTCTCAGGCTGTTCGCGCGAGACTTTTTGGCTACACCTTGGGCGTGAGCTTGAGGACTTCGATGCGCATTTCCTTGCCGGCCTTGAATTTCACGGTGGCGCGGGCGGGAATGGACACATCGTTTTCCGGTTTGTTGGGATTGCGACCGACGCGCGCCTTGCGGACTTTGATTTCGAAGACGCCGAAGTTGCGCAATTCCACCTTGTCACCCTTGGACAGCGCCTCGGCAATGTAATCCAGCGCTTTTTGCACCACATCAAAAACCTGTTGCTGGGTAAGGCCGGTTTCTCCGCTGATGCGGGTGACGAGGTCGCGTTTGGTTAGAGTCATATGTTTGTTTTTTTATTTCTGATTATCACTGGACAATACGGACGACAAACCATTGCCGGCACAGATCCGATTTTGCCGGCAGTGCGACAATCATTTCCTCAGGCGCGGCGTGAGGCTGGTCGCGGTGATCCGGCGAATGGGGCAAACACCCGTAGCCGACTTTGAAATGCATAACTCCTGTTATCAAATCCGAGGGCAAATGTCCACAAAAATCATTTTTTCTAACCGACTCCAGTCGCTCAGTAAGTCATCATCCGGTCTGAATACTGCCGGTGATTTCGCTCACGTCGCTGATTTTCTTCTGCGCCATGAAGTCGCGGATGCCGGCAACGAGTTGCAACGGCGTCTGGGGTTCGTAGAAATTTGCCGTGCCCACGGCCACCGCTGTCGCGCCCGCCATGAGAAATTCGATGGCGTCGTCCGCATTCTGGATGCCGCCCATGCCGATAATTGGGATTTTCACCGCTTTCGCCGCTTCCCAGACGAGCTTAATGGCAATCGGCTTGATGGCCGGGCCGGTCAACCCTCCGGTGATATTCGCCAGCTTCGGCTTTCGTGTTTCGATGTCAATCGCCATCGCGGGATAGCTGTTGGTTATTGCCAGCGCATCGCTGCCGGCGTTTTCCGCCGCCTTGGCGAAAGGTGCGATGCTGACGACGTTCGGACTCATCTTGGTGATGAGTGGCAGCTTTGTCGCCTTGCGGCAGGCGGCCACGACTTGCGCAAGCAATTTCAAGTCTGTGCCGAACTGCGCGCCACCTTTCTTGATGTTCGGGCAGGAAACGTTGAGTTCCAGCGCACCGACGCCGCCCAATACGTCGAACCGCTCCGCGACCTCGGCGTATTCTTCGACAGTAGTGCCCCAGATATTGATGATGGTCGGCACTTTCAACGTCTTGAGGAACGGCCAATATTTCTGGATGAAGCCCTCCACGCCCGGTCCTTGCAGACCGATGGCGTTCAGCATTCCGCTCGCGACTTCGGCGGTGCGTGGTGTGGAATTGCCGCGAACCGGATTCAACCGGATGCCCTTGACCGTGATTGCGCCAAGCTGGTTCAAGTCGATCAGCCGTGAATATTCCTCGCCATAACCGAATGTGCCGGACGCCACGGTGACGGGATTCTGCATTGTCAGCCTGCCGATCTTGACGGATAAATTCATTTGGCGGCTTCCCATAAAATTTCACGCGAACCAAACACCGGCCCTTCCGTGCAGGTGCGCTGGTATTCCCAGCCGTCGCTGGTCTTGACCGGAATCACGCATGTCAGACAGACGCCGACGCCGCAGCACATGTGTTCGTCCATCGAAAGCTCCGCTGGCACGCGGAAATCCTCCGCAATCTTGCCGACGGCCTTGAGCATCGGCGTCGGCCCGCACGCAAACAGGTTCATCTTTCGTTGGGCCACCGACCCCGTGCGCTTCAGTTCAGCGATAAGTGGCTGGGTCACGAGACCTTTTTCGCCGTGGCTGCCGTCCTCGGTGGTCACGCGAACGTCCCAGCCGAGCGCCGCAAATTCCTTTTCGCACAATATGTCCACGCGCCGCCGACCGCCGACGAAGACGATGCCCTTTTGTGGCGAGCGTTGCGCCAGTATATACATTGCCGCCATGCCATAGCCGCCAGCGACGAGCAGGGGAGTTTCGCCACCTGCTTTCGGGACGGTAAAGCCGTGGCCGAGTGGCGCGATGACGCTGACTTCCTCACCCGCTCGCATCCTAGCCAGCGCGCTGGTGCCTTTGCCGACGGTTTTGTAGAGGATGGAAAAAGTGTCACCTGCGACCTGAAAGATACTGAATGGCCGGCGGAGCAGGGCGTCCTTTAGCGTTGGGATGCGGATGTGTGCGAACTGGCCAGGCTGGATGAGCGGCGCGATTTGCGGCGCAGACAGGACGAGGCGGAAATAGGCATCCGTGTCACGCTCGTTCGAGACAATCTGGACGGTCTGCTCAAGCATTGCCGGTGTCTTTCACGATGCGGGGAGTGTTCTCCATACCCTGAGCCGGCTGGTCGTTGATGCTGTTGCCGCATTGAACCAGTTTCCGATACGTTGCCAGTGCAAGCAGGGGCCATGCATTACGATAGATGTCGTATTTCAGATAAAACACCCTCGGAAAACCTGTGCCTGTCGTCTCGTCCTCACTCCACGAGCCGTCCGGGTTTTGCGTGCGGATGAGATACTCGATGCCGCGCTTGAGCACGGGATTTTCCGGGTCGTCGAACGCGCATAGGCCCATGACGGCCCACGCGGTTTGCGACGCAGTGCTTGGCCCTTGCCCCTTGAAGACTGGGTCGTCGTAGGTATTGCAGCGTTCGCCCCAGCCGCCGTCGTCGTGCTGGACGCTTTCGAGCCAGTCGCGCGCCTTGAGCAGCCACGGCTCGGTCATGTTCCAATTCATGGCGCGCATCCCGCGCAGCACCTGCCATGTGCCGTAAATGTAATTCACGCCCCAGCGGCCATACCACGAGCCGTCGGATTCCTGATGGTCGCGGATGAATTCGAGCGCTTCCTGAATCTGATGATGTTCCCGGCTCCAATTTTCGTAGCCGAGCAATTCGAGAATGCGCGCGGTGATGTCGGCGCATTCGGGGTCGAGCATCGCGTTGTGGTCGGCGAACGGCACTTTTTCCAGGATGTTTTTCGTGCAATCCCTGTCGAACGATGCCCAGCCGCCGTCCTTGCATTGGAAGGTCATCATCCATTTCAGGCCGCGCCGGAAACATTCGTCACGCTTCTGCGGATTGTCGGTGGGAATCTAGCGCAGACGCGAGCAGCACCATTGCGGTGTCGTCCACGTCGGGATTCCATTTATTGTTGAACTCGAAAACCCAGCCGCTTGCCTCGACCTTGGCGGGATTTTTATGGATCCAATCGCCGTAAAAGCGAATCTCGCGTTCCATCAGCCATTCGGCGGCCCTTTTGAGCGCCGGATGATTTTCCGAAATGCCGGATTCGTGCAGGCAAATTGCGACGATCGCCGTGTCCCAGACCGGCGAGAAGCAGGGCTCGATGCGCACGTCATTTTCCGTCTCATGTTCGAGCTTCTTCAACTCGTGCGCGG
The DNA here is from genome assembly GCA_963827815.1 of uncultured Verrucomicrobiae bacterium. Taxonomy (GTDB): domain Bacteria; phylum Verrucomicrobiota; class Verrucomicrobiia; order Limisphaerales; family UBA11358; genus UBA11358. Next base: position 189,520 of record CAWHCL010000014.1, on the reverse strand, counting down.
CGCGGACGACCTGCGGATGGTCGTCGGGATAACCGAGCGCCTTCAGGGCGATGAGCGAATTGAGCATCGCGGGGAAAATCGCTGCCAGCCCGTCCGCGCCTTCAAATCGTTCCAGCATCCATTGCTCGGCCTTCTTGAGCGCGGCCCGGCGGAACGGATGGATTTTATGCTCGGCAAACCATTCGGCCAGTTTGTGCAGGCGGTCCAGCCAGAGGAAAAAGTTGCGGAACGAAATTTTCTCCGGGTCGGGCGCGAGCGCAAGATCGCGTTCATTGATGCCTTCGGGAAAAAGCTCGTCCAAATCCACCGTCACCGGGCGGGTCGGCTTGAAATGATTGATGATGGCCAGGGGCACGATCATGCCGCGCGACCAGTTGCTCATGTCCCAGAAATTGACATGGAACCATTTGCCGATGAGCAGCACCTCGCACGGGATTGTCGGAACATATTCCCACGGGAACAGGCCGATGAGCGCGAGATACAATTTTGAAAACGTGTTCATGCGCGGCACGCCGCCAAAATGCAACGCCACTTCGCGCGCCTTCAACATCCGCGGATCCTTTACGGACACACCCGCGAGCTTGAGCGCAAGATACGCCTTGATGGTGGCGTTTACTTCCGACGGCCCGCCGTGATAAATGTTCCAGCCGCCGTCGGGCAGTTGCATGGAGAAGATGTGGTGGACCGCCTTGCGCTGCCACGCCTTGTCCACTTTGCCGTTCCAATGGTGATACACCACCGTGTCGGACACGAGCGTGGAATCCACCATCAGCTCGCCGTTCCAGTAGCCTTCGGGCTTCTGCAAACCGAGCAGATTTTCCTGCGCCAGCAGGACGGCGGCCTCCAAATCTCTCGCAAAACCGGGCTGGGCCTCCGCTGACAACGGCGCGGACTGAACCCTTGATTCACTTCCAGTCAACACGCGCATAATATGCAAGAATTGCGGGCTATTTGAAAAGATTTTAATCAATTTACGATTTACGATTTATGATTTATGATTTGTCCGCTGTCGTCAGCCTGGCTATTCGATCATAAGTCATAAATAAACCGCATCACGCGAATGAAATTCTGGAAATATCACGCGCTCGGCAACGACTACATCGTCATTGACCCGAAGGATTTGCCGTCGCCGCTGACGACGGAACAGGTGAAAATCATCTGCCACCGCAACTTCGGCGTCGGCTCGGACGGCATTCTGCTTGGCCCGCTGCCGGTCGGAAAACGCGAAATGCGCGCTCAAGATTTACAATCCCGACGGCAGCGAAGCCGAAAAAAGCGGCAACGGCCTGCGCATTTTTTCGCGCTATCTCTGGGACCGGAAAATTGTCGGCGACGAGGAATTCGCCATCCAGACGGCGGGCGGCCTGGTGCGCTCGACTGTTTTTAACGGCGGCAAATCCGTCCGCGTCGAGATGGGCAGGGTCAGCTTTTGGAGCGACCAGATTCCCGTGGCCGGCCCGCGCCGCGAAGTGCTCAACGAAAAAATTTCCGTTGGCGGACGCGAGTTCACTTTTTGCGCCGCGACAATCGGCAATCCGCACTGCGTCCTGCCGCTGCCGGAAATCAGCGCAGATCTGGCGCACAAGTTCGGCCCGCTGCTGGAGACGCACGCAAATTTTCCAAACCGCACCAACGTCCAGTTCCTGAAAGTCCTCGACCGGGCGAACATCCAGATTGAGATTTGGGAGCGCGGCGCGGGCTACACGCTGGCCAGCGGCAGCAGCAGCAGCGCGGCGGCGGCGGTGGCGCACAAACTCGGATGGGTGGACCGGGACATTTCCGTCCACATGCCCGGCGGCGTCATCACCATCGAAATCGGCGACGATTTTCAATCCGGATGACCGGCCCGGTGACGAAAGTTGCGGAAGGCGTGATGGACATGGAAATGTTCGCGGGTTGATTCGGGCCGGTACTCAAATCAAGCCGTGCGTTCATCAGACATATGGATAAATTTCGTCTTCAATCCAATAGCACTCAAGCAAGGCCGCGACCAGTGTGCCCGCAAGCCACAGGCCCCATCTACGACACTTCCACAGTTTAAGAAAAGGTGAAAATTGCAACAGGATGTCTGTAAGGTAGGCACCGGAATAACAAACATTCGCCATTGCCGCGAGGGCCAGAAGCGGTGGCAGCGCTTGCAGCGTCAATGCCGGGCGGAAGTGCGGCCATGTCAATATGAGGAATGCAACTGCGACGGCGGTAAGCACAAGATTGTAGGCAACGCGGCGAGGTTCCCAATATCGCACAGCATCCTTCAACTTTGATTTCATTTGGAATTTGACCTGCTGAATCAAGATTTGTTCAGACGAGGGGCCTGATTGCGCCATCTGCTTCCATCCTGGCGATGAGCGGGAAAACGTCGCGTTGCAGGCAGAAAGCCACGTCGTCGCGCAGTTCGGAAATCGCCAGCAACCGTCGCGCGTTCATGGAAGCCTGAAACGCGCCCGCCAAATCCGGCTTCGCCTGTATCCACGTGCATCGGGCGATTTCCGCTGAATCAGAAATGGTAGGGCGAACGCCCCCGCGGGCCAGCAATTCACAAAGCGCGCCTGCCGCCAACACATCTTCCAAAGCCGCTTTTCTCGCCCGTGCCTGCACAGACGAGCAGCACTTCCGCAGGCTGAAGTTTTTTGATGAATTCTGCTGTTGCGGCAAGATTCAAAAATGAGCCGGCCAGAACCGTCTTCGCGCCGGCGCAAGCGCGCAGCGCACGGGTGCCGTTGGTCGTGGTGGAAACAATCGTTTTGCCGCGCACTTTTTCTGGCGTGAATTCGCGCGGCGAGTTGCCGAGGTCGAAATCGATCCCGCCGGTCTGCGCGGCGCGGATTTTCATGCCGTCGCGTTCCCCGCCGAGCAAAACAGTCCGGCTGCTTCCCGTTCTTGAATCGCCAACGCCTCGGAAATTTCGATGACGGGAATGACGGCCTTTGCGCCATTGTGCAGCGCGGTCACGAAAGTGCTCGTGGCGCGCAGCACGTCGAACACGACGCAAACCGTTTCGCGCAAATCGCGTTTGGCGAGCGCTGGCAGTTCTGCTGGTGTCAGGATGGCTTCGATTTTCATTTCGGGCAGGGATTATTAAAACCACGAAACACACAAAATGACACGAAAGAAAAGTATTCGTGTGTATTGTGCATTTCGCGGTTCATTTTATTTTCGTTCGCATGTAATGGAAAAGATATTGCTGGGCGTAACCGGCGTGCGGGCCGAAATGCGTGGCGGCAAAGCGGCGCAATTTCTTTTCGTTCACGCGCCGGCGCGGGAAATAAAGCTGCTGCAGCGCGCGCTCCACCCAGACGTCCACCGGAAACGCGGAATCAAAGCCGTAGGCAAACAGCAGCACGCAATCGGCTATTTTCCCGCCGACGCCGCGCAGTTTCATCAATTCCGCGCGAGCTTCCGGCAGCGGCAAGCTGCGGATTTTTTCCAAATCCAATTTTCCTTCAGCAATCTGCCGCGCGGCGGCGAGCAGGTGCGGCGCGCGAAAGCCCATCTTGCAGGCGCGAAGTTCAGTTTCGGTCAAGGCGGCGAGGCGTTGCGGCGTGGGGAAAGAGTAATTGTAGCGGCGGTCTGTGACCGCCGATTGAGTGCCATCCGACGGCGGTCGCAGACAGCCGCTACAGACTGGTTCTCCGAATCGTTCGCAAAGCAGGGCGACAATTTGCCGGATTTGGACGATTTGCTTGGTCGAGGACAGGATGAACGACGCGAGACATTCCCACGGATCCTGACGCAGCACGCGCAATCCGCGACACGCGGCGACGGCTGCGCGCATCGGTTCGTCGTCGGGAAACGTTTTCAACACGGCGGCAAGATCCGTTTCGGTCTGAAGAAAATCGCGGAGCCATTGCCAGTTGGCAACTGGCGCGGCGGTTTCGGCGCGAATGCCGTCGTGCGTTTGAGTGAGTCGGACAAAATGTTTCCCAACGACGCCTTCCCATGAATTCCATTTTGCCGCCAGCGGAAGACCTGGCCAGAGTCGAGTGTTGCGGCCAGATCGTAATCGCAGACGGGCAGAAGAATTGAGGAGGAGGACGAGAACAAGGAGGAGGCACTCATTTCAAATTGTAACACGCCCAGAGATGGATGCGGTGGAACACGCGGTCGCCGATTTTTACGTCCTGCTCGCCGAGATCGGTGACGGATTCAAATTCCTGCGCGATGCGCGGAGGCAAGGCAATAGGCACGGGTGCGGTGCTTTTGATTGGTTGATGTGCCAGCCATTTCCAAATCCAACCTTTTTCAAGTTTGTAAAAGTTGGCTTCGGCGACGAAGATGGCGTTCTGGCCTTTGCGCTGGTCGCGGTAGTAGTATTCCGGCCAGAAATAAAACTGGTTCATCGGTTCGTCCGAATCGGCGGAATAAACGAGTGGTTCGGACTTCATCGCGGCCATGGCTTGCGGAATATAAAACGAATATTCCCCGGTGATGCCATAATGGCCGGCGATGATGAACGCGGGCTTGCCTTCGGCGGCGAGCTTTTCGCGCGCATTTTCAACGATCATGGCCTCCGTGTCCCACGCTCGTACACGGCGCGATGGATCCATCTCGCCGGGCAACGGCTGGCCGGCAATTTTGTCAATGAGCCTGCCTTGATACATGATGGCAATGGCGAGAATGCCCAGCACCACGGCGGCGACAAAAAACGGTTTTGCGAACTCGGCGGCGCATTCATTCCAGTAAACCACCATGAGGCAAAACATCGGCAATATGGCAACGGCAATCCAGTTTGGCAGGATGCGTGAATGGAACGACCAGAACAGATGGCCGAGGAAAACTGGCGCGCCCATGCAGAAAAAATATAGCCAGAGTGGGCGTTCGCGGCGGAGTTTCCAGAAGCCGAACACTGCCCAGATTGCGCCGGTGAAGAAGATTGGGTTGAGCAGCGCGATTTCGCTGCCGAGGAAGTCCCAGAGGTAACGCAGCGTCGGATGCCACTGGCTGTGCAGTCCAGCGTCTCCCGCGACATGATGCGCGGTGATCCAGCCGTGCTGTGCGTTCCAAACGATGACCGGCAAGGTGCAGAGCGAAAAAATGAGCAGCGCGAGCCACGGGCCGGGCTTTCGCAAATGAATCCGAGATGCCGGTGCGAGCGCAAAAAAGATCGCCCAGCAGACGATTTGCAGTACTTCGGTATATTTGCAGAGGAAGCCAAGTCCCATCGCGAGGCCGACAACGAGCCAGTCGCGTGTTTTGCCGTCCGGCTTCGCTGCGCGCCAGCCGGCGACCATCGCCCATGTCCAACAGAGGACCAGCGGCGGATCAACCGTCATCAAAATCGTGCCGATGCCAAGGAGAGGCGTGGCGGTAGCGGCGAGCAAGAGCCAGAACGACGTGCGCGCGCCGATTTCCCGCGCCAGAAAAGTCATCAGAATCAGACTAGTGATCGCGGCGAAAAGCGGCGAAAAAAACCGGACACCGAATCCTGTGTCGCCAAAAATCGAGGTGCTGGCGAGTTGAATGAACGCGATGGCCGGCGGTTTGCTGTAATACGACAATGCAGGATGCTTGGACCAGACCCATTGATACGCCTCATCCTGGCTTAATTCGACGGCCCCGCTGGCGAGATAAATCCAGCGCCCGATGAGCATCAAGAAGATCAAAATGCAGCCGAGACGGAGCCATTCAATCTCCAGTTTCTGATTTCCGATTTCCGATTGGGAAGATTCCAGCTTCTGGATTCCAGATTCCGGATTCAACAGATTTGGCAATTGCGCGTGCCATTGTGGGAACCATTTTCCCCCAATCCAGTTCCAGGCGACCTGCAATCCAATGACTGCGGCTGTGGCGTAACCCGCGCCCAAAATCGCGCCGGCCAGAACGTCGCTGGGATAATGCACGCCGTTATAGACGCGCGAAAATGAAACGCTGAGCGCCAGCGGCAGCATTAACCAAAGGCTGCGCCGGTAAAAAAGAAATGCGACCATCGCCGCCGCAAACCAGTTTGCGGCGTGCGACGACGGCATGCTGTTGCGGCTGCCCTTATCGGCCGCCATGTCCACGCCGTATTGATTGATCTCCGGCGGGACGTAGCCCTGGCCGACAATGCCGGAAACGCGTGCCTCCCGCAGTGTGACGAATGGGCGAGGCCGGGCGACCGCATGTTTTATCGTATTGCAAAGTAATCCGTCATTGGTCGCGACAATAAGGACTATGAGCAAAACGAACAGCCGCGCGCGACGGTTGCCGAACAAGAGCAAGGCGAGGCTGGCTAAAACTGCCAGCGCGATGAATCCACCCTTCACCCCGTTGTTGCCGCTCAACACTGGCATGAGCCAGTCGAAGAATGGATTGACCAGCGAACGGTTGACGAACAAAAACAAGTTCGTGTCGAGTGTTTGCAGCCAATGCATCGCTGAAACTGTAGCGGGAATAATACGTTTGGAAAACTGAATTGCGCGGCCTGCCAATTGATTTCTGAGGGACGAGTTCCACGGGTCCCAAGCTATTCATTAATCAGGGACTCGTGGAACTCGTCCCTCGGAAGTTCAATAAGAGATGATTGAGCGCACCGGAAATTCCTTCAGCTTTTCCCGCCCATTCAGGAATTTCAGTTCGATGAGAAAGCTGATTTCCAAAATCTGCGCGCCCAGTTTTTTCATCAGCGCGGCAGCGGCGGCGGAAGTACCGCCGGTGGCCAGCAAATCATCAATCAGGAGGACGCGCGCCCCGGGCTTGAGCGCGTCGGTGTGCATCGCGACAGTGGCGTGGCCGTATTCGAGCGCGTAATCCTGTTCGATGGTCTGGTAGGGGAGCTTGCCCTTTTTGCGGACGGGCACGAAGCCGGCGTGCAGCTTGGTGGCGGCGGCGGCGGCGAAGATGAAGCCGCGCGCGTCAATGCCCACGACCGCGTCCACCGTGCCGGGCTGGAATTTCTGCGTGAGCAGATCAATCGAACCGGCAAACAGCCGCGCGTCGGCCAGCACGGGTGTGATGTCCTTGAACTGGATTCCGGGTTTCGGGAAATCCGGGACGTTGCGGATGGCGCTTTCAATTTCCTTCGGGGTCACGGCGGTTGTTGCTGGCATGGTGTCAATCTTCCTTGTTTTTGGTGCTTTCGAGATTTTCTATCATCTTCCGCAGCTTGCGCAGGGCGAGGTTCTGGACTTGCCGGACGCGCTCGCGGGTGACGCCGAATTTCTCGCCAACTTCTTCCAGGGTTTTTTCCGCGCCGCCATCGAGGCCGAAGCGATAGCGCAGAATCGTCGCCTCGCGCGTGTCGAGGTGCTTGACCATGTCCTGCAGCATGTCGGTGACGGTTTTGTCCTCAAGGTTGCCGTAGGGCGAGGTGGCATTTTCATCCTCGACCACGTCGGAAAAATTGTTTGAGTCATCGTCGCCGATGGGCGCGTCGAGCGATGCGGGCCGTATGGCCGCCAGCCGCATTTGCCGCACACGGGCGGCGGTCATGTCGAGTTCGTCGGCCAACTCCTCGTCGGTCGCCTCGCGGCCCAGTTCCTCCTGCAATTTCATCCCGACACGGCGCATCTTGGAAATCTTGTCCACCAGATGTACCGGCAGGCGGATGGTTTTGGACTGGTTGGCGAGCGCGCGCTTGATGGATTGCTTGATCCACCACGAGCCGTAGGTCGAGAGCTTGCCGCCCTTTTTCGGGTCGAACCGCTCGACGGCCTTCATCAGGCCGATGTTACCCTCGCTGATCAAATCCAGCAGCGGCAAGCCGATGCCCTCGTAATCGCGCGCGATTTTCACTACGAGCCGAAGATTGGCCTTGATCATCTGCTCCCGCGCCTTTTTGTCGCCTTTTTTGATTTTTGCGGCAAGGACGATTTCCTCCTGTGGCGTGAGCAGTTTCACCTGGCCGATTTCGCGCAGGTAAAGCTTGATGGCCGAATCGCCGTCGTAACGCTCGACTTCCCGCCGGATGAACGCCGTGGTGTCGCCCTCGGCGGGCTTGGCAGGTTCGGCCGGGGACGGAAACGGGACGGGCGTGGGAGGTTCTTCCCGCCGTTGAATTTTGGCCTCTTTGGATTTTTGGGTTTTCACCGCCATAACCGGCGGAAACTAAAGCGCGAAAAATGCGCGCCCGCAAGGATTTAATTCCGGCTGTTGCGCGCCAGCGTGATGTAATAGAGCAGGTTCAGGATGGACGACACAAGCGCCGCCACATAGGTGAGCGCAGCGGCGTTCAACACCTTGCTGACACCTGCACGTTCGTGCTCATGCACGAGGCCGAGCCGGAACAATTGCTCCTTCGCGCGCCGGCTGGCGTCGTATTCCACCGGCAATGTGACGAGCTGGAACAGCGTCATTACCGTGAAGATCACGATGATGATGGGAAGAACGATTTTCAACATGCCGAAGATGATACCGAGAAAGAAAATGCCCATGTAGGCCATGCTCGCGAACTGTGTGACCGGCACCAGCGCCATGCGCAGGTTGAACAATCCGTAGGCCGCCTGATGCTGGAGCGCGTGGCCGGATTCGTGCGCAGCCACGCCGACCGCCGCCACCGTCTGGCCGTGAAAATTCTCCGATGACAAGAACAGCGCGCGCTTCATTGGGTCGTAATGGTCGCTCAAGTGGCCGGGGATTTCCTCCACCGGCACATTGTTGAGACCGGCTTGGTCGAGGATTTCTCGCGCCGCCTCCGCGCCCGTCATACCGGATTCCACCGGCACCTTGCTGTATTTGCCATAGGCATGGGACAATCTGATCTGCGCCCAGATGCCAAGGAGCAAACCCGGTATCAGGAACAACCAATAAACTGGATCAAATAAATTGAACATAAATTAATCAATTGACAGCACACATGCCGTTTTCATTCAACTAGCTTGCCGCATGCCATGCCAACACCCTTGAATTTACTGCGTTCTTTCCTTTTGAAAGAATTTTATGAGCCAAAGCGACTCCATTGTGCCATGGAGTTATGGCGCAACTCAAATTTCCAGCACTTTCTCAAACCGCGTCAGATTCTTTGCGCCATTGCCAGTGACGAGCGCGACATCTTCCAGCCGCACGCCGCCGATTTCTGGATAATAAAGCCCGGGCTCGACGGTCACGACGTGGCCGATCCGCAATTTGCCTTTCGAGGTCGCGCCCAAGCGCGGCGCTTCGTGAATCTCCAGACCCAGCCCGTGGCCCGTGCCGTGAAAAAATCCCTCCATCCGCCCTTCGCGCCTTCCGGTCTTGTAGCCCTGCTGGACAAAAAATTTCTGCACAGCCTTGTGGACGTCCGCTGTTGGCGTGTTCGCGCGGATTTTTTCAAAGCCGATTTTTTGTCCGCGCCAGACCGTATCGTAAAGTTTTTTCACGGCTTCGTTCGCGCGTCCGCGCACGACCGTGCGGGTGATGTCGCCGAAGTAGCCGGTTTTTTGCGAGCGCGGGAAAATATCAATGATGATCGGCTCGTTGGCGCGCAGCGGGCCGTGGCCGCGCTCGTGCGGGTCGCAGGCCTGTTTGCCGCCGGCGACGATGGTATTGGCCGCCAGGCCGCACGCCTGCAAAATCGCGCAGTCAATCACCGCGCGCAATCTTTCCGACGTGAGCGGGAATGCCGTGGTAAATCAGCTTGCGGTTGCGGGCGATTTTCGAGCGGCGCAGGACTTCCATGCCTTCCGCCATGCCGACCTCGGCCATCGTCAGCGCGGCGGAAATTTTCCTGACCTCGTCGGCGGATTTGATTTCGCGTTTCGGAAAAACCGCGGCGAGCGGCTTGAGCTTGACGCCGAGTTTTTTCAATTCCCTTGCCAGGCCCAGCGGAAAATTGTCCGGCACCACGGCGCGGCGGATTTTTTTCTCGCGCAAAATCTGCCGGATGACGCGCGCGAAGCCGGGCGATTTGACGCCGTCGCGCCGGAGTTTTTGCTGGCAGGCGCTCAACGATGCGACGCGGCAGTGCGGGGCCTGGGCGCGGGCGCGGTCAATCTCCAGATCGCTCATCACGAGGAGGGGGCGCCCGCCGATATTGAGATAGATGAACGGGTCGGGCACAAACAGTCCGGTGGCGTAAAGCATGTTCGCTTCACGCTCGCTGTCGGCGACGATAAGCAAAGTTTCAGAGCGGCCCATTTTTCATTCCTGATTGTCCTCGTTCCTCGATGAACTGGTTCCCTATTGCGGGAATGAGGACAAGAAGGATTTAAGTCCCAAACAGCCGGTCGCCCGCATCACCCAGGCCGGGCAGGATGAAGCCTTTTTCGTTCAATTGCCGGTCAACTGCGGCGGTGAAAATCGGCACGCGCGGATAATTTTCCCGCACGCGGCGGATGCCTTCCGGCGCGGCAACCAGATTCACCAGGCGGATGTGTTTCGCGCCCTGCTCGACCAGCAAATCCAGCGCGGCCACGGCGCTGCCGCCGGTCGCCAGCATCGGGTCAATCAAAATGACCTCAAGCCGGCCCAGGTTTTTCGGAAAGCTTTTGTGGTAAAACACCGCGCGCAGGGTGGTTTCCTCGCGCTTGAGGCCGATGAAGCCGACGCGCGCGTGCGGGATGAGCTGCAAAATGGAATCCAACATGCCGAGGCCGGCGCGCAGGACGGGCACGAGGACGATTTCGCGTTCGAGTTGAAAACCGAGCGCGGGTTCGAGCGGTGTCTGGATTTTGACCGGTTTGACGGCAAAGGAGCGCGTCGCCTCATAAATCATCAGCGCTGCGATTTCGCCGAGCAGGCGGCGGAATTCCTGCGGCTGTGTCTGCCGGTCGCGCAACCGGGCGAGGTTGTGTTGCACCAGAGGATGCGCGATGACGGTGACGTTTTTCACGTCAATTCTCCGGCGCCTGCCAGAGAAAATACAGCGCCCCAGCCTGCAATTTCGGCATGTCCAAGCCCATGTCGAGCTTGATGTCGTGCGACTGGCTGCTCTGGCCGAACATGGACAGGAAATTGGAAAGGTCGTAGCGCTCGCGATATTCAATCAGGTTGGCGCCGCCGATATTGGCGATTTTTTTCGCTGCCTTCACCGCATCGTCAAAATCGCCGAGCTGGTCCACGAAGCCGAGATCCAGCGCCTGTTTGCCGGACAGCACGCGACCGTCCACAAAACTCGTCCAGTTGTCGGCGAGCGCCCTGCCTTCGTTGCCGTTTTTCAGGTGGGCTTGACTGCGGCCCGTATAGACGACATTGGTGAAAGTTGCATAGGTTTCGTCAATCAGACCCTGCACCATGGCGTGTTCACCCGCGGGAATTTCGTTCGTCTCGCGCATGCCGCTCAACATGTCCTTGTATTTTCCGCTCTTATAGACGTTCGGCTGCGACGCCGAGCTTGTCCATGAGTCCGCGGTAATTCAACCCTTCCATGATGACGCCGATGCTGCCGGTGAGGGTCAGTTGATCCGCCTCGATCCAGCGGCACGGCACGGAAATGTAATAGCCGCCCGAACGCCGCGAGGCTGCCCATCGAGCAAATCACCGGCTTGCCGGACTTGTCCTGAAAATCGGTGATGACACGGTTGATTTGGTCCGAAGCCATCACTTCGCCGCCGGGCGAATCCACTTTCAAGATGACGGCTCTGACGCGGGAGTCCTCCTTCGCGCGGTCGAATTGCGCCTTGATCACGTCCACCATGTTGTTGCCCGCCTGGTCGGCTTCGTGGCTGGTGATGATGCCGTCCACCTCGATGACGGCGATTTTGTTGCGCGCATCGTTGTCTTCCAGCAGGCATTCCTCCAGCTTCGGCCCGATGTCGCGGGCCATGGCCGGCTTGAAGCCGTTGTTGAACTGCCAGCATCCGCGAAACAAATTGCGTGAGATTGCCGAACAGGCTGATGAACAGCAGCACGAGCAGAATGATGGCAAAAATCATCCAGCCCCGGCCCCTGCGCGGTTTAGGCGGCGGTGGCGGCGTTATGACCGGCGGCGGAGTGAAAGAAGGCGGTGGCGCTGACGATGGCATGGCCTCCTGCGAAAATGGCGTTGTTTCCATAATGGGCGCAACCTAGCTCAAAGCGGGCAGGGGAGCAAGGCGGATTGAACCTCACCAATAATGATGAACCAGCGGTTTGATCTGGCCGGTGTAAAGCGTCTCGATTTTTTTCATCGCGGCCTTTGACAGCGGCGGCACCGCCGACGCCGCGATATTTTCCGCGACCTGCGCCGGGCGTTTCGCGCCAGGAATGGAGCAGGTGATGGCGGGAAATTCCAGAATCCACCGCAAAGCCAGTTGCGCCAGCGTAGCGCCCTGCGGCACGAACGATTTCAATTCCTCCACAGCGTTCAGGCCGGTCTCGAAATCCACGCCAGCGAACGTTTCGCCGCGGTCGAATTCCTCGCCGTGCCGGTTGAAATTCCGGTGGTCATCCTTGGCGAACTTGCTTTCGCGCGTGATTTTGCCCGACAACAGCCCCGACGCCAGTGGCACGCGGGCGAGGATTCCCACCTTGCGCTTCATGCGCCTCCGCGAAGAACGAATCCGCCGGGCGCTGCCGGAAAATATTGAAGATGATCTGCACGCTCTGGACGTTCGGGAACTCAATCGCCTTGAGCGCCTCCTCCACCTTTTCCACGCTTACGCCGTAATGCAGCAGCTTGCCGGCCCGGACCATTTCATCCAGCGAGCCGAACACCTCCGGCATGTAATAAACTTCTGTGGGTGGACAATGCAGTTGCAGCAGGTCAATTGCGTCCGTGTCTAGGTTTCGCAAACTGCGCTCGACGAATCCCGTGAGGTTCGCGTGGTTGTAACCCTCCGGCGTCTGCTTGGCCAGCCGGCGTCCGGCCTTGGTGGCGATGTAAAACTTCCCCTTCCGCTCCTTCTTCAATTTTGCCAGCAGCCGCTCGCTGCGGCCGTCGCCATAGACGTCCGCCGTGTCGAAGAAATTCACGCCGCCATCCAGCGCGGCATTGAGCGCGGCGAGGGATTCCTTGTCGCTCACGTCACCCCATGCTCCGCCGATGGCCCACGCGCCAAAGCTGATTTCCGAAACCTTCCAGCCCGTCCGGCCCAGAGTGCGGTAATTCATGTGCGCAAATTATAAGAAAATCGGGTTAACGCAAAGTCACAAAAATGCAAACAACTGAAAAATCAACCAGGCATAGACAGGTTTCAAATGCTCGCAAGAATACCCTCCGGCAGCATCAATTATGTATTCGTATCGAACGGAATTTGTCCGGCTGATGGCTGGCAATGGAACATCTGGCGTTGATTAGAAGACTTGGCACTCGTATCTTCCCTCCGCTTTATGGCGACGATCAAACCTTTTGCCGCGCTAAGACCGAAGTCCAAATTAGCATCGCAAATCTGCGAGCTGCCCTACGATGTGGTGTCGTCGGACGAGGCGCGCGCCATTGTTTCGGGCAAACCGTTGAGTTTTTTCCATGTTAGCAAGCCGGAGATTGATTTGCCGGCGGGCACGGACGCTTACGCGCCGGAAGTTTATGCGAAGGGCAGGGACAATTTCCAAAAGCTCATCCGCGACGGCACGTTGAAACAGGATTCGCAGCCGTGCTTCTATTTGTACCGGCAAATCATGGGCCAGCATTCGCAGACGGGCATCGTGGCTGCGGCGAGTTGCGAGGATTATCTGGATGGCGTCATCAAAAAACACGAGCTGACCCGTCCGGACAAGGAGGACGACCGCGTCCGGCACATCGAGGCGCTGAATTCACAGACCGGCCCGGTTTTCCTGGCGCATCGGGGTGGGGCGGTGTTCGACAAGTTGGTTGCTGCAAAAACTTCGGGGATGCCTGACGTGGATTTTACCGCGGAGGACGGCGTGCGGCACACGTCATGGATGATTTCCGCCGAGAAAGACATCCGGTTCATTAAGCAGACATTTGCCCAAATCACGGAGCTTTACATTGCCGATGGCCATCACCGTAGCGCGGCGGCGGCGCGCGTTTTTCAGAATCGCAAAGGCGCAGGCGGCAGCGGGCAATTTCTGGTCGTGATTTTCCCACACAATCAGATGCAGATCCTTCCCTATAACCGCGTGCTGAAGGATTTGAACGGTTGGACGCCGGAGCAATTGCTCGAAATGCTTGAAATCGTTTTGATCAGGAATCCGGACGAGCTGGCCAGGCCGGCGTGCAAACACGAACTAGGCTTTTATTTTCAGGGCAAATGGCGCACGCTCATTTTCCGGAAAAAATATACTGCGGGGGATGATCCTGTTGAAAACCTCGACGTGACATTGCTGCAAAAGAACGTGCTCGCGCCGATTTTCGGTATTGCTGACCCGCGCACGAGCAAGCGCATCAGTTTTGTCGGCGGCATCCGCGGCACGGCGGAATTGGAGAAATTGGTGGATGGCGGCGAATACGCTTGCGCGTTCTCGATGTTTCCGACGGGCATGGACGATTTGATGACGGTCGCCGACCTGGACGATATCATGCCGCCGAAAAGCACGTGGTTCGAGCCGAAGCTGCGCGACGGCATGTTCTGCCACCTCATCTAATTTACAATCTACGATTGAGCCGGGCCGTTTCTGGCAATCGCAAATCTTAAATCATAAATGCCGAATCGCCTCCAACGCAGTTTGCGCGCCACCTTCACCGGGTTGGTGGTGAATGTTTTTCTTTCGGCGGCAAAACTGGTCGCGGGCATCGCCGGACATTCGCACGCGCTCGTGGCAGACGCCTGCGAATCGCTCACGGACATTTTCAGTTCCATCATCGTCTGGCGTGGTGTCGTCGTGGCGGCGGAACCGGCGGACGAGGACCATCCGTACGGCCACGGCAAGGCCGAACCGCTTGCAGCCGCGGTGGTTTCGGGAATCCTCCTGTTCGTCGCGGGCTGGATTGTGATTGAAGCGCTGCACAACCTCGGCCATCCGCGTCCCACGCCCAAAGTCTTCACGCTGCTGGTATTGTTCGGCGTGATAGTGATCAAGGAAGGACTGTTCCGGTTTGTGGCGCGCGAGGCCGCCTCGGTGGCCAGTTCCGCCGTCCGCGCGGATGCGTGGCATCACCGCAGCGACGCCATCACATCCGTTGCCGCGGCGATGGGCATCAGCACGGCCTTGATTGGCGGGGAAAAATTTGCGTGGGCGGACGACGCCGCGGCGATGGCGGCGGCGGGCGTCATCGCGTGGAACGGCTGGCGGTTGTTGCGCTCGACCTTTGGCGACCTGATGGATACCGCGCCCGACCGCGAAATCAAAAATGAAATCCAGCGGCAGGCGGAAACGGTTCCCGGCGTCGCGCGCGTGGAGAAATGTTTCGTCCGCAAGATGGGCTGGCAGCTTTACGTGGACATGCACGTGGAAGTGGACCCGCAGATGACCGTGCTGCGCTCGCACGAAATTGCCCACGCCGTGAAGGATCAAATCCGCGGCGCCATGCCTGCCGTCAACGACGTGCTCGTCCACATCGAGCCGCTAAAACTCGCGACGCGGCGAAATGTGAAATAAATTGTCCGATTTCGCCGTCGGGCGGACATATTTATAAGACGGCTTGGACAAATTCAACCGGGTGGCGCGTCCTTTCCAGAAACAGGCGGCAGCCTCGGTTATAAATATTCATTTAATTTGTAACTGTTTTCAACGGGCGTTGTTATTATAGTCGGGACACCAATGAAGCCGGACGAACAGGATTGTTCGCGTGGCAGACCGCTTGTCAGTTCGGAAACGCGGCCGGGCTTCATACTTTTTGAACTGTTCATTGTCACCCGCCGGGAGAATTGAGCCACTTAAACTTTATGAAGACCATTGGGATGATCAAAAGAACGAAAGAGGGGAACCGAATGCGGCACAAAATCAGGCTTCCGCCGCGCTTTCGCCTTCACGCTCCTCGAACTGCTGGTGGTCATCGCCATCATCGCCATCCTGGCGTCGCTGCTGCTGCCGGTGCTGTCCGCGGCCAAAAAGCGGGCGGGGCAGGCTGCCGTGTATCAATAACCTCAAGCAACTCGGCCTCGGCATGCAGATGTATGTTGATGACAACCGCGACACGTTTCCGGGCATGGCGTCGGAACACAGCGGGTTTCAGGCGTCTGATTGGATTTATTGGCGGACAAACGACACGGCCCACCCGGTTCAACAAAGCCCGATTGTCATCACGCTGGCGAATGCAAACACCAACCTGTTTCGTTGCCCCATGGATACCGACAACAGTGCGCGTATCGCCCAGGCAGCATCAGATTCCGCTAATGGTCCTTACCTTTACAGCTACAGTTTGACCAGTTACAACCTCACTAGGACGGTTGACACCAGCGGCAACTCCCACGATGCCAATCCGGGAATGTCATCCGTGCTTCGCGGGGGGCGAAAATCTTCCCGTTCACGCTGGCCGCCGTTCGCAATCCCGGGAGGGAAAATCATGCTTGCGGAAGAGCCGGGGTCGAACAGCAACAGTGACAATCCCACCGGAGCGGCGGTCATCAATGACGGGCGATGGATGCCTCAAGACGCCGATCCGTTGACCGCCCGGCATGGCGGCAAGGGGGACGTGACCTTTGCCGACTTCCATGTGGAGCCGGAGACTTACGGAGTTTGGGGACGACATCACCAATTCCGAACCGGATTTGTGAAATAAATTTGCCTGCACCCGCATGAGAACATCCATCCGGAAAATGGCATTGCGGGCGTTCACATTGCTTGAACTGCTGGTGGTCATCGCCATCATCGCCATTCTGGCGGGGCTGCTCCTGCCGGTGTTGTCCGCCGCCAAGAAGCGCGCGGCGCAGGCCACGTGCATCAACAACCTCAAGCAACTCGGCCTCGGAATGCAGATGTATGTGCAGGACAACGGCGATACTTTTCCCGGCATCGCGTCGCGGATGTATGGCTTCATCCCGAAGACTGGATTTACTGGCGGACGAACACGGCGCTTTACCCGCCGTTTGAGCAAAGCCCGATTCTTATTTCGGTTCCCGGCCTGCAGAAACCGTCGCTGCGCTGCCCGCTGGACACCAGTGATGCTGACCGGCTGGCGTTCAACTACGGCGACGGCTACGGCCCGTATCTTTTCAGTTACAGCTTCAATGGCTACGGTCTGGATGGCAATGGCCACAACCTCGGCATGTCGTCGGTGGTGGATACTTCCAGCGGTGTGACCAACAAATTCCGTTCAACGAGGGCGCGGTGCGCAATCCGTCGCAGAAAATCATGCTTGCCGAGGAACCCGGTTCCATCGCCGGATGGGACAGTCCCGATGGCGGCAGCATTATTAATGATGGCCGCTGGGTGCCGGGGTCTTCCACAGGGCGGAACGGCGATCCGTTGACCATCCGGCACGGCGGCAAGGCGGACGTGACCTTTGCCGACGGCCACGTGGAGGCCGTGACGCCGGATTTCGGCGCGGACGCGAACAACAACCTTTCGAGTCAATGAAATCAATCGCCCATGGCGATGGCCCAACCTCAACCCTGAAAGACCTATGACAAAAACAATCGTGCTGGTCAGCGTACTGGTTTTGGTGCTGGTGGCGACTGTGGTTGCGGTGAAAATGATTTTCTTCCCGTCTGTCAACGACCGGAATTTTGTCATCAGCCCCGCCCGGTTGCGGCAGGCGCCACCGGGTCTGGTCGTCGTTCGCCCCACCCATTTCCCAGGTTCGCCGCAGAAATCGTCTCCACCGGGAATTATCGAAACGAGTGTCAAGGGCGCGCAGTGGATGGTGGGCCGCAATGTGACATTTCTGCAACTCATCTCAATCGCCTACAGCTACAATTCGGGGCGCATCGCGCTGCCATTCAACCCGCCAAAAGGCAATTTTGATTTTCTCGTCACAGTGTCCAAAGACCCGCAGGCACGCCTGCAGTCGGCCATCCGTAGAAAGCTGGGTTACACCGCGCGATGTGGAAACGCAGGACACGCCCGTGCTCGCACTCAAGGTTATAGACCCGGACTCGCCGGGATTGAAAATCAGCGCCCCCAGTGAAAATGGAAACACCGATTTAAGGAATGGAAAACTCTATTTCACCCATCAGCATCTGACGGTTGTGACGGATGGCTTGGAGCAAATGATCAAGACGCCGGTGTTGGACAAGACGGGTCTGACAAATTTTTACGATTTCTCGCTCGTTTGGAACCAGCAAATTCAGCAGCAGATATCGAGCGGCACGATGGACCAGGCCACGGGTCAAAAAATCCTCGCCGATTGGGGCCTCGCCTTGCAGCCGGACACCGCGTCCATCGAAATGCTCGTGGTCAAAAAGGCGATGTAGCCAGGAAATATGATCTTCTGCGAGTGACAAGTTAGGTGAAAACCAGAAAAGTGATAAAATCCTGTCACAGATTACAGGTCACGCGTAGCGCCTTCACGCTCATCGAACTGCTCGTCGTCATCGCCATCATCGGCATTCTGGCAGCGCTGCTCCTGCCGGTGTTGTCCGCTGCCAAGCAGCGCGCGTGGATGACGCAATGCCAGTCCAACCTTCACCAGATCGGTTTGGGCATGAAAATGTTTGCGGATGACAACAATGAAATGTATCCCGAATCCGGCGGCACCATCCAGTGGGATCAAAAGGATTCCGCCACGGGCAATTACAGCTGGCTGCAGCAGATTATTTCCTACGTTCAAAACACAAACGCCTTTCATTGCCCCGCGGATTCGCCGTCGCAGGTCGGCTTCTTCAATTATTTCAACGGCGTGCGCGCCGAGTTTGTGGTCGCAAACGGGTTTGCGCCGGTCAACGTCAGGCAGATTCAATTTCCGGACGCTTACGTATTATCCGGCGACACCATCGGGTCCACGTTCACCTTGGACAACGCCGACAAGGACGATTACACCTACAACTGTGTCGGCGGCGATGACAATGGAATGCCGTCCGAGGAATGGCAGGTTCATTCCAAGGGCCAGAACGTCCTTTTCGAGGAAGGCCACGTAAAGTGGTATAAAGGCTATAACACGAATGAAATGACCTTCCGTTACGATACGATGCACGGCTGGGACTGATTTATGAAACGCTCCGCCTTCACGCTCATCGAACTGCTCGTCGTCATCGCCATTATCGCGATTCTGGCGGCGCTGTTGCTGCCGGTATTGTCCGCCGGCAAACAAAGAGCCAAGGCCACCCAATGTCTCAACAGCATGAGCCAGATAATTCTGGCGACGAAATTGTATCTGGACGACTACCGCGGAATGATGATCCCGTTATGGGTGCAACAGGGCGCTTCCGGCTGGCCGGCTTGGAATTATGATGCCTCAACCTTTCTCATCCAATACCCGGACTTTCTCTGGTGGCCGGACAAGCTCCGGCTGGATGGTTTCATTCCGTCGCAAAAAATCTTCAATTGTCCCGCCCTGACCCAGCCGGCCACTGGAGGCGGTGGCGGGTCGGTGAGCACCAATTATACCTTGGGCATCGGCATGAATTATCCCGAATACGGTTGGATAGCGACGAGACAGGGATTCAACGTTCCCGTCTACGCCACTGTCCAGGAAGGCCAGGTGAGCAGTCCCGACCAGTCCATCGTGTTTGCGGATGCCGGCGGGATTTTGAATCCTGACGAAACAGACGCGGACAACTGGCAGGAAGTTCCGGCCACGGGCTGCGCCTATTTCCGGGTCCCGAGCGATTCCTATTACGAATCCCTGAACGGTGACTCCCGCTCGGTTCCGAGGCACGGCAAGCGGGTGAACGCCGCGTTTTTCGATGGCCATGCGATATTGCTGCGTAACAGCGCGATTCGCTACGACCTGCCCCGGACCAACAGCGCTGTTCAGTGGGCAAAGAATAACAACGGCGACAGCCCTTGAGCGAACATGAAAAATTACAAGAATTTGGAGACAGATGACAAGACAAGCAGCGTACTGCGGAAGACGCGTTCCTGTCACCTGCCACCTGTCACTTGTCACCGCTATGCGTTCACCTTGCTGGAATTGCTCGTGGTGATCGCCATCATCGGCATTCTCGCGGCACTGCTGCTGCCGGTGCTGTCCGCAGCCAAACAAAGGGCCAAGACCGCCGGCTGTCTCAACAACATGAAACAGATCATCCTGGCGACGAAATTATATCTGGATGACAACCGTGAAGCCATGGTTCCGTTGTGGGTGGAACAGGGCGCGACCAACTGGTCCCATTGGACTTTCGATTACTCAACCTTTGTCGTCCAGAAAACGACCTACCTCTGGTGGCCGGACAAGTTGCGGCTGGATGGCTTCGTTCCGTCGCAACAGACTTTTTGCTGTCCCGCCCTGATTCAGGCTGCCATAGATGCCCACGGCCAGTCCGCCAGCACCAATTACACACTGGGCATCGGCATGAATTATCCCGAATACGGAACCGTCGTGCCGGCTGCGGGAAACGCGGATGTGGTCTATTCCTCCTGCAGCGAGGGCCAGGTGAGCAATCCCAGCCAGTCCATTGTTTTCGCGGATGCAGCACAGCTTGACCCAAATTTTGATGAATCCAACCCGGATAGTTGGACGGAAATTCCGGCCACGGGCTGCACCTATTTTCGCGTGCCGAGCGATACCCATGATTATCCGGGAAATGATTTCACCCGCTCGGTTCCGAGGCACGGCAAGCGGGTGAACGCGGCGTTTTTCGACGGCCATGCGATATTGCTGCGCAACAGCTCCATCGGGTACGACTTGTTAAGGACCGACCCCGCCGCCCTGTGGCCGAAGAACAACAACGGTAATACGCCTTGAAATCCGCGCGCGTTGTGGCTGCAAACTTGTTTATGCTGCTGCCGGACGCCGCGTTTTCCAGCGGTTGTGAACCCAGAACCAGTTCGCCGGGTCGCGGCGCACCGCCGTTTCCATCGCCGCATTGATGTCGTTCGTGATGTCCTCGCTTGAACGGCGCCGGAAATTTTCCTGCGTGGGAATGACTTCGCCGGTCTCGATCACCCAGCGGCCCAATCCAATTCGATAACAGATCGGCACAAACAACTCGCAATCATAACGGATCGCCATCACCGCCGGGGCGCGGGATGCGAGGCAAGGCTGGCCGAAGAAAGGCACTTCCAATCCGCCGTCCTGCGCGCTTTGATCCGCCACCAGCACCAGCAGCAGGCCGCCTTTGTCCAATGCCCGCTTCAAATCCTCCGACTCGGTCCGCCGTTCGAACAGCAGATTGCCGGAGCGCGTGCGCAGTTTGTGGATCATCCGGTTCAACGCGGGCTGGCGGACGCCGCGATACGTGGCGGCGCATTGATAACCGCTCATATAAACTCCCATCCGCACGAACAGCTCAAAATTTCCAAAATGGCCTGTGGCGAACAGCCGGTTTTGCGGAGGAAAGCCGTTGGCGGCATGGCTGAGCGCGCCGGGACCTTTGACCTGCAGCACCTCCTGCAATTTTTCTGCCTTCATCGTCGCCGCGTGGATGCCGCAACAGGTGTTTTCCCCGATGCGCCGGAAATTTTCATGCGCCAGCGCGCGGATTTCCGCCGCGGACTTTTCGTTTTGAAAGCAGCGGGTGAGATTGCCGATGGCCATGCGCCGATGGCGTCCATCCAGCCAGAAGACCACATCACCGCCGTAACGGCCCATGCGCGCCGCCCACCGCAACGGCATCGCTTGCAACAGGCCGATACCAATCCGGACAAAGAAACAGAGAAATCTATCCACGCAAGTCCCAGCATCGCACACACGCGCCTGTCTGGCAATACTTCGCATGGCCGTTTCATTTTCATTTTGCGAACACTGCCGTTTGCGGTTTAATGTGCGGACATGAAAATTGTTCTGGCATATTCCGGCGGCCTCGACACCTCGGTGCTGCTTTCGTGGATCAAGGAAAAATATAACGCCGAGATGATCGCCTTCTGCGCCAACATCGGGCAGGAGGACGAACTCACCGGCCTTGAGGCCAAGGCGCGCAAGACCGGCGCGTCCAAAATCTACATTGACGATTTGCAGGAGGAATTCGCGCGCGACTTCATTTATCCCATCATCCACGCCGGGGCGATTTACGAAGGCCAATACTTCCTCGGCACCAGCATCGCCCGGCCGCTCATCGCCAAGCGCATGGTCGAGATCGCAAAAAAGGAAAAGGCCGACGCCATCGCCCACGGCGCGACAGGGAAGGGGAATGATCAGGTGCGGTTCGAACTGACCGCCGCCGCGCTCGCGCCGGATTTGCAGGTCATCGCCCCATGGCGGGACGCAGCATATCGGAGCGAGTTTCCCGGACGGCAGGAGATGATTGATTACTGCGCCAGGCACAGGATTCCCGTGCAGGCCAGCGCCAAGAAACCGTTCTCGATGGACCGGAACCTCCTGCACATCTCCTACGAGGCGGGAATTCTCGAAGACCCGTGGATGGACGCCAGCGACCCGAAGTTTCGCGGCTCATTCACCACGCTCTCCGTGTTTCCCGAAGACGCGCCGAACAAACCGGAGTTCGTCACGCTCGATTTCGTGAAGGGCAACTGCGTGGCTGTGAACGGCAAGAAGCTGTCCCCGCTCGGCGTGATGAAGGCGCTGAACAAGCTCGGCGGCAAACACGGCGTGGGGCGGGTGGACATGGTGGAGAACCGCTACGTGGGCATGAAATCGCGGGGCGTGTATGAGACGCCCGGCGGCGCCATCCTGCATTTCGCGCACCGGCAGATGGAGACGCTCACGATGGATCGGGAAGTCATGCACCAGCGCGACGCCCTCATCCCGAAATATGCCGAGCTGGTTTATAACGGCTTCTGGTTCGCGCCCGAACGCCTCGCGCTCCAGGCCTACGTGACCGAGAGCCAGCGGAACGTGACCGGCACCGTGCGGGTGAAGCTCTACAAGGGCAACATCATGGTCGCCGGCCGCAAATCCCCGGTGAGCCTCTACAACCCGCACATCGCCACGATGGAAGCCGACCCGACCAAGGCCTACAACCAGGACGACGCCACCGGCTTCATCCGGCTCAACGCCCTGCGCTTGAAAGTCGCGGCGAAGGTGCATGGGAAGAAAAAGTGAAACAGGAACGAATACAAAATCCGAGTTCTGTTGAACGCGCTGTAATTGAATCAAAAATTGCAGAAGGCTATCATGTCATTCTGCAATTTGATAAACCTCCCTATTCACCCGAACTGTTAAAACGGATCAACAATTTGTGCGGAGAATTAGGCAAGCAATTAGAAGTTCGCTTCTACGGACACTATGGGACTCATTTCGATGCTTCGGTTCTATGTTATTTGCCTGATGTAGCCGCACTCTCGATTGATTGCCTGTCTGAAGCCACGAATCTTGCTGCCTTGAGCGATTTGGCAAATCTGCGTTACTTGTCACTGGGAATTTACAAGCTAGATGACCAACACATTTTGAAATCGCTTCAACTGCGAAACCTCGAAAAGTTAATTATTGGTGAATCATTAAAGGCAAATTTCGACCTCACACCACTGCAAGACTGTAGCAATCTTATTAAATTGTGTGTCGAGAAGCACACAAAGAATATTGATTCATTGGCAAGGCTTCCGGCACTTCAAGCACTGACGCTCCGATGTATTCCAAAAAGACAAAACTTGGAATTTGTTTCCAAAATTCAGTCGCTAAGGCATCTGGTTATAATTCTTGGTGGAAGAGCAAATATTTGGGAGATTCAGCACCCTTCACTGGAAGAACTTGAAATCATATGGGTTCGTGGATTTAGCAATTTTGAAAACATTGGTGCATTTCCCTCGCTGCGTTCGGTAAAAATCGAAGACCAAATTCGCCTAGAAAACCTGCGCTTCACTGCCTCCAATAAAAATATCCAGTCCATCAGAATTTGGAACTGTAAAACATTACGGGCTTTGGAGGGACTTGATCATCTCGCTGAATTGACATCAATCAGAATTGGAACGACAGCTTTGAATGTTGACTCTATTCTTGAACAGCGTCTTGCTGCTTCACTAAAAATGTTTGCATTCCACACTGGTAAAGTAAAAGAAAACGAAACAATCAGAAAAAAACTGGATGCTCTTGGTTATCAGAAATAAAACATGTCCACCGAGCTCATCCATCGCATCGGCATCGCCGCGCCAGCGGAAATGATTTATCGTGCCCTCACCACCGAGGCCGGCATCCGCGCGTGGTGGACGACCGATGTGAAGATGGACGCCCACGTCGGCGGCAGGGCGGTCTTCGGCTTCTTTGACCATTCGACGGTCTTCGAGATGTGCATCGAGCAACTGACGCCGCCCGCGCTCGTGCGCTGGAAATGCACCGGCGGCACCTCGCCGGATTGGGTCGGTACCACGCAGGAATTTATCCTCGAACCGCAGCCCGACGGCGAAGTGCTACTGAAATTCTGTCATGGCGGCTGGGAACGCGGCGGCGACCATTGCTATTTCTGCAACACCACGTGGGGCCATCTGCTCGTCTGCCTGAAAGATTACGCCGAGCGCGGCGTGAAGAATCCGTATTTCAAATAGGGCGGAGCATCGCCGCCACAATCCCGGTCAAAACCGCTCCCCCAAGCCCATTCCGTCAAACTGGCTCTTTTTGACCAGCGCCCAATTTTTGTCAAAAAGTGCTATTTTTGAGGTTTTCTGGCTAACTCGCTCGTTTTCAGCCGTTTGCGTAAAAATAGCGCACAAGCTCGTTCCGGCATCCCTCAAAAAACCCGGTTTTTTCACGTTTTTGGCCAAAAAACCATCTTCTAATTTCAATTCAGCGAACGCTTTTTTCAATTTAGCAATCGCTGAAACCAATTCAGCGAACGCTTATTTCAATTTAGCAATTGCTGAAATCAATTCAGCGATCGTTTTTTTAAGTTTAGAAGTTGCTGAAATCGGTTCAGCGAACGCTTTTTCCAATTTAGAAGTCGCTGATTTCAATTTAGCGAACACTTTTTTCAATTCAGCAATCGCTGATTTCGATTCAATGAACGCTTTTTTCATTCCAGAAGTTGCTGAAATCGGTTCAGCGAACGTTCTTTCCCCTGCGGACGACATGGGAAACGGCGTCCGCAAGCGGGCAGGGGCCGGAGGGCTGCGCTCCTTGCCCGTTGCGTGAATCGCACGGCCTTACTACAATCGCGCAAACCAAAACCAGCCTATGCTCAAAACAAATTCCGTTTTCATTTTTGTCACCGGTCTGTTGCTTTTGTCTGCCAACGCTTCCCGCGCCCAAACCATGGATGTGCAGGGAACGTTTCCAGAGGTGAAGGATTTGCCCGTCCAAACCAATTTGCCGGACGTGATGACGATGGACGACGGCTCCAAGGTGAGGACGGTTGCGCAATGGCGCGCGCGGCGCGAGGAGATGAAGGCAATTCTGGAGCATTACGAACTCGGCCATGCGCCGCCGCCGCCGGGCAATGTCAGCGGACAGGACATCCAATCCCGTACCGTGCTCGACGGCGCGGCAAACTTCCGGCTGGTGCATCTGAAGTTCGGGCCGGACGGGAAGCTGGGATTTGACGTGGCGATTTTCACGCCGGCCAGCGGCGGACCGTTTCCGACCATCATCAATCCGTCGTTCTTCGGAACGCCGGGTGTCGGTGTCACGAGCAATTCAGCCGCACCAGTCGCTGAGGTCTCCACGAACGCCACGACGACAAATTCAACGGCCCGCCCGCGATTCAATTTCAATGCGCCGGTTGATCCAGAGAGGGCGGCACGCGGTTTTACGAACCAGCTCAACCGCGGCTACGCCATCGTGACGTATCGCTACACGCAATGCGGCGAGGACAACAGCAATTATCTCAGTTCATCCTTTTATCCCGCGTATCCCGGCTATGACTGGGGCGTGGTGCGCGGCTGGGCTTGGGGACTGTCGCGCGTGGTGGATTATGTGGAGACGCAACCGTTCGCGGACACGAATAAGCTCATCGCGCTGGGGCATTCGCGGCTCGGTAAATTGGTGATGGTGGCGACGGCCTTCGATGAACGCATCTCGCTCGGCGCACCCGCCGGGTCGAGTGGCGCGGGGACGGGCGCGTATCGTTTTTGCGGGCCGGGCCGCGGCGGCAAGGAAGGCATCGAGGACATGACGCGGAAGTTTCCGCTATTACTGGGTGCCGCAACTTGCGGAGTTCACCGGGCAGATGCAGAAGCTGCCGTTCGACGCGCATTGGTTCGTTGCGCTGACCGCGCCGCACCCGTGGATTTCAGTAGAAGGGACGGATGACCAGAATTGCGTGCCGAACGCCGTCAAACAAACAATTCTGGCGGCGAAGCCGGTCTATGAATTTCTGGGCGTCAGCCCGGACCGCGTGGGCGTGAATTACGAACCGCACCGGCACGCATTGACGGCGGATGACTGGAACGCCGCGCTGGATTTTGCCGACCAGCAGCTTCGCGGGATTGATCATCAGCGAAAGTTCGATCAGTTCCCGCCAGAACCAATGCCGGAGATAGCACCAGCGAAGACCACCGCGGTTGTCACGCCATGAAATTCCTCCCGCTGACCATCATTTGTTTTCTCCTGATTGGCTTAAGCCGGGGCAGCAGCGCAACTGTTGCATCGTTCAACGTCCGCGATTTTGGCGCGGTTGGTGACGGCACGAACAAGGACACCGTCGCATTCCAAAAGGCGCTGGATACGTGTGCCGTCTCCGGCGGTGGTGAAGTACTCGTGCCAGCCGGCAATTATCTCATCGGCAGCGTGCAGATTGGCAACCGCACGATTCTGCGGCTCGAAACGAACAGCGTCATCATTGGCAGCCGGCGACACGAATGATTATCCGATGATGGACATCCGCTGGGAAGGCCGCTGGCAACCGGGCCGTCGCGCGCTGATTTATGCCGCGAATGTTGATCACACCGGCATCATCGGGCCGGGGCGCATTGAGGGAAATCCCGCCGTCGCCGCGCCGCAGAATCCGCGCGGCGCTGTCGTGCTTGAACCCATTTCCTGCAACGACGTCCGCTGGGAAGGTTTCACCGTGACGCAAGGCGGCAATTGGGCGACGCATCCGACTTATTGTTCCGGTGTCGTGATCAAAAATGTGAACATCAACGGCGGTCGTGACGGCATTGATGTGGATTCCTGCAAGAACGTCCGCATTGAAGGCTGCGACATCGACACGGGCGACGATTCCATCAGCCTCAAATCCGGTCGCGGACTGGACGGCGCGCGCCTCGGCAAGCCGACGGAGGACGTACTCATCACCGGATGCACTTTGAACTGCCGCCGCTTCGCCTGTGTTGGCATCGGCAGCGAAACTTCCGGCGGCATCCGCAATGTGCAGATTGAGCACTGCAAGCTGACCAGCCGGACGTTCGGCGTTTATGTCAAGACCCGCATCGGCCGCGCCGGAGTCATCGAAAATATTTCAGGCGACGATCTCGATGTTCTGGCCGGCGGTTTCCTCCGCGTCAATCTGATCAGCTCGGGCAACAGCAACACGGCGGATGATCCGGTTGAGGGACTGGCCGGTTATCCGTTGGGCCGGAACTTCCGCTTCACGAACATTCGCGTGGCCTGCACGACGCTGGCGGATGTCAGCCAGATTTCCGCCGAGAAACCGCTTGATGGACTGGTTCTCAAAAACATCACCGGCACCTGCACCAAAGGCATCTCGCTCCAGAACGTCAAAGGCGCTGTCCTGCGCAATATTCATGTCACTGGTTACCAAGGTGCATTTCTCACGTTCACGAATGTGCAGGGCAGTGGACTTGAAACACCCAAGCAATAATTCCCTCATGACGTTTCGCCAAGCCACATTGGATAATTGCGCCCTGCTCGCGGAGCTGAATCATCAATTGATCCGCGACGAGGGGCACCGGAACAAAATGACTGTTCCCGAACTGGAACAGCGGATGCGAGGCTGGCTTGCGTCCGAATACGCGGCGGTGATTTTTGATAATGGCGGAGAAATTGTCGCCTACGCCTTGTATCGCGAGCAGCCAGATGAAATTTATCTGCGGCAACTGTTCGTGGTGCGCAACCGCCGCCGGCAGGGCGTCGGACGGAAGGCATTTGAAACGCTCCGTTCCCAAATCTGGCCGTCAAACAAACGGTTGACGGTTGAAGTCCTGGTTGAAAATAAAGCGGCGGTCGCGTTCTGGCGCGCAGTCGGCTGCAAGGACTACAGCCTCAAGCTGGAAATTATGCCGGACACAAATCGTCCAGCACCGTAGCAACGTGTGAATTGGCAAGGTTCTGATTGGGTGGGGGTTGCGTTTTTCCCGAAACTGTTTATGGTTGCCGCATTATGGAACCGACAATCGCTCAAAAATTCCCCATCGTCCAAAAGGTTGAACCCGGCACTTACTTCTGGTGCGCGTGCGGAAAGTCAAAAGGCCAGCCGTTTTGCGACGGCTCGCATAAGGGTACGGGCTTCGCGCCGTTGAAAACGGAAATCACCGAGGCCAAAACCGTGGCGTGGTGCGGCTGCAAGCACACGCACAACAGTTGTTTCTGCGATGGAAGCCACAGCAAACTGCCGTGATTGGTTGAATCGGCAAATCGTGAGTCGTTTACGATTAAACGTTCCACGTTTCACGGCTCTTCGCCCAGCGGAATTATCTTGAATTGTTGCGGCGTTGGCATTAGCGATTGTACATTCGAATGGAATCACGGCATAAAATTCTGGTGTTGGACGACGACGGCGACTGGTTGGACATGTGCCGCGAATTCCTCACGCAACTTCCCAGCAAGCCGGATATCCGTACGGTGTCGTCGGGCATGCGCGCGTTGTCGCTCCTCGACGCGCAGCCGTTCCGGGTGTTGCTGTGTGATTTGAGGATGCCGCGGATGGACGGGCTGCAGGTGTTGGGCATCGTGCGGCGCCGGTTTCCAGAATTGCGGACGGTGGCGCTGACGGGGCTTTCGGACGGTGAATTCCGCTCTCGCGCCTATGCACTGGGCGTGGATTTGTTCTGGCTGAAGTCCGACATGCAGCAGAATCCGCAGATGTTCCTCGATTGCATCGAGTCGTTGCTGGGCGAGGAGGATAGTGGCGGATTTCGGGCTGTTCAAAGCAGAAATCTTCTGGACATCGTCAAGATGGAATCGGCGTTGCGCAATTCGAGCGTGTTGCGCATCACGTCCGGGCCGAAGGTGGCTCAAATCTGGATTCAGGACGGACAATTGGTTGACGCCAAGGTGGAGGGGCGGACGGCGAAGCGGCGTTATGGCGCATTTTGGAGTGGGAGGGCGGCGCATTTGAAAGTCTGCCCGCCGAACCCAGCCACGTCCGGATCATCACCAAATCGTTGGAATCGCTCCTGCTCGAATCCGAGCAGGAATTGAAAAAGGCCGCCAACCCGACCCCCGCGCAGGAGGTCGAAGAGACGCAATTCATCACCCGCCTGACGGCGGTGGCTTACGTGGGCGCGGAATTCGTCGTGACCATTCCTGCCAAAAAGGAGGATCCCGCGAAGGGATGGGGAATGCACGATGTGGATCAACTGGCAGAGTGGGGGCGGCAGGCCGAAAAGTCGGCGCAGCGGCTCGGTGAGAAATTAAGCGCCGGCCCGTTGACGCATATCGCGGGACATAATTTGGAACGGCACTTGCTATTAGTGCCGGGGAAAGGCAGGACGTTTGTCATCGGCTGGCCGCCGGAGGCAGACCCCCGCCATTTATTTGAACAAAGCAAAAAACTGGCTGACACATGGGCATCTTGAACTGGTTTGGCAAGTCCGCACCCGTCGTCGAGAAATTGCCGACGGGAAGTTTCACCGTGGATCGTCATGGCAACATGATGGCGACGACCGTTGGTTCCGGTTATCCGCAGCGGCTGCTCGACAGCATCGCCAAGGAGGTGCTGTCGCAGTTTCAGGAGGCGCGCGCGGCGCAGATGCCGCTGACCGGACTTGACCTGCATTTTGCCAGCCTGCGCATCACGGCGCGGGAAATGCAGGGTGGCGCCATCATTTTCCTTTCGCCGCAAAATACGTTTGCGACCCCGTCGTCAGCCGGAAAGGACCGCCCATGAGCGCCAAGCGACTCGACCAGTTGATCGCCCAGACCGAGACCCACATCGAATGCTGGAAGCAGTTCAATTATTTCGTCAACCTCGGCCGCTCCAAAAAGTTCGGGCCGGAGGACGAGTCCCATTTCCTCGAACTCAAGAGCATCATTGCGCAGGACCTGGAGATGATTTTTGCGTCCGTCGAGGTCCAATCGCCCACCAAGGAGGAAATCATCGCGCTCGTCGGCCACGCGCCGTCGCTGCGCTACTTGAGCGAAATGGGCGAAGGCGATTTGCGCGGCATCGAAAACAACTGGCACAAGATTTACATCGGCTGGCACTCTATTCTGGGACAGCTCAAAATCAAGCAGCGCAACGGCGAAACTTCCTTCTTTGGCAAGAAAAAGTGAACGGCGTGCCAGTTCTTCCTTGCCAGCCGCCTTGTTTCACGCCCAAATGGTTCGGGCCTGACGAGAGGGCCGTCGCTTTGTTCCCATGCTCAACTATTTTCAAATCCTGATTCTGGCGCTGATTCAAGGCGCGTGCGAATTGCTGCCGGTCTCCAGTTCGGCCCACGTCATCGCCGCTGAAAAAATCATGGGACTCGATCCGTCCAGTCCCGACATGACGATGCTGCTGGTCATGCTGCACACCGGGACGATGTTCGCCGTCATCGTTTATTTCTGGAAGGGGTGGAAGCGCGATTACTTTACTTCCAGTGGACAGTTGCAATGGTTCGCGTTTCAAATCGTCATAGCGACCATTTGCACCGGAATCGTCGGCTACGGGTTGAAAATCGTCATCGAAAAGGTTTTCATGCGCGGTGTGCCGCATGCCGAAGTTGAGAATTTGTTTTCCAACCTGCCACTGATTGCCGGGGCGTTGGCGGCGGTCGGCGTGCTCATTATTTACGCCGGCTGGCACGAGGAAAAAAATCCGCGGCATTTGGAAATACAGCCCGCGCATTCGTTATGGATTGGCATCGTTCAGGGAATCTGCCTGCCGTTTCGGGGATTTTCGCGCTCCGGCTCAACCATTTCCATCGGCCTGCTGCTCGGTCTGCCGAAACAAAAGCTGGAGGAATTCAGTTTTGCGCTCGCCGTCGTTTTGACCCCGCCCATCATCGCGAAAGAAGCGAAGCGGCTTCTCCAGGAACATGCGTTGAGCAATCACGGTTCCACGCTGCACCTTTTCATTCCCGGCTTGGTTGGAATGATTTTCAGTTTCGTTGCCGGATTGCTTGCGTTGAAATGGCTTTCCCGCTGGCTTGAAGCCGGACGTTGGAAATTTTTCGGTTTTTATTGTCTCATCGCGGCGGCGGGCGTGCTGCTCCTTTACTTCAAGCTGCCGCATTGACATTTCGGTGGGACGGGTTCCAAGAGCCCCTGACTCTCAAATTGGTTTGGGACTCGTGTAACTCGTCCCTCCGGGAATAATCATTCCGGTTGCGGAATAAATATCTTCTTTCCGACAATCAGGTTTTTTGGATTCAATCCGGGATTCGCATTCAGAATCTGTTCCACCGTAACTTTGATCTTCAACTCTGCGCTGTATGCCTTGGCGACTGCTGAAAGCGTATCCTTCTCATGAATCGTGTAATAATAACCCTTTTGCGGGCTGCCGGCGGTTGTGGTTGGATTTTCGGTCGTAACGTCCGGCGGCTTGTGGCTAGTTGTCGAAATGCTTCCGCCTTTGCCAAGTTTCTCAAGCTCCTTCAAAACCAGGTCGTTGTCGTCCTGCTGCTTTTTAGCGAGATCCTTCACCTGTTCGGCGAGCTTGTTCAGGTCATCGGTGCTCGCACTGTTGTTCGCGGCGGGCTGGCTCAACTTGTCGCTCAAATCGCTGACGCTCTTTTCAAGTGCGTCGAGGCGCTTGCCCTGCGCGGCCTGGGCGTCAATGATGTCCTGAATCCTGCCGTTGATCTGGTCAATCTGCTGCTGCGTTGCCGCGTCCTGCGCGTGCGCCAGCGAAGCTGTGAACGCGAGGATGAAGAGCCAAAACGAAATCTTTCTCATGCGCCGAAAATAAACCCCTGCACAGCGGCGTCAATTTTATTTGACCGCGGAGGGACACGGATTTTCTGACGAAAGATTTCATTTGTGTTTATTCGTTTCCTCTTTGGTTAAAAGTTTCACGCCAGTTTCCCGTATTTCCGTATTTCCGGCCAGATCCACGCCACGGCCAGCACCACCAAAATTGTACCGATGCCGCCACTCACGGTGGACACAATCGCGCCTGTCGCGTGGGCATTGCCCAAAAATGTCGGCACAGTGAAAAGATACGCCACGACGCCCGACCGAAATCCACCCAACTCGTTCGACGTGCCAATAAAGAGTGCGTTTACCGCCGAGACGCGCCCGCGCTTCCCGTCCGGCGTCAGGATTTGCACTAGTGTCTGCCGGACGACAACGCTCACATTGTCCACCGCGCCCGCCAGAGCGAGCATCGCGAACGAAAACCAGAACCAGAACGCGTTCGTCAGCGCGAGCCAGTTCCCGAGACAATTTTTGTTCGCGACGCCAAACAGAATCGTCGCCACGCCAAAAATCGCGACGGACAAAAGCATGGCGCGCCCCGCCTTTTGCAGCTGAGGACGGTGTGCAATGATCAACATGCAAATCACCGCGCCGATGGGCATCGCGTCGCGCAGCCAGCCGAAACCGCCGGGTCCAACTTGAAAAATGTCGTTCGCGAACATCGGCAATATCGTCACTGCGCCGCCCAGCAACACGGCAAACATGTCGAGCGTGATGATGCCGAGGATGATTTTGCTCTGATAAACGAAGCGGAAACCTTCAACCAGATTGTTGACCGAAAGGGGCTCGGCCGGTTTGGCTTTATGCACGTGCTTGATGGGCACGACGAGCGCGAAGCAAGCGATGGAAGCCACGACATTCAACGCATAAACCGGCCATGCCGTTGCATATTGATCCGCGTGCGGTGTCATGGCGATGACCGCACCGAACGCCACGGGGCCGATGACGCACGACAATTGAAACGCGCCGCTGTTGAACGTCACCGCGCGCGCGAATTGTTCCCGCGGGACGAGGCTGGTTACAAATGCCGCGCTCGCCGGCCATAAAAAAGTCCGCGCTGCCCCGATCACGGCCAGGCATGCATATATCCATATCACGTTCAACGCAAACGCTGACAACAGTGCAAGCCCTAGGCTTGCTACCGCGAGTACGAGCGTTGTGATCAGGATGATTTTTTTCCGGCTGAACGTGTCGGCGAAATGTCCGGCGGGAATCGTGCAAAGAATCATCGGAACCATCAACGACAGGCCTACAAATGCAAGGGCCAACGCCGAATGCGTGCGTTTGTATAGCTCCCAGTCAATCGCCACGACGAGCATCTGCTGGCCGAGTGAAGCGATCAGGCGTCCGATGAGATAACGCGTGTAGTCCGCATTCTTCAGAACGGCATAAGCGCCTTCGTCCTCGGGCTTAATTACAGGCTCGTCGGGCAGATTTTCAGGTGATTCCTGGTCGTGCATGAAACAACGGCACACAACTTAACGGAAAATTTCAGTTGGTCGAGTTTCAAGCTGTCGGACTTCAACGTGATCTTGAGCCTATTCTTTATCGTAATCGCCACCGAAATGGATTAAAATTACGATTCCGATCAGGATAAAGATGAATGAAGCAAACGAAAATCCGCGCCACTATAAGTGGCCGTGGTTTGTATTGGCGGCAGTGCTGCTTGGCATCGTGCTGGCGGTGGTATGGGTGAGTTTCGCCGTCAAAAAGGTCGAGCGGGAACGCAATTTCAGTGCGCCGGTTCCAGCCGGCGCAAAATGATTTACTTGTTGGTTTGCCCCGACAGCGCGGGAATCACAGAAGTTCCGGTGACACCATCCGGTGGTTTCGTGAATGCGATTTCCGCCGCTGTCGGCAGGAAATCTTCCGCGGACCATTTGAAATCGCTGACCGTTCCGGCGGAAATCTTGCCCGGCCAATGGACTATCATCGGCACGTGAAGGTCTTCTGGTGAGACGATGCTGTGGAAAAAATCCGGGGTCACCGCGTTGGTTTGTTGCGGAACCGTTGCGCTGGTGAAGAAAACCGCGACGTTGTTTGTCATGCCGAGTTTTTGCAATTGCTCCCCCAATTGGCCTATGTAGCCGTCAAGCCGCGCAATCATTGCGGCCTTGTTTTTCGCCGGCTGCGGCCACGGCTCCTCCGAGAACGGCGCATCGGTCGGCACCTGGCTTTTGCCATCGCCGGGAATCTTGTAATTTAGCAGGAGGAAGAACGGCCGGTAGTGGTTGGCCGCGTCGGGTTGGTTGATTTGGATGAAATTCAGCGCAGCCGTCGTAAGCATGTCGGGAATGTATTTATTTTTACCTTGGGTGTTCTCGTAAATCATTTCTCTGCCGGGAGTGGGTGTGCCGTCTGCCTTGTTCCATGTTTTCCAGTGGCCGTTGAGCGGATCATTGTAGGATTCGTCGTAGGTGAAATCCGGGTTAAGACGCCATATATAATCGGCGTAGAAATTCCCCGCGTCTTTATCGTCGAAATAGCCGGCAAATTCGTCAAAGCCTTTTTTCCATGGCGCTCCGCTGGAGTTTTCGTTTCCCAGATTCCATTCGCCAATCAGGCCGGTGGCATAGCCGGAGTGCTGCAGCATTTGTGCGACGGTGATTTCGTCTGGCGCCAGCGGAATATCCGCGTCCGCGCGCTGCCGCAAATGGCCGGAATCTTTTCCCAGCATCAAGCGCCGCGTGCGCTGGCGAACTCGCTGCGTCGCCGGCTTGATAACCCGTGAAGCGGATGCCTTCGGCGGCGAGCTTGTCGAGGTTCGGCGTCTGAAAATTGGTCTGGCCGTAACAGCTCAAGTCGCCGTAGCCAAGGCCGTCGGCGACCACCAGGATGATGCTCGCGCGGCGCGGAATGGCGGTCGGCGCGGTGTTTGAAAAGACAAACGATTGCGCGCTTGCGGAAAATTCCAGCAGCAACAGCCGGCAGCAGCAGCGCGCGGCAAAGACGATTGAACCGGATTGAATTCATTGTGAACTTTGATTCTGGACAATCCGGCGTGTTCAAACAAATCATTTTCCGTTGCGTTTTCCGAATTCCGCCTCCAGTGGGATGAACAGCGCCGCGATGAAGCTTGGAATTGTCGCCAGGATCACCCAGACGAAAAAGTGTGGATAGCCGAGTTGTCCCTGCAACCAGCCGCTCCATGCCGCCGGCAGATTGACTCCCAGCGCCATGAAGCCGGTGCAGATGGCGTAATGCGCCGTCCGATGTTCGCCGCGCGCGATATAAATCATGTAAATCATGAACGCCATGAAACCAAAACCGTAGCCGAATTGTTCCACCGCCACGCCCGCGCCGATAACGGAAAGATTTGCCGGTTGCGAATAGGCAAGCCAGATGAACACTGCGTCCGGCAGGTGAATCGCCAGCAGCATCGGCCACAGCCAGAATTTCAAGCCGTTCCGTGCCACCACAAATCCGCCGAGCAGCGCGCCGAGCATGAATAAAACCACGACCAACCGTGCCGTAAATCAACCCGACCTGGTCGGTCGCCA
Source organism: uncultured Verrucomicrobiae bacterium (assembly GCA_963827815.1). Lineage (GTDB taxonomy): Bacteria > Verrucomicrobiota > Verrucomicrobiia > Limisphaerales > UBA11358 > UBA11358. Next base: position 154,360 of record CAWHCL010000014.1, on the reverse strand, counting down.
GCCCCAGTCCGCCAACGTCGCGGGGGTCGAGCATGAATAATTGGGCCATTTTCAACAGTTGCGCTTCGCCGAGCCGGTAGAGCAGCAGGAAGGACAGCATCACGACAATTTTCGGCTTTTGAAAAAATGTTCCGAAGGTTTTCAAAAATTCGGTCAGGAATTCTTTTTTTTCTCCGGTGCCGCCGGATTGATCTGCCGCCGGTTTTGGCAGGACAAAAAAATGGTAGGCGCCCAGCAATAAAAGAATTCCCGCGGCCAGCGCGAATGGCATTGACCATGCGACCGCATAATCCCCGGTCCGCCGGTGGATTCTCCCGGCGAGAATGACAAGGCCACCCTGTGCGCAGATGGACGCGATGCGATAAAAGACGGTGCGGATGCCGATAAAAAGCGACTGTTCGTGCTCCGTTGTCGCCAGCATGTAAAAACCGTCCGCGGCGATATCATGCGTCGCCGAGTTGAACGCCACCAACCAGAATAAGGCGAGTGTCAGTTGGAAAAAATGTGGCGCAGGGATGGCCAGTGCGACGGCTGCGAGCAGTGCGCCAAGAACAAATTGCGCGCCCAAATCCATTGGCGCCGCGTTTTCAAGATGTCCACGACAGGACTCCACAGCGGCTTGATGACCCACGGCAATCCGAGCCAGCTCGTCCAAAATGCGTTGGCCGCGTTTGAAATGCCGAGATTTTTGTAGAGCACCACCGACACCGTCATCACCAGTGCGTAGGGCAGGCCTTGCGCGACGTAAAGCGTCGGAATCCAGCGCCACGGGCTGCGGGAGGTGGGTTTTATGTCGGCCATCCGCCCTTGAGTAACAGGCTTTGCGGGCGGGCGCAAAAAATTTCCGGCTTGGCACTTTGGCCCGACAATGATTGAGTCTGCGCGTGACAATCATAATCGGCGCCTTTCTCAATGCCACCGGCATTTTGCTCGGCAGTCTGTTCGGCCTCGCGCGGTGTGAACAGCTTTCCGCCCGTGCGCAGATATTTTTTCAGGAACACCCTCGGAGCGGCCACCGTTTTTTTCGCGTTGCGCCTCGTCTGGTTGAGCATCAACGGAACATTTCTGTCGTGTCTCAAGCAGCTTTTTATCGCCGCGCTCGCCATTACGCTGGGCTGCCTGCTCGGCAAATTGCTGGGCCTGCAAAAAATGTCGAATCACCTCGGCCGCTACGCCGCCCGCCTTCTTTCATCCGTGCAAACCTATCCATCCCGCAAGATGGCCGACGGCTTTTGCGCCTGCACGATTTTGTTCTGGGCGGCGCCGCTCGGCCTGCTGGGTGCGGTGGCGGACGGATTGTCCGGCTATTATTATCTGCTCGCCATCAAGGGTGTGATGGACGGGTTGGCGATGACGAGCTTTGTTAAAATGTTCCGCTGGCCCGCGGCCATGTCCGCCATCCCGGTTTTTGCCCTGCTCGGATTCATCACACTGGCCTGCCAGCTTTACGCCAGGCCATTTCTGGAAGCCCGCGCATTGATTGACTCCGTCAACGTCACTGCGGGTCTCGTCTCCTGCGCCGTCGCGCTGGTGATTTATGAGGTGCGCAGGGTGGAACTGGCGAATTTTCTGCCGGCATTGGTCGTCGCCCCGTTGCTTGCCTGGTTGCTCAAATAAAACCGCTTGCCATGCGCGGCGGTTTGCCAAATGATGCGCGAATGACCCGCAAGCCGCACCACAACCAGCCACGCCCTTACTCGGAGCGCAACCAGGTTCTGTTTCTTGCAGGATCCGTGGTGGTCCTGGTTCTCGCATTGCTGGCCTTGTTCTTGTGGTGGACCAGCAAGCCGCAATTCGGACCTTGAGATTTTCTTTGCGTTCTTTGCGTTCTTTGCGGTTAATCTGGATTTGTGAATTGCATCGTCACCGCCGGGCCGGCTTACGAGCCATTGGACGACGTGCGCCGTCTCACCAATTTTTCCACGGGCCGGCTCGGGACGACGCTGGCCAATTATCTCGCGGCGCGCGGGCACAGTGTCATCCTGTTGCTCGGCGAACAGGCGACGTATGTCGGTGAACGGCGTTCCCAGCGCGTCGAATCTTTCTCCACCACCGCCGATTTGCGCGCCAAGCTCAAGACGCTGGCGGGAAAAAAGGTGGACGCAATCTTCCATGCGGCGGCGGTCAGCGATTTTTCATTTGGCAGGATTTTCGCGCCGGACGCCGCGAACAAACTGGTTGAAATCAAATCGGCGAAGAAAATCTCTACGCGGCAGGGGAAATTGCTCGCCGAATTGCTGCCGACGCCGAAAATTATCGCGGAGTTGCGCGGCTGGTTTCCCCGGACGAAAATCGTCGGCTGGAAATTCGAGGCGGACGGCAGACGGCCGGAGGCCGTTGAGGCCGCGCGCCGGCAGATTGTGGAGTGTTCCACCGATTTATGCGTGGTGAACGGCCCGGCCTACGGCGAAGGTTTCGGTCTTGTCGGCAAAAAGGGCGATGCGGCGCATCTGGGGAACCCGCCGTTGCTGTTCGACGCGCTGGATAAATGTTGCCGGTTGAAGTTGAGCGTTGAGTGATTTGAGAATTACGGCCGGTTGCGAAATTCCTACAGCCCCGGCTCTCAACACTCGACTTTCAACCCTCAACCAGAACTCACGCCTCGAAGTTTTTCAGCCGTTGCAATCCGAACTTCAGCGGCAGCCAGCCGATGACGAACGAGAGCAGCACAAACGCGGCGATGCTTTCTGCCGCCCAGTTCGGGCGCCAGTGCAGTCCCATCGTGCCGAAGACCAGCAGCGCGATGGAACGCCAGAATATAGACCGAACTCAACACGAGGCACAATGTGCCGCCGAATCCGCTGACGATTTTGCCGGGATTGGCCTCCTTCAAGTTGGGATACAGCACGCCGAGGCCGACGGCGACGCCGTTGAGCGTGAACGTCATCACGGTGACGACCGCGCCGAAAAGCGCCACGCGGTCCCACGTCATTTGCAGCAGATAACACGACAGCGTGATGAGGGTGAGCGTGACGGCGAGCGAGAGCGTGCTGGCCAGCCAGTATTTGGCTTTCACGACGCGCGCCAGTCCCATCGGCGCCATGCCGACAATCCACAGCCGCTGGCCTTCGAGCGAAAATTGCGGGAACACAAACCGCGTCGTCACCGTGGCGAGGTTCAGCGAGCAGGCGGCGAGGTTCAGATACGCAACCGTGTTGACCCAAAACGGGCTGGTCAACTGGTGCGTGAAGTTCCGCAGGTTGATGATGTAAATGCCGAGCAGGCCGAAGAGCATGACGGACTGGCCCCATTGCGTCGTGTCTCGCCAGAACATCCGCAAATCCTTCACCGCCAGCGCGCGCAGGTCGCGGTCCAGCCAGAAAAATTTCGAAAAAATTGATTCAAGCAGGCCGGCGGTGTTTCCGCCTTTTGCGGCCGGCGCGGAACCAGCCCAGCTTGAATCCGCCGCCACCGCGGCTTTGCACCGCCGACGCGGTGTCATAAAACAGCGCGCCGAACCGCGTGAAGGCGAGGCTGCCGAAAAACAGCGTATAGCTCAACAGCACCATCGCGAAGAAGACCGCGCCGCGCAGGATGCCCTCGGCCCATTGCAGCACGGCCGACGACAGCCAGTAGCTCGGCAAAAAAGGAAACATGGTGAAGCGCGTCTTGGTGAGCAACTGGTCGAGCGCTTCGAGTGTCCGCTTGTCGAGCAGTTCGTCGTCCACCGGCTGCGCCTTCCACCAGAACGCCACCAGCGCGAGCAGCACCAGCCCGGTCGTCACCAGCGCGACTTGAAAACTGCGCCGGTCTAAAAATCTCCCCACCACAATCGCCACCGCCGCGCCCAGCACCGCCGGCAGCACGATGAACAACGCGACCAACGCCGGCGTCATCACGTAAAAATGCCACGGCACGCCGCGCACCAGCCCGAACGCCGCCAGCAGCGGCGCGATCAGGAACAAAAACGCCCACGACGCCAGCAGTGTGGACTCGATGAACTTCCAGTGGAAGATGGTCTGCGCCGGGACCGGCAGTGACAGCAGAAAAATCGTCTCGCGGTTGCGGAATAAATTGGTGTAGCTGATGACGAGGTTGCTCAACAGCAGCAGCGCGAACAAAAATGCGAACAGCGTATACATCAGTCGCTCGGTCAACAGCGCGCCGAGGCCGGGAAATTTTGCGATGAACCGCAGCCCGCCATAAAACAGAAGGAACGACAGGCCGAGATAACCGGCGATGAACAGCCCGATGATGGCTGTCAGCAGCCGCGATTGTTCCCGCACGGCGAGCAACCGCCGCCAGCTGTGCAGCACGTTCACGCGCACAAGCAGCCACAGCGGCGATGGCGATATTTTGGATGCGGTTTTCTGCACCGGCAGAATCTAGCCGCCCGCCGGATGACGCGCAACTTTTGCAGGATAGGACGTAAGAGTCGCTAACGTTTTCAACTAAGCCCCGTTGTCCCGGCTCCGGTGATTCATTTGCCGTTGAAGCTGTGGTGTGTGATTTGTATCGTGCGGCCAATGTCGCCGCCGGAAAACAAAATTGCGCCGCTCAAAATGCCGGTGACTTTGCTTTGGGGGGTCGGCGGAGAACGCGCGGCGCAGCTTGCACGGCTCGGCATCGTCACCATTGAGGATTTGCTCCTGCACGCGCCGCGCCGTTACGAGGATCGCCGCCACTTTCGAAAGATTGCCGAGCTGACGAAGGACGAACCATCCACGGCGCGCGGCACGATTGTCGCGCAGGGACTCAAACGTTTTCGCGGCGGCAACAAATCCGTTTTTGAATTCATCCTCGATGACGGCTCGTCGCGGCTGCATTGCCGCTGGTGGAACCTGCCGTTCATGGAAAAATATTTTGAAGTTGGTGACGAGGTTTTTGTCTTCGGCAAGCTCGTGGAGACCAAGCCGCGCACAATGGACCATCCCGAAACCGAGGTCATCGAGGGTGGCGAGGAAGGGTTTATCCACATCAACCGCATCGCGCCGGTGTATTCGCTCACCGAAGGCCTGCCGCAACGCTGGCTGCGCGGGCTGATCTGGCGCACACTGGAAAGATTTGAATCGCAAATCGCCGAGCCGAAGCCAACGCCTGATTTGAAAATGTTCCCATCGCGCGCGAACGCGATCCGCATGATTCATTTTCCGGAGGAATTGACCGACGTGGAAATCGCGCGTCGTCGTCTCGCATTGGATGAATTCGTGGAACTGCAAATCCAAATCCAGTCGCGCCGGAAAAAATTCGAGGTGTTGTCGAAAGCGTTGCCTTGCGGCGGCGACAACCGGCTGATGAAACCGTTTCTCTCAAAGCTCGGCTTCAAGCTTACCGGAGCGCAAACGAAAGTGCTCCGTGATATCCGCGCGGACATGGGCGGCGTACATCCGATGCGGCGTTTGCTGCAAGGCGACGTCGGCTCCGGCAAAACCGTCGTGGCCGCATGTTCGGCGTTGATGGCGCTGGAGAGCAGCTTCAACGTTGCGCTTATGGCGCCGACGGAAATCTTGGCGGAGCAGCATTTCCGGAATTTTCAGAAATGGTTCGAGCCGCTCGGCGTGGGAGTGGAATTGCAAACAGGTTCGCGGAAAACCGCGGGTGATGAGTCGCGGGTGGCGAGTGACGAGAAAAGCCGTACCGCGCTTCCCGTCACCCGTCACCCATCACCCGTCACACTTTTTATCGGAACCCATGCCCTTTTCGCGGTGGGGTTTGATTTGCCCAAGCTCGGCCTGGTCATCATTGACGAGCAGCACAAGTTCGGCGTGGCGCAGCGCGAGACAGCTCGTGCGCAAGGGGAATTACCCCCACTTGCTGGTAATGACGGCCACGCCGATTCCGCGCACGCTCGGCCTGACGCTTTACGGCGACCTCGATGTATCGGTGATTGATGAAATGCCCGGTGGTCGCGGTCGCGTGAAAACTTTTATCCGAACCGCGGAAAAATTGCCGAAGGTCTGGGAATTCATCCGCGAAAAAATCTCTGCCGGGCGGCAGGCTTACGTCGTCTATCCACGCGTGGAGGAGCAGGACACGGCAAACGACATCAAGGCGGTGACGAAGGAGTTTGAAAACGTCCAGCGCTCGCTCGCGCCGTTCAAGGCCGGACTGCTGCATGGGCGGGTGAAAAGCGCGGAAAAGGAAAGCGTGATGTCGGCATTTCGCGCGAACCAGATTCAGGCGCTGGTGGCGACGGCGCTCATCGAGGTGGGCGTGGATGTGCCGAATGCGACGGTCATGCTCATCGAAAACGCCGAGCGTTTCGGGCTGGCGCAATTGCACCAGTTGCGCGGGCGCATCGGGCGCGGCGCGCATGAGAGCTTTTGCATTTTGATTTCCGACGCGAAAAAACCGGAGGCGCAGGCGCGATTAAAAATTCTGGAGGAGACAAACGACGGTTTCAAAATCGCGGAGGCGGACTTGAAATTGCGCGGGCCGGGTGAATTGTTGGGACGCGAGCAAAGCGGCGTGCCGAAATTCCGGTTTGGAAATCTGGCGGACGATTTGGATTTGATCCGTCAGGCACGGGAACTGGTGAAGCAGCAACAGTGACCAAATTGAACACGGTGGGGGATTCTTTTCAGAAGGAAATGTATTTCAACACCTGTACTTCCTTCTTGAAGACGAGTTCGATGGCATTGTCCTTGAACTGCACTGACAACGGTGCGCGGTCTTGATCCTGCTCCCACAGTACACGGCCGTCCGCAGGGTTGATGCGCCGCATTTTTAGATACGCCGGCAATTGGATTCCGGTTGGCGAGGCTTCTACATCACCCGGATCATAAAACTGGACCGTGTAAATGAATTTCCCCGACAGGTAGGAGATGAAGCCGCCCGGCTTGACGCTCCACAATGTCCGGCCGGTCTGCGGATCAATCTTGAGCAGGATGGCGTCAATCTTTTGCGTGATGTCAATTTGCCGCGAATACTTGATGTTTTCCGGATCGGCGGTTGTGGTATTGACATACAGCATGCCCTGATTGTCGAAAAACAAACCGACGACGCCGACGGATGGCAAACGCCAGCGCACGTTGCCCGTTGCCAAATCAAAAGCCGTCAGCACCGCCTGGTCAAATACATAAAGCGTGTCGCCGCGCTCGACGCACGGGCCCTGGCCAAACGATGACGCTTGATCATCCGCGGTGTCGGAACCGCCCGCGATGTTGTAAGTCAGCGTGGTTTTCCAGAGTTGTTTGTTTGTCTTGTCGAAGACGATGACGGTTTTGCCCGCCGTCAGCACGTTCACCGTTTTCAGCGGGAACAGCGCGGGCGGCCCGGTGACCTGGCCGGTCCAATCGGCGGTGCCGGCCGAGTCCGGGCGGCGGAGGGTGACTTGATACAGGCTTTGGTCCTCCTGTACCGCGTCGCCACCGCGGGTGCGTTGCATTTCGTTGAGCGTTTCGTTGATGGCGGCGTTTTCTTGTGAGGCGTTCAAGTTGCCATCCAGGGCAGATTTTCCCGAGGGCGCCTTCATCGCTTCGCGCATGATGAGGTGCGATTCCAAGAGCCGCACGGCGAACTCGACATAGCCATTTTGGTCGGGGATAAGCAATAAATGTCCGGCGTCATTTTGAGCCGGCCTCGGTCGGCTGGCTGATGGCTGTGTGCCGGACGACGTCTGGTCCTGTTCATTGAGTTCCGCCGCGATGCGTTCCTGCTCCGAGTCGTTGGCCAGTAGTGCGGGCAGGGCAATCCGGCCCGGTGTGCTCAAGTTTTGCGCCTGCTCCGCCACTTTCGCCGGATCCATCGGTGTGGTGCCCGGCGTCAAGGGAAGACCGGTGTTCGGTTGAATGCCTGTGCGTCCCGTTGTGACGGATATATTTTGCGCAATCGCCATTTGCCCCGGCTGGCTGATTTCCTCGACGTGCGGCTCGCCGGTCGCTGGATTGATGTGCGTGACAACCACCTGGCCATTCGCGCCTGCTCCCACAATCAAAAATTCGTCGCTGCGGGCGATGAATCCGCCGGCGCGGCTGGCCAGCGGAATTTCCTGCAACTCCTTGCCGGTGTTCCAATCGTAGTGCGTGAGACTGTCCGGCGTGCTCACCCAGACATTCTGTCCGTAAATGTGCAATTGCAATTCTCCCTCCAGGCTACGCGTTACCGATTCTTCAATCTGGCTTTGTGGGATTCTTTGCCCGAATTTGTCCTCAGGCCGCGACTCGTATTCGTGCGCGACTAGGTCCGAGATTTGCTGTTTTGTAACCAGTTCCTGCGACCAGATTTCGTTTCCCGACTTGATGTCATAACGCGCCAGTGTGCCGCCGTGCAGGAATACAATCTGGTTCGTGCCGCAAAGTCTGGATTCGCCGGCGTATGCGCGGTCATCGAACCGCATGGAAAAGACCGTGTGCGGAACCGAGCCGATCCATGCATACCATGTGTAAAAACCGAGCGCCGCGACAACGAACGCGGCAATCAAACCGCCAATGATGCCGGCCTTCCGCCAATATCGCGCGTCAGCCACCGCCGATTGCCCCGCGAAAACGGGCACCTCGATGTTCTGCGCCTCCGCCTTCGCCCGGCAAAGTGGCGAACAGACATAGCCGAACAACTTCATGCATTGCGGGCACATCGGCTTGTCGCAAACCAGGCAATGATGCACCGCCAGCTCGCGTGGATGTTTCGGGCAATGCTCGTCTGTGGTTGGGGCGGACGCAGCTTCTGAAACTGGCGCGGAAGGCGGAGTTTCGCCATGGGAGATTTTGAGTCGCGGAGAGCCGGTTGCCGGCGGCGGCGCGGCGGGTGCCTGCCCGGCGAACTCGCGCCGGACCAGTTCGTTGACGAAATCCGACGAATCCAGGCCGCAGCTTGGGCAGACGAACCGCACCGGGTTTTGCAACATTTCCGGCTTGGCGTCGAAGGCGTATTTTGCGCCGCACGTACACTGGATTTTCATCGCTATGGTTTCGGATTCAATAGCACAACGCCCTGCGTCGTCACGAGCGAAAACGCAAGCTGGGGCGGTGTCAATTCTGCGTGTCCATCGCCGAAGAGAAAGTTCCCGCCGTATTCGTGGTGGTTGTTACCCGGTGGTTTTCCGTTCGTGGAAAAAACCTGGTCCCCGGCCTGCTTGGATAGCGTGTTGACCTGCCGGTCGGACATCAGCGGCTGTTGCGCGTCGCCAAGGCGCTGGCCCATGTAGTAGGCATAGCTGATTTTGCGATTGGCAAACGGTTCGCCTGATGGCAATGCCGGATCCCGCCCGCCCGGACAGATGAAAATCGAAGTGTCCGCTGAGTAACGTGGCACCAGCAGGCTCAACGGCCCTTCCGATGTCTGCGCGTTGGTGTTCGCCGGCAGCCTACCGGAAAAATCGTTGGCGTAGATTTGCAGTGCCAGATAGACCTTCTCCAGATTTTGCCGGCAGCCCCGTTGCGCGGCGTGCTGGCGGCTTTCCGAGCCGAACCCCCACATCATGGTGATGATGACAATCATCAACGCCAGCACGACCAGCAGTTCGATGAGCGAAAAAGCCGCTGAATCTGCAGGCGAACGAAGGTGAATCTGCTGAAAACCATTCGCCATTATCCGGTTCTGTTGCTTAATCGCCTTCATACTTGTCTTGTAGTGCAGTTACTCGTTTGTGGCAATGGAAAGTTGATGGCCAAACGTCCGGCAGCTTGCCGGTTTTAGTCGTGAGCAGGGAAACCCCCGTTCTCTGAACGGGGTTAGAAAAAGGGCTATGCCGAAAGATTACTTGCTGGCGTGATTCATTTTGAAGACAGGTTTCCTTGACAGCATTTTTGGAATTACGGCAGCTAGGCAACGGTTCCGAACTGGTGATGTGGACGAAGGCACGAGACGGCGACTGTGGCCTCTTACAGAGGCCCAATCCCAAAGCCCCGCCCTCTGGGCGGGGATTATTTATTGACCACGATTCGCGTAAGCGAATATTTAGATTTGGGGACTCCAAATTGTGGAGGCTTGCTCCCCGCTCCCTGCTCTCCCATCCGTGGTTGAAGGTCCCGTTTAACATGTTTTAATCCAATATGTTATGATAATTTCGTTGTCAGTTTGCATGCTCAACTGCAAAATTTGCCTAAAACCGCCGTTTGAGTTTTCTTTTCATCCGTGTTAATCCGTGTTCTTCTGTGGTGATATAAAATGCCAACGGAACGACCCATCATCATCGCCACGCGCGGCAGCGCACTGGCGCTCGCGCAGGCCAACATGATCGCAGCGCAATGTCGCACCACCTTTCCACGGCTGCGGTTCGAGCTGAAAATCATCAAGACCACAGGTGACAAATTGCAAAAGGCCTCGTTGGCCAAGACCGATGCCAGCCTGCCGAAAGGTTTGTTCACCAAGGAACTCGAAGTCGCGCTGGTCAAGGGCCACGCAGACCTCGCGGTCCACAGCTTGAAGGATTTGCCAACGGATTTGCCCGCCGGACTGCTTCTGGCCGCCACGCCCAAGCGCGCCGATGTGCGTGACGTCCTGATTTATCGCTCCGCCGGATTCCTGGCCCATCAACTGTCAACCATCAACCAGCAACAAGACTGGTCTCCGGGGCAAAGCGCGTTGCGCGGTTTCAAGCCGCATGCAGCGCTGAAGGATTTTCCGAAAGGCGCAACGATTGCCACCAGCAGCACGCGGCGCAAGGAGCAGTTGCTCGCCGCGCGACCTGATTTGAACGTCGTCGAGATTCGCGGCAATGTTTCCACGCGGATGCAGAAGGTGGCCGAGCGCGGCGAACTCGACGCCACCGTGCTGGCGCTCGCGGGCATCACGCGGCTGAATTTTGTCATCAAACCCGACGGCACGCTCATCGGCGATGCCGTGCCGGACGGTTTGCTGGCGACGGTGCTCGATCTCGACGTAATGCTGCCGTGCGTGGGCCAGGGCGCGATTGGCATCGAGATTCGCGCGGACGACGAGCGCATCGAAAAAATTGTCGAGCGGCTGAATCATTTCAACACCTTCCAGGCCGTGACCGCCGAGCGCGCGTTTCTGCGCGGCATGGGCGGCGGCTGTCAAAGCCCGGTGGCGGCTTATGCGGAAATTGGTGGTGATAAAATCAAATTGCGCGCCGTCTCTTTCCGCGATGCCGCCATGGTGAAACGCGGTGAGGCGAAGCGGCCGATTGCCGAGGCGGCGTTTTTGGGCGAGGAAATGGCTGCACAATTGAAATAACCGGCGAAATCTCCAGCCGATAACGCTTGCCAAATGCCGCCACTATCGTAAAGTGTGCGGCCACTTTTCAGACTATGCACTTGAATGTATTAAACGCATTGTTGGCGGACGCCACCGCCACACCGCCGGCGGCGGCTCCAGCAGGAGTACCCGGCGCGCAGCCGCAGGGTTCCCCCTTCGGAATTTTCATTCCCTTGATTTTGCTGGTGGTCATCATGTATTTCATGATGATCCGCCCGCAATCGCAGCAACGCAAACGGCAGGCGCAATTGATCGAGACACTCAAGTCAGGCGACAAGGTTGTCACCAGCAGCGGCATCGTCGGCGTCGTTGTCACGGTCAAGGACAAGACGGTTTCGCTCCGCTCGTCGGACGCCAAGATGGAAGTGACCAAATCCTCGGTGACGGAAATCCTTGAACGCGGCGGCGACTCGTCCGCCTCCTGACCGCCCATGAAGCAAAACAATCTCTGGAAGTTTCTCTTTGTCGTCTTCATCGTCGGCTGGTCGTTTATCTCAGATGTATCCGCCGACGTCGAGCGACCTGTTGAAGGTGTTCGTATCGCGATCGGAAAACCACGACGCCACGTTCTCGAACATCCTGGCGCAGGCGGACGCGCTGCAACGGGCGGGGACGAACAGCGAGTTTGCCAATTTGCGCGTCGCCATCGGCGCGAACGACATTCAGCGCTATTTCACGTTCATCAACGCCTCGAATGAAACCGACCCGACGACGTTCATCCTGAACCGGCTGCAACGCGACGCCGCCGGCAAGATCAAGCTCGGCCTCGATTTGCAGGGCGGCACGGCGTTCCTTGTCGAGATGGACACGAATGCGCTGGCGGCCAGCGCCAATAACGGCGACACCAACGCCACCCGGACGGTGGACACGTCCGGCGCGATTTCGCAGGCGGTCGAGGTGTTGCGCAAGCGCGTGGACCAGTTCGGCGTGGCCGAGCCGGTCATCCAGCCGGCGGGCGCCAACCAGATTTTGATCCAATTGCCCGGCTTGTCGGAAGCCGACAAGGAAAGCGCGGCGACGAACATCCAGAAGGCCGCGTTTTTGGAATTCCGCCTGGTGAAGGAGGACAGCGACGACATCATCCAGAACAACGAGCCGATTCCGCCGGGCTACGAGTTGCTCAAGCACGTCGAGCCGCCGCAGAACGGCAAGCAGTCCCCGCCCGAAATCGTCGTCGTGAAAAAAAAGGCCGAACCGGGACTCTCTGGCGACATCGTCAAGAGCGCCCAGATGGGGCGCGGCAATTTGGGCGAGCCCCTGATTCGAATTCACGCTCACGGATGAAGCCGGGAAACGGTTTGGCGATGTCACGCGCAACAACATTGGCCGGCGGCTGGCCATCGTCCTGGACGGCCAGCTTTATTCCGCGCCGAACATCAACAGCGAAATTGATAACAACGGCGAAATCACTGGGCATTTCACGCAGGAAGAGGCGCAAAAACTCGCGGCGGTGCTCCAAAACCCGCTGCGCGCGCCGCTCAAAGTTGACTATTCCTATGACGTGGATCCGACGCTGGGCAAAGACTCGATTCATAGCGGCATTCGCGCGTCCGTCGCCGCCGTCATTTTGGTTTCGCTCTTCATGCTGGTTTATTACCGGGTTGCAGGGCTTACGGCGAACATCGCGCTCATCACGAACATCATTATTTTGATGGGCGTCATGTGCTCGGTTGGCACGACGCTCACCTTGCCGGGCATCGCCGGCGTGGTGCTCACCATCGGCATGGCCGTGGACGCAAACGTGCTGATTTACGAACGTTTGCGCGAGGAACTGGCCAAGGGCAAGTCGTTGCGTGGCGCCATCGCCGCTGGTTACGCCCGCGCGTTCGGCACGATTTTCGATTCGCACGTCACCACGCTCATTTCGTCCGTCATTTTGATTTTCATGGGCACGGGCGAAATCAAGGGCTTCGGCGTGACGCTGACCATCGGTGTGGCGGCGAGCTTGTTCACGGCGCTGGTCGTGACGCGGCTCATCTTCGACTTTTTGCTGGACCGGAACTGGCTGAAATCACTCGGCATGTTCCATCTTATCCGCAGTACAAGCGTCAACTTCATGGGCGTTGCCAAGCCGTTGTTCATAATCACCTGGGCATTCGTCATCCTTTCGCTCGGCTACGGCTTCACGCGCGGGGAGAAATTGTTCGGCGTGGACTTCCTCGGCGGCGACAGCACAACGTTCAGTTTTGTGCAGAAGGTGGACGTTGACCAGATCCGCGGCGCCATGGTTGGCATCGGCGAAAAAGACGCACAGATCCAGTATCAAAAGGACATCAGCGGCGGCTCGCAGACATTGCGAGTCACTACCTCGGGCGGTACGGCCGACAAGGTGAAACAAACGCTCGTGCAACAATTCCCGGATGCGCACTTCCAATGGCGCGGCAGCCAGCAGGTCGGCGCTTCCGTTGGCGCGGATGTCCGGAACTCGGCCATCATCGCGTCGTTGCTGGCGCTGTTCGGCATTCTGGTTTATGTCGCGTTCCGTTATGAATTTTCCTTCGCCGTCGGCGCCATCGTCGCGGTGGTTCACGACGTGTTGCTGGCCGTCGGCTGCTATTGCATCGCCAATGGCATTTCCGGGCGCCAGTTCAACGCCACCGTCGTCGCGGCGGTGCTGACCATCATCGGCTTTTCCATCAACGACAAAATCGTCATCTTCGACCGGATCCGCGAAGACTTGAAGCTGGGTATGCGCGGCACGTTCAAGGAAGTCATCAACGCGGCGCTGAACCAGACCTTGAGCCGCACCATCATCACCTCCGGCACGGTGTTTCTGGCGACGCTGTCGCTCTATGTTTTCGGCGGCGGCGTCATCAACGACTTCGCCTTCACGTTCCTCGTCGGCATCATCACCGGCACCTATTCGTCCATCTACATCGCCAGCGCGTTCGTGCTGTGGTGGCACAAAGGCGAACGCCCGAACATCGGCGCGTCGGCGGTGACGATTCAAAACACGACATCGGCGAAGGTCTGAAAAAAAGATTTATGATTTATGATTTATGATTGATGATTGCCCGGTGACGAAGCAAAGCGCCGGCAAAATCATAAATCGTAAATGAACCCGGTTGAAATCACGCCCTGGCACTGGATCGGTTTCATCGCCTGCGTTTTGATTTTCCTCGCGCTCGACCTGGGTGTGTTTCACCGCCGCCCGCGCGCCGTCAAATTCCGGGAAGCCGCTCGCGTGGAGCGCGGTGTGGGTCGCGCTGGCCATGGCCTTCGCACTCTCGATGGTTTTCTGGCGCGGGCGCGGGGACGCCGAGGCCTTCACCACCGGCTACGTCATCGAGGTCTCGCTCTCGCTCGACAACATCCTCGTCATCGCGCTCATCTTCGCATGGTTCCGCGTGCCGGTGGAATTCCAGCACCGGCTGCTGTTCTGGGGCATCCTCGGCGCGCTCGTGATGCGCGGCGCGATGATCGCCGTCGGCGTGGCGCTCATCCACCAATTTGACTGGGTGCTTTACGTCTTCGGCGCGTTCCTCGTCTTCGCCGGCGCGAAAATGTTTTTTTCAAAACAGGAAATGGTGCAACCGGAAAAAAACCTTGTCGCTGCGGCTGGTGCGGAAATTTTTTCCCGTCGCGCCGGATTTCGACGGCCAGAAATTTCTCACGCGGTTCAATGGCCGGCTCGCCCTCACGCCGCTGGCGCTGGTGCTGCTGCTCGTGGAAACCACCGACTTGATTTTCGCCGTGGACTCCGTTCCGGCGGTCTTTTCCGTGACGCGCAAGGCGTTCATCGTGTTCACCTCGAATGTCTTCGCCATTATCGGCCTGCGCTCGATGTATTTTCTGCTTGTCGGCGCGCTCGGCTACTTCCGCTATCTGAAAATCGGCCTGTCCGTCGTGCTCGCCTTCATAGGCGCGAAGATGCTGCTCGACCCGCACAACCATCCGCCGCAATGGTTTCAAATTCGAAATTCCCACGAGCGTTTCGCTGCTGGTCGTGGCGGCGATTCTGGCGATTTCAATCTCCCTCTCCATCATCGCCGCGCGCTGCGAAAAACCAAATGGTTAAATTCTTTTTTCATCCGCGCAATCTGCATAATCTGCGGTTGAAATGAAATTCCGCTGGTCGCCCGCGCCGCCGCAACCGCTCCTCGCCAGTCAATTGGCGTCGCAACTCAAAATCTCACCGCTGCTCGCTCAATGCCTGCTGAATCGCGGCTTCAGCGAACCGTCCGCCATCCAAAATTTTCTCCAGCCGCGGCTGAAAAATCTGGCCGACCCGTTTCTGCTGCCGAACATGGAGACAGCCGTCGAGCGATTGCTCCGCGCCCGCGAGCAGAACGAATCGCTGGTGATTTTTGGCGATTACGATGTGGACGGCGTGACTTCCACGGCTTTGCTGCTCGAAGTCCTGCGTCCGCTCGGATGGCGCGTGGATTTTTATCTGCCCAGCCGGATGGATGAAGGCTACGGCTTGAGCGCCGACGGCGTGGAAAATTGTCTGAAGAAATTTCCAACCACGCTGCTGCTCGCGGTGGATTGCGGTTCGACTGCCGTTGAAACCATTGCTTCGCTTCGCGCGCGAGGCGTGGACACGATTGTCCTCGACCACCATCAGGTTTCTTCACCCGCACCAGCCGCTGTCGCGCTGGTGAATCCGCAACTTCGTCAGACTCTCAACTCTCGAACCATCGGAACTGCTTTCACCGAGCTTTGCTCCGCCGGTCTTGCGTTCAAGCTCGCTCACGCGCTGGTCAAACGCGGACGCGAAACCAACCTGCCCGGCGCGGCGGAATTCGATTTGCGTCCGCTGCTCGATTTGGTTGCGCTCGGCACGATTGCCGACATCGTGCCGCTCATTGGCGAAAACCGAATCCTGGTTTCCGCCGGCTTGGAGCGGTTGAACCAGACGCAACGGCCCGGACTTGTCGCGTTGAAAAAAGTCGCGCAATCGCCGGAGAAACTCGGCGCTTACGATGTCGGCTTTCAACTCGCGCCGCGCTTGAACGCCGCCGGTCGTTTGGAAACCGCCGAAGACTCTTTGCGTTTGCTGCTCGCCAAAAGTTCCGGAGGAAGCGATGCCGCTGGCGCAAAATCTGGATTCGCGCAACCGCGAGCGGCAGAAAATCGAGCGTGGCATCGTCGAGGAAGTCACTGGCGTCGTGCGCTCAAAATTCAATCCGCAAACGGATTTTGTTATCGTCGAGGGGCAATTGCTCTGGCACATCGGAGTAGTGGGCATAGTCGCCTCGCGTGTGCTTCAGGAATTTTATCGCCCGACCATCATCATCGGCGGCGAGGGCGGGGAATGGCGCGGTTCGGGCCGGAGCATCGCCGGTTTCGATCTGGCCGCCGCGTTGCGCGAGTGCGACGACTTGCTGTTGCGTCACGGCGGCCACGCTATGGCGGCAGGCTTGAGCATCGCCCCGGACAAGATTGATTTGCTGCGCCAGCGTTTGAATGAAATTGCCAGGCGTAGGTTGCGCCCGGAGGATTTGCAGCCGCCATTGCGAATTGACGCCGAGGTCGGTCTGGACGAAATCACTTTGGAATCACTCGACGAACTGGATCGTTTGAAACCAACCGGGCAGGGGAATCCGGCGGTGCAATTTTGCGCGCGGAAACTTTCGCATCAACGCGCGCTCCAGCGCATCGGTGCGGAAAAGCAGCACGTCAAAATGTGGGTGACGGACGGCTTGGCAACGCATGAGGCTGTTTGGTGGAATGGTGGTGAGAAATCGCTGCCAGTCGGAAAGTTTGACCTCGCCTTCGCTCCGCAAATCAACCAATTCAACGGCAAACGCACGGTGCAGTTGAAAGTTTTGGATTGGCGGAAGGCAGAAGTTTAACCTTGAAATACACGAATTACACGAACGGGTTTTAACGCCAAAACGTAAGGCGCAAAGCCCTGACACGAATTTTACGAATTGAAATGCGCTGAAGGCGCTACGGGAATTAGCCTAGGGTTGCGAGGAACGATCTACCCTAGGAAAACGTCAGAAAAGATTATTTCCACCCTGAAGGGGCGACCACGTTTTTTTCCAAATCGAAACAATCAACTTGCCAGAATCGCTGAAAAAGCTGATTTTTACCGAAATTCATTTAAGGGCTGAACCAGTTTGGTTCTAATGGATATGAAAATTGCCATACGCCACATACCTTCTGTTTTTTTTCTGCTCGCTTTCACGGTAGGCCACGCCTTTGCCGGACCCGGCGCATGGGATCAAACGTATGCCGCGACGGTCTCCAGTGGGCCTGTTTATACGATGGCCTTGCAGCCCAACGGGGAACTGGTTGTCGGCGGCGCTTTTACTGCCGTTGATTCGTCCGGTTCTCGTTATCATCTGGCCCGTCTATTTTCCGACGGGTCGCTGGACTCCATTTTTTTCGCCACTGGCAGCGGTGTTAATAGCACGGTCTGGTCTTTGGCCGTGCAAACCGACGGACGCATCGTCATCGGCGGCGACTTCACATCCATCAACGGAACCGCCCGCACCCGGATCGCCCGCTTGAATTCCAACGGCACGGTGGACGGTAGTTTTCTTCCCACCAACACCATCAATAATTCCGTTCTGGCATTGGCCGTGCAAACCAATAACGCAGTGGTTATCGGCGGCACTTTTAGCCAAGGCACCTTTCCAAGCTATAATGCCCGGTTGAACGCGGATGGCAGCACCGACATCACGTTCAGTTCCTATCCCAACGGCCCAGTGTATGCAATTGCAATCCAAACAGACGGCAAGATTGTGATTGGCGGCGCATTCACCACTGTCAACGGCGCAAATCGCTACCACATCGCGCGCCTAAACACCGATGGCTCGCTGGATAACGCATTTCAGAATGGATTGACGGGCGCATCGTCGAATGTGCGGTGCATCCAAATCCAGGGTGACGGCAAGATTCTCATCGGCGGCGATTTCACCATGGTCAATGGCTCGTATCGCAACTATGTGGCGCGCTTGAATGCCGACGGTTCGGTTGATGCCGGCTTTGGCAGCTCTGCTGCCGGAGTTCTGGGAGCCAGTGCTCCGGTTTATTCCCTGGCGGTGCAACCGGACAACAACATCGTGGTGGGCGGTCTTTTTACCAGTTACAATTCCGTCAATATGAGCCACATGGCCCGCATTTATCCCGATGGCACCAGCGACACCACCTTTACCAATTTTGGCATCAATAACACAGTGCAGGCACTCGCCATTCAAGGCGATGGCAAAATCCTGATCGGCGGCACGTTCACAACCATCAACAATACGAACTGGCCATATCTGGGGCGGCTTTATGGGAATTTGTATCCGCCGCAATTCATTGTCCAGCCGGCCAGCCGCAACACCAACGTTGGAGCCAACGTGACGTTCTCCGCGCAAGTCAGCAACCCGACCACCACCAGCTTCCAGTGGCGTTTGAACGGCAACAACATTTCTGGCGCGACGGATACCACCTACAGTCTTTATAATGTTCAGCTTTCCGATGCCGGCAATTATTCCGTCTTTGTGAGCGATGCAGTCGGTGGCACGACCAGCAGCAACGCGCTGTTGCAGGTCGGGATTGCGCCCGCCATCACCAGCCAGACCGGCAGCCTGACGGTGACGCAGGGGCAAAGCGTCAGTTTCAGCGTCACCGCTACCGGGACACCGCTTAATTATTTCTGGAAGGAAAACAGCGCGTTCATTTCAGGCCAGACCAACTCATCGCTCAATTTTGCAAGCGTCGTTGCCACCACTGCCGGCACCTATACCTGTCAGGTCAGCAACTTTCTCGGCAACATCACCAGCACCGGCGCGGTGCTGACGGTCGCTTATCCGCCAGTGATCACGATGCAGCCGGTTGGGCAGACCGTCGGCGTGGGATCAAACTTTACGGTGAGTGTCACGGCGAGCGGCTTTCCAGCGGCGGCCTATCAATGGCGCACGAATGGCTCGGCGATCACCGGCGCAAACGCTTCGAGCTACGCGGTGACGGCAGCACAAACTAGCGACGCCGCTGATTACGATGTGGTTCTCACCAATTCAATAGGCAGCATCACCAGCAGTGTGGCCACCATCAGCGTGGTTTACTATCCGCCGACCATCAGCCAGCAACCCGTTGGCGGGAATGTTCTGGTGGGCAGCAATTTCACCTTGAACGCGTCCGCCGCCGGCACTGCGCCCTTCACCTGGCAATGGCGCACCAACGGCACACCCATTTTCGGTGCGAATGCCACCAGCTACGCCATCAATTCGGCCCGGCTCACGGACGCCGGCTTCTATGATGTGGTAGTGACCAACAGCACGGGCAGTGTGACCAGCAGCATTGCCATGGTGAATGTGGGCTATGCGCCAGCGGTGTTGCAACAGCCGTGGTCGCTGACAAATATCATGGGCGGGCCGGCGAACTTCAGTTGCATCGTGACTGGCACAGTGCCGATCAATCTGCAATGGACACTGTTTGGCAGCCCACTGGCAGGCGCAACGAATACGGCCTTGACCCTCACCAATCTGCAACCCGGCAACATTGGCTACTACGCTTTGACTGCGACCAACATTTTCGGTGGCACGGTCAGTTCCAATGCGGCGTTGAATCTGGTGGGTTACAATTTTGGCATTTGGAACGGTTTGGTGGCTTATTATCCGTTCAATGGGAACGCCAATGATGTCGCTGGAAATGGCAATAATGGAACGAACATCGGTGCAATCTTGACGGCCGATCGTTTTGGAAACACCAACAGCGCTTATCAATTTGATGGTTCAAGCTCATACATTGATTTGGGTTCGCCATCTGATTTGGCTTTTACAAATAATTTCACGCTGACCGCATGGTGCCTGTTCTCCGGCGGTTCACAAAACCCAAGGATATTGAGCAGTGCGGGCGGCGGCTATGAACTTATTACTGATGGAACAGGCACAAGCAGAAGTTTCGATCTACTTTCCAGCTCACTGAACTTTAGTACGCCGGCTAATTATACGCAGAATGTCTGGTATGCTGTTGCGGCAGTGGTTCAAAATGGAATTGGTTTCATTTATGTTGATGGCGTATTGGCAGCCACCCAGTCTCTTTCTGCATTTAGTTATAGCCATGGCTTTCAAATCGGAAAGAATTCGGAACAATCTACTGATTTCTGGGGCGGCTCTATTGATGATGTCAGGCTTTACAATCGCGCCCTGTCCTCGAACGAAGTGGCGTCGCTATATGCGCTGGGATCCCAGACCGCCCCGCCGCCGCCGCTGACCCTGGCCGCCAACCTCGGCGCCGGGCCTGATTTCAATCTCAATCTGACTGGTATTCCGGGGCAAAACTATGTTTTGCAAACCGCCACGAATCTCACACCGCCAATCCAGTGGCTCCCGGTTCTGACCAACGCCGCCGACACCAACGGCGTCTGGCAGTTCACGGACACCAATCTCAACAGCGCCCAAAAGTTTTACCGCGTCACCACACCGTGAAACATCGTGACCCGCTAACAGGCTGAAACATTTTTGGATAAAAGGAGGTGCTCGTCATATAATAAGAATATGAAGACCAAAAGATTCTACTGACTCAAGAGCAATATGATTTGCTTGCACAATCATCACAGTGGCGCAAAGTCGAACTCGGTTTGGGTGCCATACAGTCAACTCCAGGCATTCAAAGGAAACCAAAAGTCCATCGCTCCGCATCCAAGGCTCAAGGCCAAAAATCGCGCCGCTTTGGACTTTAGACTTTGGGCTTTGGACTTTAGACTTCGTGCCATGAACGCTGCAATTCTCGTCGCCGCCGGCAAAGGCACTCGCATGGGCGCTGGCGTGGACAAATTGTTTCTCAAGGTGGCAGGCCGCCCGATCGTCGCGCACACGTGGCAGCGGTTCGAGGATGCGAAGTGCATCGGCGAAATCATCCTGGTCGTGCGCAATGGCCGGCAAAAAAAATTCAAGGAACTGGCGGCGAAATACCGGTTCAAAAAACCGTTCAGCATCGTAACCGGCGGGGCGGAACGGCAGGACTCGGTCTGGAACGGTCTGGAGGCGCTTTCGCCACTGGCGGGGGTTGTCGCCATCCATGACGCTGCGCGGCCCTGCGTGAGCGGGGAGTTGATTGCGGCGACGATTGAAGCTGCGCGGAAGACTGGCGCGGCGGTCGCGGCGCAGCCGGTGACGGACACCATCAAGGAATCCCCTGATGGAAAGCTGATTCAGCGGACGCTGGATAGGTCGAAATTGTGGGCCGTGCAGACGCCGCAAACATTCCGGGTCGCCGTCATCCGTGAGGCGATTTTCGCCGCGCACTCGAAAAAATTAAGCCTCACGGACGACACGGCGGCGTGCGAGCTGATCGGCCAGTCGGTCCGGTTGGTGCGCGGCGCGCAGCCGAATCCCAAGGTTACAACGTCGGGAGACCTGCCGCTGGTCGAAATGCTGCTGCGAAAAATTTAACGCCAAGCCGCAAAAAGAGAACAGAAAGAGGATGATTGGATTCTTGGATGAATGGATTGTTGAAAAGGAGGCTTTATTTGTCGCATCAATCCAAAAATTCATTTATCCAACAATCCGATTTTCGGTGCGCGCCTTTGCGTTCTCCGCGTCTTTGCGTTAAATTTCCCGCGTTATGAAACGACGTTTGATTTTTGGCGTGGTGGGGGCGGCGCTCACGTTGAACCTCGCCATCGGCGCGGCGATTTATTTGAACTCGGCGCGCGCTGCGGAGCAAAAGGATTCGATGGACGCGAATCTGGAATTGTTCGCCAATGTCCTTCAAAAGGTCCGCGCGGAATACGTGGACAGCACGAACTTGACCTATCGCAACCTGACCGACGCGGCTATCAGGGGCATGATCGCCTCGCTCGACCCGCACAGCGAATTTCTCGACGCGCAGGATTACCAGCAGTTGCAGGACGACACGGAGGGACAGTTTGGCGGCCTTGGCCTAGTCGTTTCGATGAGGGACGGCTACGTCACCATTGTCGCGCCAATGGAAGATTCGCCGGGGTTCCGGGCGGGCATTTTGACCGGCGACCGCATCGTGAAGGTTGACGGCAAAAGCGTGATAAAGTCGCCGCTCGACGAGGTCGTGAAGCAACTTCGCGGCGACCCGGACACGCAGGTGATGGTGACCATCCAGCGCCCCGCGACCGGCGAGGAAAAAAGTTACACGCTCACCCGCGCCATAATCCAGACGGACATGGTCAAGGACATCAACGGGAGGAAGGAATTTCCGCTGGGCGAGGACGGCATCGGCTACGTCCGCATCACGGAATTTGGCGACCGGACCGGCGACGAACTCCAAGACGCGCTCGACAAGCTCAAGGCGCAAGGCATGAAGGCGTTGATTCTGGATTTGCGCTTCAATCCGGGCGGATTGCTTGACGAGGCGGTGAATGTCTGCGGCAAATTCCTGCCGCGCGGGCAGTTGATTGTTTCCACCGAGGGTCGCGACCCGGCGCAAAATTCCGTCCTTCGCGCCAAGGGCCGGGGCGATGAGTTGAAGGGAATGCCGATGGTCGTCCTCGTTGACCTCGGCAGCGCCAGCGCGTCGGAAATCGTCACCGGCTGTTTGCAGGATCTGCACCGCGCGGTGATTTTGGGCGAGAAAACCTTCGGCAAAGGCTCCGTCCAGAGCATTTTCCCTCTCGACAACAATATGGCGCTCAAGTTGACCGTTGCCAAGTATTACACGCCCAGCCACCGCGTCATCCACGAGCACGGCATCGAGCCGGACATCGTCGTCCCGATGACGGAGGAACAGGAAGCCGCGATTCTCCTCACGCGCCTGCCCGGCGGGCTGGAATCGCTGGATGCGACCAATCGCGCCCGCATCGCGCAAATCCAGGACGTGCAACTCGAACGCGCCGAGGACTTGCTCAAGGGCATGTTGCTCTACGGCGAACTTTCCAAGCCGGAGAAAATCGCGGCGAAATGATTGTGTCGAAGTTCAAGCTTGTCTCCGGCTTTGCATCAAATTGAACAAGCTAAAGCTTGAACTCAAAAGCGCATGACAATTTTGGCAATTGAAACTTCCTGCGATGAGACCAGCGCCGCCGTGGTGCGCGATGGGAAGATTCTGTCCAACGCCGTTGCGTCGCAGATTGAATTGCATGCCGAATATGGCGGCGTGGTGCCGGAACTCGCGGCACGCGAGCACCTGAAGAATCTTCTGCCTTTAGCGCGTGCTGCCTTGAGCGAAGCCGGATTCCAGGTGGAACAACTTGACGCTGTTGCCGCCACACAGGGGCCGGGCTTGCCGATGGCATTGCTTGTCGGTCTCAAAGCTGCGCAATCCATCTCGTTCGCGTTGCGCAAACCGTTCATCGGCATTCACCATCACGAGGCACATTTGTATTCGCCATGGATTTCCGGGAATCCACCCGTTGCGGATTTCTCCCAATTTCAACCGAACGTCTCGCTCATCGTCAGCGGCGGACACACGATTCTGGTATTGGTTGAATCTGAATTGAAACATCGCGTGCTCGGTTCGACGATTGACGACGCCGCCGGCGAATGTTTTGACAAAACCGGCAAGATGATGGGCCTCGCCTATCCCGCCGGGCCGGAAATTGACCGGCTGGCGGAGCAGGGGAATCCCAAGGCGTTCGATTTCCCGCGCCCGATGCTTCACGACGCGGGCGACGACTTCAGTTTCAGCGGGTTGAAGACCTCCGTCCGCTATTTTTTGCGGGACAATCCCGACCCTGCTGGACGACCCGCAAAAAATCCGCGACCTCTGCGCCAGCGTTCAGGTCGCCATCGTGGAAGTGCTCGTCGCCAAGACCATCCGCGCAGCCAAACGGAACGGTGTCCGCTGCGTCACGGCGTCCGGAGGCGTGATATGCAACCGTGCCTTGCGCAATGAACTGGTTCGGACGTGCAAAAGGAACGGCTTCGCGCTTCACCTTGCTGATAAGCCCCTTTGTACCGATAACGCTGCGATGATTGGCATTCTTGCCGAACGAAAACTGGCGCACCAAATCCCTCCTTCCGACCTCGACGAGGACATCAAGCCCGGCTGGGTGTTGGCTTGAGTCGATGATTAGAAGCCCATGCCCGACCGTTTGCCCATTTACGACATCGAGAGCGATATCATCGCGCGGTTGAAATCCGACCGGCGACTGATTTTGTCCGCGCCGACCGGTTCCGGCAAATCCACGCAGGTGCCTCAGATGCTTTTGCGCCACGGAATGCTGGGGTATGGGCAGGTGGTGATTCTCCAGCCGCGCCGTCTGGCCACACGCCTGCTCGCCGCGCGCGTTGCACAGGAATTGGGCGTGCCCCTCGGCCAGGAAGTCGGCTATCAAATCCGCTTTGAGAATGTCACCTCGCCTAAAACCAAAATCCGATTCGTCACCGAGGGCGTCCTGTTGCGGCAGATGATTGACGACCCGCAATTGAAGGGCGTCTCCGTTCTTATCTTCGATGAATTTCACGAGCGGCATCTTTATGGCGACATCACGTTGGCCCGCGCGCTCGATTTGCAGGAGCAACACCGGCCGGATTTAAGCCTCGTCGTCATGTCGGCGACGCTGAACGCGGCAGAGTTGGAGAAATACCTGAATCAAAGTAGGACAGGCGTCTCGCCTGTCCGCGACGAGCGAAGCGAGGCGGGAGAAATGCCAGCGCCAACACGCTCGTTTGACAGGCGAGACGTCTGCCCTACTTTTTCCTGCTCCGTCCTCTCATCCGAAGGCCGTGTTTATCCGGTCGAAATCACTTACGCCGCACAGCCAAGTTACAACGACAAGCGCCCCGTCTGGGAACAGGCCGCCGAAGCCTTCAGTTATTTCGTTCAATCCGGGGGCGAGGGTGATGTTTTGGTTTTCATGCCGGGTGGATTTGAGATTTCCCAGACGCTTGAAGCCATCCGTCATGCGCCGGGGTCGAAGGGTTTCATTTTATTGCCGCTTCATGGCGAACTTGAGCCGAGGGCACAGGACGCGGCGGTCGCCCGCTACGAACAACGCAAGGTGGTTGTCGCCACCAACGTGGCCGAAACCTCGCTGACCATTGATGGCGTGCGACTGGTGATTGATTCCGGCCTTGCACGGATTCCCCGCTACGACGCCAATCGCGGTCATCAACACGCTGTTGATTGATAAAATCTCGCAGTCGAACGCCGACCAGCGCGCAGGCCGCGCAGGACGCACCGCGCCGGGCGTTTGCATGCGGCTTTGGTCGAGGGACGAACATTCCCATCGCCCCGCGCAGGAATTGCCAGAAATCAAACGGCTCGACTTGGCCGAGGTCGTCCTCACGCTCAAGGCCGCCGGCGTGGAAGACTTGAGGAGATTTCGCTGGCTGGAAAAGCCCGACGAAATTTCCCTCACCCACGCCGAGGAATTATTGCTGGACCTGGGTGCATTAAAGCCCGTCTCTCAACACTCAACAATCATCACTCAACTCACTCCCACTGGCCGCAAGATGCTGGCCTTTCCGCTGCATCCACGATACGCGCGGATGCTGCTGGCAGCACATGAATTCGGTTGTGTCCATCAAGCCTGTCTCGTGGCCGCACTTACGCAGGGGCGCGACCTCCTCCTGCGCAACGTGGACAAGGCCACCGCCGGGTTACGCGAAGATTTGCTCGGCGAAAAGGCCACGTCCGACTTCTGGATTCTCATGCGCGCTTGGAATTATGCCGC
The DNA here is from genome assembly GCA_963827815.1 of uncultured Verrucomicrobiae bacterium. Lineage (GTDB taxonomy): Bacteria > Verrucomicrobiota > Verrucomicrobiia > Limisphaerales > UBA11358 > UBA11358. The sequence continues at coordinate 128,733 of CAWHCL010000014.1, read as the reverse complement.
GCAAAACCAGTTTCGACTCGATGCCTGCCGCAAACTCGGCATTCACGCCGTGACGGCAAGGCAGGTCGGCCCGCTGCTGGAACAATTTCTCCGCATCGCGAAGAGCGAGGGTCTCGACACCAAGCCGCGCGAGGTGAAGGACGAGGCTTTGCAGAAATGCATCCTCATCGGCTTCAGCGACCGCGTGGCGCGGCGGCTGGATCAAGGCACTTTGCGCTGCGAACTCGTCCATAACCGGCGTGGCGTGCTTGCCCGCGAAAGCGTGGTCGGCCACAGCGAACTCATCGTCGTCGCCGAAGTCCGCGAAGTGGAGGGCAGGGAAGTGAATACGATTCTTTCCCTTGCCACGGCGATTGATTCCGCCTGGCTGCGCGAATTTTTCCCCGGCGACATCGAGTCCGAACTGCACGTGCAATTCGATGCGCAACAGAAGCGGGTCGTGGCCGCCGAATTGTTAAAATTTCGCGGACTCGCGCTGTCTGCCAAACGCGTTGATCCACCGCCCGCCGACGCTGCGGCAAGGATTCTGGCCGATGAAATCATTGCCGGACGGCTGCCGCTGCCCAATTGGGACCATGCCGTCGAGCAATGGCTCGCACGGCTGGACTTTCTTTGCGCGAATTGCCCTGAATTGCAATTGCCACCCTTCACTGACGACGACAAGACTCACGTCATCGGCCAGTTTTGCCTCGGATGCGGTGAGTTACAAGGACATCAAGGAGCGCGAGGTGAAGCCTGTCGTCATGTCGTGGCTCTCGTCGGCGCAAAAAGAGCTGCTCGACAAGCACGCGCCGGAAAGATTGTCGCTGCCGAACGACCGGACGCCGAAAGTGGTTTATGAAAAAGGCAAATCACCTTTCATCTCGCTGCGGATACAGGAGCTTTACGACGTGAACCAGACGCCGAAGATTGCGATGGGCCGGGTTCCGGTGACGGTTCACATCCTGACGCCGGGGATGAAGCCGATTCAAGTGACGCAGGACATGCCGAGCTTCTGGCGCGAGCATTATCCGAAGATCAAATCCGAGCTTCAACGGAAATACCCGAAGCATTTCTGGCGATGAACGCGCCGCGGGCTTGTTGACGGGTGGATTCATTCGGCCTACGCTCAATCACGGATAAGGCACGCAAAACATTTTTATTATGAACAAAGAAACTTTTTCCGATTTATCCGCCGATCCGCGTATTTATCTGGCGGTCGAACGCACCTTTCTCGCCTGGATTCGGACGGGGGTTTCGCTCATGGGATTCGGTTTTGTCATCGCCCGGTTCGGCCTGTTCTTGCGCGAGATGGCGATTGATAAACCGGAGGTCACCGATCCGCACGCCGGACTTTCGCTGCCGGCGGGCATTGCGCTCATTGCCATCGGAATCATTGTCACTATCGTTGCCGCCGTCCGTTATCGCCGCCGCATCCAAGCGCTTGACCGCGGCGAGTTTCGTCAAACCTTGGACATGGGATTCGCCTTTCTGGTCGCAGGACTGCTGGCGCTGGTTGGATTGTCCGTGGCGATTTATCTGGCGGTCATGTTTTGACCCATGAGCGATCCGACTGACGCCGTTTCCCAGCTTTGCCCGAATTGCGGCCTGTGCTGCAACGGCGTGTTGTTTGCCGACGTGGAATTGCAGAAGGGCGACAACGCCGGACGTCTGATTGACCTCGGAATGTCGCTCAAAAAGAAGGGGATGAAACGCGTGTTCGCCCAGCCGTGCCACTGTTTCGACGGAAAGCTCTGCGGGATTTATGCCGACCGGCCCAAACGCTGCGCGACGTTTGAATGCGGCCTGCTCAAACGCGTCCAATCCGGCGAAATGACCGCGCCTGCCGCCTTGAAACGCATCGACGACACGAAGAAGCTTGTGGAAAAAGTGCGGCGACTGCTTCGCCGACTCGGCGATAATGATGAACAACTGGCCCTGACCAAGCGTTACAGCCGGATGATGAGCCAGCCGATTGATTTGTCTGCCGGGGAAGACATTGGCGAGGCGCGCGGCGAATTGATGATGGCTGTGAACGACCTGATGCACATCCTCCAGCGCGATTTTTTTAAATAAATAATTTCGTCCGGGCGAAATTACGGCATTGGTTTCCCACTTCAGATCTGTTAAACTGGCGGTAAGATGATTACGATCAGTCCCTCTGCGCTTCAAAAGCTGCTTGCAACCGAACCGGACCTGTCAGTGCTTGATGTCCGCACACCTGTGGAGTTCGCGGAAGTCCATGTTCCACAGGCGCGAAATATTCCGCTGGACGAACTGAACCCGCGTTTACTGCAAGTTCAGAAAGACAAGCCGGTCTATCTCTTGTGCCGTGGCGGCCAGCGCGCGGGTAAGGCGGCAGAGAAACTCGCAAAGGAAGGTTTCGCCCACCCGGTTGTCGTCGAAGGCGGAACCCTGGCCTGGATTGAGGCCAATCTTCCTGTGAAGCGCGGCATGAGCAAGGTCATCAGCCTCGAACGTCAGGTACGCATCGTGGCGGGTTCTTTGGTTTTGACCGGCATATTGCTCGGCTGGTTTGTTCATCCCGGTTTCTTCGGCCTGTCGGCGTTCGTCGGGGCGGGACTGGTGTTTGCGGGAATCACGGACTTTTGCGGCATGGGTTTGCTGCTCGCAAAAATGCCTTGGAACAAACGCGCGGCGGATTGATGCCGCAGGGCGAGCCTGTGCAATAAGCGCTACGACGGAACTGTCATTCCGGTGTCCTTGCAGAGTCTGGCGGCGGCTTCGGGATCAATCCATTTGACGAGGGCGATGAAGTTCACCAGCACCGGGCCGTCTGCCTTGGCCTTGAACATATTCTTCAGCGTGGTCAGAACCTTGGCATAGGTGGCGGCATACTTTTCGTGCATCAGTCGCTGAATAAAAGATTCCAGGACGGGCCGGATGGTGAGGTCGGTCTTGCCGTCCGGGAGATAGGGCAGCAGGCAAAAGATGCGGATGAACGACATGGGATCGGTTCCGGTGAGTGTCAGCCAGCTTTGTTTGAGTTCGTCGGTGTCCAGCCGTGGCAGTGCATCCGGTTGCGGATGGCGGCGGCGATGTCACCGGGTGTGGCTCGTCCTGGTGATGAGGTCTTCGATGCCGACCCATGCCATTTTGCGTTCCTGTTCTGGCGAGACGATGGCCTTGGCATTCAAGCGTTCTTCGAGTTCCTTCAAGCCGAGTTCCCGGGCGAGGGCTTTGCCGAGGTTCTCGCCTTCTTCCCGTTTCAAACGTTCCGTGACGACGATGGCGCGGACGATGACGATCTGCATGTCCTGCGGAATTAGGCGCAGGATGGGCAAGAGCGCCTCGGGCTTGGGGACTTTTCCGGCGGAAATCATGTGCTTGAGCAGGTCAAGCGTCACCTGATCCATTTCGGTGTATTTCAACGAGCGGAAATTGAGCACAAACCGCAACGTGCGTGCCAAACCGCCGGCCTTGCCCATGTTGTTGATGACGGCGTGGCGATGGTCAGGTTTGACGATGAAGGCCAGCAAGTCTTCGGCCTGCTTCACATGCTTTTCATCGAGCGTGTCCTGTTCGCCGGTAATGACCAGTTGCTCGACGAGTGGAGGCATCCGCTGCGCAAAAACCACGTCCGGCGATTCAGTGGTCTGGTTCTGATAGTAAAATAGCAATTCGCCGGCGAAGCAAAGTCGCAGAAAGGCACTCTTTTGCGCGCGCGCAGCTTCAGTTGAGGCACGGCTTGCCTGTACCTTCATGTGCAACGCCGCGAGTTCACTTTGTCTGGTGGGAGCGACGTTGGGATTTTGCGCGAGCAGCTTCTCGAAATCATTCGGGAATGCCAGCATGATTTCCTCGGGCTTAGGGTGCGGATTAAGCTTCGGGTCAGTGGTGATGTCCTTGAAGAAAACGATGCGCCTCCTCGCCGAACTCCTTGACGATGCGTTCGCGCGGCATCTGGCCCTTCACAAAGGCGCGGTTGGCGCGGACGAACGCCGGGGAATGGAATCTGTCCGGCTTCTCAATCAAGGATTGCAGCAGGCCCGGCCTCGAACGGCGCGTCCAGCTTTGTCAATTCCTCGACTGTGGCTTTCAGGAAGGCGGCGAGATTATCCTTGGTTTTTTCGAGGACTTTCAAAATCACCGGCTGAAGCTGGGAGTCGTCAATTTTGCCCTTGGCCAGCGCCGCACAGACCTCGTTGACCTGCGCGTTATGCTCGACCAGTCGGGAAACGACCACGCCGATGTCGTTGATGGGCAGCTTCGTGACGAGGCTGGTGAGGATGCTCACCATTTCAGCGTGGGATTTTTGGCGGTGCTCGACCATCCGTTCCAGCAGTGAACGCAGCACCTTGTTCTCCTGTTCCACCATCGTCAGTTCGGCATCCATCTGCCGCACCTTTAAGGTCAGGTCATGCCACGACTTCTGAATTTCCTCGACGGTGGCAATCGGGCCGGCGCCATTTTCGTTCTCTGCCATGAAGCTATAATCGCCAATACGGGAGTTTCTTTCCAATCCTTTTTTGACTGTGTGTTGTTTGGCGGAGCTGGCAACCGGCTGTTTAGGAAAACGGCTATTCCCTTTGAGGCTTGAATTCGCGCGCGAGTTGCTGCGCCCTGGCGATCTGGTCGGGCGTCAGGGTCAAATCAAGAAATCCCATCTTCTGTGTGGCGTCGTCATTTCCCTGAAGCGAAGCCAGTTCGAACCATTTGCGGGCCTCTACAAGATCCTGCGTCACGCCCGCGCCTGCGGCGTAACAAATGCCCAGGCTGCATTGCGCCGGTGCGTAATTCTGGTCGGCCGCCTTGCGAAACCATTCCACAGCCTCCGCATAATTTCCCGGCATGTCATGGTATTTGGCGCAAAAGTCGCCAATGCTGTATTCAGCCAGCACGTAATTCTGGTCGGCTGCCTTGCGAATCCACTTTAACGCTTCCAATCTGATTCGAGACCACGCCCTCGCCGTTGGCGTAGCAGATGCCCAGGCTATATTGGGCAGACGCGTAGTTCTGGTCGGCCGCCCTGCGAAACCATTTCGCCGCCTCCGCAAAATCCTGCGTCACGCCGTCATCCGTGTAGTAGCGGACGGCGAGATTGTATTGCGCCTCGACATTGTTCTGCTCCGCAGCCTTGCGAAACCATATCGCCGCCTCGGCGTGATCCTTTGCGACGCCCGAGCCGGTGAGATAACAGCCGCCCAGAAGATTTTGTGCGTCAGGGTCATTATGGTCGGCGACTTTGCGAAGCCACGTTGCCGCTTCCACGACATCCTGCGTCACGCCCACACCGTTGAGGTAGCAACTGCTCAGAATTCTTTGGGCTTCGACATCATCCTGACTCGGCGGCTTTGAGATACCATTTTGCGGCCTCCACGTCATCCTGTCCAACGCCCCCGCCATTGTGATAACAAATGCCCAGATAACGTTCGGCAACGGTGTCATTCTGCGCAGCGGCCTTGAGAAAACATTTTGCCGCCTTTGTCTCGTCCTTCGCCACTCCTGCGCCGTTCAAATAACAGATGCCCAGATAACGTTCGGCTACGACGTTATTCCGCGCGGTTGCCATCCGAAGCCATTTCACCGCCTCGGCGTCGTTCTCCGTCACCGTGTGGCCAAGGAGATAACAGATGCCGAGATAACATTCGGCGAACGCATCGCCTTTGTCCGCCCTCACCCTGGTTTCCTCGATAAATGTGCGTTCCCGTGCGTCTTGTTGCCCGGGCGATTGAAAGACAGTCGCGGCCAATATCAACAATGGGAACAACCACCGGCTCACTTTCATGGCGGCAGGTTAATGGGTTTCAAACGGGAGACAAGCCCGGTGCTCTGTCAGGAGTGGCTTGATTAAACTGTTAAGATGTCCGGCACTGTGCCTCGATTTCAGCCCACAGGCTAGGTGCTATTACGGGTAAGGACACATCAAAAGGTTGCTTAAAGCGGCTTTCTAATTGACAGTTGTCGTCATGGCATCGGAGACATTCAAGGCGAGCCGGTGGACGCACGGGAACTTCCTTTTCCCCACCGTGATCGAGGTGACGGATAAGGCGGTCGTCCGCCACAAACGCTCGTGGTTCAGCCGCGATGAAATCAGCATCAGCATTAGCAAGGTGGCATCCGTTCACATCAAGACCGGCATCGTCTGGGCGGACATCCTGATTGAATCATCCGGCGGCAGCGATCCGCTGGCAAGTCACGGCCACAAAAAGTCAGACGCGGGCCGCATCCGTGAATTGATTGAAATTGCGCAGGGCGACCTGGGCTTCGGTGGAAAACTGAAGCTGCAGTAAAAGGGCTTCCCCAATTTTTTCAGCAAAGGCTAATTGCCATTTTCAAGCCAGTTGAAAAGCTGGTCAAACTGTTCATGAGATGCCGTTCCTTCGTCGCTGACTAGAGTGCCGCCGGATATAAAATTAAATGCCGGGACACTTTGGACAAATTGCACCGAGCCGTCCTTGAAGACACAGTCAAACCCCTCTGATGGATAATGGGCAAATTCATCTGGAGTGAATTGCGAGGCGCCTGCGCCCACATAGTCAACCCCAAACAGTTTATTGCCGCCCGAACCGGGTTCGGTCCAGAAGCTGGATGTTTTCGGGAAGGCCCTGTTCATAACCCCGTTCGTTGCGTCCTGCACGCGCGGGTTGTATAACATGGAACCGCGAACTTCCCCGCCTGCGTCCGTGCTCATGAATTGCGGGGTTGAATAGTTAATGGGATTCAACGCGGAAGTGGACGGAAAGCTTGGGCAGTAAAGACCCAATCCATTGCCAATTCCACGGGTCTCAATCAAAAACCCGAGGTTGTTAAACGAAACGCCGGAGCCGGGAGTGGGATACCCTGAATGAACGATTGTGTGGCCAACCGTGCTGGCTGCCACATACCTTGTATACCATGCGGCATTTATCACATTGGGACTGGCAGCATGCGTCACGTCAACCGGAAAATAATCGTTGTAGTCGTTCGCGTAGATGTTGCACGCAATCGTAATCTGGTGAAAATTGCTCTGGCACTGCGCCAATTTCGCCTTCCGCTTGGCCGCCGCCAGCGCCGGCAGCAGCAGCGCCGCGAGAATGGCGATGATGGCAATCACCACCAGCAATTCAATGAGGGTGAATCCTTTGGAAGATTTCGTGGTATTTTTCATTTGGTGTTTGATTATATATGTGCAAATATCGCACGGGATTCAGTGGTTCGCTTGCCATATATTGTCAATTGATTGTCCTTTGTTGCACAACACCAACATGAATGCTGTTCATCCCGTCAATCTTGGCAAAACGGCTATGGCTCACTGTGCTGGGGTTGAGGGGAAGAACTGGCAAAATAATCTGGACAAAAATTTGTGACAGGCGTATTCAAACGACCGGATGGATGGGGCGCATTTACATGAATAAAGATGAACTGGACAGTTTGCTGGAGGCGATGACACAACAACCCGATGGGGTTTCGGATCTGCTCTTTGTGGCCGGCCGGCCACTGCAGATGGAGGTCCAAGGCAACCTAAAGCCATTTGTAGACGGACAGTCTGAACCCGTGCTCACCAGTGCGCGCATTGAGGAAATGGCCGGGGTCATCATCAACAATAACCAGCGGCTGCTGCAGGATTTGAAGGAACGAGGCTCGTGCGATTGCGCCTATACCTTGAAGAGCCTTTGCAGGTTTCGCGTCAACATTTACCTCCAGAATGGAAATCACGCGATGGTGTTGCGCCACCTCAAGCCGCTGATTCCGACCTTTGACTCACTTCACTTGGCCCCGGTTTTCCATGAGATCATCAAGGAAAAGAACGGCCTCATCTTTGTGACCGGCGGCACGGGCATGGGCAAGACGACTACGATCGCCGCCATGCTGAACGAAATCAACAAGACCCGTGACATCCATATCCTCACGCTGGAAGATCCGATTGAATTTTTGTTTACACCTGACAAGTCCACGTTCAGCCAGCGGGAACTGGGGCTTGATTTTTACAAATTTCAAGACGGCATGCGCGCCGCGATGCGGCAGGCGCCAAAAATCATTTTTGTCGGCGAAATCCGCGACCGCGAAACGATGGAGATTGTGCTCAGCGCCGGCGAAACCGGTCATTTGGTTTTCAGCACGGTGCATACTACCAGTGCCCCGCAGACAATCAACCGCATCCTCGGCATGTTCAACCGTGACGAGGAAACCCAGATGCGCGAACGGCTGGCCGGTGCGATGCGTTTCATCCTTTCACAGCGGCTTGTTCCATCAAATTTTGGCGGAAGAATGCTGATCACGGAGTTGATGGGCAGCAGCCTGCGCACACGCGAAGCCATTTTGCTCGGTGAAGGCGAAAACCGCAGTCTGGAAGAAATCATAGAGGCGGGCAGCATCTCCGGCTGGCACACGTTTGAACAATCCCTCATCAAGGCCTATGAACAGGATTTGATCACCGAGGAAACAGCGCTGCTATACTGTGCGAACAGGACGAAAATGCTCCAGCGCATTGACACCCTTTCACTCCACAAACCCCGGAAAAGCTCCGACACCGACACGCTGTTCACGGGTTTGAGAATGCGAGCGGCGGAGGAACTGGCGGCGAGGGATCGCAGCAAACAGAAACGGTAGATCACGCTGGCGAACGCCTTCCCGATATCACGGAGAGGCCTTGCTAAAGCGCAAAGCAACTACCGGTCTCGGAAGCAAGGAGGATTGCTAGCGCCTGAACCGAACATGACCTTGGCCTTCCTCCACCCCCTGCAAGAATTCTTCCGCCAGTTAGAGCATTTCCAACAATTATGTAGCGTAACGGGCGTGTAAAAAGAAACCGAGGCAGTCTGCGGTTGAAATCGGGTCGAAGGCCAGGCCGCCGACCACCAACAATTCCGTCTGGGTGCGCGGCGACAGGCTCGAAGGCCTGCTTGATCTTGCTCCACATGTTCTCGATGGGGTTGAAGTCCGGCGAATAGGGCGGCAGATACAAAAGCCGGGCACCGACGGCTTCAATGGCTTCACGCACCCCGGCCACTTTTGTGTGGCCAGATTGTCCATGATGACCAGATCGCCAGCCTGTAGGATGGTCGCCAGTCCCTGCCGCACCCACGCCAAAAACATCTCCCCGTCCATGGCCCCGTCAAACAGCCATGGGGCGCAAGCTCCGCGCAAGCCCACCCCGGCAATCAGGGTGCTGGTCTGATAATGCCTGTGCGGAATCTGGGCGACCAACCGCTGACCTGCCAGCGAGCGTCCACGCCACCGGGTCATCCGCGTGCTGGTGCCGCTTTCATCCACGAATACCAACTGCGCCGGGGATTCCCTGGCCAGCGACTCATGCCAACCTGCCCGTTTTGCGGCCACGTCGGGGCGATTCTGTTCGGCGGCGTGCAGCGTTTTTTTTATACGTCAAGCCCATCCGCCGCAGCCATAAGTCCACCGTCGAAGTCCGAAAAGGGCGGTCGAGGCGTGTCCCCAACTCGGCTAAGGTGGCATCGGGTTGCTCGGCCACCAGTTGTTGCAGCCGCGCTTTCCGGCGGGCGGTCAATAGAGTCTTGCGTCCGCACTGGTGTGTTTGGGTTTGCAGCGTGCCTCGTTCCTTCAACTGCTGCCGGACCCGGCGCACGGCCGCAACGCAGAAACCAAAGAACTCCGCAATTTCGTCGGTGCTTTTGCCCTGTTGATAGAGGTGGATGATTCGTTCGCGGACCGGCAATGGAATGGCTCGCATGCCGACACCCTGCCACATCGGCCCATCCATGTAAAGCTACATGTTTTATGGAAACGCTCTAAATCCGTAAAGTTTTTCAAGGATGGCGGCAATCGGCTCCGTGCCTTGCAACGACTTTCAATCATCAAGGCGATGTTTCAACTTGCATTTCAATCAAAAAGTATGTAGCATGGCAGGTATCAGAAATTGTGCTGCTATAGCGTGTAGCGTGGTAACACCAAATCCTGAATTCACCATGAAAACAAGACTCAATTGGTTATTCACGGTGCTGGCTGTTCTCGCCATTGGCAGTGTTACGCGCGCCACGACCATCACTTGGACAAATACCGCCGGCGGCAATTGGAGTGACGCCACGAATTGGTATCCCAATCAAACTCCCGGCCCCGCGGATAACGCCGTTATCACGGCCAACGGGACTTACACGGTTACATTGGACGTGGACGCGACCATCGCCAATCTAACTTTGGGTGGAACGAGCGGCACGAACACTTTATATGCAGACACTCACAACCTCACGGTCACCAATTCGGCAGTGGAGAATCCCCAGGGAGTTTTTACATTCAAGAATGTAATTCTTACCGCGATACCCACCATGACCGTCAATGGCCGGATGAACGTGACAAACGTGTTTGTGAACTCGGAATCTGCACTGACTGTTGGTGCGGGCGGGGTGTTGAACATCTGGGGCGGAATTTTTTGGTTGTTTGGGCCGCTAACGAATAGCGGCACCGTGAACTGGCAGGCCGGTTACGTGCAGGTTTACTACGACGGGATCATCCATTTTGGAGAGATTTGGAATCAGATTGGCGGATTGTGGAACGTCCAGTGTGATCAGGGTCAGGGTCTCTACCCGGTCACCGGCAACGAGCAGTTCAACAACGCCGGAACGCTGCTTAAGAGTGCAGGGACGGACACGAATTCAATCGGCGTATATCTCAATAACACCGGGACAGTGAATGTCCAGAGCGGTGTAATAAGCCTGGAAAACTATAGTTTAACCAACGGCACGTTGAATTTTGGCATAAATAGCCTTACGAATTTTGGGCAGATCAGCCTTTCCAACAGTCCCGCAGCGTTGGCCGGTTCGGTTGGCGCCAATTTTAACGGAGGCTACATACCGAACTCCACCAATTCATTTGCAGTGCTTGCCTATACTTCGGAGACAGGCGTTTTCACAAGCACCAACCTGCCATTTGCAGACGCCTGGCGGGTTAATTATGGATCCACTGGCGTCACGCTGCAGGTATTGAACGCGCGCCCAATGTTGACCGTCGCGACGAATCAAATTGTCAACGAATTGACCCTCCTCACTGCCACAAACACCGCAACGGATGTCGACACGCCGGCGCAAACATTGACTTTTGCCCTGGTCTCCGCGCCCGGCGGCATGAGCATCAATTCAAGCAGTGGTGTCATCACATGGACTCCAACCCATGCACAAAGTCCGTCCACGAATACGGTTATTGTGAGCGTCACGGACAACGGAACGCCGCCATTGAGCGCGACGAATTCCTTTACTGTCATCGTTAAAGCGGTAAATAATGGACCGGTGTTGTCGGGGATTTGGAGCGAACAAGCTCCGCTGCCGGTGGCACTATACGGTTCGGTCGGCGCTTCGCTAAATGGAACTCTTTATGTTGCTGGCGGCAATAACGGTGGCAATCCTTATACTATGGCTACGGTGTTTTCCACTCTTTATGCCTACAATCCGATTGCAAACACATGGAGCAGTTGTGCGGCCATGCCGGACATCCGATACACAAGTGACGGGATGGATGTCATTAACAACCAATTGTATGTGCCCGGCGGCTGGACCCAGGTTAATCCGGCGCTGCCTCATAATAATTTGTGGGCTTATGACCCGGTGGCGAATGCCTGGAGCAGCAAGGCCATTTTTCCGCCGATGAACGGCAATCCGGGTTTGAGCGGCCAGGGCGCTTCCGGAGTCATCAATAATAAATTATATGTGCAGACGTCGGAGGACGGTTATGACGGATGGTATAATTTTCTGCACGTCTATAATCCGGCCAATAATACATGGACTCAACTGGCGAATTCGCCCACCAGCCATGCCGCTCCGGGCTTCGGTGTGATCAGCAATAAATTCTATGTGGTTGGCACCGAAAACGGGCAAATTTCAGCCCAGTTGGATGTCTATGATCCAGCCTCGAACACATGGACGACCAAAAAGTCCATGCCGACGGCCCTTTCGAGCCCCGCCAGTGCGGTTCTCAATGGGAAACTTTATATCATCGGCGGTGCTGATGTCTTGGGAAATTATACGAATATCGTGCAGGTGTATGATCCGGTCACGGATAGCTGGACCAACGACGCACCCATGCCTACGTCGCGCTCCAGTGCCGCTGCCGCAGTTTGGAATGGGAAGATTTATGTGATCGGCGGTTACAATGGCACCAACGCCGTGGCGGTGAACGAGGCGTTCATTCCGGTCGTGATTCCACCAACCATTACCAACCAGACGCCCAATATAACCAGTTCATCCGGCTCCACGACTACGTTGAGTGTGAATGTCTCCGGCACGCCGCCTTTTGTGTATCAATGGATGTTTAATGGAACAAATATTTCAGGCGCAACCAATGCCACGCTGTCCATCCCGAGTGTATCACTGACCAATCTTGGTTTTTATTCGGTCGTGGTTGGCAATCAGACAGGAAGCGCTGTGAGCGCGCCGATTGATCTGGCCATCGCGAACATGGAAACGATTGCTGGCGTTGTCATTAACGGTTCCATCGGCACGAATTATTCCCTGCAATCCACGCCGGCCCTTGGAAATGGCAATCAGTGGACAACTCTCACGAATCTCAACCTGCCGTCGCAGCCTTACACCTACACTGATTACGGTTCGCTGACAAATCCACAGCAATATTACCGGCTCGCAAGCACCAATGCGGCCGCACATTCGGCCTCGCTGAACTTGAATATGTTCACCGCTCTAAACCTCTACGGCGCTCCCGGCACAAACTATGATCTCCAATCCCTGCCGGATGATGGCAGTGCCAGCAATTGGACGACACTGGAGCGCGTCAGCCTGACCGCGCAATCCTACTTTTACATTGATTACGGTTCTGTGACGAATCCGCAATCCTACCGTGTCGTGCCGGGTCCAGCCTTTATCAGCCAGCCCGTCAGCACCACCGTTGGTTCCGGCGGCACGGTGGTTTTAACCGCGGGAGTTTCCAATGCGCCGCCGTCCAGCTTCCAATGGACTTTCAACGGCACAAACATCGCCGGCGCCAACGGCCTTTCCCTGACCATCACCAATGTCACGCCCGCCAAGGTGGGTTTTTACGCGCTCACGATCAACGACGGGGCAGCCCCCCTGACTAGCGCGACGGCAAGTCTGGCGACGGCGGATACGAGAACCCTCGTGGGCCTCATCATCAACGGTTCCATTGGCACAAATTATACCCTCCAATCCAGGGCAACCCTCCAAAGCAGCAACCAGTGGGCAACGCTGACAAACTTCACACTGCCAGTGAAGCCTTACACCTACATTGACTACGGCTCACTGACGAATCCGCAGCAGTATTACTTGCTCTCCGTCACAAATGCGGCAGCTCCGCCTACGCCGGCTCTGGACCTGTTCACAAGCCTCATCATCAACGGTCCCATCGGTGTCAATTACAGCGTGCAGGGCCTTGGAAACAGCGGTTGGACGGAGTTGACAAACGTCAACCTTCAAACACAGCCTTACATTTACATTGATTACAATTCACCAACCAACCCGCAGCAGTCCTACCGCGCTGTTCCGCAGTGAGGCGGGGCGTTCCTGACAGGAAAAATAGGATTTGCATAATGCGGGGGAATCAGCAGGTGGGAGACGATAATGATAATCCGTTTTCATTCATTGTTCAATTTTCTTTTCATCAACCGCCCCCTGATTATCCTCTGACGCAGACAGGTGGATTAAGAGAAGTCCGTAAACCAAACGCTATCATTTATGCAATCACTCGCACGCACGCTGATTCCAATCATTCTGTTTCTTGCCGGTCTTGGCGTGGGGAACGAGGCCACCGCCCAAGATTTGCCGGCGGGTGATGCCGGCCGGGGACTGATCTATTTTCAGCAAAGCTGCGCCGTTTGCCACACCACGACCCTCGGGCCGGGCAATTCAGTGATTTTGAAACAGGGGCCAAGCCTGGTCGGCATCGTGGGCCGTCGCGCCGGCACGGGTTTGAGTTTCAACTACACAAGGGCCTTGAGCAATTCGGGAATCACCTGGGATTCAGCCGCCTTGGACAATTTCCTGATGAACCCGATGCTGGCTGTTCCCGGCACGCTTATGCCGATGCCCGTTCCCGACCTAGAAAATCGCCGCAACCTGATTGCCTATCTTTCGACCCTGGTCATTCCGCCAGGCGTGACCTTGACCGCCGCCCTGGCGCCGGCACCCGTTTCTTCGCCGACAAACGACCCCGGCGATTGGCGCAATGCAGCCCCCGGTGTGAAACATCACATCACGCTGGCGGATTTGCCCAAACCTTACACCACCATTTCGTCCGGGAACAATCCGCGGACGGTCCGGCAGCCGACCAATGCCGTATTGTCCGTTCCGGCGGGATTCGCGGTCCGCTTGTTTGCCGCGGGATTGTCAGGGCCGCGCCTGCTGCGTGTGGCGCCCAACGGGGATATTTTTATAGCGGAAACGCGCGCCAATCGCATCCACGTGCTGCGTGCCGCCGACGGAGCGGACGCTCCCTCCGACAATCAGATTTATGCAACCGGCCTCGATCGGCCGTTCGGCATCGCCTTCTATCCGCCGGGCGACAATCCGCAGTGGATTTACGTGGCGAACAACAATTCGGTGGTTCGCTTCCCCTATCACAGCGGCGATCTCGTGGCGGGCGGCGACGCCCAAATGATTGTCCCGCACTTGTGCGACAGCACCGGCGGGCATACAACGCGCGACGTGGCCTTTTCGAACGATGGCAAGCGCATGTTCATCTCGGTCGGCTCCGGCTCAAACGTCGCCGAAACCATGAGCAAAAAAAATGTCGCGGACATCCAATCCTGGGAGGCGGAACACGGACGGGGAGCGGCATGGGATTCCGAGGCCAATCGCGCCAACATTCTTGTGACCGACCCGGAAGGCAAACAGCCGCTACAGATTTTTGCGACTGGCATCCGCAACGGCGTGGGACTGGCAGTGGACCCGATCACGGGTGAATTGTGGACCTCGACTAATGAGCGCGACGCCTTGGGCGACAATCTGGTGCCGGATTATGTCACCCGCGTGAAAGAGGGCGGATTCTACGGCTGGCCCTGGTATTACATGGGCAACCACGAAGATCCCCGCCACGCTGGCGAGCGCCCGGATCTTGTCGGCGTGGCCATCGTCCCCGACGTTATGTTTCAATCGCATTCGGCCCCGTTGGAAATGGTCTTTTACACGGCCACGAACGGCGTGTCGGCTTTTCCTGCGGAATATCGCGGGGACATTTTCGATGCTTTCCACGGCTCATGGAACCGGAGTGCGCGCACCGGCTACAAGGTCGTGCGCCTGCGTCTGGACCACGGCGTTCCTACCGGCGAATACGACGACTTCCTCACCGGGTTTGTGGTGGACAGCCGCAGCGTCTGGGGCAGGCCCGTTGGCGTGGCCGTGGCGCACGATGGGGCGTTGCTCGTGACCGAGGACGGCAACGGCACACTGTGGCGCGTTTCCTACACCGGCAAATAGGAGTTTCCGACAGGAGAAACAGGATTTGCAGGATGTTTATTCCGCAATCCCGCAGTCTGCATCACAGATTAGTCCGTGCTGTAATTGATTTCGAGCCGCCTCGACTGGACGCCGGAATACACCAGCACAGCCGCTGTGAACAAGATGAGGCCAGCCAGCGCCACCGGCACGGACGCGGAGGGGGTGGCCGAAATCAAGAGCGTGAGCGGCACGGGCATGGAACTGTCCGGCGCGGCGGCGAGAGGACAGAGGGATTGCAGATAGTAAATCACACCCAGCTTCTGGAGGGTTGCCGGCAGGAAGAGATTGGCGCTTTCCCAGAGCAGGACGACAGCCGCCGGGACAATGGGATTGCGAAAAAGAAGTCCCGCGCACAGGAAAATGCTGCCATAGGCGGCGCACGCCAGCGCGGTCACGCCCAGATACGGCAGAAGATGCGCCGCGGCCGGTCCGGAAAAATAATCGGCCACGGCTTGGTGATCGAATTGCCAGAGCATGGCCGTCCATTGCAGTGCGGCACTGACGGTGAAGATAACCACCGTGGCCAGCAGCCCGGCCAGATATTTTCCCGCCAGGAGGATTTCGCGCCGGACGGGCGTGAGCAGGTAGAAGTGGAGGCTTTTGTCGAGCATCTCGCCGCGGAACAGGTTGGTGAAAATCCCGACGCAGCCGAAGAAAACCGCCAGCCGCAGGAAATAAAACCGGAAGATGGTGGCGAAGACGAGCAGGTTCTGCGGCAGTGTCTGGGGATCGCTCCGCTCAATAAAGCGCACCCGGCCATTGAAGAAATGGAAGGTGAAATCGCTCTTGCCGTCGGTGTACCGGTAAAAGCCGCGTTCATTCATGCGTCCGCCTTCAATGGGATGACGCCAGATGCGTTGCTGGTAGGGATTGCCAAGATTTTCCAAAACGATGCTGTTGCTCATTCCACGGGTGATGGCGGTCAAATTGGTGAGGGCGACCGGGTGCGACTCGGCGATTCTGGCCAGTCGCGCCTGTTCGCGCGGGGCGTAAATGGAGTTGGCCGTGAACAGCAGCACCGGCGCGAGCGCGAACAAATAAATCCACAAGCCGCGCCGCGAGAAAAAGGTCTTCCAGATTTCCAGCCGGATGATGGCGAGGAGTTGCGCCCATGGGGAGGTGTTCATTTGGACGCCTCCTCGCCGCCAACCAGGTATTGATAGACGGAGTTCACATTGTCATCCGCCGGCGCAACGCCTTCGATCCGGATATTTTCCAGCGCCAGATGGTTCAACTGGCGGTAAAACTCGGTCGGCGTCGCGCGTCTGCACCAGCAGCCCGCTGCCGTCTGGAAGGATTTGCGCGGCCACGACGTGCTCCTGCTCGAATACCCTGCGCGGCGAGCGCGCCCGGTCGGTCGCAGCGGATCAGAATCTGCATGGGATGTTCCTGGATTTCCGTGCGCACGCCGTGGATCTGTCCTTCCGCCACGACGTAACCGCCCGTCAACAGGATGACCCGGTCTGAAATCAAATCCACCTCGTGCAGGACATGGCTGGAAACGATGACGTGCCGGCCCTCGGCGGCGAATTTCCGGAACAGCGCAATCGTCTCCGCGCGGACCAGCGGGTCAAGGCCGTTCAGCGGTTCATCCAGCACGAGCACCTTCGGGTCGTGGGCAATAGCCTGCGCCAGCTTGATGCGCTGCCTCATGCCTTTGCTGTAAGCCGCAATTTTGCGGTCGGCGGCTTCAGTCAGGCCGACCTGTTCGATGGCCTTTCCCGCCAGTTCCAGGCTCGCCTCCGACGAATAGCCAAAAAACCGGAGGAAGGATTGGATGAATTGAAATCCGGTCAGGCCCTTGGGAAAAGAATCGAATTGCGTGGAATAGCCGACAAGGCGAAACAATTTCTGCGGTTCGGACGGCGCGATGCCCAGCACGCGGATTTGTCCGTAAGTGGGCCGGACAAGGCCGGTCATCAGGTTCATCAGCGTCGTTTTGCCGGAACCGTTGGGGCCGACAAGGCTGGTGATGCCCGGGGGAATCGAGAGCGTGACGCGGTTGACGCCGAGCACTTCGCCATAAAAGCGCGACACGTTGTCGAGGGTGATGTTCGCGCTGTCGCTCATTTGATCACCTCGAAGGGCCGGATGCGTTTGGCGAGCAGCCACAGGCAGACAAGGCTGGTCACGGCGAGGACAATCCACGCGCTGGACACGGACATTTCGGTGCCGGTGTCGTAGCGGAACAGGTAGGACCAGATGGTGTGGGCGACCTGGGTCAGGTCAATCAGCGCGCCGTAATTCGTGCGCATCAGGCTGTTGATGGCCGTGCCGAAGCCCGCGCCGGCGAAGATGACGCCGAGCACCAGCGCGCCCGCGCCAATCTTCCATTTCACCCAGGCCGAAAGCGCCAGCCCGATCAGCGAGAGGACGACAATCCAGACGAGTAGGCCCAGAACGATGGAACCGGCCAGCCAGATATTTGCCTGCGTCCAGTCCCATCCCTCGATGCTGGCTTGAATCGCAAAGAGCACCACGCCGGGAACCCAGGTGATGAGCGAAAGCAGAATCAACAGGACGCTGATTCTTCCGCCGACATATTCGGAGCGCGAAAATGGCCGGCTGAAATAAAGCGGCATCGCGCCGTTGGCAAAATCCGGCGTCACCAGAACCGGCCCCACAAACGCCGTCAACAAATACGCCAGGGCGCCTTGAACGATGCTGTAAAAGTAGAAGAATCGGCCATCCACGTGGGGAAGTTGCGCTGCAGGGATTCTAAACAGCGCCAGAAACGGCGCGTTGTGCGATAGATAGATGTAGGCGGCGCAGACGAGCGGATAAAATAGGCAGCCGATGATGAAGAGGAGCAGGAACTTCAGATGAAACACCCGCGCGAACCCAAACCGCGCGAGGACGAGGAACCGCGACCAGGCCGGAGTCCGCGGTCCTGTGTAATCTTTATAGGTGTGTTTGTGAACGGCCATGTCAAACCTCCATCGCCTTCATGAAAATATCCTCCAGCGTGTCGCGCCGGTAATTGAGCCGCCGCAATTGCAAATCACGCCCGGCGGCGATGCGGTAAATCTCGCGCAGTTCAAACTCCTCCGGCAGCACGGCCTTGAACCGTCCTGCGCCTGTCGCGAAACACTCGCAGCCGATGGCCGTCAGCGCCTCGGCGAAACCCGCGTCGTCACCATGCGTCTGGATTTCCACAAACCGTTTGTTCGTGCGCCGTTCGCTTTCCAGGTTTGAGTGATGGACGATGCGGCCCTGCTTCAATATCAGCACGTCCTCGCAGGTCTCCTCCACGTCGCGCAACAGATGCGAGCAGAGCAGCAGGTGCATCTCGCCCGAATCCTTCATGTCATGGATGAGCTTGATCATGCGCGTGCGCGCAGCTGGGTCGAGGCCGTTTGTAGGCTCGTCCAGGATCAGCAGCCGGGGACCATGCACAATCGCCTGGGCGAGTTTCGCGAGCTGCCTCATTCCGAGCGAGTAGGTGCCCAATGGGCGATAACGCGCCTCGCCCAACCCCACGTAAAACAAAACTTCATGCGCCCGTTCCAGCGCGGCTTCCTCGGCCAGCCCGGACAGTTCGCCCATCATCCGCACAAACGACACCGCCGTCATGTCCGCGATCAATGAGTCGTTTTCCGGCATGTAACCGACCAGCGTGCGGACCTTGTCCGCTTCTGCGCGGATGTCATGTCCGAGAATCCTTGCGGTGCCGGAGCTTGCCGGACAGAAACCCAGCAGCGTGTGGATCAGGGTGGATTTGCCGGCGCCATTGGGGCCGAGCAGGCCGATGATGCGTCCGGACAGGGCGATGCGGAGACTTTTCAAAATCTCGCATTCGCCGAAATGCACGGTCAAATCATCCAGTTCAATGACGGGTTGCACGGCTGCGTTCGGGAGATTAACCATTCCGGCTTCGCCAAATCAAAGGATTTGCGAATTATGACTAAGAATTCATCTCGCGAACACAGGAACCTCGGGTCGCACAATTCACTTTTGGAAGTCCTTTGCCCCCTGCCGGGGTGGGAGATATTGAAAGTTGAGTGTTGAAGGTTGAGTGTTGAAATCGGAAGACAATATTCGTGTCCAACCGTGTCCACCCGCCTGACGCTCCGAAATCAGATGAAGGCGGATGGTTAAACTGCTTTCTTTGCGGCTTTGGCCTCTTGGCGTCTTTGCGTTAAATCCTTCGTGTATTTCGTGTATTTCGCGGTTAAAAATCCGTGTTCATCTGTGTCCATGGTGGTTAAAAGGCAGCGCGATTAGCGTTCATTGGCGTCCATTTGCGGTTTAAGCGCAAATATTGCCCGTTTCCGCCATTGACGGCATGGCTGGATTACCAGACCCTGCGCGCATTCAATCAACTCATGGGCGAACCTCTGATTCTCTCTCGTAGCCTGACCCGGCGTTACAATGTTGGCAAAACCGTCGTCGCCGCGCTGTCCGACGTCGATCTCACGGTTCCCCCCGGCGAATTCACGGCCTTGGTCGGCCCGTCCGGCTCCGGCAAATCCACCTTGCTCAATCTCATCGGCGGACTGGATCGTCCCACCGGCGGCGAGGTTCGCGTGGACGGCCTGTCGCTCGGTGCGGCTACCGAACCCGAACTCGTTCGTTATCGCCGCGGGCGGGTTGGCTTCATCTTCCAAAGTTTCAACCTGCTGCCCACGTTGACCGCGCAGGAGAATGTGGAAGCTCCCATGATGCTGGCCGAAGTTCCCCAACGCGCCCGGCGCGAGCGAGCGGCGGCACTTGCTCGAATCCGTCGGCCTCGCGGCGAGAATGCTGCACAAGCCCAACGAACTTTCCGGCGGCGAGAAGCAGCGCGTGGCCATCGCCCGCGCGCTGGCAAACCGTCCCTTGCTGCTGCTCGCGGATGAACCCACCGGGAATCTCGATTCGAAGACCGGCGGGGCCGTCCTCGATTTGTTGTGCGGCCTGCATGAGGCGCAGGGGCTGACGATGATCATGGTCACGCACGACCCGGAAATTGCCGCGCGCGCCAACCGCATCATCCATTTGCGCGACGGCGGCATTCAGCACATCGAAACCACGCGCCGCGCGGAGAAAACGCCATGACCATTCAGGACCAGATTCGCACGGCATTGTCCAATGTCGGCCGCCGCAAATTGCGTTCCGCGCTCGCTTCGCTGGGCGTGGTCGTCGGCACCCTGACCATCGTCATCATGGTTTCGCTGGCTTCCGGTGTGCGGCAGCAGATCAATCGTCAATTCGCGTCCATCGGCCTGGACCGCCTCACGGTCACTCCCGCCGGCGCGGCCGGCGCGGCGGATTCGGCCCTCCCGGTTTCAATCTGTTTGGTGCGTTCACGCCCAAAAAAATCATCACCGCGCAGGATGTCAGCCGCTGGAAGCAATTGTCCGGCGTCACCCAGGTTGTTCCCGAAGTCAACCTGCCGGGCTCGGTCGGACTGGAATTGCAATGCAAACGGCACCAACCAGCCCGTGCGCTTGACCGGCGCGGAGCCGGTGCGCGGGAATTTTTCATTTCAAGAGCTGCCGGAACCCGTCGCCGGTTCGCTGGAACTGCCAGAATCGGGCGGAATCATTTTAAGCCAGGGAACCGCGCAGTCACTCGGCATTTCGAGCAATAAATTTGCCGGCATGATCGGACAGAACGTGGAAGCCATCCTGCGCACCTCGCGCGGTGAGACGCAGAGTTTTCCGCTGCGCGTGCAGGGCATTTCACAGGAAAGCTCGCGCGACATCCAGGTCTCCATCGCCGACCGCATCGCCATGAAGGACTGGTGGTTCAACTCCACGAACACGCTCGAACGCGAAGGCTACGACTTCGTGACCATCCGCTCGACGGACGTGACCCGCGCCATTGCGTTGACGGCGCAAATCCGGCAGGAAGGTTTTCAGGTGCAATCGCTGGAAATCGTTGTCGAGGTGGCCAACCGGATTGTGACCGCCATCACCGTGATGTTCACCCTCATCGGCGAGCATCGCGCTGCTCGTGGCCACCATCGGCATTGCCAACACCATGGTCATGGCCATTTACGAACGCACCCGCGAAATCGGCATTCTCAAGGCCATGGGCGCATCACGGGGCGAAATCCGGCAGATGTTCATGATGGAAGCGGGCTTCATCGGACTCATCGGCGGCGTCATCGGTTTGTTGCTCGGCTGGCTGGCCGGGCTGGGCCTAAACCAGGTCATTCCGCATTTATTCGCGGTATCGGGAACTTCCGTTGCATGGCGATTTCTTTGTCGTCACCCTCGGCACTGGCGGTGGGCGTGATTATGTTTGCCACCTTCATCGGCTTGGTGGCGGGATTGCTGCCGGCCCAACGCGCCGCGAAGCTCGACCCGCTTCAGGCATTGAGACACGAGTGAACAACAGTTTTGCCCTCGGCCGCAGGGCAGGGCGATGAATGGTCGAAAGTTGAAGGTTGAGTGTTGAAAGCAGAAATCTGTGTACATCTGTGGTTGAATAAAACCAATCCCTGCCTATTCGCGTTTATTGGCGTTCATTCGCGGTTAGAACAAATTCATTTCGAGTATTTCGAGTATTTCGTGGTTAAAAATCCGTGTCCATATGTGTTCATCCGCCTGCCGCGCCGAAATCAGATGAAGGGGGGTGGTTAAACTGCCTGCTTTGCGCCTTTGGCCTCTTGGCGTCTTTGCGTTAAATCCTTCGTGTCTTTCGTGGTTAACGATTAGCGTCTATTAGCGTAAATTGGCGGTTAAAAATCCCCGCCCCCCTTGGGAACTCCATATCGTGGAGTCTCCTCATTCGACGTTGGACGTTGGATGTTCGATGTTCGATGTTCGATGTTCGATGTTCACTGATTTAAAATTTCTGCTTTCTACTTTCCCAATTTCTGCTTTTCCCCCGGTCATTGTCCAGCGTCACTCACGATGCGTGTGCCGCTCAAACAGACAACGACGGTCGCCAGAAAAAACATGGCCGCCAGGATCGTGCGCTTCCGGCGCTCATGATTGGCCAGATCCACGGCGGTGAACAGGAGGAAGGTGCTGCTGAGAAGAAACGTGCAGATTCCGCAAAAGCGAAAGGAATGGAGCACCGGCCACTGCGTGGCATTCGCCACGGATGCCAGAAAGCCCATGATGCTGATGCCCAGCAACACCGTATCGCCGCTGAATACCAATCGCAGATTGTAATATAATGTCTTCATAACATGCATTCTGACGACCGACAATATTGATACGCTGGCGGGTTTGCATATCCAGACCCAACGCCAGCCCTGATGTAAAAATAAGCACTTTATGTGCCAGCGCATTCCTAAGTTCCTCAGCGCCAAGCTCCTCATTGTGCCACCGGGCCGCCCGCCGAAACACGACCAATTGTTCCTATATCGCCTATTGGGGATATAGGAACGTGTCTTGATTGGTGGAAGATGGCGCGAATGGTCCAGACACTGAAGGAAATGCTCCATTTACTGAAGTAAATGCTCCAGACACTGAGGTAAATGACTCAGACACTGAAGTAAATGCTCCAGACACTGAGGTAAATGCTCCAGACACTGAAGGAAATGCTCCAGACACTGAAGGAAATGCTCCAGACACTGAAGGAAATGCTCCAGACACTGAAGGAAATGCTCCAGACACTGAAGTAAATGCTCCAGACACTGAGGTAAATGCTCCATTGCAAGCTGCCCCCTGTTCAAAATCAGCCAAGTTTGGGATAAATAGGCAGAATTTGCCGTTTTTTGGTGTTGTGGTTTCACGAAGATGCGCCTCGAAGGCGTTACGGCGGGGCTGCGCTTGGGGCCGTCTGCAAAGACCTTTGACACGGATTTCACTGATTTACACTGATTGAAACGGAATCCGTGTTAATTCGTGCAATCCGTGTCTAAAAATTGTTCTTGATAAATTTTGGCAACAGGCAGATTTTTCGATTGTCAGCAATCAGCATATCCAAAACATGCGGGCGA
This sequence comes from uncultured Verrucomicrobiae bacterium, assembly GCA_963827815.1. Lineage (GTDB taxonomy): Bacteria > Verrucomicrobiota > Verrucomicrobiia > Limisphaerales > UBA11358 > UBA11358. The sequence goes on along the minus strand of CAWHCL010000014.1, from coordinate 105,504 downwards.
CGGTGTTAATGCTCTCATCGCCCGCTAATTGACAGGAATCCACATGAAAGAATCAGAACGCACCGAACAGGCCGCCCTGGCGGGATGCCGGTTCAAGGCACCATATGGTCTTAAACCCAGGGCCTGCGGCTTTAGGTTGCCGGGTGTTTGCCCATTGGAAACATCTGAGTTCCGCAGATACATGCCATTGCCCCAGCGCGGCTGCATGGCGGATCAAATTGTCATACCAGTGGCAGTGCGCGAGATGCCGATTTCCAGTTTTACCCTGTCCATGCGCCTCCAAAATATTTTGGGCTGGAAAGAATGCCGCATGTTGGGCGATCTGAACGGACTTCGTTTCTCGGAAGTGGCGCGATGGCGCAATTGCGGCAAAGCCACGTTGCTGGAACTGCTGGGCATCGTTCGCTGCCTGCAACATGGCAAATGGGTGGGTCGAATCAGTCGCAACCCAGCCGGCAATGCGGACACGTATGAGATTTAATCAGGATTCCGAAAAAAGGCGACGGTCGCCCGCGCCTTGGGCGGCAACAACCAGAACAGCGACTGGAGCGCACCCGTCTCCTGCATGTGCACGTGAGTCAATCGCTCGCCTGCCATTCGAACATCTTCTCCTCATCGGTTGGGGAGAGGATGATTTTTTTCCTGAGTTCATTTTGGGATGGACGATTGGGGCAATTGGCGTTTGAATTCCCAATGCAAAGGCAAAACCATGAAAATAAAAATTTGTCTTCTCGGCATCTTCGCGTTTGTGACGCTAGTGGTGGCCGAGCCGCGCAATTGGGTTTTGAAAACGGGCGAAACGGTTACTGGCGATTATGTTTCTTCCGGCACAACTACACTCGTCGTCAAAACCGGCGGCACAAATTGTTTTCTGATGATTTCCAGCCTTTCAATCAAAGACCAAGCTTACACTTTCAAAATGCAGGTCGCACAAAGGCAGGCGCGGTTGGACGCGGAAGCAAAACAAATGGAAAGTGCCGGAGGGATTGAGTTTACAGCAAAACTGATTGATAATTTTCCAGAAAAAGTTGACAGAAAAGCAGGATGGATGGATGCCGAATATGAAGACATTAACAACATCTGGATTGAGTCTAAAGAAAGCGAATTAGGATTTCAGGTAAATGATAAGAACGGCGATTCTTATCAAAAATGCTACATTGAGAAAACTCTCTCTGTAAATCCATCAGACCCTTATAACTATGACACAAAGCCAAACAGTTTGATTCCTATAATCACCAATTTGAAGCGCGGTGACAGGGTGCGGCTCGTCGGCACAGCTAGGCCGATTATCATACCAATGCGGGCGGGTGGGCCAGACCAAGCTCCCAGCATAGCAGGGCCGGAGTTCGACGATGTTGAACATATATTTTTTAATGTCGAGAGGGTGGAAATGATTGAAACGGCAGCGGAGAAAAATTTTATAGAGCAGCAGGACTCAACCATCCCATGAACCAGCCAGCGAAACTAAACCCTTTTCAGGCACACCCGGACTGGTATCACAACGCGTGCATTAGCAACTACCTCCAGTTTTGTGAAATTGGTCACTATTATGTGCGGGCTGCCGACGCGTTGGTTCAGGATACTGTCGAGGATCGCAGTCTTCTGGACGTTTACGTTTCCCCTTTGGTTTTCCTGTATCGCCAGGCAATTGAACTCATTTTAAAAGATATACTCTGGCAGAGCCACTACTTGGCATTTGGAAAGAAAGGGTTCATAAAGGACAGAAGTTTTAAAACGCATGACCTGTCAAAATTATGGCAACAACTGAAAAAGAATTGTCAAAATGTTCTCGGTGCTGACTTTCCATTGAGCAGCCATGAAACGGAAATGTTGGAACAACTTTTTTGTCTAATACAAGAGCATGACCCAAGGTCTGATGCCTTCCGATTTCCGTTCGATGGGCAAGGAAACCGTTCGCACGCCTCCCTAAGGCACGTCAACGTCCGGTCTTTGTATGAGAGCGTTCATCAAGCTGTTGATCTCCTTGGAAATTTGAAAGAAGTTGTGGCGGATTACTATGAGCGAGCGTCTGATCAAGCCCGTGGCCAATGATCTGGCTTTGTTGAAAGCGGAAGGGCGGTTTGCACGGCTAAACTGGATTGCTTTTAGCCTGTTCAGCGTCTTTCGCGGTTGACATCGCGTGCCGGGCGTGGCTTTGTTCTCACGTTCAACCCATCGTTTATCATTATGAAATCAATCTCAATTGCTTTTTTCGCGGCTGCCTTTGCTTTCAGCACAATCCTCAACGCCACCGCACAGGACGCAAACCTGCCACATCTCGAAAAGCAGGGCGGCGTCACGCATCTGATTGTTGACGGCAAGCCGTTCATCATCTTCGGCGGGCAGGTGGGCAATCCCATCGGTTTTTCCGACCGGATGGAGCGCGTGTGGCCCAAGCTCAAATCGCTCAACGCGAACACGGTTGAATTCCCCATTTATTGGGAGCAAATCGAGCCTGCGGAGGGGACATTTGATTTCAGCGACCTGGACAAGATCATCCTCGGCCTGCGTTCGCAGGGGCTGCGGGCCGTCCCGCTCTGGTTTGGCACCTACAAGAATGGGGCGATGGATTATGTGCCCGCCTGGGTGAAGATTGACACCAAACGTTTCCCGCGCGTGCTGGATTATGGCGGCAGGCCCATTGATGCGCTCTCGCCGAACGGTCAGGCAACCCTGGAGGCGGATCGCACTGCCTTCGCGGCATTGATGCAGCATCTCAAGGAGTTCGATGGGGCCGACCACACCGTCATCATGATTCAGGTGGAGAATGAGTCGGGGATTGTCGGCTCGGTGCGCGACTATTCGGCGGAGAGCACCAGACTGTTCAACGGGCCGGTGCCGGAGGCATTGGTGACCGCGCTCAAGAAGCAACCGGGCACATGGAAGGAAGTGTTCGGCGGGCGGGCGGAGGAAATGTTCACGGGCTATTACCTTTCGAGCTTCATCAACGAAGTGGCGCGCGCCGGCAAGGAGGCCTATCCGATCCCGACCTGCGTGAACGTGTGGATGGGCGGCTATGATACGAATGACCGGATGACCGAGTTCGACCGGCCGGGCGACAGTTATCCCAGCGGCGGCCCGCAGTCGCACATGATTGATTTGTGGAAGGCGGCGGCGCCCAGCATTGACGTGATCGGGCCGGATATTTATCACCAGTCGCCCATCATTTACCGGACAATCCTGACGCGCTACACGCGGGCGGACAATCCGTTGTATGTCATCGAGACCGGGCGTGGAATCGCGCCGCGCTTCCTGTTTTACGCGCTGGCGGATTTCTCGGCCATCGGATTCACGCCTTACGGCGTGGACGCCGGGCCGGGGCCGGACGTGAGCGCGGAGTTCACGGACATCGCGGCAGGGTTTGGCCTGCTCAAGCCCGCGATACCCGTCATCGCGGAGTTGCAGGGGACGGATAAATTGAAGGTGGCGGTCGAGGAAGAGGCGATCACCGGGCGCATGTTGTCTTTCGACGGATACGACATTCTGGTCCGGTTCCATCCGCCTGCGAGAAACGCCCCGCCGGCCACGGCTCCGGCGGCTCCCGCAAGCCGGGTGCTGGTCGCGCAACTGGGGCCGGATGAATTCCTGCTCGCGGGATTCGATGCGGCGGTGGATTTCAAACCGTCAATGGGGTCGGAATTCACAAGGGCACAGTTTCTCCTGGTGGAGGAAGGCACCTACGAGAATGGCAATTGGAAGAGGACATATCTGCGCAACGGCAATTTCATTATCGGCGGCGTGACGCTTTCCTCACAGGGCGCCATGGTCAAAGTCAAACTGATGAAATACTGACGCTTTTTGACACGGATTTCACTGATTTACACTGATTGAAACGGAATCCGTGTTAATCCGTGCAATCCGCTTGCCGCGCCGAAATCAGATGAAGGCGGGTGTTTAACGATTAGCGTTTATTAGCGTCCATTAGCGGTTAAATATTTCGTGTCTTTCGTGTGTTTCGTGGTTAAAAAAAGTTTCGGCGTCTTTGCGTTAAATCCTTCCTATGCACATGAAAAATGTCGAAGTTGCAAAACCGCAAGATTAGTCAAGCGGCGCGTAATGGCGTTTGCTAGTTTAGCGTCCAGATGAACGGCACACAGCCAAAGCACAAGACAACATGGAATGATTATAACGAGCGCATTTTGCGGGTATTGACGCATATCCAGGAGCATCTGGATGAAGCGTTGGATTTGGAGGAGTTGGCGCGGGTGGCGTGTTTTTCGAGTTTTCATTTTCATCGCGTCTTCGCGGCGATGACGGGTGAGACGATCGCGGACCATGTGCGGCGGCTGCGGTTGGAGCGGGCGGCGCTGGAATTGAGGTCGGGCGCGAAGCAGGTGATTCAAGTGGCGCTGGACGCGGGTTACGAGGCGCATGAGGCATTCACCCGGTCGTTCAAGGCCGCCTACGGAGTTTCGCCTACGGAGTTTCGCCGCGCGACGGGGCCTGTCGCCATTCTCGCCGCGCCATCAGGCGTGCATTTTCGGCCGGGAGTTCCTTTGACTACATTCAACACAAACCACATCACAACCAAAATTATGAAAGTCATCACCAGGAAAATCAAACCGATGCGCGTGGCTTATTTGCGGCATGTCGGGCCATACGAAGATACCAGGAAAACATGGTTTGACCTCACGGCACGCCTATGGCTGGACAAGAAGATTCGCAAGCGTTCGATGTTCATCGGCATTGGGCACGATAACCCATCGGTGACCCCGGCGGCGGAGCTTCGTTACGATGCGTGCATCACGGTGGATGGCGACTATGAGCCGAAGAGGCCGGTCAAGTTGCAGACCATCGTCGGCGGCGATTATGCAGTGGCGAAAAATTGCCCGGTCGGGAAAATCAAGGACGCCTACCAGTATCTGTATGCCAAATGGCTCGCGCGGAGTTCCCGGGAGTTGCGGCCGGCGCCGAGCTTTATCGTGTGGGTCGATACCTTCAAGGGGGTCGCGCCCGGGAAATGGCGGGTGGATATTTATATGCCGCTGCAGCCAAAGCGGCCCCTGAATAAAGCGGAGCAAATGAAGATCGAAGTGACGACGCTGGAACCGCGGCGGGTCGCATATATGCGGCATGTGGGGCCGTATGATGGGTCGCATCGGAAATGGCTGGATTTTACCACGAGGCTCAAGAAGGACGGCTTGCCGCGCAAGAATTCGTTGTTCATCGGCGTGCCCCTGGATAATCCGAAGGTCACGCCGCCCGAGAAATTGCGTTTTGACACCTGTGTGACGGTGGATGACAAGTACGTGCCGACGAAGCTGGTGCGTGTGCGAACGATTGCGGGCGGCGATTATGTGGTGGCGAGGAATTGTCCGAGATGGGCGATCGCCAAGGGCTATCAGGAATTGTTCTACTCATGGCTGCCGAAGAGCGGCCGCAAAGCGCGCAAGGCCCCCTCGTTGTTGGTGGCAGTGAATGGTCTGGAGGGGATGCGTACGGCGTTTGGGTTCACGGATATTTATGTGCCATTGGAGGTGTCGAAGTAAGAATCGGTTGGGTGAGTCGCCATAAAATGCCTTCTTTGCGGCTTTGCCCTCTTTGCGTCTTTGCGTTAAATCCTTCGTGTCCTTCGCGGTTAACGATTAGCGTAAATTAGCGGTTAAAATATTTCGTGTCTTTCGTGTGTTTCGTGGTTAAAAAACTCTTGGCGTTTTTGCGTTAAACCCTTCGTGTGTTTTGTGTATTTCGTGGTTAATAAATCCGTGTCCATCTGTGTTAATCCGTGGTTAAAAGTCCGTGGTCAGTAGTCCTGTAGTCCCTTGTCTTTTTCTTGTCTGTCCGTGGTTAACTATTTATCGCATGCAACGGCAACCGGTCTTGTGTCAGATGGCTGAAACCTGATGGTTGAGAGTTGAGAACAGCAGGCGCGAAGTCGCGGTAAAGTGTGATGGCCACGTGCTCGTTCCGGCGGATGCACTCCTTGATGGCTTCGGGGTCTTTCGCGGCAAGGATGAACGTCCTTTCTCACCCCGACCCTAATTCATTCGATTTATCGGAGGATTTTGGTTGACGGCTTATCCAATTATGTGCGCTCGCTGAATCATTGAAAATCATAAACTCAATGTTTGGATTTTGATTGTACGACATAAACATACGTACAAGGCCAAATTGAACCGGCCCGTGAACGATTATTGCCGATTTTATTTTATTCTTGAGCTTTGCAACTGAGCGACCTTCCGCAAAAGCCACCCAATCGCTGGAACGCAATTTTTGGAAATCCGCGTCCGACATGTCCGTAACTCGGTCGGGTGTGACTTCCAGTCGCGACTCTAAATCCTGTAATGCTTCTGCCACTTGCTGGAGATCCTCCCTGGTAACTTTTCCACTACAAGTCGCCTCGACTAAACCGTCACGCATTTTAATATGGATGGCCATATTTCTCACGGGTCCTTTGCTGTCTCAACCTAAGTCTTAAAGGATGAATTTTCAAATTTCAGCCGTCGTAATCGAAGCCTGCACAAATCTTTTTAATCCCGTGTGGCAACCGGTTCATACCAACATACTTACAGGTGGTTCGTCCTATTTCAGCGATTCGCAATGGACCAATTATCCCGGTCGTTTCTACCGCCGCCGCTCGCCATAACATGGCCATCACACCGATCCTGGCCACCCGTCGCGCCTCCGTGGGCATGGTATTGAACAACACTGCATTGCGGACAGGGCTTCTCCATTAATGGGAAACAGTGTTTTTCTGGATTTTGGTTAACTAGGGGGCAACCGGCCTGACTTGATATTGCCGCCCGTTTTACATTGCACGCGGCTGGACAAGAGAATTCTCCCACAGTACGTTGATCAAATCCATAATGTTGCACGTCTTAAAAGCCAGGATGATTTCTCCAGCCTGTAAACCCGTCGCTATTGCGTTTTCCAGGGTGAAGCCATTCTTAAGATATGTTTGCCGTGCCATGACCGTGGTTGCAGTGCTGGCTATATTCCACGCAATCGCCTCATTTGCCGGGCAGGGAGCCAGCCGGATGCTTTATACCGCGCCCAACAGCACGTTCATTGAGAATCCTTCCGGCGACAGCGTGGTAACCATCAATGACACCTCCGGTTCGATCGCGACGCTCCAGACTTCGATCAACAATGCCCGGAGCGCCAACCCCAATTCCATCATTGTCATTCTTCTTTTGAACGGCGGCACTTATACCGTGAGCAGCAGCAGTCTGGTGCTGGGGTCGCAGGAATGCCTGGTGGGCAGTGGCGCGACCATCCAGGCGGCGAACCCGTCCGTGACGGTTCCCCTGGTGCAAGTTACGTTGGGAGCCACCAACGTGTCGCTGGCCGGCGGCACATTCAACGGCGATGGGGCGAACATCAACGCCATCTACGGGGCCGGGAACAACCGGGTGAATGTGGACAAGGTCACGGTCCTGAATTGCGGGTCGGACTGCATCCAGTTGAATGGCAATGGCAGCGGCACCTTTGACAATGAATTGACCGTCACCCGTTGCGATGCCTCCGGCAGCCCCGGACACGCCGGCATCAGCATCTGGAACGCCACCCAGGCGGTTTGTGTGGACAACAATTGCCATAACAACTCCGTCGGCATCTGGCTGGGCAACTGCGCCTACTGCATCGTGGCCAACAATACGTGCGAGACCAATACCACCGGCATTGATTTCAACAGCGGGAGCAACAATTACATCGCCAACAACACCTGCAACAACAACGGCATGGGCATCCTGCTGGACGGGTCGGGCAGCACGACAGCATCGGATTCGCTGGGCGGCAACTCCGTCGCCGGAATCAAGTCCAGCGGCAGCGGCAACGTCTATGCGGACAACCTGTTCACGGCGGGCAACTTCACAAACTTTATCAACGGCGGTTCAGGCGACGATGTGGTTGCCTACAAGGGTTCATTGAACGCCTCCGGCCAGAATTATTTCTATCCGCCGCTGATTGACAGCCAGCACACCAACACCATCGTCAACGGCAGGGGCCGCACCGACATCACCAACAGCGCTACCACGACGATTGACAGTGTGCAGAGCCAATACAACGCCGCCTTCGCGGCCAACCCGGGCAACGTCATCGTCCTCCACCTGAACGGCGCCTACACCGTGGGCGCGAATCCCCTGACGCTCTCCAACGACACCTGCGTCCTTTTGGGCGGGACGATCCAGATCAATTCCTCGACGAGTGCCAGTTGCGCGATCTCGGCGACCAGCTCCAGTTACATCTCCATTTCCGGCGGGATTATTGACGGCGGCACTTCGACACCGCCGTCCAAAGGTCGCAACGGCATCAATTTCTCCAGCGTGGGGATGTTCCAGATAGACGCGGTGACGTTGCAGCATTTCGGGGCGAACAGCACGCGCGTGGGCGGTTCGGACGTGATCCATGTCAGCGGCGGCTCCACGCCGCGCATCTTCACGCGCTGCACCATCAATGGCGGCTCGGCGCGCGGCATCTGGATGCAATCGAGCGGCATCAGGACCCTCGTTTCCGACAACACGATCACCGATGTCCAAATGGACGGCGTGGATTGCGACTCGTCCACCAGCGTGAGCCTGGTGAAGTTCAACACCCTGACCAACGACACGCGCTACGGCGTGTTCGTTGAACAGAGCGCATCATACAATTGCATCCTCGGGAACATCTGCAACTACGACAGCAGCTACGGCGTCGGCTGCTACAACAACAGCGCCACGCCGCGCGGCCCGACCGCCTACAACAGCGTCATTTGCAACAGCATCCTGGGCGGCGGCGGCCTGCGCAATGGCTCGACCGGCACCAACATCGTCACTAGTTCCGACAATTTCTTTTTCAACAACATACTCGCGAGCACGAGCATCCATTCAGACATTTACGGGACACAGGACTATTATTCGCAAAATTATCTGTCCGGCACCTCGCTGTCCACAAGCGCCTCCACCGTGTTCTTCAACTCGACGGATGTCAGCAGCAATTTGTTCGTACAGGACAGCAACAGCGGGCTGGCCGTGCTGGTTCAGGGAGCCTCGACGGCCAACGGTGCGTCAGTCGTCATCGGGCCGGCCAGCGGATTGGGAAATGACCAATGGGCGTTGATTCCGACCGACAGCGGCTATTATCAAATCAGAAATAAAAATAGCGGCCTGGACATGAATGTCAGCGGGGCTTCGACCAATGCCGGCGCGCTGGTTGTCCAGTGGCCGTTCGGTTCCGGGCAAAATGACCAATGGATGCCGATGTCTGCGGGCAACGGGCTTAATTGCCTGATCAACCGCCACAGTGGACTGGCTCTTGATGTTCCCTCCATCTTGCCGGGCACACAACTGGACCAGCAGCCATACAGCGGTGCCGCAGGCCAGCAGTTCAATCTTACCGGCATCACTCCCGGGGCAGCGCCGTCCTTCTCCATGTCAGCCAGTCCCGCTTCACAGACGGTCATCGCCAGCAACAGCACCGCCTTCACGGTGACGGTTTTCACGAACGCCGGCTTCAGCGGCCCGGTGACATTCAACGTGAGCGGCCTGCCCGCGAATGCCGGTGCGAGTTTTACTCCGCCATCGCTGAGTGGAAGCGGGACTTCGATATTAACAGTCACGACAAGCAACAATACGCCGATCGGGGTTTATGTGCTGAACATCAGCGGCAGCAACGCGGCGCTCACGAATAATTACGGGGTCAACCTGGTGGTGAGCAGCGCGACGGCAGCATTGCCGGGAACACTTGTCTGGACCGGCGCCAGCGGCACGGACACGAACTGGTCCACCTCGCAGAACTGGACCAACGTGACCGTCGGCGGCTACGGCCCGCCCGGCACAAACAATACATTGATATTCACAAATGCCGCTGCGGTCACCGCATCCGCGCCGACGGCACCCGGTTCCGGCGTGGTGAATCCGGCAAACATCAGTGACCTTGTGGACACTAGTTTCGCCATCGGCGGGCTGATGGATTTCGCGAACACCGCCAGCACCAGCCCGGTTTATCACAACATCGGGATCGCCAACGGGGCGACGCTCACGGTGTTCACCAACATGCAGGTCGGCGGCTTCACCCAGTTTCTTTTCGGCGACAACAATGTCACGACGCTGACCGTAAGCGGAACGGGGGCAACCCTGCAAATCACGAACGGCGGACTCACTGTCAGCCAAGACGCCGCCAACGGCCCGTCGAACAATGCCGTGCTTGATTTGTCCGGCCTCGACACGCTTGCCATGAACGGCACCCAGATCAGGGTCGGCGTCGAAGGCAGCGGCAGTTTCCATCATGCGAGCGGCATCATCTACCTGGCTAAGGTGAACACGCTGACGCTGAACACGGCGGGTTATAGCGACAGCGCCAACACAGGCAGCCCGGGCAGCGGCAACCCCGCCCTCTACATCGGCCACAACGGCTCGGCCTTCGGCAATGGGAGCCAGCTTTATCTCGGCATCAACAACAGCCTCTTCATGGATTACGCGACAATCGGACGCGGCGACAAAAACGCGCTGATGGCATTCAATCCCGCTTTCCTGAATCAAAGCCCGTCGGTTTACATCCGCGGCACCAACGGCGATCCGACGCGCGTCGGGGTTTACGTGATCGGCGACGGCTCCGCCGGCGCGCAGGCGAACAGCGCGCCTTCGACCAACGACTTCACTGGTGGCACGGTGGACGCGATGATCAATTATTTATGCGTCGGCCGCGGACGGAGCGGCAACAACAGCACGGTGGGCGGTTCGGGCGTGCTGACTTTCAACAATGGAACCATCAACGCCAACACGCTCGCCGTCGGGTTCACCTATCCGAGTGGCTCGAACAGCCCGGCCATCGGCGTCGTCAATGTCAACGGTTCCGGCACGCTGACCATCAACAGCAATTTATTCCTGGCCCAGGCGGCAAATGTCGCCGGACAGACCGCTTTCCCGCAGGCGACATTGAATTTGAACGGCGGCACGGTTGAGGCGACCAACATTGCCGGCGGCGGCGGAACTTCGACCATCAATCTGAACAGCGGCACGCTGGATTTGCAGGCGGGCAATCCGTTTGCCGGCAGCCTTGCGGGCATTTCCAGTTTGAGCATCGGTGCGGTGGGCGCGGCCGCCGGCGCCTTGCTCGAAAACGCCGCGACCATTTCCAGCGCTGGCGCGATTACCATCGCTCCGAACGGGACGCTTGCCGGTGATGCTTTCATTAGCGCGCCGGGCTTGATTGTGAACGGCACGATTTCGCCCGGCGTCAACGGCATCGGCGCCACCACCAACAGCGGCCTGACGACTTTGGGCGCTGGCGGAACTTACGTCGTGGCGGTTCAGGATGCGACCGGCGCGCCGGGCACCGGCTGGGATTTTCTGCAGGCGAACGGCCTCTTGAATATTCAGGCCAACAACGGGAATCCGTTTACCATCGAGCTTCAATCGTTCGCCAACAATGCGCCCGGCAATGCGGCAGATTTCAACTACGCGACGAATTACGACTGGACGATTGCCACGGCTGTCGGCGTAATCACCAATTTCAGCGCAAACAAATTCAATGTGGACAGCTCGCAGTTCGAAAACGATCTCGCCGGCGGCTACTTCTATATCCGCACCAACGGCAATTCGCTGGTCTTGTCCTTTGCCAACAATCATTCCCCGTCGGCGGGAACGGTGACGCTTTACCGGACGGGCAGCACGAAGGCAATCCCAGTTGCGAATCTGGCAAGCAATTGGAGCGACCCGGACGGCGATCCGGTTGAATTGGCCGGCGTGAATTCCAGCAGCGCCAATGGCGTCAATAATGTGGGCACAGACGGTAATTTTATCTATTACACGAACGCCAATGTTGTCGCCGATACGATTTTCTACACCGTGCAGGATGTGAGGACGAATCCGCCGGCGGTTTATCAGCCGGGGGACACGGTGTTGACGGCCGTTGGCGAGATTGTCATCCTGCCGCCACCGCCCATCGGCAACGTCACGATAAACCAAGGCGCGCTGGCCTTCAGCGGGTCGGGTGGAATTCCCGGCGCCAATTACTACATTCTGGCCTCGATCAATGCGGCCCTGCCATTGGGCCAGTGGACCATGATTGCCACCAATACGTTTGACGCCTACGGCAATTTCAACTTCACCAATCTCGCCGACCCGGACTCGCCGCGGTTATTTTACCTTCTCCAATTGCAGTAGGCCGGTTTCAACTGGTTAAAAGTTGTGTTGACGGCGGCTGGCACAAAATCGCATAAAGGGTGATGGCCATGTGTTCGTCGCAGCGGATGTAGTTTCCGTGATTGTCTTGAAAATGCTGCGGTATTGAAAGATTACGAGAGAAATGCAGTTGCATTGCCGAATGCCGAATTTCCCCGCCTCAATGATTGACCGCCTGCAACGGCAACCGGTCCTGTGTCAGATGGCTGAAACCTGATGGTTGAGAGTTGAGAACAGCAGGCGCAAAGTCGCGGTAAAGTGTGATGGCCACGTGTTCGTTCCGGCGGATGCACTCCTTGATGGCTTCGGGGTCTTTCGCGGCAATGGATGAGCGTCTTCCACGAGTAAATGTGCTTGGGCTTGTGGAAATCGCTGTTGGCAATGAAAGGCAGGCGCTTGAGGCCGATGTCGTTGAAGATGTTGTTGCGGTTGGCGATTTCCCACGCGTCCAGCAGCGGCGCGAATTTCTCCTGGTTTTCCCAGAGGTAAAGCGTGTTCTTGCCCCACTCGCTTTTCATGATGTGCGGATGCGAGGCCACGGCGAGACGCGCCCTGGCGATGGATTTGTTCGATGATGTCCGGGATGTCGAGCGCGGCGGAGATGGGCGCCTTCAGATCAATGCCGAGCAGGTGCGCGGAGGTCTTGCGCGTGTAGCCGTCCTTGTTGAACTCGATGCCGGTCAGCACGAGCATCTTGTAACGGCGCCACGCGCGCTGGCGTTCGCGTTCGATGACGGCAAAGTATTCGCCAACCTGTTCCTGCGCGAGCGTCATGTTGGTCAGCTCGGACGAGTTTGCCGAGCAGCCGTTTCGGGTCGGCCAGATGGTCGGTGATGCAGATGCAGTCGAACCCGCGTTCGCCGTAGAAGTCAATCACCTCCGGCACGGACGAGCTTGCCGTCGGAATAATTGGTGTGGATGTGGAAATCGCAAAGGAGCATCTGCGGCTGGCTGGCGCCGTTGGCCGTGAACGGGCGGGGCGCATGACGCGGTCGGGCGCGGTTTCAAACAGTTTGACGGCCTTGCGTCCGGGCTGGTCGTGGTCGGCGGCTTCGAGGATGAGTTCGCCGATGCGCAGTGCGGCGTCGGGCCGGGAGATTTTCTTGAGGTTCTTCCGCCACTCGTGCCAGAGCGTCGCGCGCTTCTCAAAGGCGAGTTCGACGGCCTCGGCCACTTCCTTGTTCTTCTCCACGACGGCGCCGAGGTTGAACTTGGTGATGAGTTCGGCGTTGCCCTCCTCCTGTCCGGGGATGACCTGGTTGACAATCATCGGGCAGCGCGCGGCGATGGCTTCCTGCACGGTCGCGCCGCCGGCTTTGCTGATGACGAGGTGATGGCTCATCAGGAGTTCCGGCATCTGGTTCGTCCAGCCGAGCACCTTCACGCGGTCGCCGAAATCGCGGGTGCGTTCGATGAGCTTGGCGCGCAGCTCGGGGTCGCGACCGGCGGTGATGGTGAGATGGACGTTTTCAAGGTCGAGCAGGCGGTCAACGGCTTTGCCGGCCTTTTTCTTGCCGGTGTTGATGATGTAAAGGACGCGGCGCGGTTCGTTGCCAGTGGGCTGGGGAAGCGTGTCAGCGGTTGTCGGCGAAAATCGGGTTGACGGGAAAGCCGAGCGTCTGGATGTTTTTCTCCGAGACGCCGCCCTTGATCAAGACATCGGCGGAGGCGTCGTTGGCCACGCAGAAATAATCGCTCGGCGCGCGGAACCACGCGGAGTTGATGGTGATGGAATCGGTGACGACGGTGATGAACTTGAAGGGACGTTCGTGGCCGGCGAAAATCTTTTTGATGACGTGGCCGTAGATCGGATAGGTCGGAGACCACGCAATCGGGCTGGGTCTCCGTGCAGAATTTTTTCCAGCATCGTCTGGAGCCGCGTGAAGCTGCCGAGTTGTTTCTCGACGAAGGGATTTTCCAGCATCGAATAAATGCCGCCCCAGAGGCTGGGCGCGTATTGGACCATGCCGAGATACGTCTTGCGGGCGAGGGTGTTAAAGGCGCCGTAGCTGTCGGCGAAGAGGTCGAGCACTTCCGCGCGCGAGTCTTCATCCAGAAATTCGATGGCGTCACGGAGGCTGCGGGCGGCAGCATTGTGTCCGTCACCGAATCCGGCCGTTAGGATGAGAATCTTTTTCATATCTGGTCGGACAATGACAGGCTACCTTGGACGTGTTACGGGAATGTGTCGAACAGGTTAACTTCTATTCACATTTTATTCACAGGCGCTAGGGCAGGCGTCCCGCCTGCCCAGCGGTCAGAGCATTGACTAAATCCGCGCGATTGGCATAAATTAGCGGCTAAAAATCGGTGTTTATAAGTGTCCATCCGCCTGCCGCGCCGAAATCAGATGGAGGTGGGTGGTTAAAAATGCCTTCTTTGCAACTTTGGCCTCTTGGCGTCTTTGCGTTAAATCCTTCGTGTGTTTTGTGTCTTTCGTGGTTAACGATTAGCGTTTATTAGCGTAAATTAGCGGTTGATAATCCGTGTTCATCCGTGTCCATCCGCCTGCTGCGCCGAAATCAGATGAAGGCGGGTGGTTGAACTGCCTTCTTAGCAGCTTTGCGCCGCGTCTTACGGATTCGACAACCTGAAGAATAAATTCCCCGCCGGCGAAGTGATGGTGATGCTGTTCGTGCCGTTGGTGGTGCTGATGGAATAACCGCTCGTGGCCCAGTTTGCCGGGGCGGAGAGGTTCCCGTTTTGCTGCAAGGTGTAGCTGCCCGTGGCGGGCCACGAGATGATGACGCTGTTGCCGGAATGCGTGACGACTAGATTGGGCAGGCCAGCGGTTTGCACCACGGAAATCAAACTCCAGAATCCGCCCGTTATGGAATAATTGGCGCCGCTCATCGCGGCGCTGGCATCCGGCTGGCCAATGGTGCCGGTCACCTGATAAGTCGCGCCGGTGCTGGTGCCCCCGCCACCCGCAATCTTATACCAGCTGATCGAGTACGGCTGGGCAAAGGCCGTTGAGACCAGCAGCGTTACAACCGCGCATTGGATAATTTTTTTCATTAACAACAGGGATTGGTCTTGAGCCTCAAACCAATGATCACTGGAAGTTTCCACAACTTTACCCTCCCGTCAAAGCCAAACTGTCCCATTGGCAATGTCCTGATTTGGTTGTAGGGCACGACGTTCGACGTTCGGCGTAAATGTTGGATGTTCAAATTCAGTTCTCTGCTCCTTCCTCTCCGCTCTGCGCTCCCAGCTTGTCCAATGTTTCAGATGCTGCGAAGATGGACAAAATCGCGCAAAGCGCGCAGACTCCATTACCGGAATGAAAACCATCAGTTCCAGCATAAGGCGTAGAAAGGGGCGCGCCTTTACCTTGATTGAACTTCTGGTGGTCATCGCCATCATCGCCATTCTCGCCGCGCTGCTGCTGCCGGTCCTGTCGAGCGCGAAGCTCAAGGCGAAACAGGCGGGTTGCCTTTCCAATCTCAAGCAACTGATCACAGCCAATGTCATTTTCGCAGACGAGCATGACGGAGTCTGGATGTTGCCTTCACGCGGGGCCGATCCCGATTATCCCGATTCCCAATGGCTGGGCGCGCTGGTGCCGGATATTTATCGGTCCACGTCCCTCACCAATGCAATGGCCTTGCTGCTTTGCCCCACCGCCAGCACGCCGGTCAGCCCGGGAACCAGCGGCAATGAAGGCCCTTTCGGCCTGTTCGGCACCGCCGACCGCTCTTACATCCGCACCTGCCTCAATGGAAAATCCATCAACAGCAGCTATCTATACAACGGCTGGTTTTATGCCGACGTTCCACGAGGCACACCCGATGATCAAACCGACTGGGCGACCAGCGACGGTGAGCCGGAATTCGCGACAAATTATTTTTCAAACGAAGCGGCTGTTCAAATGCCGTCGCAGACGCCGGTACTCATGGATGGACCCTGGAGCGATGCCTGGCCATTGGAAACCGACCCGCCCGCGGAGGATATATACGCCGGTTCAAACGGCATGATGGGTACGGAGTTCGGGCGCGTTACCATCATCCGGCACGGCGGGAGGCCGGCGGGGCCAAACGCGGATAGCGACGGCACCTGGCAATCCCTGACGCCGAGGGGCGGGATCAACATCGGAATGAACGATGGCCATGTCGAATTCGCGAAAATCACCACGCTCCGGAATTATTACTGGAACCTGCATTGGAATGTTGCCATTGCCAACTCCACACCTTGAGTGTGAGAACGTTGGATGTTGGATGTTCAGGTTCAGTTTATTTTGTGTGGTTCGTGTGTTTCGTGGTTAAAAGAATCCGTGTTCACCCGCGTCTATCCGTGGTTAAAAGTCCGTGGTCAGTAGTCCTGTAGTCCCTGTCTCTTTCTTGTCCATCCGTGGTTCATTGTTTTGTGTTCGTTGTGCTCTTTTTGCGGTTGGAACAATCCGCGTCAAAGTTTTTCGAGTGGTTCGCGTCTTTCGCGGTTAACAATTCCGCGCGATTAGCTTTTATTGGCGTGGATTAGCGGTTAAAAGAATCCGTGCTTAAAAGTCTGTGGTCAGTAGTCCTGTAGTCCCTTGTCTCTTTCTTGTCCATCCGTGGTTGATTGTTTTGTGTTCGTTGGCTCTTTTTGCGGCTGGAACAATCCGCGTCAAAGTTTTTCGAGTGTTTCGTGTCTTTCGTGGTTAACAATTAGCGTTTATTAGCGTGGATTAGCGGTTAAACTCTTCCTGCTTTCCGCTTCGTTCGATGTTCAATGCTCCGATTCGCCCGGATTTTCCGGGATGCCGGGATCGTCCAATATCTGCACGGCAGTGGCGTCACCGAGCGTCTGCCAATCTTGCAACACCCAGACGACTTTCTTGTCCGGGTTGACTTCGACGAGCTGCGGGCCTTTGCCAGCGCCGCCACGTGAGCAGAAGATGGTGTTGCCGTTGGCAAGTCGGGTGCAGCTTTGCGGCGCCTGGTTGAAGCGGTAAGCCTCCGGCAGGTCGGTGCTATCAAATTCCCAGACCGTTTCCCCCTTGGGATTCACTTCGCGCGTGAGGCTGTCGTGCTCGTCAGTGATGAGTGTGTTGCCGTTCTTGAGCCGGAGCGCGGCCCACGGCGACCGGATGGGATAGCTCCAGATTTGGTTGAAATCCTTGTCGAATTCCACGACGTTGCTCTGGCTCAAATAGGAGACGAGATAAGTTCCCTGCGCGGTGAAGCGCGCACGGCGGAATTCGCCGTGGATACTTTTCGGATTGAGCGCCTGCCCGTAGGGAAGTTCGTGGTTCACCTCCACCTCGCCCGTCTTGGTGTTGACGACCATCAACCGTGGCGGGATGCCGTTCAGGACGAACATCACCTTGTCCAATCCGATGGGCTGGCAGGTGTGGACTTCCGTGTGATTGGTGTTCGTGCTGTTGTTGCAGTCATAACGCCACACCACCTTCTTGTCCGGCGTGATTTCGGCTACATATTGCATCCGCGTGAAAAGGATGTTGCCGTTGGAAAGCATCCATACGTCGTCATATTCGTAGCCCTTGCCCGTCTGATAAGTCCAGATCACCTTGCCATCGTTGACGAGGAACATCTTGGTGAAATTCTCGCCTACATAGAGCATCGGATGTTGCGCAAGGCCGTTGCCGGGCAAACCGGTTGGCGCGGGCGCATTCGTCCATTTGCCTGCGAGCGACTCGATTTCAGCGGGACCCATCGCCGGTACATCCGGGGCGGTAAAGCGGTCGAGCTGTGCCATGCAAGGAGTCGCCGAAGGCGACTCGGCTGCGGTCGTGTGACAACCGGTTAATACGATGGCAATGACAATTGACGGGAATAGTGCAAGCAAAGGCCGATGTTTCGCGTTCATGATGTTGATGGAAATCGAGCCAATTAAAGCCGGAGACAATTGCCCGGTCAAGCAGGTTGAACAGCAAATGCAAGTTAGGGCGGGCAGTTATGCGGGTGGTTAACAATTAGCGTCTATATGCGGTTAAAAGAATCCGTGTTCATAGACTGCTTGGCATATTTTCAACCGATGGTCGCAATGTGGTTAGACAATTATCAGCTTCGGAAAACAAGTTACCACCCGTCGTGACATTCAAACGCCTCCAATCGAAAAAACCCTGAAAACCAGCGCCTGTCATGGATTTCAGGAGTTGGCACACTTCGCGCTATTGAAAGCCCGGCACGTAAAAAACAAAACCGGCTGTGCCAAATCGGCAAATACAATTAACAAGTTTGAAGAGAAAGAGACAATTATGAACGCCTTGCTCGAATCACCTTTACCCGAAGCCCAATCAAAAACTTTGCCACGATTGAAGGAGAAAATCCTCTTGGTGGATGACGAGCCAGCCATCAGGCAGATGCTCGCTCGTGTTCTGACTTGGGAAGGTTACAACGTGTCGCCTGCGGCCAGTGGCGCCGAGGCGCTTGAATTTGCCGGCAACGCGGATTTCGATCTTGTCTTGCTGGATTTGAATATGCCGGGCATGGATGGATGGGACACATTCGAAAAACTCACTGCAAAACATCCCCTTCTACCCGTTATCGTAATCACGGCACGCCCCAACCAGCGCTTCACAGCGCTTGCCGCAGGCATCGGGGCATTGATGGAGAAACCGCTCGATTTGCAAAAGTTGATTGCCATGATTCGAGACCTTTTGGATGAACCGGATGATGTTCGCATTGCGCGCCTGGCGGGGCGCCCGTCCGAATTTCATTACGTTCCGCCGACGATGCACGAATCTGACGAAAACACAAATCCATGGAGACAATTATGAAAAAAATGAACTTTATAACTGCGCTGGCAATGTTCACAGGCTTTTGTGCCCTGGCTCAAGAAGCGCCAGACACCAACACCATGACCGCCGGCGCACAACAAAAATCAATGAATCGTTCCATGGATGACATGACGGGCAAATTCGGCGTCGGCATCGTATTGGGCGAACCTCTGGGAGCATCGGCAAAATACTTCTTTAACGATACTTTGGCCATTGATGGTGCGGCGGGTTGGTCTGATCGCGACAACACCGACCTGTATGTACATGGCGACGTCCTGTGGCATAACTACGACTTGCTGCCGGTCTCCCGGGGCCGTCTGCCAGTCTATTTCGGCGTCGGCGGACTGGCCCGCTTCCGCAATCACGGCGAGGATAATCAGGTGGGCATCCGCCTGCCGGTGGGTGTGTCGTATCTTTTTGACAATGCACCATTGGACATTTTTGCGGAAATCGGTCCGGCTCTTGATGTCGCACCGGCCATCCGTGGCGAAATCACCGGCGGCATCGGCGTGCGGTTCTGGTTCTAAACTCTAAACTAAATAACAATTTAACCCTGGAACAACTATGGGAGCGCGGAAGTGATCAAACCAACCCGCGCTCCCTCTTGTTTCGGGTGGCGGGCTGTCGTGCCTTTCGGATTAAACGACAGGTTTGTATACGACAGGTTTGTATGTAAAAATGAGACGAGGTTGACATGAGAACTCTTGGCATCTTTTGTTTGGCCATGGTTTGTCTAACCGCCCCGGCGATGGATCGGTGGTCGGCGCTTTCTATGATTGAAAGTGGTGATAACGACTTTGCGGTAGGCTCCGGTGGTGAGGTTTCGCGCTTTCAAATTCGATCACAATTTTGGCCCGGCGGAAACGCACAGAATATGCAGGATGCGCTGGCGGCAGCGCGGAAAATCATGAAGCCACGCCTGGAGGAATTTTTGAAAACCCACAAGCGTCCGGCAACTGACTTCGAGTTTTATGTTTTGTGGAATGCCCCTTGGGAGGTGGACCATCCAAGCAAGGCCGTCACTGAACGGGCGTTGCGTTTTTCAAATCTCGTCAACCGCTGAAATACTTTGCCCCTGATGTGCTTTCAAAATATTAGTTAATGATGAACAAAACGGCAAACCGTCACGTCCAAAATACAGATTATGAATAAACTGATTTTGACAAGAATACTGTTAATCGCCGCTGGCCTCCCCTTGCTCGCAGGCTGTGTGGTTTATGAACGGCCGGCCCAGCCGGTCACCGTCACAGAACCGGCAACGGGGCCGGGAGGCGAAGTCGTCGTGGAAAATCCAGGCCAACCGCCGCCGCCGCAAGTCGAGGTCATTCCCGTTGCTCCCGATCCGGCGTTTATTTGGATTGGCGGCGCGTGGGAATGGCGTGGTGGCTGGGTTTGGGTTGGAGGCCACTGGGGACCGCGCCCGCATCCGGGTGCCGTTTGGGTGCGCGGGCGCTGGATCCGACACCATGGCGGCTCCGTCTGGGTGGGTGCGCATTGGCGATAGGCCTGCAAAACTTTGAGCCGTCTCACATCGGCTGCGATGGAAGTTCTTCCAGCCTAATAATTCTTTGCCCACGAGACGAGTTTTCCGTCCGTTCCAAAAGTCAATTCCAGTACGTGGTCTTTGTAGCTTTGCCCGACGGTTTGTCCGGTGCCCATTCCGTAGTTGCCGCTGGCGGAACCGCTGCCGGCTATGAATCCGTTGCTGCCGTGAAGCGTGATCCATTGCACCACGTTCTTGCCATCGCCCAATGTGGCCTGCTTGCTCGGCTGGCCGAGATCAGCCACGGCCTGGTTAAAGGTGTAACTGCCCACGCGGCTGTTCCAATCCACCTGCGGCGCTGTCTTGCAACCGGCAATGAACAAGACGAACGGTATCAAAATGGCCAGCAACAATACTTTGGAGGTGATGTTTACTTTCATAGTCTTAATGTATCCAAGTATCGCCAAAGTGCAAATGGCGTCTTTGGAATTGCGGTTTTCGGAGAGACGAGCTACACGAGTCCCTGACTTTCATTGGAAGGAGCTTTTAACATTTTCCTTTTGTAGCAGCCGACGCCAGTCGGCTCAAATCAGGTTAAGCTTTATGTGCTCTTTGCGTTCTTTTGCGGCCACACTCTTTCAGCTTTCAGCTTTCAGCATTTCAGCTTTTTTATCAGTGTCCATCCGTGGTTAAAGTCTTCCCGCTGCCCTCTGCCATCTTCTATCTCCTTTCGTCCGGCTCCCCCCGCTCCTCGCTCTCCGCTTTTCCATCCTTGCGCGGAAACAGTGGCGAGGGTTCGCCGATTGTGTGGCCGGCGGGCAATCCACCCCAGATTGCGGCGTCCAGTCTGTCCGGCGCTTCAGTCAAGGCAAGCTGCGCGTAAATCTTCGTGGCGGTGCCGGGTAAAAATGGCCGGAGCAAAACAGCGAGCACGCGGCAGGTCTCGGCGAGATTGTAAAGCACCTCGTCCAGCCGCTTCGATTGCGCCGGGTCTTTCGCCAGCCGGAACGGCGCGGTCTGGTCCACGTATTGGTTCGCGCGCGTGACGAGTCCCCAGATGCTTTGCAATGCGGCCTGAAGCTGGTTTTGCTTCAGCAACGCGCGCGTTTCGTCCGCGGCCTTTGCGGCGTCGGCGGCAAGCTCGTCATGTTTCGCCGGAACGACGCCGTTGCGGTAGCGCTTGAGCATCGAGAGCGAGCGGTTGACAAGATTGCCGAGGCCGTTGGCGAGTTCGGCTGGAGTAACGCGAGCGGAAACCGGCGTCCGTCCAGTTGCCGTCCGGGCCGATGTCGAGTTCGCGCAAAACGTAAAAACGAAAGGCGTCCAGGCCCCATTCGTCAATGACGGCGATCGGGTCCACGACGTTGCCGGTGCTCTTGCTGATTTTCGCGCCGTCCTTCTGCCACCAGCCGTGGACGAGAATTTGTTTCGGCAGCGGCAGGCCCATCGCCTTGAGCATGATCGGCCAGTAGACCGCGTGGAATTTCACGATGTCCTTGCCGATGACGTGGATGTCCGCCGGCCAGAGACCCAGCGCCGGATGCGCCGCGGCGATGCTGGTGTAATTCACCAGCGCGTCAAACCAGACGTAGGTGACGAAATCCTTGTCGAAGGGCAGGGGAATGCCCCAGTTCAGCCGCGCCACCGGACGCGAGATGCACAAGTCCTCGAGCGTGTTGTTCTTGAGAAAGCCGAGCACTTCGTTGCGGCGGTAGGACGGCGCGATGAAATCCGGGTTCGCCTCGATGGTATCAATCAGCCATTGCTGGTGCGCGCCGAGCTTGAAATAATAATTGTCCTCCTTCAACTCGACCACCTCGCCGTAGCTCGCGTCAAACGTGCCGTCGGGCAGGCGGTCCTTTTCCGTGAGAAACGTCTCTTCCTTCGCGGAATAAAAACCCGTGTAAGTCGCCTTGTAGAAATGGCCGGTGTCGTTGAGCTTGGCGAGCGTGGCCTGCACGAATTCCTTGTGGCGCGGCTCGGTCGTGCGGACAAAATCGTCGTTGGTCAGTTCCAGCTTTTTGGCGAAAGCCTTCCAGTCGGCGGCGAGTTCATCGCAATAAGCCTGCGGGGTCTTGCCATCGGCGATGGCGGCCTGCTGGACCTTCTGGCCGTGCTCGTCAAGGCCGGTCAGGAAAAAAACCTCCTGACCCAGGCTGCGATGCGCCCGGGCGATCACGTCCGCAACGATTTTTTCGTAGGCATGGCCGAGATGCGGCTGGCCGTTGACGTAATCAATCGCGGTGGTGATGTAAAACCGTTTGTTCATTCTTGAACAGCCAGTCTGGCCGACAACTGCGGCAATGGCAAACGTGAATCAAGGTTGGTGGTGCACTACTTTTCCTTCAATTCCACTTCGCCGGTCCAATCACCGGGAAGTGGATGTTCGCGCAACCCGGCGATTTGTTTAAGGTAAAATATTGACGGCCCGTCTTTTGGCTCGATCTCCAGGACTTTGCGGAGTGCGGTTTCGGCTTCAGTCAATTTTCCTTGTTGATACAGTTTCAGTGCCCCGGAAAATGCATCCAGCAATTGCTGAAAATCTGATGCCTTGGTCAGTGCGCCCATCAGTTCATAAACTCCCACGCTTTTCTCGAAACCTTTCAAGCGGAAATCCCCCAAAAACCGGGTTGTGAACCGGCCTTCAACGCCAGCATGAGTCTGGGCGGTCAGCAGCACGATCGTACCGAGGTATTTGTTCAAGCCTTCCATGCGCGAGGCGAGATTGACGTTATCACCCAGCGCGGTGTAGTCCACGCGCGCGGTGCTGCCGAAGTTGCCGACGTTGACCACGCCGGTGTGAAGGCCAATGCGCGTGACGAGCAACTGGCCGTTCATGTATTGCGGCGGCAGATTGCGGAATTGCAGGGCTGCCTCGCAGGCACGCAATGGATGATTGCTCTGCGGGTCGGGCGCGTTCCAAAAGGAAAAGATGGCGTCCCCGATGTATTTTACAATCGTGCCGTCGGTGTGATGGATGCACTGCGCGACGGCGGTCTCAAAATAACTGTTCATGTGCCGCGCCAGATCATCTGAATCCATGCCTTCGGAGATGGAAGTGAAGTTGGCGATGTCGGTGAACAGAATGGTGAGTGTCTCCTTTTTGGCGCCGGGCTTGAGCAGTTCCTTGTTGGTGGAGAACTTTTTGACCAGCTTGGGCGACAAATAAAGCGCCAGTGATGCCTCGTAGAGCTTGTTCTGAACGTAAAGCCGTATGGAGTTGTGGACCACCGACCACGCCAGCGCTATAAAAATCTGCACGATCAGCAGCAGCCACGGAAACCAGATTCGTAAATGAACGAAGGACAGATACGCGGACATGCTGACTAGCGCCGCGAGCAAAATAGAAACGGCGGTCGCTGCCAGTGGCCGAAGGCGGGCTAGGCCAAATCCAAAAAGTGCGCCGCAGACAAGGAGAATCACAAGTTCCGAATTTGCGGATAACCGAACCAGCCAATCGCCGCGGAGTAAATTTAAAAAAGCCGTCGCCTGGATTTCAGTTCCGGGCATGAATGGATATTCCTTGGCCCAGCGCGAATGAGGCGTCGGATATTCGTCCTTTCGTTCGCCGGAAAATTTTGTGAGCAAATGCGCGCCGACAAAAACAACTTTGTTACTAAAAAAGCCGGGCGGCACGATGTCGGAGATATTTGTCGAGATGACGCGATAAAAACTGATATTGGGAATGGTTGTCGCCGGGCCGTAATAATTCAGCCAGCGGGGAACGTATTGGTCATTTGCATTCGTCGTGACTGGCGCGCCGGCAATTTGCGCGGCGGCCCAGCTCATCGCAGGAATCTGGTCGTCACGTGACATCGGCACTTGCTGGCGTATGACCAAATCATCGTCAGGATTCATTTCATCCAGACCGATGGCTGCCGCTGCGTCAAGAAAAGGTCCATAAGGCGGCACAATTTCTTTTGCTTCCACTCCTTCCCGGCCATAACCGCTCGGCACGTCATCCGCTGCAAGCACGACTTTCCCGTTTGTGTGAATGGCATCCGCCAATGCCTTGTCCGCCTGCGTATCCGGCCCGGCATCGCTGAAAACAATGTCAAACACGACTGCCTTGGCGCCTTCAGCCGTCAGGCGGTTGATGAGTTGAGCGTGCAGCGAGCGATCCCACGGTGCCGTGTACGGCTGGTTTAATATCGTATGAGAATCGTCATCGAGATAGACGATCGCGGCTTCTTGCGGTTGGATGATGGGACGAATTGCGTAAGGCAGGTCATAGCTAAGATGAATCAGTCCGAGACCAAATTTTAAATATAGGATGGTTGCGCCAGCCGCGGCGGCGAGCACCATGCCGATGATTCCGCCACCAAAATCTTTCCACGCTTTACGCGCCGGATTATTGTCGGGACCGGGCTTGAAATTTTCTTTCGACATTGATTTTCAAATCCCCGGCGGGTTTCGCTCTTACGGCAGCCACACGGCCCTGTAGAAGATGACGGGGCCATTGGTGGAGGGTTTGGGCAGTAGGAGGTTGAAGCCGTTGGTCAGGATGGTGTTCGTGCTCACCGGCACCCACGAACCGCTCGACAACGAACTGCGCCGGTCAATCTCATAAACCGTTCCAGTCGTTCCCCTGATCCCAAGCCCGACGGTTCCGTTGACCACCATCACGGGATTGCTTACGGTGTAAAAGGCGCTGTAAGTGTTTATCTGGTTGGGCAACACTTTCACCGTCTGGTTGGTCGGCAGATTCCAGCCGGCTATCGGGTTGAACTGCACCACCGCGTTGGATGAAGTCACCGCCCGGGTGTAGTTCGACGCGCTGCCGTAAAGTGAATCCCCCAGCAGCCTCCAGCCCGCCCCCGCCGCCACTGCCGCCGGTGGTGAGAGCAGCCATTCCATATACCCCGGCGTGGAAATGGAGAGGGCCTGGTTGGGAATGATGGTGATGACGCCGCCACCCGTGTGGTTCGTTCCACTATCACCCAACGCCGCCGCATTGGTGATCAGGTTGACCACCGCACTGTCAATCGCACGCACCGCCGACGCATACGGCGTAACGCCGGAATACAACGTCCCTAGATACACGCCCGCCGGATAGTAGTAACCGTTGAACTGCGCATACACCGGCCCGCCGCTGTTGCCCGGATAGGCCAGGAACCACGGTGCAATATAAACCTCCTGCTGGTTGTTCACCGTATCCGTGGACAGACTCAAGGCATACGGCTGCGGCTGGGTCTGATACATCTCCCCAGGCACGATTGTCGCGTCTCCGAATTCCGATCCGTCCACAGGATAACCCACCAACATCTTCAAACTGTTACCCGTCAGCCACGGATTGGGCGTCGCATCCGAGGGCAGATAACCTCCATATCCACCTCCAGCCACCGGCGAGAGAAAATACAACGCCGCCACGTCCATGTTGCGCGATTGCGGAGTGGAGGTGTCGGGTGAATAAACTTCCAGATCGTTGGTTCGTTGCGCGGCATAACCGCTCAGCACATACCAGCCGCGCGCGGCCAGCGGTTCGGGCTGAAACACGCCGGTCTCTTCCTGAAAATACCAGTAGGCCTGGCTGACGTAAGAAAGTGTTTGGTCATTGAACACCAGATGCGCCGCTGTCAGCACCACGTTGGTCTGCACCGCCACGCCGCTGCCGTAGCCGACATCCGACTGCAACTGGCCGTTGAACCTGAAGGGATCAGAGTTGATGTTTCCCGCCGGCACAGGGAAAGGTAGCAGCACCTGACTCGGAGCAGTTTGAGACAGCAGATAATTCTCCGACAAGTAAGTTGTCTGTCCCGCCTGCACCTGCACGGACAGGTTAGGCGGTGTGACCCGGCCACTGACGGTGGCAAATTGGATGAGATAAGTGCCGGCCAGCAGATTGGTGCTGAAACCGGAAGGAAAGGAAGGCGGACCGGCGCCAAGAAATCCCCAGAAGGCTCCGCTGGGTGGGCTGGGGCCAAGCGTCACGGTCAGCGTCCCGCCGCTGTTGGTGTCCACGGTGCTGACGGTCGGATAATATTGGTTGGTTACGTAGGTTGTCCCGCCGTTGGTTACGCCCACCGTAAGGCTTGACGGGATTGGCAACCAACCGGGCACACTGCTAAACTCGACCGGATAATTGCCCGCTACCAGACCGGTCGCCGCCTGTCCGCTGTTGCGCCACGCCACCTCCCACGGAAAGCGCCACTGGCCGTTCGCCTGCGGCGGCTGCAAGGTGACTGTGAGTGCGCTCGTCATGGCCGGTTTAACAAAGGACTCAAGGTTTGCTGGCCCATACGCGGCAAAGGTCCCTTTGCGAATCGTATTGTTACCCTGATCCCCACCTACTGTGGAATTACCCGAGTCCACCACATAGATGCTACCGGCGGAATCCAGCGTGATGGCCGTGGGCACATCAAATTCGAGCGGCATCACCTGGTCCATCCGCGTTGCCAACGACTCCCGCCAACCCCGCCAGCGTGGTGACTGCGCCCGCCGGAGTAATCTTGCGAATGGTGTGATTCTGATTATCCGTGACATAGACGTTACCGGAGTTGTCCAGTGCAATACCTGTGGGACCCGGAAAATAGGCGTATGCCCCAAAGAAAGCATTGGCACCCGTGCCATCGGCGCTGCCGCCAATGCCGGCAGCCCCGGCCAATGTGGTGACCGTCCAGTTGGCAGGGTTGGTTCTGCTTAAACCTCCATAATAAATTTTGCGAATGACGTAATTATCGCTGTCGGCCACATAAAGATTGCCAGCGTTGTCCACCGCAATTCCAGAAGGTAAATTAAGATGGGCATTGGTGCCCGTTCCATCCACATAGCCGCCAATGTGATAAACAATCCCGTTGCCACTGGCAGAAATCGGAACTCCATTGGTGAGTGGTGGAGAACCCGCGATGGTGCTCACCACCCAGTTGGTTCCCACCGGCGTAATCATCCGAATGAGATTGTAATTTTGATCGGTAACATAAAGGTTGCCGGATTGATCAATCGCAATGCCAGCGGGGCTGCTGAACTGCGCGGTGGCTGCCAGCCCATCCTGATAACCCGGCACGCCGGTTCCGGCAAGGGTGGTGACTACGCCAGCCGGTGTTATCTTGCGGATTCTGCCCGTTGGATAATTATCGGTTACGTAGAGATTTCCAAATATGTCGGCCACGATACCGTAGGGATTGCCAAAAAGCGCTCCATTGCCAGCGCCATCTTGCTCACCAAATACACCCGCCCGTCCCGCCAAAGTACTCACCACTCCGGCCGGCGTGATTTTACGAATGACTTGGTTTTGAGTATCCGCCACATAGACGTTGCCGGATGTGTCCACAGTTATACCGGATGGACCATTGAACCGGGCATTAGCTCCCGTTCCATCAAGATATGACGAGGAATTTCCCGGACCGGCGAGAGTGGTCACGACTCCGGCTGATGTAATCTTGCGGATGTTGTTGTAGAATTTATCCGACACATAAACATTTCCGGAATTGTCCACGGCGACGCCCCAAACCTGACCGAATTCGGCATTGGTACCGGTTCCGTCAACTGAACCGGAAGTGTTAGGAATCCCAGCAAAGGTGGTTACGGCCCAGTTTGTGCCCACAGGAGTGATTTTGCGGATTATACTTGCGTCACCATCCGCGACATAGAGATTTGTGAAATTATCAACCGTGATTCCAAAGGGTGAGTAAAATTCCGCATTTGTGCCCACACCATCCGCAACACCTATGGCGCTTCCTGCTATGGTAGTCACCACTCCGGCGGGTGTGATCTTCCGAATCGTGGTGTTGGTGTCGCCATCATCCGCCGCATAAACATTACCGGACGCGTCAACGGTGAGAGCATAGGGAGTATTGAAAAGAGCATTCGTCCCGGTTCCATCTATATGTCCGTTTATGCTCGAATTTCCGGCCAGGGTGCTGACCACCCAATTGGTTCCCATCGGTGTCATTTTCCGGATCAAATGGTTGTAGGCATCCGCCACGTAAAGGTTGCCGTTGTTATCTGCTGTGATGCCGAAAGGATAACTAAATCGCGCCGCACTATTCGTACCGTCGGCGTAACCGTAGTTTCCAGCCAGCCCGGCAATGGTGCTCACCGCTCCTGCTGGAGTCACCTTCCGAATTGCGTTGTTCATGGAATCAGCCACATAAACATTGCCGGAACCATCCACCGCAACCCCAAAAGGTTGATTGAACCGCGCGTTGTCATTAGTCCCATCGGCGCTGCCTGGATTACCCGCCAATCCAGCCAGCGTGCTTACCACACCGGCCGATGTTATTTTGCGAATCGTGTCATTGTTAAAATCCGCCACATACAGATTCCCATTTGTATCCGCAGCAATGCCATGAGGGTTGGAGAATCGCGCGACGTCGCCCGCCCCATCCGAACTGCCCGCTGCGGAACCGCCGGCAAACGTTGTGAATGTGTAGGCAATGGGATTCGTTGTCCCGCCGGTTGCGAGTGATTCAGCCGCATTCGCCAGACCGGGGCTGTTGACGGGCGTGCCGTTGTAAGCGGCACCCGTGGCGGTGGCGCTGTTGGCGGCCGGGTTGCCACCATTATCATCGAAGCGGTAGTAGAGAAGCAGGTTGGTCTCATTGCCGGTGAGCGGCGCGCCGAAATCGGCCAGAATTTGTGCCTGCGACCTCGCAGTGTTCCAGACGCGGAACTCGTCGAGGCTTCCGTGGTAGGGAAAGCCCGGGCCGCCGATTTGGAGGCTGTAATTGCCACGCACAAATGGCGTCATGCCGCTCTTGGTTGCGTACAAGACACCGTTGGTATAAATGCTCATGTAATTGCCACTTTTGCTGGCGACGAAAGCGTAATGCACCCAGTTGCTAATGGAATTGGCCGGGGCGGGAACCGGACCAAGACGACCAGCCCCGCTGATGTTGCCAAAATCCCAGTAAGTGGCGCCAATATCAGGAGCTGGGCCGCCATAATTGATATGGGCGTTCAAGCGATTATTGCCCTGATCGGGATTCAGCATGAAGGCGGATTGTCCAGCGGCCATGGTGGTGTAAGCCCAGAATTCAACGGTGATTTCGTTGGTGGGAATGATGGCGCCGAAGTTGGGGACGGTGACGTATTGGTTGTTGCCGTTAAAAACCAGCACATTGCCAAACGGGCTGTTGGGAGGCGAATTGACTTCCACGGCGCCAATGTCAGGACCGGCGCCAACGGGTCTCACATAACCGCGTTGGTCGGTGGTCAAGGTGCTGGTACCGGCTGTGTCAATGGCGGGCGAGCCGGTCAACGGCGGCATGGTCTGCGTTGGGCCGCCGTAGTTGCCGAGGGGCGCGAGCAAAGGATTTACCGCCAGGATCGAGCCGCCGCCGATGAGCGTGCCGGCATTCCCCAGCGATTGCACGATGTTCGTGCCTCCGGCCGTGTTGGTGCTGCCTGCCCAGTTGTAGATATCCTGGCCGCTGTTACCGGCAACAATGGAGTTGGTGAGGTTTACCTGTGACAAATAGTTGTCAATGCCGCCACCGGCGCCGCCTGCGGTGTTGCCGGAAAAGGTGCAATGCAGGATGGACAATGTTGAACTGAACGTGTTGTCAATCGCGCCGCCGTTGTTCACACAAGCGTTGCTGGACAAGGTGCAGTTACGTAATGCGCAGGTGGCCGCAATGTTGTTGATCGCTCCGGCAAAACCGGCGGAATTGCCGGAAAGCGTGCAACCCATGAGTGACAGCGGGCCGTTATTGGCGATGGCTCCGCCAGCTGCGGATGAATCCGTGGAGTTGCCCGCCAGCGTGCAGTTGTTCAATGCTAGCGTGCCGCCATTGTTGATGGCACCGCCCGAGTTGCCAGCGCCAGGATAGCCGTTGGTGAGAACCAGCGAGTTCAACGTCACACTTGCGCCCGCGCTGACATCGAAGATAGGCGACGCGTGGTTGCCGTTAAGCCTGATCTGACTGGTCAACGCAGAGCCGTCAATGATGAGGTTATTGCCGAGCGCCAGTTCGCCGCTGGTGAGCGTGATGGTCGCGCCGGAAAGAGTGTTGGTAAAATTAATGGTGTCGCCTGAACTGGAACTCAAAATGGCCTGCCGCAACGAGCCGGCTCCGCTGTCACTGGTCGTGGTAACGGTGAAACTCGCCGCAGCCGCCACGCCAGGCAGAGTGAAGAAAACAAACCACGC
Organism: uncultured Verrucomicrobiae bacterium; assembly: GCA_963827815.1. Taxonomy (GTDB): domain Bacteria; phylum Verrucomicrobiota; class Verrucomicrobiia; order Limisphaerales; family UBA11358; genus UBA11358. The sequence continues at coordinate 75,109 of CAWHCL010000014.1, read as the reverse complement.
GCCAATGGAATGTGTGAGCCTGACGCGACGGAGAATGTGATTGAACAATTTCATCAGCCTGTCCGATAGACTTATGGCGCGCATGGGATAAAACCTTGACTCATGGCACTCTACAATAGCATGCAAGAAAGGCAATAAATTTAGCCGCTCACTGCCGATTTAAGGCATCTCCAGCTATTTTGAGCAATGGCATTCAACCCGAATCCCGAAGTCGAATCGGGTGTGGCGCCACTGCTTGATGTAGCGGCGGGCATCCCTGCCTGCCGTAGAGCCTGGCTTCCAGCCCGGCGCACAAAACCCTGCTGTCGAATCGGATGGTTGATCATTTTGACGGCGCTTGATGTTGAGTCCGCCTTTTCCGGGCGGCAAGATGCCGCCCTCTACGTCAGGCGGGATGCCTGACGCTACGCTGTTTCGGAATTCGGGTTCAAAACTACGGCAGCCACACGGCCCTGTAGAAGATGACGGGGCCATTGGTGGAGGGTTTGGGCAGTAGGAGGTTGAAGCCGTTGGTCAGGATGGTGTTCGTGCTCACCGGCACCCACGAACCGCTCGACAACGAACTGCGCCGGTCAATCTCATAAACCGTTCCAGTCGTTCCCCTGATCCCAAGCCCGACGGTTCCGTTGACCACCATCACGGGATTGCTTACGGTGTAAAAGGCGCTGTAAGTGTTTATCTGGTTGGGCAACACTTTCACCGTCTGGTTGGTCGGCAGATTCCAGCCGGCTATCGGGTTGAACTGCACCACCGCGTTGGATGAAGTCACCGCCCGGGTGTAGTTCGACGCGCTGCCGTAAAGTGAATCCCCCAGCAGCCTCCAGCCCGCCCCCGCCGCCACTGCCGCCGGTGGTGAGAGCAGCCATTCCATATACCCCGGCGTGGAAATGGAGAGGGCCTGGTTGGGAATGATGGTGATGACGCCGCCACCCGTGTGGTTCGTTCCACTATCACCCAACGCCGCCGCATTGGTGATCAGGTTGACCACCGCACTGTCAATCGCACGCACCGCCGACGCATACGGCGTAACGCCGGAATACAACGTCCCTAGATACACGCCCGCCGGATAGTAGTAACCGTTGAACTGCGCATACACCGGCCCGCCGCTGTTGCCCGGATAGGCCAGGAACCACGGTGCAATATAAACCTCCTGCTGGTTGTTCACCGTATCCGTGGACAGACTCAAGGCATACGGCTGCGGCTGGGTCTGATACATCTCCCCAGGCACGATTGTCGCGTCTCCGAATTCCGATCCGTCCACAGGATAACCCACCAACATCTTCAAACTGTTACCCGTCAGCCACGGATTGGGCGTCGCATCCGAGGGCAGATAACCTCCATATCCACCTCCAGCCACCGGCGAGAGAAAATACAACGCCGCCACGTCCATGTTGCGCGATTGCGGAGTGGAGGTGTCGGGTGAATAAACTTCCAGATCGTTGGTTCGTTGCGCGGCATAACCGCTCAGCACATACCAGCCGCGCGCGGCCAGCGGTTCGGGCTGAAACACGCCGGTCTCTTCCTGAAAATACCAGTAGGCCTGGCTGACGTAAGAAAGTGTTTGGTCATTGAACACCAGATGCGCCGCTGTCAGCACCACGTTGGTCTGCACCGCCACGCCGCTGCCGTAGCCGACATCCGACTGCAACTGGCCGTTGAACCTGAAGGGATCAGAGTTGATGTTTCCCGCCGGCACAGGGAAAGGTAGCAGCACCTGACTCGGAGCAGTTTGAGACAGCAGATAATTCTCCGACAAGTAAGTTGTCTGTCCCGCCTGCACCTGCACGGACAGGTTAGGCGGTGTGACCCGGCCACTGACGGTGGCAAATTGGATGAGATAAGTGCCGGCCAGCAGATTGGTGCTGAAACCGGAAGGAAAGGAAGGCGGACCGGCGCCAAGAAATCCCCAGAAGGCTCCGCTGGGTGGGCTGGGGCCAAGCGTCACGGTCAGCGTCCCGCCGCTGTTGGTGTCCACGGTGCTGACGGTCGGATAATATTGGTTGGTTACGTAGGTTGTCCCGCCGTTGGTTACGCCCACCGTAAGGCTTGACGGGATTGGCAACCAACCGGGCACACTGCTAAACTCGACCGGATAATTGCCCGCTACCAGACCGGTCGCCGCCTGTCCGCTGTTGCGCCACGCCACCTCCCACGGAAAGCGCCACTGGCCGTTGGCTGATGGTGGCAGCAAGGACATCTTGAGTTGTCCATTCATTGGCGGCGGACTAAAGGCTGCTTCATCTGGCAGTACATATGGCGTGAACACGCCCTTGCGGATCTCGTTGTTGCCTCCATCTGCCACATAGATATTCCCGTTATTATCCACCGCAATACCGTCAGGAGAGTTAAACTGCGCTGCGCTGCCAGCTCCATTCGCGCTGCCGACATTTTGATAGCTTCCGCCAATGGTGCTCAACACCAGGATGGTTCCCACCGGTGTGATTTCTCGAATCGTGTCACCACCCGTGTCCGTCACATAAATATTGCCTTGAATGTCCACGGCTATACCTTCGGGCAATTCAAATGCCTGATTGAGCAGGTTGCCGTCGCCGTAACCGTATAGTCCTGGCTGTCCCGCGATCGTGCTCACCACCCAGTTGGTTCCCACCGGCGCAATTTTCCGGACCGTGGCGTTGCCAGAATCCGTTATGTAAAGATTGGTCGCGCTGTCCACCGTCAAGCCATAAATAAACCCAAACCGTGCATTGCTGCCCACGCCATCGCTGGTGCCGATATTTCCGGGAGAACCGGCAATAGTGCTGACCACCCAATTGGTTCCCACCGGCGCGATCTTCCGGATTGTGAAGTTTTCTCCATCCGCCACATAGAGATTGCCCCCGGCGTCCATCGTAATCTGGCCGAGGTTGTTAAATCGCGCATTGCTGCCTGTTCCGTCGTTGGTGCCTGCAACTTCCTTGAAACCTGCGATGGTGCTCACCACTCCGGCTGGTGTGATTTTACGGATGGTAAAAACGTCCGCCACATAGAGATTACCCGTCTTGTCCACCGCAACCCCGGTGGGCCCGTAAAACTGTGCTTCGCTGCCCACCCCGTCGGCGCGGCCAGAAGTCCCGGCCAGACCGGCAATGGTGGTCACCACTCCAGCCGAGGTGACTTGCCGGATCGTATAGTTGCCATAATCCGCCACATAAAGATTACCATTCGCATCCACCGCCATACCGGCAGGGTTGTTAAACTGCGCCGCGCCGCCCGTGCCGTCCATGCTGCCTATGCTGTCTGACCCGGCCAGAGTTTTGACTATTGCCGCCGAAGTAACCTTGCGAATCGTTCCATTGCCGGTATCAGCCACATAGAGATTATCTGCGCTGTCCACCGCAATGCCGACAGGGTCATTGAACGATGCATTGGTTCCTATGCCGTCCACATCGCTAACCCCGCCAAAATTCCCAAAACCTCCAGCGAAGGTGTTCACAACCCAATTGGTTCCCAAAGGTGTAATTTTCCTAATCTTGCCATCCTCGTAACCGAAGTCCGTGACATAGAGATTGCTTGCTGTGTCCACCGTGATGCCAGTAGGACCCTCAAAGAGCACGGAACTGTTCGTGCCATCGGCACTCCCGGAATTTGTCACCGATCCGGCAATTGTGCTGACAACCCAGTTGGTGCCCACCGGCTTGATCTTCCGAATCGTGAAGTTATGGCTGTCAGTAACGTAGATATTGGTTGCGTTATCCACCGTAATGCCCGTGGGATTGTTAAACAGCGCATTGGTTCCCGTACCATCAGCGTAACCACCAATCGGATTGCCGTACTGGTTTGTAATCGAAGCGTTGCCGGCAATGGTACTCACCATCCAGTTGGTTCCTGCCAGCATGATTTTACGGATCTCATCGTTGCCGGAATCCACCACATAAATATTGGTTGCGCTGTCAACCGCAATCCCGCTTGGCCTGAAAAACTGCGCGGTGCTGCTGTTTCCATCGGCACTGCCGCCAAGAGTGGAGTAATTTCCATTGTTAAAATACTGGGTAATTTGAGATAGACCCGCGATGGTACTCACCATCCAGTTGGTGCCAACCGGCGTGATTTTACGAATCGTATTGTTCAAGCTGTCCGCCACATAGAGATTACCGTTGGGGTCTATTGCGATGCCGGAAGGAGAATCGAACCGTGCACTGCCGCCTATTCCGTCGTTGGTGCCGGCGATACCTGAAAAACCCGCGATGGTGCTGACAAACCCGGATGGCGCGAGCTTCCGAATCTCATTATTGCCTGAATCCGCCACATACACATTGCCATTGGTATCTACCGCAACACCGGAAGGATTGTAGAACTGCGCACCACTCCCAATGCCATCGGCACTGCCACCGAGGGGTCTGCCTACAAAAGTTGTCCAAGTGTAGGCGGCGGTATTATCCATCTGATCAGCCGCCGGGTAGACTGCCGTTACGATCACCACCGAAGAAGTTGTGGAAATTCCCGCCGCTGTCGCCACCGCCGTGAGATAGTATGGGCCTGCCATCAAATTGCTGGCCGTTATGCTAAACGGAGCTGTCAGGACTGATCCCAACAAAACGCCGTTGGTGAAGAATTGCACATTGGTCACCGTACCGATGCTCACCTCGGCATCGGCTGCAATGCTCACGTTTGCGAAAACTCGAAAAACTGCGCCGCTGGCAGGATTTGTGATAGTCACCGTAGGAGGCGGGTTGATCACCGACACGTTCACCACCGAAGAAGTCGCGGAGATTCCCGCCGCTGTCGCCACCGCTGTTAAAGCGTATGCGCCGGATGCCAAATTGCTGGCCGTAAGACTGAAGGGAGCAGCCGAAAGTGAACCCAACAAAACTCCGTTGGTGAAGAATTGCACATTGGTCACCGTGCCCCCGTTCACTGCGGCACTGGCCGTGATGTTCACGTTCGCGGGAGCTGCATAGACAGAACCGCCTGCCGGATTGGTGATGCTTACAGTCGGAATCCCAACGACGGTGATGTTCACCACGGCGGAAGTTGCGGAGATGCCCGACGCCGTCGCCACCGCCGTTAAGGCGTAAGTGCCGGCTGCCAAACTGCCGGCCGTGAGACTGAAGGGAGCCGTCAGGACTGATCCCAGTGAAACTCCGTTGGTGAAGAATTGCACATTGGTCACCGTGCCCCCGTTCACTGCGGCACTGGCCGCGATGGTGACGTTGGCGGGAGCCGTAAAGACAGCACCACTGGCCAGATTGGTGATGCTCACCGTTAGTATCAGTTGAATTTGAAACCCATCAATATCACCCTCCGAGCTGCCGTTTCCAGCGTTGTAAGCGATGACCAGGTTCCCCGAACCATCAGACAGGGCAGACGCGAAGTCCACATAATCAACGCCGGCGATAAATGTGCTGCTCACCGCGTTCCATGTGCTGCTCTGGGTATTGGCATCGACGGTAAAGGAAGTTGTGCGGCCAGCAGCACCATTATCCGCAGCGTTATACAGAGCCAAATTGTAGATTGAGTTGGTTGCGAGACCCGAAAGTGTAATGGTTTTGGCGCCACTCTTGGTGAAGAGAAAATCCTGCATCAAGGCGTTGTAGGGAGTGCTGGCAAAAGGAGTGGAACCGAAGGTGTTCACATCATAGCCACCGCCGGATGCAAATGTCATCGTCACCGTTGAAGCGCTGCCGTTTGCATAGATCAGGGAAACTCCGGTGCCATTGGTGGTGTTTATTCCATTCCACTGGTCACCCGCTGTTCCAAGAACCGCTGCACCTGACATTGTTGGACCGGGATTGGGGGAACCAAAGCTGTTATAATTAAAATCGACATCAATCAATTGGGCCTGAAGCAAACTGGCGCTAAAAAAAATAATTCCAGCCGTTGAAAAAACAAGAATCCAGGACGACTTGAGTCGGGTGCCCAGACCTGCTTTTTCCGAGAAGGCTTCAAACCGGGATGCCATAATGATTGATTGCGCACATTGGAAAACCTCCCCCGACGCACAAATACTCTACACCAGATGATAAGAAAGGCAATAAATTTAGCCGCCGGTTTCAGTGCGGGTGGCAGCGTGAATGATTTTCTAATCCCCGACCGGTTTGCTTCTACGGCAGCCAGAGGGCCCTGTAGAAGTTGACGGGGCCATTGGTGGAGGGTTTGGGCAGGAGGAGGTTGAAGCCGTTGGTCAGGATGGTGTTCGTGCTCACCGGCATCCAGGAACCGCTCGACAACGAACTGCGCCGGTCAATCTCATAAACCGTTCCAGTCGTTCCCCTGATCCCAAGCCCGACGGTTCCGTTAACCACCATCACGGGATTGCTTACGGTGTAAAAGGCGCTGTAGGTGTTTATCTGGTTGGGCAACACGTTCACCGTCTGGTTGGTCGGCAGGTTCCAGCCGGCTATCGGGTTGAACTGCACCACGGCGTTGGTTGAAGTCACCGCCCGGATATAGTTCGACGCGCTGCCATAATTTGCATCCCCCAGCAGTCTCCAACCCGCCCCCGCCGCCACCGCCGACGGCGGTGACAGCAGCCATTCCATATACCCCGGCGTGGAAATGGAGAGGGCCTGGTTGGGGATGATGGTGATGACGCCGCCACCCGAGTTGTTCGTTCCGTTATCACCCAGCACTGCCGCATTGGTGATCAGGTTGACCACCGCGCTGTCAATCGCGCGCACCGCCGACGCATACGGCGTCACCCCGTTATACAACGTCCCCAGATACACGCCTGCCGGGTAGTAATAACCGTTGAGCTGCACATACATCGGCCCGCCGCTATTGCCCGGATAACTCAAGAACCACGGTGCCGTGTAAACCTGCTGGTCAGCCACTGGATCGGTTGCCATTGCTAGTGGATATGGCTGCGGCTGGGTCTGATACATCTCTCCGGGCACAATTGAAGCATCCCCAAACAGCGACCCGTCCACTGGATAACCCACCAGCATCTTCAGACTTGTCCCTGTCAGCCATGTATTGGGTGACTCATCCGACGGCAGATAGCCGCCGTAACCGCCACCGGCCACCGGCGAAAGAAAATACAATGCCGCCACATCCAGATTGCGCGACTGCGGCGTGGAGGTGTCGGGTGAATAAACTTCCAGATCGTTGGTGCGTTGTGCGGCGTAGCCGCTCAACACATACCAGCCGCGCGCGGCCAGCGGTTCGGGTTGAAACACGCCAGTCTCTTCCTGGAAATACCAATAGGCTTGGCTGACATAATTCAAGGTCTGGTCGTTGAACACCAGATGCGCCGCCGTCAGTACCACGTTAGGTTCCACCGCCACCCCGCTGCCGTAACCCACATCCGTCTCCAACTGTCCATTGAACCCGAAGGGATAAACCGACAGGTTACTAATGTTGGACACAGGCACGGGCGTGGGCAGCAGCACCCCGCCGGGAGCGGATTGCGCCAGGAGATAATTTTCGTCCAGAGAGGTGGTTTGTCCGGCCTGCACCTGCACGGACAGGTTGGGCGGGGTGGCGCGGCCACTGACAGGAGCAAACGCAATCAGATAGGTGCCCGCCGCCAGGTTGGTGCTGTAACCGGAGGAAAAGGAAGGTGGGCCGGCGCCGAGGAACCCCCAGCCGGCACCACTGGGTGGATTTGGCCCAAGCGTCACGGTCAACGTTCCGCCGTTGTTCGTGCCAACGGTGCTGATGGTTGGATAATACTGGTTGGTGAGTGACACACTGTTGGTCACGGCCACCGTCAGGCTCGACGGGATGGCCAGCCAGCCGGGTATGGTTTGGAACACTACCGGATAATTACCCGCCACCAGATTGCTCGCCGTCTGGCCGCTGTTGCGCCATGCCACCTCCCACGGAAACCGCCACTGGCCGTTGGCATTGGTTGGAAAAAAAGTCACTGTCAACGAGGAATTCATCGCGGGTGAGCTGTAGGATACCGCATTGGCAAAGCCATAAGCCGTGAACACTCCCTTGCGGATCGTGTTGTTGTGAAAATCTGCCACATAAACATTGCCTGCGTTGTCCACCGCCACGCCATGAGGAGCATAAAACTGCGCGGCACTGCCTGCGCCGTCGGCACTGCCCACGCTCCGAACCAGCCCGCCAATGGTGCTCACCACCCAGTTGGTACCCGCGGGCGTGATTTTACGAATTATTTCGTTGCCCGTGTCCGACGCATAGAGATTGCCCGCGCTGTCCACAGCTATATCTTGAGGATCATAAAACTGCGCGTTAGTTCCCGTGCCATCCGCGCTGCCGTTATTCCCGGCCAAACCGGCGATGGTTGTGACCACCCAGTTGTTGCCAACTGGTATGATTTGCCGAATCGTGTCATTGCCGCTGTCCGCCACATAGAGATTGTCTGCACTGTCCACCGTAATGCCAGACGGATAGAAAAACGTTGCATTGGTTCCGGTGCCATCCGCACTGCCGTAATTTCCAGGCGCCCCGGGGAAATTTCCAGGCACCCCGGCGATTGTGCTCGTCACCCAGTTTGTTCCCGCCGGTGCGATCTTCCGAATCGTATCGTTGGCGGAATCGGCCACATAGAGATTATCTGCACTGTCCACCGCAATGCCAGCCGGATAGAAAAACGTTGCATTGGTTCCGGTGCCGTCGGTGTTGCCTGGACTGCCCGCCGACCCGGCGATGGTGCTCACGACCCCCGCCGGAGTGATTTGTCGAATCGTTTGGTTAAAATAATCAGCCACAAAGACATTGCCGGAACCATCCACTGCCACACTTGCAGGGTTGTCAAACAACGCGTAATTGCCCACACCGTCGGTGTTGCCTGGACTGCCCGCCAACCCGGCGATGGTGCTCACGACCCCCGCCGCCGTCACTTTGCGAATCGTATCATTGCCGTAATCGGCCACATAGACACTCCCCGAGTTGTCTAATGCAACGCTCTGGGGGAAATTAAATCGCGCGGCGCTGCCGGTGCCGTCCGCGCTGCCCGTGCTGCCCGCCGAACCAGCAATGGTACTCACTACTCCCGCCGAGGTGATCTTCCGAACCGTGCAGTTGTTGTAGTCGGCTGCATAGATATTGCCCGCATTATCCACCGTTACACCGCATGGAAAATTAAATAGCGCATTGGTTCCCGTTCCATTCGCGCTGCCACCGACCACACCGTAATAGTTGGTAATCGAAGCGTTGCCAGCCAGGGTGCTTACCACCCAATTGGTGAGAAGGGGTGCAACCACCGGCGTGATTTTGCGAATGGTGTTGTTGTAACTATCCGCCACATAGACATTGCCATTGGTATCCGCCGCGATTCCGTGCGGGCCACCATAGCTGCCGCCAAACCGGGCGGCGCTGCCCACTCCATCGGCGCTGCCTGACTGTCCGGCTGACCCGGCGATGGTGCTCACTACCCAGTTTGTTCCCTCCGGCATGATTTCCCGGATGGTCTGGTTGTCCGAGTCCGCCACATAAACATTACCCGCGCCGTCCACCGCAATGCTACTTGGATTGTAGAACTGCGCGGCACTGTTGGTGCCGTCGGCGCTGCCATAATTCGCCTCCGACCCGGCAATGGTGCTGACCACCAGGTTGGTCCCGACGCGCGCGACTTTTCGAATCCCATCGTAGTCCGTTACAAAGACATTGCTATGGCTGTCCACCGCGATGCCGCCGGGGGAGAAAAAGTCCGCACCATAGGGCACCGTGCCATCGGCGTAGATTTGATTTCCAGGCTGCCCTGCCCATGTGCTCACCACCCAATTGGTTGTTCCCGACAGTGGCGTAAGCTTGCGAATGATGCAATTGCCGGTATCCGTTACAAATAGATTGCCTGCGTTGTCCATCGCGATACTGGATAGAACTCTGAAAGAAAACCGGGCCGTGCTGTTCGTGCCATCGGCATAGCCGGCGCTCCTGGCAAGTCCGGCAATGGTGCTTGCCACCCCCGCCGGCGTAATCTTCCGAATCGTATTATTGTCACTATCCACCACATAAAGATTGCCCGTGCTGTCCACCGCGACACTCGTGGGAAAGTTGAACTGTGCATTGCCTCCCGCACCATCGGCGCTGCCGGTGCCGTTGTATCCGGCTAAAGTTGTCCACGTGTAAGCTGCCGCATTATTCGTTTGGGCTGCCGCAGACAGGGTCAAAAAATTCAGGCAGGCCAAAAGCAAACCCACGCCCGCTTTTTTTGAGAAGGTTTCAAACCGGGATGCCATGATGATTGCGTGCATTGGAAAAACCCCCCAATATAAAGACACTTTACAACAGGTCACAAAGAAGGCAACAAATTTAGCCTCCGTTTTCAGCTTTGGCCGTGCCATGGACGAGGAATGAACCTTGTGAAAAATTTGCGGCTTGTTATCAATCAGGCGTACAAAAGCCGGAGCCATGTCGTTGCACAGAAATAGTTCAAACAGACTCTTGATGGGTGTTGCCAGTGGCCTCGCTCTGGCGGCACTGTCCGCGTGGCTGTGGCATCGCGGGGCGGAACGGACAATGCCGCCGCAAACTTTGTCCCTCCCGACAAACGCGGGTTCTTCGGTTGTGGCTTCGCCCACCGCCACTGCTCCAGCCACCATTGTCAGCGCGCCAACTTTAACCAACAGCAGTCTGCTCAAAATTTACGGCTCATTGAAAATCTCACCGGACGCAGCGACTGCGCGCAAACAACTGGCGGAATTGCGTGCGATGCTTTCCGCCATGCCGACGAATGCGGCTGTCGCGGCCATCAGACAATTTCTTGATTCAAAGGCCGATGCTCCGACTGGCCAGGGATTCAAGATCGGGCAGCATGGTTTTTTGACGGAAGCGCCCACACTGCGGACGTGGCTGCTGGATTATCTCGGCCAGATTGATCCGGCGGCGGCGGCTGCCTACTCCAGCGTGATTTTGAGTAGCATGGATTCACCGGATGAATGGGCCGTGGCGTTGCGCAATCTTGCTTGGGGTGACACCAGTGACCAGGGGCGTGCCTTGCTGGAACAAAAAACCAGCGAGATGCTTCAATATGAACCGTGGCAGCAAAATCCCTCGGTCGGATTTTTGGAATCGTTCGACGTGGCGGTTTATCTTGGCGGCACCAGCTTGTTGCCCGCGTTGACGGATTTGCTCCGGCAACAGGACAATTCCGCCGTGGCCCGCGCGTCCTATCTGGCATTGGACCGGCTGGTCATCAACAATCCGACCACGACGCTGACCGCGCTTTTGGCCGACCCCAATTCGATGCAAGGCCGTGAACTGACCCGGGCTAACTATTTTGCGCGAGCCGACGTTCGCGATCCGCAACAACTACAGATTCTGGAAAATTACCTGCTCAATCCTCAAATCAGCCCGGCGGAAATTGATGCCTTTGCCGGCGTTTTCCCAAACGCCAATTACATGATTTCGCCCAACCTCCTCACACAAACGCAAACGCCCAACCGCGCTGCGATGGCAAGCCGGGACACAGCCTCGTTGAGTGTCGTCCAGCAGTGGATTGCCAATCCCCAGTTTGCGAATCTGGCGCCGGCGTTGCAGAAAATAACGACCCGGTTGCAAACTTTTGTGCAGCAGGAAACCCAGGGACAGTGAGGTCAGAACAAAAAGCTGAATTTTGCTTCAAACACGCGGCTGAGTGGCAAGCCTTGGTAGGCCGTGAGCGAATTCAAATGATAGCCCTCATCCGTCAGATTTAAGACGCCCAATTCCAATTCCGCGCGCCGGTGCGAGAAATAGCGGCCCGCGAACAGATTGTATTGGAAGAAGTGATCCCCGGGTTCGGCGGGTGTCCAGCCGGAATTGGACTGGCCATACCGATGCGCTTCAGCCCGCGTGAAAAACCCGGAGGGGTGGTTCAATTGAACATAACCTTCCGCTTCCTGAAGCGTGGACTGTTCCATTTGGTTTGCCGTGGCAAACACCGAAACCGGAATCCCGGTCAACACATCATGCAGGTCGGACCGGGTGATTTTGTAACTTGTTCCCAAGACAATTTTGTCGCCGACAAGCTGGTTCAGGCTGATGGACGCGGTGCGTTCCCTGTAATCAAGTTGTTCCGGTGTTGAGGCGGGGATGGCCGGGAAAAGGCCGTCCGGGAATGCGAATACGCCGATATTCCGGCTGACTTCCGACTTCAGTTGTTCCACCTGAATGCCCGCAAAAGTGCGTGGTCCCAATTTAAGGTCAAGCGCAGCTCCCAAGGTTTCATAACTCGGGGCGGATACAGAACCCACGATGGATTCGGAAATCAAGCTGCGAAATGCCTGTGGAAACCCCGCCAGTTGTGTTGGCTCAAGCCGGTAGCTCTCGTCAAGGCTGACGCCCCCCAAGGAACGCGTATAAACGCCGCGCAAGGTGGCCTGGGGAATCGGACTCCAAACCAGGGCCGCCTTTGGACCAAGCTGGGATCGCCGGTCCTCGCCTGATGCGACGGGTGGTTGCCGGTAGTTGTCCGGAAATGACGCCTGGTCATACGCAAATCCGCCGGTCAGCCAGAGCCGCTTTAGCGGTTCCACCGTGAGATAACCGTAACCGGTGGTGCGCTCAAAATTGTCATCAGTGGAATTTACCGCCGGAGGCGTGTTGAATAGAAAAGGGAGTCCGGTCGGGTTGCTAAACATGTCTTGTGTTTGAAACGAGCCAGACTGGTATCGCACCCCGGCGGATAATGTCGCGCGATCCCATTCAAGAATCTGGTTCAGTTCCGCGGAATAAATGTCAAAGTTGTTATGATAATTCACATCAAAGCCAATGGAGGTGTTCACATTGTTGATGGCGCCGGAAGGGTCTTCACCCAGCACAAGCGCTGGTGCGGCCTTGTCACTGAACTGCTGCTCGTCAGTCAGCCGGCCCAATAGCACGAGCGTGCGATTCCCCGGCGACCATTCATGATCCCAGCCGCCAACCAGAATCGGATGCTGATATTCATCGAATTTATAATTCGGGCGCGCATTGGCCGGATTGTAATAATTGAAATTGTCGCCGGAATGATAATTTTGATATTGAACCAGCATCAATGCGGTGTCATGCGGAGTGACCTGCTGCTTGATCGTTGTATCCAATTCGAAGTCATCAAGGCCGTTGTTCGGGCGGATGCCGTCATTGTGATGATAATCCAGATCAAGCGCGTAAGCGGTGTTGCCAAAAGTGCCAAACTGTGAGGCTTGCTCATGATACATTCCATCAGAGCGCACGTCGGTCGAACTGGCCAGATCCAAACCGTCCTGCTGAAACAGTTTGGAGTATTCCTGCTGCGAAACTTCCTGCGAAAGCCGGCCGCCGCCAACCGGCGATAATAAATTCGCCAGCAACAATTCATTGAACCAGACCGTCTCGTAACGGAGGTTGAATTGTGTCGGGTCGCGGAGATCATTGTAGGCGTCCGACAAAAACAAATGAGCCGACGCGTTTGCGTAATCGTCGTTCACCGCGCTCGCGGCTTCACGCACGCTCACATCGCTCATCCCCGCGTCGCGATAAATTGAAGCCAGATTGACACTCCCCACCGCGCGGTCTTGGTCGAGCAATAGTTTTGAGCGGAAAAGGCTGCGATTGTCATTGCGCGCCTGCGAATTTTGGAGGTCGCCGATGGCGTCGTTGATTTTGTTCTCTTGTTGTTCGAGTAGCGCGAGATATAGCCACGATGTCGGGTCGTTCGGATCCAGTTTTTGCGCGAGATTCAATTCTTTTTCCGCTCGCCCATCGTCATGCTTGTTCGCAAACGCCTTGCCCAGATAACTGCGCAGCAGGGAGCGATTCGGTTCCAGCGTCGCCGCCAATTGCAAATCTTTCAAGCCGCCATCCGCATCGCCTTGATGAATGCGGACCAGCCCGCGTCCCAGCCATGCATTACCCAGCGCGCCATCCACGGCGATGGCGTCGTCAAAGTATTTTTTGGCATCGGAAATCTTATTTTGGGCCGCCAGCAAAAATCCCTCCAACGCAAGCGCCTGGGCGTTGCGCGGCGATAATTGCAAACCCCTTGCCAGCGCAGCCAGCGCTGGGGATGTGTGTCCGAAGCTGAATTCCAGTTCCGCCAGCCGCTCCCACGCGAAGCCAAAGTCAGGAGCTCTCTTCGTCGCCGCGCGCGCAGCTCCCAATGCGGCTTCGAGTTGCGATTGCGATTGGTAATAATAGGAATCGGCCAGCAAAGCCGTTGAAAGTTGGGACTGTAGTGTTGATGAGACCTTCTGGAATTTTACAGCTGCGGCGACTTCGCGCAGCGCGTCGGCCAGCGGCGATTGAATGGAGCCAAGCCGGCTTTCAGATTGTTCAACCTGTCCGACTGACAAAAGCAATTCGGCGGAATAAATCTTTTCGGCATCGGATATGGCGGTGCGATTGGTCGGATAATCCGCCAGCGCAGCCATTAAATCGCCGGAACGATACGAGTCAAGCGATGCTGCGAGCGTTTGCTTTTCGGCGTCGGTGAATTGCAATTCATCCGCGTTCAAAACCGCCGGGTAGTAAAGACACCATTGGATTATGTTGATTGTGTTGATGACGGCGGTTTTCCTCGGAGCCAGTCCCGGTTCGACTATGCCTTGCTCGCCGGAGACGAGATTGACCCCGCCGTTTTGATTCGTCAAAGCTACTTCGCCGTCAACAAGTGTGATGACGGTTTTTCCGTCGTCGGCTACGGCCATATCAAATTCCGTGCCGCGAATTGCGCCGGAAGCGAGTGGCGTGCGAAATTCCATTTCAGTCGGACGTTCGCGGCTGAAGAAATACGCTTCGCCCGCCTTGAGATCGAGGGCCGACTGTTTGCCCGCCTGTGACGGCGGCTGGATTTGCAGCGTCGTGAGTTCATTCACGCGCAATACGGTCAAATTCGAGAGGCGCACCGTGGCGCGGCTGTGCAACCCGGTTCGCAACCGGTCGCCCACGCGGAGGATTTGATTCGTGTGCGCGGGCAGCCAGTCCATCAAGCCGGCGCTGGAGGCTTCCACTTTGCCTTCTGCGGTCAGCAGGACAGAATCATCTGTTGTTGGCGCGGCGGGATGGTTTTGACCCGAAACGACACTGTCAAAGAGGAGCGCTGTGAGTAAAATCCAAACGCCAAAGTTTATTTTGACGTATTTCACAATATGATGTCACGTATTAACAATGCTTGTGTATAGCAAATCGTCGCAATGCGGCAACAAAACATTGACGGGGGCGGAGGCCCTGGTTCGTGTATGTCAAATTGTTTCTGAAAGACGTTTTACAAGTTCCTCGATTGTCCAGTTTGATCTGTGAGCTTTGCTCCTTATGCTGGTGTGCAACCGAACGTGTTGTGAACCTTGCAAAAGTTGTAATCAGCCCAGCAAACCAGCTCAGCCGTAAAGGTTGCTATCGCCGACAGTGTAACAATCGCGCAAATCGTCATTTTTCATAGGATTGCTTAAAAATCCACCAAAAGTGCTGGCAACAACTTTGGGGATAAAAAAAACAACTTTGTCTTCACCAAAGCTGAAAACGGTGTATAAAAATGAGGCTGGCACGATTGGGTGAACGTCCGGTCAAGACTGCCATTGAAGGAACAGCCGGAACGAGCTGCACAGCTAACCCAATCGTGCCACTCTATTTTTACCAAAGAACACAACCGTTTCAATGGTTTCTTGCTGACAACTTGTTCACCAGAACCGCCAAGGCGATTTACCAGAAACAATCCGTCACCCACTATCGAGCCTTGGATTGGACATGTCTTCGGCAGCATCTGGCAGCACAGGCGCAGGATTGATGTTTGCGGCGAAGTCGGTTATGGGACGACGTTCAGGATTTATAAACCCTTTCGGGGTTTACAAGCTCGCGCAAGCCGTCGGAAATTGTCTGGATGGTATTAAATCAATCGTTTCTCAAGGTTCCCGGCCAAAATCACGGCCAGGATGGCCGTAACAGGCGCAAATCATCATTCGCGGACGGTGACAGCAGAATAAGCAGGCAAGTTGTTGAGGATGGTTTGCAGGACTTGCCAGCACACCCGATGAACGCGGCAAAAATGTTGATAATTATTTATTGCCAACTCCTCCATTTTTGACAACTTGCGGCTTGAATATAAATGTTCAGATGATGAATTTCGTGAAGTCGGATATTCGCATAGTTTTCATAGAAGATGTCCCCGCTGAAGAGGCGCTCGTAGTGCAGGCCTTGCAAAGGGGCGGGTTGACTTTTCAGATGCAGCGAGTGGAGACAAGGGAGGACTTTCTTCGCGAATTGGCGTCGCAGCCGCCGGATGTGATTCTATCCGACCATGGGCTGCCGGCGTTTGACGGCTTTGCGGCGTTGACCGTTGCGCATAAGGAATGTCCACACGTGCCCTTTCTCTTCGTGACGAACGCGCTGCAACGGGAAATGGAGATTGAGAAACTGTTGCCCGGCGTCACGGATTACGTCCTTAAGAGTCAATTGGATCTTCTTGCCCCGACCATCCGCCGTGTTTTGCGTATGCCGGAATCGCCCCATAAGGTCGGCGTGAAACGTGAGGAACTCGAACTGATCGGGAAAAAGTTGCTTGCGTTGATGGAGGAATATGAACAGGCGGGCGGTTATCTGCCCATATGTTCAAACTGTAAACAAATACGTGACAGGCAGGGTGTGTGGTACAAGCCGGAATCCTTTTTTAGAAAATACGCCGGAATCAGCTTCACGCATGGAATTTGCCCGGCTTGCATAGACAAATTCTCGCAATGAGGACGAATGCAAACCGTTGACATCTCAGTTTTTGGGCTTTTTCGTTTTGTCCCGTAGTCTCGTGGCCGGCGGCCTGTAGTCCTGTAATCCCTTTCGACATTTCAATTCTCTGCTCCCCGCTCTGCGCTCCCGCTTCCCAATCCGTGTCCACCGGCCGGACACGCGCCCGTCGCATCAGGTCCGTGGTTAATTCTCACCTGTTTTCGATTAGCGTTTATTAGCGTAACTTAGTGGTTAAAAGTTTTGTGTGTTTCGTGTCTTTCGTGGTTCACCCGCTTCGGTCCTATTTCCCATTTCAATTTTCAAAATTTCCGCTTTCTTGTTTTTTTGTCCGTTTCCGTACGCCCAAAAGGATTCCAACCACGAGCAATGCCCAAGAAGACGGTTCGGGCACGGTTTCAATGCTCAAATCCCAGTTGACAACGGTACTCTGCCCGCCGCTCGATAAATCCGCCAAAAACAAAGTCCACACCCCATTCGGATTTGTACCGTAGAAAGAATCCAACGAAGCGGTCGGTGACGTCGAATCATACAACGACGGCGACGATTGCGGATCTATCGCCCGCGCGTCGGGCTGCCAGGTGCCGGTCAACTGGCCGCTGCCGTTGAGATCGTAGGCAAAGTCTTGATAGAAATGGATGTTGTTGGTCCCCGAATCGGCGAACGTCACATTGAAGCCGGTGTCCCCATATCCGAACGCGTCACCATTCGTCAGACCGACGCGGTTCAAAAGCACGGCAAAACCGCCACCCGGCCCGCGAAGATACGCATACAAATCCCCATTGTAACCGCCGCTGATGTCCAACGACACGGTCAGGCTGGCAATGATGCCGCCCATGCCTGTCAGGTTGGTCGCCAGCGCCAGGCCGCTGGGGTTGCCGTCCGGCACGTCCACGTTGGCGGGCAACGTATAGTCATAATAATTTGTCGTGGGTTGCGCGGACACAATCGTTGTCCACAGGCAAAGAACAACCCCTGCTGCTGGGAGCCTTGCCACCATGGAAAACAATTTTTTCATCCGCTTGTTTTTATGATTTATTTTGGTTGCGGGGCTTCGCCGTTTTTCCACGGACGAAGCCCCGCGTTCCATTTTCTTCGCGCTTACGGATAAGCGGTGCGGTAGAACCGCATCGTATCACCCGACGTGTCGGTGTAACTGAACTTGCCGGTGCTGTCCGCCGTCACACTCACAAGGTCCTGCCAGACGAACGGACTCGCGCTGTCCGAGTATTGCAGGCGGTAGGTGTAGCCCGGAATGCCGCTGCCGCCAATCAAAACCGAGCCGCCGCCCAAGGCTGTGATCGTCAGGTTCTGGCTCTGGCTGTTGTCCACCTGGATCGCCACCGTCACCGTGCCCGTGGCGCTGCCGCCAAAGCCGTCGGTGACCGTATAGGTGAACGAGTCCGCATTCGTGAATCCGGCCGACGGTGTGTAGAACACCCAGCCGCCACTCACTGTGATTGTGGCGTTGCTTGCGCTGGTCGGGCTGACGCTGATGTTAAGCGTGTTGCCGTCGGGGGAACTGGCATTTGCCAGCAGCGTCGAGAGTCGGATTTTGACGCTTAACGCCGGGTTGCGCGTGATGGTGACATTGCCCGCGACCGGCGGTGTGTTGATGACCTGGTTTGGCGTCAACGCATTGGTCGTGCCGATGAAGTTCAGGTCGCCCGCGTATTCGGCCACGACCGTGTTCGTGCCGTGCGCGAGGTTGTTGGTCGTGAACGTTGCCACGCCACCGGACAATGTGCCCACGCCGATAATGCTTCCGTTGATACGGAAGTTCACCGGGCCGGTGGGTGTGCCTGCGCCCGGTGCGACTGCGCTGACGGTCATCGTGAACGTGACGTTTGAACCTGTCGGCGACGGATTCGCCGAGGATACAATCGCGCCGGAGGTCAGCGAGTTTGTGATGGTCAGCGAGCCGGCAACGTAGGTGAACGAGTAGTTCGTGCTGCCCGCGCCGCTGGCGGTGATTGGATACACACCAACATTGCTCACGGATGTGGCGGTGGTCACCAACGTGGCCAGGGCGGTGAGGCTGTTCGTGTCCTGGCTCAATACGAAGCCGCTATAAGTCGCGGTCAATACCGGCAAGGCTTGGCCGTAGGCCTTGGTCTTGTCGTCCGCCGTGACGGTGATTGTGGCGGTGCCAATCGTGAGCGTGCCGCTGACGTAACTAATGCTGTAGTTCGTGTAAGCCGCCCCGCTCGCCGTGATGGTGTATGTGCCGACCGGACTGGACGCCGTGGCACTGGTGCCAAGGGTCACCGGTGTCGTCAGGCTTGAAACCGTGTCGCCGTTCACGAAGCCACTGTAGCTTGCGGTGAACACTGGCAATGCCGCGCCATACACATTGTTCGTGTCATTGGCCGTGATGGTCAACGCCGCCGGATTAACGGTCAACGTGCCGCTGACGTAACTAATGTTATAGTTCGTGTAAGCAGCTCCGCTCGCCGTGATGGTGTATGTGCCGACCGGACTGGACGCCGTGGCACTGGTGCCAAGGGTCACCGGTGTCGTCAGGCTTGAAGCCGTGTCGCCGTTCACGAAGCCACTGTAGCTTGCGGTGAACACTGGCAATGCCGCGCCATACACCTTGTTCGTGTCATTGGCCGTGATGGTCAACGCCGCCGGATTAACGGTCAACGTGCCGCTGACGTAACTAATGTTGTAGTTCGTGTAAGCCGCCCCGCTCGCCGTGATGGTGTAGGTGCCAATCGGGCTGGACGCGGTGGCGCTGGTGCCAAGGCTCACCGGTGTCGTGAGGCTCGAAGCCGTGTCGCCGTTCACGAAGCCGCTATAGCTCGCGGTGAATGTTGGTAATGCCGCGCCATAGACCTTGTTCGTGTCGTTGGCCGTGATGGTCAACGCCGCAGGATTAACGGTCAGCGTGCCGCTGAAGTAACTGATGTTGTAGTTCGTGTAGGCTGCTCCACTCGCCGTGATGGTATATGTGCCGATCGGGCTGGACGCTGTGGCGCTGGTGCCAAGGGTCACCGGTGTCGTCAGGCTTGAAGCCGTGTCGCCGTTCACGAAGCCGCTGTAGCTCGCGGTGAACACTGGCAATGCCGCGCCATACACCTTGTTCGTGTCATTGGCAGTGATGGTCAGGGCAGCAGGAGTGACCGTGAGTGTGCCGCTGACGTAACTGATGCTGTAGTTCGTGTAGGCCGCTCCACTCGCCGTAATCGTGTACGTGCCAATCGGACTGGAAGCCGTGGCGCTGGTGCCAAGGGTCACCGGTGTCGTCAGGCTTGAAGCCGTGTCGCCGTTCACGAAGCCGCTGTAGCTCGCGGTGAATGTTGGTAATTCCGCGCCATAGACTTTATTCGTGTCATTGGCCGTTATGGTCAGGGCAGCAGGAGTGACCGTGAGTGTGCCGCTGACGTAACTGATGCTGTAGTTCGTGTAGGCCGCTCCACTCGCCGTAATCGTGTACGTGCCAATCGGACTGGACGCCGTGGCGCTGGTGCCAAGGGTCACCGGTGTCGTCAGGCTTGAAGCCGTGTCACCGTTCACTAAGCCACTATAGCTCGCGGTGAACACTGGCAATGCCGCGCCATAGACTTTGTTCGTGTCATTGGCCGTGATGGTTAGCGGTGCGGGCGACACATTGATCACGACATTGGTCGTGACCGGCAGAAAGCTGTTCGTGTCATTTGGGGTGAACGTGACGGAAATGGTCTGGCTGTTTCCAGCATTCAACACCGTGCCGGATAGTGACGAATATGTTAATGTGCCGGGCACATTGGTCGAACTGTAAGTCGCCGTCGCGTTCAACTGCGTTCCGCTCAATGCCGTGCCATAAGTGATGTCCGCCGGATTGGTCCATGTGAGGGTCGGCGAGGCCGCGCCTGAAATATCGAGTCCCCATTCCGTGAGCATATTCGTGCCGCCGGATTGGACATCGGCGACAAAAAGCGTCCATTGACCTGCCCCGTTGAAACCGTTGAAATTCGTCAGCGAAGTGGTGCGCGAGGAAGCATCGGTGACGCTCACCGGATCATTCGTGCGGCCATCCACATCCCAAATTCCCGTGAGTGGCGAGCCGGCGGCGGGATTTGTGATATTTTGATAAATGTGGATGTCGCCGTTCGGCGCACCTGCCTGGAATGCCACATCGAAGCCGCTGTCGCCATAGCCATAAGGATTGGAAACCGTCTTGCCGACGCGGTTCAGCAGGACGACAAAACCGTTGGTGTTGCGCAGGTAGGCGTAAAGGTCGCCATTGTATTCGCCGGTGACTTTGAGCCTAACCTGCAACGACGATATCCTCCCGACGGCGGAAGTAACAGTTTGCACGTCGCTCAAGCCCGACAAATCGCCGTCGGGTACAAAGCGGTTCGTGGTGAATGTGAATGACTCGGTTGTCTGCGCCCGGAGCATCAGCGGCGAAACCGCTGCCAGGAGCACCAATAGGATTTGCTTCAATGTTTTCATGGTTTTGGTGTTTTTGGTTGGTGGCTTGTTGTCACGCAGCGGAACGTTTTCGATCCGCCTCTGCGTGGCAGCGGTTTCGACTGTTAAATTTTGAGTTGTGATTTTGGTTTTCATGATCATGGATAGGTTGAACGATAAAATCGCGGTGGTGAATTCGTGTCGGTGTAAACAAACTTGCCCGTGCCATCGGCTGTCATGCTTGCAAGGCCCTGCCAGGTGAATGGCGCATTCGTGACCGAGTATTGCAAACAATAGGTATAGTTCGGGATGGCGCTGCCATTGATGAAGAACGAGCCGTTGGCCAGGTTCGTGACCGTCAGGTTCTGGCTCTGGCTGTTGTCCACCTGGATCGCCACCGTCACCGTGCCCGTGGCGCTGCCGCCAAAGCCGTCGGTGACCGTATAGGTGAACGAATCCGCATTCGTGAATCCCGCTTGCGGCGTGTAGAACACCCAGTCGCCACTCACGGCAACGGTGGCGTTGCTCGCGCTGGTCGGGCTGACGCTGATGTTGAGCGTGTCGCCGTCGGGGGAACTCGCATTGGCAAGCAATGTCGAGAGGCGGACTTTGACGCTTAACGCCGGGTTGCGCGTGATGGTGACATTGCCCGCGACCGGCGGCGTGTTGATGACCTGATTGGGTGTCAGCGAATTGGTCGTGCCGATGAAGTTCACGTCACCCGCGTATTCGGCCACAACCGTGTTCGTGCCGTGCGCGAGGTTATTGGTCGTGAACGTTGCCGCGCCGCCGGACAACGCCCCCGAACCGATGATACTTCCGTTAATGCGGAAGTTCACCGTGCCAGTGGGTGTGCCCGCGCCGGGCGAAACCGCCGTCACGGTCGCGGTAAACGTGACATTTGAACCCGTTGGCGACGGATTCGACGAAGTTGAAACTGCAAGGGCCGAATTCGCCTGGGCGACTGTCAACTGGCCGTTGATGAAACTGAAGGAATAATTCGTCGAGCTCAACGTCCCGGAACTGTTCGTGATCACGTAAGTTCCCACCTGGCTGTTGGTCGTGGCGCTGGTCGTAAGGCTCGGACTGCCGCTCAATACTGCCGCCGTGTCCCCGTTCACAAAACCGCTGTAGCTCGCGGTGAACACCGGATTGGTCGCGCCATAAATCCGGTTTGTGTTGTTCGCTGTAACGGTCAAAACCGCCTGCGTGACAGTGAACGACTGGTTCACCGGCGTGGCCGCAAGATAATTCGTGTCACCCGGCTGGCTGGCGCCAACGGTCACGGTTCCCGCGCCGAGTATCGTGACGTTGCTGCTGGTGACACTCGCCGGGCCGGAGACGATGCTGAAAGTGATCGGCAAACCGGAAGACGCGCTCGCGCTTATAGTGAACGGAATGACGCCGTAAGTCTGGTTGGACAACGAACCGAACGTGATGGTCTGGCTGTCGAGCGCGACGCTGAAATTTGAACTGACGCAGCTCGTCAAACCGCTCGCGCTCGCCGTCAATTGTTTGCTGCCGGCGATATCAATTTCCAGATTGGCGAACGTGGCTGTTCCATTTCCGGCGCCCACGCCGATGTCGAGGTTCGTCGTGCCGAGCAGCGGACCAAAACCGGAAGTCAGCGCCAGTGAAACGTTCAAACTGCTTGCCAGGCCGGAAACGGAATTGTTTCCGAACGCGTCCTGCGTGACGAGCGCCGGCTGGGTTCCAAAAATGGACCCGACCGTCGCCGAGCCGGGCTGCATGGCAAAAGCAAGTTGGGCGACACCCGCCGGATTTATCAAAACGCTGCTCGAAGTCACGCCGGTCAAACCGCCGCTGTTGAAATCCACGCTGATGGTCGTCGCCACGTTGTGCGACAAATTCGTGTATGTCGCCACGCCGCCGCTCGCCGTGATGTTTATGCCGCCCTGCAATGTGCCGCTGCCGCTGCCCGCGTCGCGCGAAGCCGTCACCACCGTGCTGTTGTTCGTCGCGCACAGGTTTCCGAATTGATCTTCAACAAGAATCATCGGTTGTTGTGCGAATGGCACGCCGGCGACCGCTATCGCCGGGGGTTGCGCTTGGATGACCAACTGGCTCGCCGGCGCCGCGCCGACCGTCACGGTGGAATTGTCCATGGCCAGGCCGCTGGCCGTGTAATTAATCATGATGGTTTCGGCGATTTGATAGCTCAAGTTGGTGAACGTCACGACACCATTGACCGCCGTGTTAGTCTGCGTCCCCAACAAACCGCCCGAGCCTTGGCCAATTGAGGCCGTAACCACCGTTGAATTGTCCGTCTTGCGCAGGTTTCCGAATTGATCCTGGATTTGAATCACCGGCTGTTGGGGAAATGGCACGCCTGCCGTGGCCGTGGCCGATGGGTCCGTCACGGCACTCACCTGGCTCGCCGCTGCCGCGCTCACGACAATGTTGCCGGAAGTTTTTGAAGTCAGGCCAGGCGCGCTGAACGTGATCGTATTGGTCTGCGCAATCGAATAGTCCAGGCCGCTGAACGTCGCCACGCCGCCCACCACCGTCATGGGGCCGTTCACATCATTCGTGTCCGTTCCCGATGAAGCCGCCGTGACGACCGTCGTGTTGTCCATCGTGCGAAGATTCCCGAATTGATCCTGCACTTGAACCACCGGCTGTTGCGGAAAATCCACGCCCGCAGTCACGGCGGAAGAAGGCTGCGTCGCAATGGCAAGCTTTGTGGCCGCGCCGACCACTTCAGCGAGAAATCCCCAACTCGTCGAATTGGTTGTCACTCCCTGTATGGTGGAGGTTCCCGAAGAAACGATGTTACCGCTGGGAAGCGGCGTTCCCGCCGTCGGGCGCACGCCGATATTCGTCCACGTCAGCGAACACGTCACGCCGCCGCTGCTGGCCGATGTCACGGTGAAGATCAGGTTCGTTTTGTTCACCGTTGTCATCGCGGCATAAGTGCCGCTGGCGACGCCGTTGATGTTCAGCGAGTTTGCCCCGCTGCCGCCGACCCGCGTGATGAGTACCGTTGGCTGCGGCGCGTTCGTGTTAAAAATGAATCCGGCGGGCGGCTGCAAAATGATTGTCCCTGCTCCCACGTTACCGCTTAATATTTCGGTATAAATCGGCCCGGCCAGGCTTGTGTAAGTGTTCGTCGTGGTGTCGGCGGAAATGGCCGAGCCGCCCGTCGCCGGCACAAGCAATGAGCCGGGACCAAACCCGACCACCTGCCAGTTGACATCGGCCTGATCCGATGTGTTGTTGCGATCCAAAGTCAATTGGGTGTTGCCCGTCAGCGCCATCGTCGCCGAGCCGACGCCCGGAACATTCCCGGTCGAGGGCGAACGTCCCATGCTCTGTCCGCCACACCGATTGAACTGAAGAAAAAATCGCCGCGCGGTTGGTGTTGAGGCTGATGAGCGTCGCATTGGTTTCCGCGACGCCGTTGGCGAAATTCGCCGAGCCGTCCTGCTCAATTGAACCGTCGTTGAGCTGCACCGCCTGCCACTCGATTTCCGAAATGTCGTCCGGCGCGCCGGAAACGCTGCGGTCAAAATTGATGTTCGTGGCGGAAGTCAATTGCGCCCGCAGCATCCTCGCGCCAATGCTCGTGCCGGAACCGGAAGTGCGATAGCCCGTCAGCAAAAATGTGTTATTCGTGAAAACGGGCACGGACAGCGTGACTGTCGCCAGAAGATTTGTCCCGGTCATGTTCGTAATCGAACCTTTTTGGACGCCGATGCTCGCCGGATTTTGGAACTCAACCACCTGCCAGGAAATGATCGGCACCGACGATGGCGCGGAAGTGACGCGAAACTGAAGATTGCTTGTGGTTGTGATTTCGCCAACGACTGGATCGCTGTCGGAAAAACCTGTCTCGCTTGGATCAGGTGTTTTTGACCAGGTGACAAAGGCCTGGCTCACGGCGGAAATAGGCGACAACGGCACGTTGATGACCGTGTTGGTCTGGTTCACTTCGCCGCGCTGCACGCTGACGCCTGCCGAATACTCGATCACATACCACTGGATGTTCATCGTGGATGTCTCCGTCGTGGCGCGGATGAATGTCACGGTGTTGGATGACGTGATGCTCCCGCGAATCATCGAGCCTCCGGGAACGCCGCTGTTGTGGCGTGTGTTGAAAATGAGGAATGCATTCGTCGGATTGACTCCGCTGTCAAGCGTGGCGGTGTTCGTGCCGTTGCCGGAACTGATCAATGTGCCGCGCTGTACACCTTTGATGGCCGCAGCCGCGGCCGATGTGAAAATCAGATTCAGATTGTTCCCCGACTGGCTCAACGTGAACGTCCCAACGCCGGGCGGATTTTGAAATCCCGAGGTGTTGATGTTGAAATTGGCGGCGTTGAACCCGGTGATGCCGCCGCTCGCGCTGGCAATCGTCCAGATGTAAGTCGCCGTGTTGTCGAAATTGGTCAAAAGCCCCGTCAGATTGGCCGTGGTGAGCGAAGCAAGGTTGATGTTGAACTTGCTGGCGCTGGTCGCGTTGATGGTCAGCGTTCCCGTAATGTTCATCCAGTCCCAGCCGGAACTGTTCCCCGCGCCGCCGGTGGGATTGTTTATTCCCCAGATATAATTGCCGCCAGCCGCCCACGTCTGTGAGCCGCTGGTCAGGGTTCCCGGCCCGGTGCTGCCGGGCGCATTGGTGCTGCCGCTCGCACCGGCAACCGTGCCCACCATGCCGCTGCCAGACAACGTCGCGCCGGATGCCATCGTCACCGCGCTGTTCGACGAACTGCCGTTAACCCGTAAATTTCCGACGCTCACTGTGGTTGCGCCGCTGTAGGAATTTGTGCCGCTGAAAATCTGTGTTCCCGTTCCAACCTTCGTAAACGCGCCGGTGCCGCTGATGGTTCCTGAAAAAGTCGCCGTGCCGGTATTTCCAGCCGTGAGCGTGTTGGTTCCCAGAACCACGTTGCCTGCGCCCGCGAGGGATCCAACGGTCTGGCTATAATTTGTCCCGTTCCAGGTCATGTTGAATGTCGCGCCATTGCTGACGACGAGTGGCGAGGTGCTGGCGAGGCGCGAGCTTCCGCCGAGTTCCAGCGTGCCGCCAGCGATGGTTGTCGTGTTGGTATAAGTGTTCGCGCTGGTCAGTATCATCGTGCCCGTGCCGGCAAACGTTAAGCCGCCGTTGCCGCTGATGACGTTTGAATTCGTCGTGGAAAGATTGTTGCCGCCCGTGGTCAGAAATCCGTTGCCAAGCGTGACCTTGCCCGCCGCCGTCGAAGCGAGCGAGCCGATGGTTCCATTGAAATTGTTCAAGTCAAGCGTCGCGGCGGCGAGAGTGATGAGAACCGGGGCTTG
Source organism: uncultured Verrucomicrobiae bacterium (assembly GCA_963827815.1). Classification (GTDB taxonomy): domain Bacteria; phylum Verrucomicrobiota; class Verrucomicrobiia; order Limisphaerales; family UBA11358; genus UBA11358. The sequence continues at coordinate 48,886 of CAWHCL010000014.1, read as the reverse complement.
GGCGGAAATTCCCCCGTTGGTGCCAAGCCGCACCGTGCCTTTGCTGATGGTCAGGAGATTGGTGAACGTGTTGTTGCCGCCCAAAACCATCATGCCCGCGCCGCTTTGCGTCAGCGCGCCCGCGCCGCTGATGACGCCGTTGAACGTGTTCGTGAAACCCGTGCCGCAACTGAACGTCGCCGTGCCGGCATTGATGGCGATGTTGCGCGTCGAGGAAAACGAGGCCGTCGTCGTCAGCGTCGCGCTGTTTGAAAATGTCAGTGTGCCGCCGGGGTCGCCCAAGCCGGCATCGGTACCGATGGTGATGGTTCCGGCGGCATTCGTCGTGCCGCCCAGATATGTGTTCGTTCCGGTCAGCGTCAATATTCCGGTGCCGATTTTGGTCAGGACTCCCGGTCCGCTGATTGCGTTGGAAAGCGTGAGGGTTTTGGTGCCTGTGTTGAGAATGCCACCGTTCACGCTCAGGGTTACTGGCCATCCGGAAGATACGTTGGCGCTGATAAGTAGCTGGCCGCCGTTTAATGTTAGTTGGTTGGTCACATTGCCGATTCCCATGGCGGCGGCGATGCTGATGGCTCCATTGGTGATCGTCGTGCCACCGGTGTAGTTGTTCACGCCGCTCATGGTGAACGTCGAGGGTCCGGCCATCGCCAATCCGCCCGCGCCGCTCATCACACCGGAATAAGTTGTCGCGGCGTTGTTGCTCACCGTTAATGTGCCCACGCCCAAAGTCACGCTCCCCGCGCCGGCGAGCGAAAGGATGGATTCGTTGAAGCCATTCAAATCCATCGTGCCGCCGGCATTGACAGTGACGGCGGTCGCGCTGCTGGCGCTTCCCGACGCGATGAACTGAACCGTTCCAGCGCCGACTGTTGTCGTGCCCGTGTACTTGTTCGCGCCGCCCAATTGAAGCAGCCCGGTCCCGATTTTTGTAAGCCCGCCAGTGCCACTGCCGAGCGCGCCGTTCAAAATGATTGCTCCGGCGTTCGTGAACGTGGTGGCGAACGTGGAATTGATGATGTTGCCTCCCAGGTAGAGTGTGCCTGCGTCGGCGTCGATTGTGGAAGCCGCCGCGTTCGTGATCGTTCCGCTCCACGAATTACTGCCGCTCATGCTGCGGAACGCGCCGCTGTTTGTGATGCCCGTTCCAGAGAGTGTCAAAGTTTCACCCGCCACCGTGATGCCGCCCTGCAACTGTAGTTGTGCGCCGCTGGTAACCGTCGTGCTCGTGCCGGAAAGTGCAGAGCTGTTTTGAACATTCAGAATGCCCGCGCCGACGGTTGTAAGCCCGCCATAGGAATTGCTCGCCATCAAAGTGAGTGTGCCAACACCGGCCTTGGTCAGGCCGTTGGTCCCGTTGCCGATGGAGCCATTGGCGGTGATATTCCCGCTGCATGTAACTGTTGCCAGAAAATTTGAGATGACGATTCCCCCCGTGCCCAGGGTCAGGCTGTTCGTGTCGCAACCGATCGTCGCGGCGGCGGCCAGTGCGATGGGTCCATTCCATGCGTTGTTGTTCGTGAAACTGCGCAGCGCGCCGAGTGCCGACACGCCGGTTCCGCTCAACGTCACACTGTTAGTCACCGTGACGCCACCCTGCAGTTCCAATGTGGCGCCGCTTGCGACAACCGCACCCGCTGGCCCGCTGCCGAGCGCCGAAGAATTTTGAATGTTGAGGACGCCCGCACTGACGATGGTGGGGCCGGAGTATGTATTGGCCCCGCTCAAATAATTTGTGCCGGTTCCTGTCTTTGTAAAACCGCCTGTCCCGCTGATGGCGCCGGTGATGAACGAATTAAAATTTCCTACAATGGTAAGCTGGTTCGTGACATCGAGATTGCTTATGCTTCCGTTGAAAGTAAGAATGCCCGCAGTTGCGCTCCAAGTCTGGTTGGTCCAGAGCGTGATCGCGTTGTTGATGGTCTGTCCGTTCGCGCTGCTGTTGGTGATGCCGCCCGCCCGGATGTTCAGCGCGCTGCCGCCGAGCACAAACGCGCTGTTGCTGAAAGTGAGCGAACTGATGTCCCAATTGGTGTCCACATTGGGAGTGAGCTGAGTGGTTCCGGCCAGCACAATCGCCGCAGTGCCATTGTTTGTTGGCGTAATACCACCAGTCCAATTGGCTGCGGTGCTCCAATTGGCATTTCCGCCGCCGCCGTTCCAAATAAATGTCGCGGCGCGGCAAACCTCAAATACACCGGTCAGGAAAAAAACAAAAAGCCCTGTTTTAGTCCGCCGGCGAAAAACAAATTGTCTCAAAGTTCTCCGTCTGAAATCAAAGTGCCATGGGATTATGCACTTGACAAACTTTCTGTTTTTGGTATCTTGAACGCATGAAAACGAAAGAGCCAGCCAAAGACTTAACACTGATTCAACTGTTTGACCGTTTCGGCACGGATGAGCGGGCACGGAAACACTTGGAAAGCGTGTTGTGGAAAAGCGGCGTTGTGTGTCCGCATTGCAAATGCAATGACCAAGCCAAGATTGCAGAGCGCGCAGCCAATCCAGAGAAGAAAATCCGGGCTGGCCTGCGCTTTTGCTCGAATTGCCAGAAACAATTCACGGTGACGGTTGGCACGATTTTCGAGGATAGCCACATCCCATTGCGTAAATGGCTGATTGCTTGGTATTTGCTTTGCAGTTCAAAGAAGGGGATTGCATCGCTGGAATTGCAAAGGCTCTTGGAAATAGGCAGCTACCGCACCGCACTCTTTATGACGCACCGCATCCGTCACGCGCTCCGTGACACCGAGTTTGCCGAAAAGCTGTTTGGAACGGTGGAAGCCGATGAATGTTATGTGCCAGTTGGAACACAAGGCGAAGGCAAACGCGCCACTAAGCACCTCACTGTTTTTACGATGGTGCAACGCGGCGGCCCTGTCCGTTCCAAAGTCATGCCAAGCGTGAACGGAGCGAACCTTAAGCAAGCCATACGTGACAACGTGGCAATCTGCTCGGAAGTCCACACAGACGGCCATTTGCGTTACGTTGGCCTAGAACCCAAGTTCACGCACAAATTCTTGAAGCACAACACTGGCGAATACAGCAGGCACGAAGGGGAAAACGTAATAACCACAGCCAGCGTTGAATCGTTTTTTAGCCTGCTAAAGCGCGGTGTGATTGGCACGTTTCATCATGTTAGCGCACAGCATTTGCCGCTGTATCTCGCTGAATTCGACCATCGTCACAATTGCCGCAAAATGACGGATGGAGAACGGACAGATTTAGGCTTGGCAAAAGCCACTGGAAAGCGTTTGATTTATCGCAAATGAAACAAACGGCCAAATGTCCTAAATGCAATAAGGCAATATCCAACCTATTGGTTAATTCATTGCCTGTTAATGACATAACCGGCTCTTGTTACACCGATATATTTGTTTATCTTTGCCCGAAATGTAAGGCGATTGTGAGGTTTGAACCAGATGAAACGCTTGAAGATGTTTTGTTTGCTGTAAATGCGATTGCAAAAAAGATGAAGGCTTTGCGAATTATTCACGGCAGTCAGGATCAAGATTTAAAAGACATTTCAGGCCTAAACGGTTAAGGCATCAAGCCGCGTTCTTTTCTCCAATTTTTACCAAAAGAAATTCGTGCTAACCGCCTCCGCAATCGAAATTCGCTCAACGTTTCGCCTTTTGTTATTTTTTTTGACTTCATGCCAATCGCCAGATGTCAAATTCGATAAATCATGGACAGCGAAACATTCCAGCAAATAACCGAAAAGATTGTCTCTGAACTGCACAAAAGTCTTAGCCTAAACGACACGCGGCGCGTCATTGATTTGCTTAGGGCTAAGCTCTTGCGCGAACAATGCACGGATTTAGCCGTAATTGCAGACACGATTTTCGCCGATTTTAGGGCTACTGAATACGGAAAAGACGAAGGTTCAATTTGCTCACTCTACAAAGCACTTAAAAATGATGGCGGCGCGGTGGAAAATCCAAAAACGAAGCGCAAACGCAAGTTAAACCCGCTGATTGAAAAAATGCGCGCAATGGTAGTCAATGTGCCAATCGTTGTAGCAACAAAACACGAGCGCGCCGATGCGTTCAACGTGGCTGGCCGACTCGGTTTCAAAATCCAAACCCGTCCATGCATCGGACAGCCAGGATTTGAGATTTGGAAACTGGAATAGAGCAGCCAACTTGACATTCGAGCCATTTCAGCAACAATCCGCGCCGACATGCCCAAAGCCAAATCAAATCTTCCCAAATGGTTGCCAGCGTGGGCAAATGAGCCTTTGAAGTTCACTTTCTCGCCAGATGAGGCGTTGCGCCGATGCGCCTATACCAAGCTGCCTAAAGCGTCAAAAACCCGTAAATCTAGCCGTTAATCTGCTAGTCCGTTGCTTTCAACGCTTTGTGTCCGTTTCGGTTTGTGAAGTGCATAATCCCAAAGTGCCACAATTAAATTTGTACACTGGCATTCTATATGCTAACTGGCTGAAAGTACAGCTAATTGTGACTTAATTTGAAAAGACCACAACCAGTGGTATTTCTCAAAAATGGCCTTCCTTCTGGATATCACCGTGTAGCAAGATCGAAGCCAAGTCCGTATAAAAGAACAGTCCTGCCTGCGTTCAAGCATTCGACGGGCATCAATCACTGTTTCGCACGTTTGGCACTTTGTCCGCAAACACAGCGCACACGGTCAGACTCCGGCACAGGCGGCAGGATTGACCGAACATGTCTGGACCGATTGAAGAATTATTGGCTAGTCCGGTCTGATTTAAGTTTGGCATGTTCAATCTCAAGTTTCACATGTGATTGCTGGAGTTTGGCATGAGCCTCCGCAAAACGCTCATAGCCCGCTTGGAGTCTGGACGCGTCCTGCCAGATTAAGGCAATTTGGTTGCGAATTTCGTGTTTCGATGTGCCATCGCTCTCAAGCATTTTGGCGAGGTTGTCAAGGTGCTCTTGAAGTGTTTTGATAAGCCCATCAGACCTTAGAACGAAAATCGCGTCAAGTTCCGAATAATCAGGCGGAAATTATGCGCAATCAAATTCAAAGTAGCCCGCTACCGGAAAATAATTTCAGCTTGGGCTTGGCCAAAATCGGCGTATGGTTTTGCTGGGAAGCGGGATATGGAATTGATTCGAGCGATTTTGATCAACGTCGAAAGCGACAAATACGCATATGGGCAGACAAGAGACTAAGGATTTATTTCCGTTGTTTGGATCCGCTGCATGATAATTCGCCCACCAAACCCAGCCACTGTTTGATGGGCTAATGTCATTGATAACAATTTCAGATGATAAATTGACAAGAAATGTGTGTCGTCACGGATGAAGTGTACTAGAATTAAGTGTAGCTGTTGTTAGAAGTATTTTTCCATTCTGTGGAAACGATTGTTTTCATACATGGCTTATGGCTTGCGCAGGTGCGTCAGGTTTGATTTGGACACGGAACGTGGTTGGGAATTAACAGAAAGGCATCAATCTATGCAAACGACGACCAATGACCAGATGGGATTGCTCCGCACACTGATTGACAATCTGCCCGATTGCATCTATGCGAAGGACGCCGAGGCGCGCAAGGTCATCGCCAATCGCGCCGACCTGCATAATCTGGGTTGCAAGACGGAAGCCGATGCCATCGGCAAAACCGATCATGATTTCTTCCCGGCGGACATCGCCGCTGGATATTTCGCCGATGACCAGAAGGTGCTTCAAACCGGGGAATCCGTCATCAATCGCGAGGAGAAAATAGTCTCGCCGGGAGAAGAGCCGCGCTGGCTGCTGACTTCAAAAATTCCATGGCGCGACGCCTCTGGAAAAATCGTCGGGTTGATAGGCATTGGCCATGACATCACCAAACGCAAGCAGGCGGAGGAAGCCCTTGCTGGCGAACGCCAGCTTCTCCGTACACTGATAGACAACTTGCCTGACAGTATTTACATCAAGGATGCCCAGACGCGGAAAATCTTGGCCAATCCAGCCAACGTGAAAAGGGCGGGCTGCAAGACCGAAGCCGAGGTGATCGGCAAAAGTGACAGCGATTTTTTCCCGCCTGAAATTACTTCCGGATTTTTCGCTGACGACCAGTTGGTGCTTCAATCCGGGGAGTCCATCATCAATCGCGAGGAAAAGATCATTCTGCCCAACGGGGAAACGCACTGGACACTCACCACCAAGCTGCCGTGGCGCGATGCCTCCGGCAAGATCATCGGCCTGGTCGGCATTGGACGCGACATCACGGATCGCAAGAATTACGAGGCGCAGCTCTCCCGCGCCCAGCGCCTTGAAAGCATCGGGAGACTGGCCACGGGCATCGCACACGACTTGAACAACTCGCTGGCACCCATTCTGGTCTCCATTGATTTACTCCGTCAAAACATCCAGACCGAGCAAGGCCTGAAAATACTGGCCACCGTCGAGGCGAGCGCCAAACGAGGAGCGGAAGTCGTCAAGCAGGTGTTATGGTTCGGCAGCGGACACGAAGGACGGCGGATGAACGTAAATTGCAAACCGCTCATGGAGGGTACCGCCCACCTGGCCGCGCAGACGCTGCCAAAATCCATTAAAATTGAAATTCAATCCAACGAAGTCTGGCCTGTCGTGGGCGACCCGACGCAACTGCATCAGGTTTTGCTGAACCTATGCCAGAACGCAAGCGACTCGATGCCCCGTGGCGGCCAGTTGACACTCGCGGCGCGCAATTTGATGTTGGATGACAATTTTGCCAAGACGCACACCGACGCGAAACCCGGACCGTATGTTGTCCTGGAGGTTTCGGACACCGGTTGCGGGATTCCGCGTGAAATGCGCGACCGGATTTTCGAGCCATTTTTCACCACCAAGGAGCTTGGCAAAAAAAGCGTCGGGCTGGGACTGTCCACCGCACTGTCCGTCGTCAAGGGCCACGAAGGTTTCATTCTCGTGGACAGTGAAGTCGGCAAAGGTTCGACCTTCCGCCTGTATCTGCCTGCGGTTGTTGATACGTCTGCATCATCCGCCGATGCGACACAGGAACAACTCCTGCACGGGCATGGCGAAACTATTCTTGTGGCGGACGACGAGGAATCCGTCCGGGAGATAACGCAAATCACTCTGGAATCGAATGGCTATAAGGTGCTGCTCGCGCCCGACGGCGCCAAGGCGATTGCCGTGTACGCGGAGAAACAGGCTTCGATTGCCGTGGTGCTGATGGATATCATCATGCCTGTGATGAACGGCGTGGACACCACACGCGCATTGCTGCACATCAACCCGCGCATCAAAGTCATCGCCACCAGCGGTTACCAGAGCAACACCAGCCAGAAAGCTCTGCGCGATCTTGGCATCACGCATTTCATGCCCAAACCTTACACCGCCGAATCCCTTCTGAAAAAACTGCGCAACGTCATCGCCGAGCCATGAGCGAAGCCGATGCCACCGCCACCAACGGCAAGGTTATCCTGTATGTTGAGGACGACCTGGTGGTGTTGACGGCGTATCGCGACCGCCTGCAAAAGGCCGGCTTCGATGTCGAAAGCTCGGTGGACGGGCTGGAGGCGATGCGGATTCTTGCAGTGCGGACGTTTGATTTAATCGTGTTGGATTTGTTATTGCCCAGATTCAGTGGTGCGGACGTGCTCAAGGCCGTGCGGGCCAACCCGCGTCTAAAATTCATCCCGATTGTCATATTTTCCAGCAATCTGGAAAGCGCGCAGGAATCCTTGCTGGAACTTGCCGACAGGTCACTTTTGAAGGGCAACTGCTCGTTTTCGACAATGCTCCAAACGATTCAAGATTTGCTTGCGACCAGTTCCTGAGACGTATCATTTCACAACTTGCAGGCCGATTTCACTCACAGCATCTGTCCCGGCTGCACCCGCAAACATTTCGAGGCGTAACCGAGTCAATATACGTCAATCACCTCATAAGGGAAATTGTCCAAAAAAGAACAAAAGAGTTTGAATCTTAAATTCTTGGTGAGCTAACCGTGTAATTGCGTAGCGTTTTATGTCCGCCTACGTTCAATCCGCCAAATTGGCCTCAATGGGCTGGAAAATGTCTTTTTTGGCAACCTCTGGCAACAGGACTTTACCATTGTAAAAGCGCTCGACTCTGTAGGCCGGCCATCCATTTCGCTTAAATCCTGCCCAACAAAAGCAGGACGACCAAAATAACCAGAAGCGCGCCCAGTCCGCTGCTCGGGTAATAACCCCAATTCCGGCTGTGTGGCCAGGCAGGGAATGCACCAATCAGCATCAGGACGAGCAAAACCAATAAAACAGTTCCTATCATAATGTTCCTTTCAAAGTGCGAATGTGATTCGCATGGTTATCTTCCGTCATTTCCACCGTGATTGTCGCGCTGGTCATCCTTGCGATTGTCCTTCTGGCCTTGATTCGAGCCGGGCTGCGCCCGGTTTCTCGGATACTGCTTGACCACTTCTGCGTGGTGATTTGCCGGGGAATCATGGAAATTCATCCTCACCGACCGCGAGGCCAGCAGCACATCAACCGAGACATCACGCGGTGCCGGTCGCGAAATCCACGCGCCGCCTTCCAGATAGGCGTATTGGTGCCGGCTGCTGCTGTAATAGATTTCATAGTCCGGGTAATAAACGTAGTCATCTTCCACCACAACCGTTGGAGGCGCCACATACACGCTCCCTTGGGGCGGACGGTCAACATAAGCCACGCATCCGGTCAGCGTCAGCACGAGCGCAGCGGCCAATGCGAGTCCGGCTTTGCCGGCTTTGAAGAAAAGTGATCTGTCGCTCATGGAATGAAAGTAATCCAGCACAACATCAGGCCGCCATGGGGTGTAACCCTACCTTCGGATTTTTACTCCATTGCGGCCAGCAGTTCATCCAGGGAAACAGTGGCGAAGCTGGTGGCGGAGTCACTCATGGCGTAGGGGAGGATAAGTTCGCGTCCGTGCAACAAGCTGCCGCAGGAATAAACCACATTCGGCACGTAGCCTTCGCGCTCCGCTTCGTTCGGACAAAGAAACGGTTCGCGCAGCCGGTGGATGACGCGCGTGGGATCGTTCAGGTCGAGCAGGAATGCGCCGAGGCAATACTTCCGCATTGCGCCGACGCCGTGGCTCAATACCAGCCAGCCCGCGTCGGTTTCAATCGGCGAACCGCAGTTGCCCAGCTTGATGAACTCCCACGGCTGCGCGGGAGACAACAATATCTTCGGGTCGGCCCAAAAATGAATGTTGTCGGAAAACATGATTAAAATGTTCTCGTCGTCCTGGCGCGAGAGCATGACGAATTTGCCATTGATCTTGCGAGGGAACAGTGCCATGCCCTTGTTCTGCACGGCGGGGCCATTGAGCGTGCGGAATTTAAAATGCATGAAGTCCGGCGTCTCCAGCAATTGCGGCAGCGTGATCTTGCCGTCGTAGGCCGTGTAGGTCGCATAGTAGGTGAAGCCGCCGTCATTGTTCAGGAACCGGACAAAGCGCGCGTCTTCGATACCGTTGCTCTGGCTGGGCGCGGATGGAAAAAGCACGCGCTGTGAAATTTGGCTGTCCGGTGCAAAGTCCACTTCGTAATTCGATTCCGCCAGCAGCAGGATGCCGCGAGCTGCCCAGGCCGCCGTGGCGTCAGAAGTGTCCGTCAAACCGGACGCCGCCAAAACCGCGTGCAGTTCTTTCAGCGTGAAATCCTCGTGCAACTGCGCGAGCACACGTTTGCAAAAATCATTTTGCACGCCCGCCTCCTCCAGTTTGTGTGTGAACAATCCCTTGGTGTAGGCGACATTCGGCACGCGCTCCGGTTCGGTGACAAACGGCACGGGCGGCGTCATCGTGATGCGGTTATGGGCGCTGATTTTGCCCTGGCGGAAGGTCATGGAGGAAATGTGCCCTTCGCCCGTGGCCCGCAAACTTAAAATGAAGCGCAAGGCGCCCTTGGGTACGCCGGTCTGGTCGGGATGCGGCACGATGGACGGATTGAACAAGGCCGCCGACTCCGGCGAATATTCGTGCGTAAAGTAAGCGCCGATGAGCATCTGCCGCTGGGGCGATGGCAGCGGTTGATCCGTTGGCTCAAGATGATGCTCCACTTGCGCGAAGCGTTTGAGAAAAATGTCTTTAACGTGTTCGTGCCGGTCCGCAAATTCTCCGAGCACCTGGCTCGCCAGCCGGGCGACTTCCTCTTCCGGCAGGGCCATGACCCGGGCCATGACCCGACGCGAGATGTCATCGGTAGTGGGTCGAAATGGGCGCATCAACACGCGCGACCGGTCGGGAAACAGGGTCGGCCCGATGCGTTTGGCGTGAAGGATGGTTGATAGTTGCTTGGTCATGAAATTGTTTGCGGGTTTTCTCGGCAGTCAGTGTTATTCGCTGACGGGTTCCTTGAAACTGGTAAGTGTGTTTTGCAATGCCTGCTGTTCCGCGAGCGCGAGCAAAAAGGCCAGCGTGGATTCGGCGCCCTGATTCTGGCTCAACCGGTCCACATGCAGGCCGTCGCGACAGCCGCCGGTGCCCGCATCGTAGAGCGCCAGGCCCAGATCATTCCGGCCGAGAAACCACTCGAACGCGCGGCGCGCTTCCGCGACCCAGACCATGTCGCCCGTGGCGTGATACGCCTCGATGCAGGCCGAAATCGTGGCCTGCGCCTCGATGGGCTGCTGGTCGAATTGCGCGCGTTCCTGGCCGCGCCGGAAAAATCCGTTCGAGCCGATGGGCCGGAAAGCGCCGGTCGCGGATGGTCTGAACCTTGACCAGCCAGCGCAAGGCTTTGAGGCCGGTGTCCAGCAACGGCGCGGCGTTCATGTAGCGTCCGCTTAAAATGAGCGCGTGCGGCAGCTTCGCGTTCGCATAGGAAACGACTTCTTCAAACCAATGCCAGTCTTCGGTGGCGGTGTCGCCGTAGCTCTGCATCAGCCGCGTCGTGAGCGTTTCGCGAATGTGGTTCGCGCGCCGGTCGCCGCTGAACCGCCGCAGATATTCGTCAATGCCGATGAGCGTGAACGCCCAGGCGCGCGGCGACGCGAACTCGGCGGCCACCGGCAGCGCCTGCTCGAAGAGCTGCGCCGCGAGCATTTGAAAACTTCCCTGACCGGCCTGCGACACGCACAAGCCGAGCGCCCACAGCGCGTGGCCCTGGCAATCCTCCGAGCCGACGTCCTCCAGCCAGCGCCGCTCGAAGCTCATGAAATTGCGGAAACGTCCGAGCTTGCGGTCGAAGGCATGATTCAGGAACGCCGCGTAAGTGGCGGCCCGCGCGCCGAGCATCGGCGAACCGTGCCCAAGTTTTTTCAGCATCAGCGCCAGCACCAGCGCGCGGGCGTTGTCGTCCGTGCAATAACCTTCGGCAAAATTCGGCACGGTGAAGCTCGCGTGCTGGAAGATGCCGGTCGAATCGCTCATCCGAAACAAATGATCCAGCTTTAACTCCGGCAACTGCCCCGGCTGTTCGTCGAGCGTCTTGATGGGAGAAGATTTTCGCCCGACGAAATTGTGATCCTGCCGCGCCTGCTCGAACGACTTCTCATAGAGTTGCGCCACGCGGCTCCAGACCATGTCGCGTCCCAGCTTGTAGGCGTTCTTGCGCATCGAATGGCGCAACGGTTCGTCGCGCAGCAATTCCACCACGGCGACCGCGATGGCCTTCGCGTCGCGGAAGGGCACGAGCTTGCCGCGTTCCGCCGTCAGCAATTCCGCCGCGTGCCAGTAAGGCGTGGACACCACGGCGTTGCCCGCGCCGAACGCATACGCCAGCGTGCCGGAGGTGATTTGCGCCTCGGTCAGATAGGGCGTGAGATAAATGTCCGCCGCGCCGATGAACCGCATCAGTTCCTCCAGCTCGACGAAGCGGTTGAAAAACACGACATGCTTTTGCACGCCGAGGTCTTTCGCCAGCCGCTCCAGACTCAAGCGGTAAGCCTCGCCCTCGTTGCGCAGCAAATTCGGATGCGTCTGGCCCAGCACGATGTAAACGACGTTGGGAAATTCGCGGATGATGTCCGGCAACGCTTGCAGCGCATACTCAATTCCCTTGTTTGGCGACAGCAAACCGAACGTGAGCAGCACCTGTTTGCCCGCCACGCCGAATTCATCCTTGAAATAATTCGGGTCGGCGAACGGCATGTCGGGAATGCCGTGCGGGATGAGATCAATCTTGTTCTCCGGCGCGTGATAAATGTCGCGCAGAAATTCCCGGCCGCGTTCGCTCATCACCACCAGCCGCGTTGAGAGCCGGATCAACTCGCGCATCACGCGCCGCTGCTCCGCGTTCGGCTCGCGCAACACCGTGTGCAGCGTGGTGACGATGGGCATTTGCAGTTCGCGCAGCAGCGCCAGCACATGACTGCCCGCCGGCCCGCCGTAAATCCCAAACTCGTGCTCCACGCACACCACGTCCACGTCCGTGATGTTCAAAAAATCCGCCGCGCGCAGATACGACGGCAGATCCTGCTCCGCAATCTCGAACCGCACCTCCGCCGGATAATCGTAACCGCCCGCGATGTCATTCACCGGCACGACGAGGCATTGCATCGCCGGAAACTGCGCCGCCACCGCGCAGCGCAAATCGGTCGTGAACGTGGCAATGCCGCATTTCCTCGGCAGATAATCGCCGAGAAACGCGACCTTGCGGATGGCAGAGGCGGGCGGCATGAAATGTTGTTAGTCGGCGAAAGCCTAGGCCATCAGGAACGGCTGCGACATGGGGTGAAACCCTACCTTCGCCGTCGCACGAACTCGCGGCTCGTAATCTTTGGAATAAAAACCAGCCTGGCGGTCACGAGACTCTTGATCGCCTGAAGATTGGCCATCGGATCAAACCCGAGCAAAAAACGAGGAAGCCCAGACAAGCCAGGAAAAAAAGATAGAACACCACACGCATGGCCATCTATTTTGGGATGTCTCGGGCTGCTTTGCGCATTTGATCGTGCTCCGCCCCCTCGATCCCTTCCTCGACCAGCCTTTCATTGTCGCTTCGCCCCTCGTCGTCCTCATCGGCGCTGGGGGCCGCCGGCACTTTGTGTCCGGTTGGGCCCGGCACCGGATCCCAGCGCTCGGATTCGGGCGCCGATTCAAGAATCGTCTCTTTCGGATCTGCGTCCGGTTCACCCGTCAATTCCCGTTTGGCTTGTTCCCAATCCGTTTTCGACACTTCCTGCGTGGTGCGACCGTTGATGACCGCCAGTTCAACGGCTCGCTCCCGCACCATTTTGCGCGTCACCGTGCCGATGCCGGCGGAATTTTCGGTCAAGACGCCGTCCTTCAGTGGATTTGTTTTCATAAGTTGAATATTAACGCGCGCGAAATGTCTGGTCTTTATGCGATGTTCTCATTTCGCGTGTGCCGCGATCCTCGCGCGTGTCACGGGATTTTGAAAAAATGTTGTCGCGCTTCTTTGATCTCGGCGCGGCGGCTTCAGTATTTGTCCGGAACGCGTGGAGCGTTTGCGGAAAAACTGGAGTTTCAGGAATAACTGCGGGCTTGGTGGTGGATGACTTCATAAATATCGGCTCCATTGGTTCATTGGCGATCTGGTGATCAATCCTGTCAAATCGCGGAGATTATTGATTGGTGCTGGCCGGCACGTTTGCATTCATTTCCGGCTCGCTGTTGGTTGCCAGTGAATTCGTATTCATATCCGGCACGCTGCCGGGTGCCGGCGTATTGGTGATCAAAGTGGTCGCGCCGTTGTCACCGCTCATGCTTGTATTGGTTGATTGCGCGTCGGTTGAATTGTCGGGTTTTTTTTGACCGCAACCCACCAGCGCCAATGCGGCCAGAACGGTGATTGCCGACAGTTTAATCGTGGATTTCATGTTCATAATTGATTGCTTGGTTTTTTATTGCGCCAAAAACATACTCGGTCGCTGGCGCGCCTTGAATAAGGTGTTCACCCCATGTCTATGAAATGGTGCGTTCACCAAACCTGCGCTATAATCCGCCGGTGTTTATCATCGGTCTCGGCACTGTCGTACCATCGCAACGCTACACGCAGCGCGAATCTTGGGACGCGTTGCAAGACTGGCCGCAGTTCCCGCAGCTTAAACCCCGTTCAAGGGCCATCCTTAAAAAGGTCCTCTGTGGCGACAACGGCATTGATGCGCGCCACCTTGCCCTGAAACCGCTTGCCGAGGTTTTTGAGCAGACTCCCGACGCCTTGCAGGCCCGTTTCACAAAGCACGCGCCGGCGCTCGCCGCCGGGGCCGCGCGTCGCGCGTTGAAAAACGCGGGCTGCCGGCCGGAGGACATTGACGCCGTGCTCATCAGCACCTGCACCGGCTATTTGTGTCCCGGCCTCACGAGCTGCGTCAGTGAACAGCTCGGGCTGCGCCAGGATATTTTCGCCCTCGACCTCGTCGGCCAGGGCTGCGGCGCGGCCCTGCCGAACTTGCGCACGGGCGAGTCAATCCTCACCGCCGGTCGCGCAAAAAAAGTCCTCTCCATCTGCGTCGAGATTTGCAGCGCCGCGTTTTACATGGATGACGACCCCGGTGTTTTGATCAGCGCCTGCCTGTTCGCCGACGGCGCGGGCGCCGCTGTTTTGTCGAATGATCCCCTGCCTGCCCGCCGTCAGGTGGAATGGAAATTCACCGACTCGCGCCTTGTCGCCGCCGAACGCGATACGCTCCGGTTCGGTCACCGGAACGGAAGGTTGCGGAATATTTTGCTGCCGCAAGTGCCGCAGGTTGCCAGCGTGATCGCGGAACAATTATTTTCAGAGTCCCTCGTCGCGGCGGGTGTTGACCGTGAACAGGTCACCGGCTGGATACTGCACACCGGCGGGCGCGACGTGATTCTGGCCCTGCGCGACAAACTTAAACTGAATGCGGATGACGTGCGCCACAGCTCCGCCGTGCTGCGCGAATTTGGCAACATCAGTAGCCCCACCGTTTATTTCGTCCTCGAACGCGCCCTGGCCGACGCCGTGCCCGATGGCCTCTGGTGGATGTCTGCGTTCGGCGCGGGCTTCAGTTGCCACGGCGCATTCTTGGAAGTGAGTGCGGCATGAAGCGCATCGTCCAACCCGAGCTTCTCGACACCCTGCCGCCGGATGACCCGCGCGCCATCCGCTCGCGGCGGGATTTGAGACGGGTGAACGGCTGGATGCGCAACTATGGCATCATGGTTAGGGCGCTGGAAAAAAACCGGGATGGTTCCGCACCCGGACGAATCACCGAGCTTGGCGCGGGCGACGGATATTTTCTCCTCCGCGTCGCTCAAAAACTCTCGCCGCGCTGGCCGGAAACAACCGTAACGCTGCTCGACTTGCAAAATAATGTTCCCGCCGAAACGCTCGCTGGCTTCGCCGCGCTGGGTTGGCGCGCAAAAACTATCGTCGGCGACGTGTTCGACTGGCCGCGAAATCCAGCCGGGGACGAGGTCGTCATCGCCAATTTATTCCTGCACCATTTCGAGGATGCACGGCTTGCGGAACTGCTCCGCCGGGTTTCGCAACGCGCAAAATTATTCATTGCCGTCGAGCCGCACCGGTTTCGCTACCCGTTTGCCTGCGCGCAACTGCTCCGGCTCGTCGGCTGCAGCGCCGTCACGCTCCATGACGCCGCCGTGAGCATCCGCGCCGGATTCATTCGCCGGGAAATTTCCCCGCTCTGGCCGGACAAACAGAATTGGAGGCTCACGGAGCAGCGCGCCGGAGCCTTCAGCCATCTCTTCATCGCGCGGAAAATCGCTTGAATCATGGCTGAACCCATCACGATTGTCGGCGGCGGCCTCGCCGGCCTGGCACTCGGCATAGGACTGCGGCAACGTAGTGTGCCGGTGACGATTCACGAAGCGGGGCATTATCCGCGTCATCGTGTCTGCGGCGAATTCATCAGCGGCCGCGGCCATGCCGCACTCGCGCGGCTTGGATTGCGTGAATTACTTGGCCAATCTGGTGCCATCAGCGCACACACCGCCGCTTTTTTTTCGGCGACCAAATCCACCGCACCACGTGCGTTGCCGTCGGCGGCCATCTGTCTTTCACGCTTCATGCTGGACGCAGCTTTGGCGGAAAAATTCCGTGAACTCGGCGGTGAATTGCTCGAAGGCAGCCGCTTCACCAGGGATTTTGGCGAAGGCATTGTCCGCGCCACGGGCCGTCGCGCACGGGCCGAAGAAAACGGTGCGCGCTGGTTTGGACTGAAAGTTCATGCGCGTAAAGTTGCGCTCGCCGCCGATTTGGAAATGCACGTCTCACCGCGCGGCTATGTCGGATTGTGTAAAGTCAATGGCGGCGAAGTAAATGTCTGCGGCCTGTTCCGCAAAAGCGCGAGTGAAAACAGCGAGGCAGGAAACGGGCGTGAATTGCTGTGCGGACAGCCCGGTTCACCTTTGCGCCAGCGGCTTGCCAATGCGGAGTTCGATGAAAATTCCTTTTGCGCCGTCGCCGGGCTTTCCCTGCTACCGCAACAAGCCGCGACCCGGATCGAAGTTTGCGTTGGCGACACCATCACCATGATTCCGCCTGTCACCGGCAACGGGATGTCCATGGCTTTTGAATCGGCGGAACTGGCGATTGCCCCGCTCGCCGCGTGGAGCCGGGGTGAAACATCGTGGGATGAAGCCCGTCAAAAAATCGCCCGCAATTGTGACGCAGTTTTTGCGCGTCGTCTCGCATGGGCAAAATGGCTGCAACGAATCGTCCTCACCCCCGCGCTGCAAAACCCATTCGTCGCCCTTGCGGACCGCTGTAACTGGTTTTGGCGGCTGGCATTTGAACGCACGCGCTGATTCAGACGACCGGTTTGGAAACTTATTGAAACGGCACCAGAAACCGGGAGAAGACCTCATTACATCGTTCAATTCGCCGACGGATCATTCGCTTCAGCGCCATGATTTTCGCGCCATTGGTTCTGCGCATCGTCCAAAATCGCGATTTGATCCGGCGTCAGCAGCGGCCTGATATGAATGACGGCTGTGTCGCGGTATGGCTGGAGACCCGCCCAGACCTGTTGCAACTGCTGACGTGCCGTCTGTATTTGTGTCGTGTCCTTCGATGCGCGCGCCTGTTCAATCGCGTCTTGGGCGGCATCAATCCGAGGTTGATTAGCCGCCTCGTATTGCTCGCACGTGGTTGCGAAGTCATCCTCGATTGGCTTCAGCTCGGCTCTTTGCTCGTCGGTGAGCTGCATCTTCTCCTTGAGGCCGGGCAGAAGAAGGGATCGTTCGCCCAAAGACCGGTCATGTTTCAATGCCTCCTGGTATTTCACGGTCTGGACGAGAGGAAGCGAATTGGTATTGGTATCGGTGATTTGCGCCAGCGATGATTGCGCGCCAATCAACAGTGAGCTGCTCATCACGAACTGGGTGAATTTGGTCTTCATAAACTGATTATCTGTGATTGCCGGGAAAAGCTTTTCATGTCCGGTTGTGAAAACCGTGAACCCGAGTGCGGTTGCGTTCCGCGATCAATTCCGCCTCAGCCTTCAACCAGTGCTGCACATCGTGGCCCGGCAATGAACCATGGTTTTCATAACTGAAGTAAGCCCTGCGGGCCACTTCGTCCGGCGAAGGCGCAAAATTGATTTCGTTTTTGTTTGATGCTGTCGCCGCTATCTGGGGCGTGTCCGCCGGCTTCTGGTTTTGATTTTGGGAGAAATTATTATGTTTCATAAAAATAGAATAGGACGGTCAACGCGCGGCTGATATGGGGAATTACCCGCCCCTCGCTCATTCATTCGTCAGGATGACTTTCAAGGCGTGATCTTTCCCGGCATTGCCGAATGTGTCATAAGCTTTCAGGATGTCAGCGAGCGTAAAGTGATGCGTGACGAGCTGCTTTGGCTGGAGCCGGCCGGCCATGACTGTCTTGAGCAGCATCGGCGTGGTCACTGCGTCCACCAACCGCGTCGTGATGGTGACGTTTTGCGACCAGAGTTTTTCAAGATGCAATGTTACGCTCGCGCCATGCACGCCGATATTGGCGATGTGGCCGCCAGCACCGATGATTTCCTGGCAGAGACCGAAAGTAGCCGCCACGCCGACCGCTTCGATGGCGACATCCACTCCCTTACCGGCAGTCAGAGCCATGACTTTCTCAACGGTCTTGCCATCGGTGCTGTTGATGACTTCGGTCGCACCAAACTTTTTGGCGACTGCGAGGCGGTTGTCATCGAGGTCAATGACGATGAGGTTCGCGGGAGCAAAAAATTGCGTCGTGAGCAAAGCCGAAAGGCCGACAGGTCCGGCACCGATGATGGCCACCGTGTCACCCGGTTTGACCGCGCCGTTAAGCACACCGCATTCATATCCGGTCGGCAGGATGTCGCTCAACATCACCATCGCGTCCTCGTCCGCAGTTTCGGGAATGGGATAAAGGCTGGTGTCGGCAAAAGGAATCCGGACGAATTCGGCCTGCGTGCCGTCAATGGTGTTGCCGAGAATCCAGCCGCCCTGTTCGCAATGCGAAGGCATGCCGCGCCGGCAATACTCGCATTTCCCGCACGCCGTGATGCACGAGATCAGGACGCGGTCGCCCTTGTGAAAGCGGCTGACGCCGGTTCCAACTTCCTCGATGATCCCGATGCCTTCATGGCCAAGGATGCGTCCCGCTGCGACGGTGGGCAGGTCGCCCTTGAGAATGTGCAGGTCAGTGCCGCAGATGGTGGTTCTCGTCATCCGCACCACGGCATCAGTCGCCTCGCGCAGCGCGGGTTTTGGCACGTCTTCCAACTGCTTCTTTCCCGGACCGCGATAAACGAGGGCTTTCATTTGGTTGAAATACTTTCGGTTTTTGCATGGAATGTTTTGGTCCGGCGTCGTGAATCCTTCCACACGGACCGGAGGCAGATGGTATGCGGGGCTTTTCTCGACGGCTTCCTTGGTCAGCTTCACGAACACCGTGGAGTCGTCGTAACTGATCCGGTCAACTTTGCTCCGCCGGAATCAGCACTTCGTTGCCGGTGAACCGATGCCCGATTTTGACGACGAGTTGGCTGATGGCCCAAGTTCTTGTCGTCCATCATAAAATCGCAGACGTGGCCGATGATGCCGTCAGTGGCCTGAATGTGGTAGCCGCTCACTGCCTGCGTGCTGCGCAGATGCGCGTCGGCAGGTTTGGGCTGCGAGCCATTCGTAGCGGATGATTCGCCCGGAAGGATTCTGGGGGGCGTTTCCAAAATCGAACTGCCGCCCATGCCCCACATCCCGTCACCCAGCCAGTAGGCCGGCCAGCCGTAATAGCGGTGATACTCCTCTTCATGCTGCCGCGACACCGGTTTGTGCGTCTCAATCGCGGGACTGTCCTCAATCTTTTTCCGGGTCAGCTTTACACGCAGGATCTTTCCGTCGTGATGGAGACTGCCGAAGGCATGGGGCGAGAGCAGCACCTGCCGCCCCGGCAGCCACGAGCCGGTGTCCGCGACCAGATAACGGATCGCCCAGTTCTGGTCGTCAAAATAAAAATCCTTCACATGGCCGATGTCGCCATCCGACGCGCCGAGTTTGTTTCCGTGCAATTGTTTGATGCTTTGTAACATAATTTTGCCTTTCGTTTGGATTGCGCGGGTGCCATCCAAAAAGTTGGCTTGCCCGGCACTTGATCCGTTCAACCTCCAGCCGCTGCTGCCGATGGCGTTCAGCCATCCTGCTCAAATTCTGCCCAACAAAAGCAGGACGACCAAAACAACCAGAAGCGCGCCCAGTCCGCTGCTCGGGTAATAACCCCAATTCCGGCTGTGTGGCCAGGCAGGGAATGCACCGATCAGCATCAGGACGAGCAAAACCAATAAAACAGTTCCTATCATAATGTTCCTTTTTCTCTGCGACTGTGATTCGCTTCCAACACGCAGTCGGTATTTTCCGTCTTGAAAAAAGGCTTTGTGTTATTCATGGAATCAGATTAACCGAACAAGACATCAGACCGCTATGGGGTGTTACCCTGCCTGCCGACTTGCCAATTAAACTTCCTCCTGCTTGTGACCCCGCAAGCGGTATTCCGACCAGAACGAGCTGGCCAGCCCCGCGCCTTTCAGGAGGGTCTGCCACCACGAAGGTTTTTCGGCAGCAGGCGCGGATTTTTTGTGACGCAAGGATGACAGTCCCGCAACCAGCGTTGCTACTGCCGACGCAATGGACTTGATCGTTCTGGCCTGGCTGGTGAGCGAATGAACATCATCCGCCATCGTCCGCCATTCCTGGACCAGTTGCGCGCGGTTGAGTTCGCTTTCCGCGATCAACAATTGTTTCCGCGATTCGAGCGAATTCATGCGAGGATTTTTTCCAGACATGCGCGGTCCTTTCGGAGTTGGTTGAGCGAGGCGGAAAGCGTCTGCCAGTTGCGCAGCACACCGATGAGCCGGCGGTAAAGACAAATCCCGGCGGCTCCGTAAAGCACCCGTCAAAATCAGGAGCACGGCCAGGGGCGACCACGCCCATAACAAAACCGCGATCGCCGCCGTGAGCGTCAGGCCGGCAAGCAGGCCGAATGCCGCCACGCCCAGGGCCAGAAGAAAGGCGTGCAGGAGACGTTCGCGTTCCTCCTGCACTTCCACCGTCAACAGTTCGAGCCGGTTTTCCCCGATGGTCAACAGCCGGCGCGCGAACGTCTTCGAGGTCGTGGCCAGTTGCCCCAGGCTGACGGTGGATTCTTCCATAACTTAATCAATCGCAGTTGCGGGCGCACCGGCGCGCGAGCAGAAAGCCGAGAAGCGCCCCGACGCCAACGCCGATGGCGATGGCCTTGTAGGGATGTTCATGCACGGCTTCGTCCGCCGCTTTGGCGCCGGCGACCGCCTTGTCGCGGACATTACCCGCGATTTGCCTTGGCGCGTTCCAGCGCGGCGGCGAGGCGTTTGCGGGCTTCCCCGACTTTTTCACCGGCCACGTCGGCGGTGGCGGCCATCAACGCGCGCGCGTCTTCAGCCAGTTGTCCGATGTCATTGGTCACTGCTTGTGTTTCGTTGTTCATATTTTCTTCAGTTTTTTGTTTGTTTCTTTTATTAACGGTAAATTTTCCGCGTCGGCCAGATGGGCGGCTTCCGGCGAAGCTGGCCACATGCAAAACCGAATTTCTGCCGCCGAACGGATTGGCCACGGATTCCCTGGCCAGCGGGTCGGGCATCCATTTGCCATCCACCACGAGGCAGTATTCGTAGGTGCCGGGAGCCAGGGCCGTTTCCTTCCACCAGATGCCGGCACCGGTCGAATGCAGCGTCTTGGCTTCGGGCTGCCAATGGTTGAAGCTTCCCGCTAGGCAGACGGTTTTGGCTGTTGGACTGATGAACTCAAAGCGAACCGGCACGAGTTGAAGACCTGCGCCCTGGGCGTTGTCATGGTTATGGTTGTGTTTCATGGTTGGTGATTCTTGGGACGGTTGATTTTCGATTTCAGAAATTTCATCCCGATATCATGCCTCCAAACACCTTGCAGGCACTATGGGGTATTACCCTACCGGAGAATTTGTGAGCCAAATTCCGGCATGGAGGCGAAAGCTGGTGCCGGTACTTTTGAGCGACCCGCTAGGCCAAATTTTCATCGGTGCCAGGCTGACTCCTCCAAATTGAATCCAAGTGTGTTCCAAGTCGTGACAAGGAACACCCTAGTCGCGGCCAGACCTAGTAGCAGGTAACAGTAGTCATGAGCATTTACCCCGAACACGGAACGCACCGGATTACCCAGGCGCTGCTATCACACGAGGATGATTCTGAACGGATCCGACATGGCCGGCGCTGATAATAAAAACCGTCCAGCCTGCGGACGAAAACGGAAATGAAAATAATGAAACTTAAAATCCTGTTTAGTCCGGAAACCAACTTTTCCCAGCCGATTCGGCACATGACCCCAGTCCGGTGGCAGCGGCCGCCAGACATCCAATCGCAATCGGGAAGCGTGTTGATGCGGAAGATTGGTTCGCGGAGAAAAAACCAGTCATGAAACAGCCGCGCTATCGCGTCGTCAAACCCCACCCGCGCAACCCCTGGCTGCTGGTGGTTGTCATCGGCATCATCATCGCCGGCATCGTAGCCTTTGTCACCTGGTGGCAGGGCACACACTAGAACCGTTGGAACATGGGAAAGGGGATGGATACAACCCGCAAAATCAACGGAAGACTCTAGCCCGCAGCCAGCTTTGCCTGCGGAAGCAATCCGGCCTGCATGGCAAAACGCATCAGGCCCGGAATATCATGTATGTTCAGGCAGTTCATCAACTTCATGCGATGGTATTCGACGGTCTTGGGGCTGACTTTCAGGGTTCCGGCGATTTGTTTGGTGTTCTGGCATTCGGCGATGAGTTGGAGGATCTCACGCTGACGCCCCGTCAAATCTTCGAGCAGGCTTTTCTGGCTCACGCTTTCATCCGCAGTAATGTTTTTGAGGAGTCGGGTGGAAATCTCCTGACGCAGAACAACATCCTTGTGAACCACCCGTTGCAGGGCAGTCTCGGCCTGCTCGGTACGCGTCTCGGCCTGTTCGGTTCGGATTTCAGCCTGTTCCGTGCGCGTCTTTGCCAACTCGGTCCGGGTTTCGGCCTGTTCCGTGCGCGTCTCCGCCAATTCCGCCCGGGTCTTGGCCTGTTCGGTGCGCGATTCCGCCTGTTCCGTCCGGGCTTCCGCCTGTTCAATTCGTGTCTTGCTGCCGTTCTTGCCCGCAGGCTGATCGTTTTTTCTCATTCAGCTTCCAAAAATAAACGGGGAGAGTTTGGGGACGCCATGGGGTGTTACCCTACCAGGAATTAATGGATCCAGTCCTGACTGGCCGGCACGGAGCAATTTGGAAATCGAATCGTGGTTTTCCGCCCGGCCGCCAGCGGTGGTGTGGCGAAGATTTTGCGCAAGGCCAAATGTGTGGGGAGAAAGGCAACGAACCACAGCACGCCCAGCCACAGAAATACGTAAATGTTTTGGTTCACCCAATGTTGCGGCTGCTGGTCATTGAAGCCGTAAAGATAATTGATGTTGATGGGCACATTGGCGTTTGCCAGATGGGCGCCGGCAGGCGGCGTAAAAAAATAACAGACAAGCACCAACCCCGTGGCTAGGCCAGTCCAGGCGGACAGGGCTTTTTTGTCATACCCCAGGCGGAACAGGAGCCAGACAAGCAGCAAGGGCAGCCAGCCATGAAAAAGCGAAAGCCCGCGTGTAAACAGCGGAAGATGCGTGTCGAACATATAACTGGTCAGGTTAAGAAAGTGAAACCCAAGAAAATTGACGCCGAAGTCCAAAAGCCAGAGGCATTGCGGCAGCAAAATGCCCACAGCGCACATGCTGATGAGCAGCGGGCTTTCCAGCCACATGCCCATTACCGTGAGAATGAGGGCGGCATCGCAGAACCATAAAAAATTAGCCGGCCCATACGTGTTCAAATAAACCGGAACCAGCACAGCAAGAAAGGTGGTGCCGGCCAGTTTGGCGGCCAGTGGAATTTTGTGTGTTCGCACTGCGACCCGTTCGCGGGCGTTTACAGGGATGGAAGACGAGCTGGTTGCAGGAGCTTCAGGATTCATGGGCGGAATTGTTCGCAATCGCACTCATGATGGACGGGGAAACCTCGCCATGCCATGGGGTGTTCACCCCATCCCCTGAATTGGTGCAGAAAAAATCAGCCATGTTCTTTATCGCGGCATAGCGAATCCGTTCTGGCATGCACTGGCGCTAAATGAACCACCCGACATGAGTCGTACAAAGGAAATCTTCATTCCAAAGGATATTTTGTTTGAAATGGCCGCTCCCAGATGATGCACTGCCCAACGCCATGAAAGCTTTCTTTCGCGTGTTGCTCCGGGTCTTGTTCCGCTTCCGCGCGTACAATCTGGACGTGTTGAAGACGCCGGGTCCGGTGCTATTGGTTCCGGATCACCTCTCTTGGCTGGACTGGCTGTTTCTTTGGGTCTGCCTGGACGAGGATTGGAAGTTCGTCACTTCAAGCGTTGCGGCGCAGATGAGCTGGCTGCACCGGAAATTGATGATCAACCGGTACACCTTGCCCGTTGATACCAATTCGCCTTACGCAGTGAAGCGCATGGCTGAGTTTCTCAAGGGCGGCGGGCGTCTCGTTCTTTTTGCCGAAGGCCGCCTGTCGCGCACAGGAACCCTGATGAAGCTTTTTGATGGCACCGGGTTTTTGATCTTCAAAACGAAGGCCAAAGTCATCACAGCCTACCTGCGCGGTGCCGGATGCCTGCCGTATTCCCCCAATCCCGGCTGGAAAAAATGTTTCCCAACAGTAACCGCGCATTTCAGCGACGCGCTCGAAGCGCCCGATTTGGGGGACGTCCGCGCCGGGCGCGCGCGGTCTCTCCTGACCAACTGGCTTCGCGACCGGATGGTGCGGCAGCAATTCGAAACCGAGATGGGGTTGGGTCCGCAAAATGTCCTTTCTGCGGTGGCGGATATCGCCCGCAAACATCCCGGCCACGTCATCCTCGAAGACGCGACGCCACAGAAGCTGACTTATCGGAAACTGATGGTGGGAGCCGACGTGCTGGCCGATGCGATGCGTGCGGCGGTTTCGGGCGGCGAGCGCGTTGGCGTGTTGCTGCCCAATGTCAACGCCACACCCGCAGTCATCCTCGCGTTGTGGAGCCTGGGCAAAGTGCCCGCCGTGCTGAATTTTTCCTCGGGCACACCCAACATGCTCGCATGCGCAAAACTGGCCGGACTGAAGCATCTCGTCACCTCCCGCGCCTTTTTTGAACGGGCCAAGTTTAAGGGGGACGATTTTGTGAACGCGGGTGTCAGTCTGATTTACCTCGAAGACCTAAGCGCCGGTATCACCAGCTCTCATAAATTCCTCGCGCTGATCCGGCGCATGTTCGATGCGCAATCCGCAATTCACAGTCCGCATTCAACCGGCTCTACGGCAGTGATAGTTTTCACGAGCGGCTCCGAAGGCGTGCCCAAGGGTGTCGAACTGACGCATGGCAACATTCTCGCCAACATCCGCCAGATGCTTGCGATCACCGACCTGACCGATGGCGACCGCCTGTTCAACTGCCTGCCACTCTTCCACAGCTTCGGGCTTACGGTGGGGACATTCCTGCCACTTGTGCGCGGGATTTATGTCTTCCTCTATCCCTCGCCCCTGCATTATCGCATGGTGCCGTCGGCGCTTTACGACCGCAATTGCACAGTGTTTCTGAGCACCAACACCTTTTTGAATGGTTATGCGCGCAAGGCCCATCCTTACGACTTCCGGAGCATCCGGTATCTGTTCGCCGCCGCCGAGAAGTTGCAGGAAGCCACCTCGCTCGCCTGGTCGCAGAAATATGGCCTGCGCATCCTCGAGGGCTATGGCGCAACGGAATGCGGTCCCTGCGTGAGTGTCAACACGCCGCTGGAGCCGCGCTACGGCTCCGTGGGCCGCCTTCTGCCCGGCATGGAATACAGGCTGGAACCGGTTGAGGGAGTTCAAGAAGGCGGGCGGCTCTTTGTGCGGGGACCGAACGTCATGAAGGGCTATTTGAATGCCGAAGCGAATGAGAAGTTCAAGAACCTCGGCGGCTGGTATGACACGGGGGATATCGTGAGCGTGGATGCCGACGGCTACCTTCATATTCTCGGACGGATGAAACGCTTCGCCAAGGTCAGCGGCGAGATGGTGAGCCTCACTGCGGTGGAGGACGCGCTTGCGGGGGCGTTTCCGCAATATGGTCTGCGCTGTCAGGTCGCCGTCATCACGCGCCCGGATGAGAACAAGGGCGAAGCGCTCATTGCCGTCACCAACGAAGCAAAGCTGACGCTCGACGAAATCCGGGACGCCATCAAGGCCAGGGGGTTGACCAATCTAAGCACGCCGCGCGAGATCGTCGTGGTGAAGGAGATTCCGAAGCTCGGCACCGGCAAGGTAAATCACCGCGAGCTTCAAGCCCGGATGGATGCCCCGAAATAACCCGCTCATGCAGGTGTGGAATTGTGGACGGCGCCCCGCTTCGTTTTCATCGCGAGCACCAGCCAGAGTGCGGCCGCCACGATCAGCGCGAACGGCAAAATCAAAACGGCCTTTTGCAAATTGCCGCCGAACGAATCTGCGATCCGGCCGACAATCTCCGGCGACCACATGTCGCCGAATAGATGGATGGTGAAAATGGAAACCGCCATGGCGCTGGCGCGAAGATTTACGGGTGTGGTTTCCAGGATAAGGGTGTTCACCGGTCCGGTGGGCAGGAACAGGAAGAACATCGCCGCCGCTAGGAACGCCATGGACCAGAACGTAGAGCTGGCGAGGAACGCGCCAAACGCGAGCGGCACGGCGACCAGCACCGAAAGCCCCAGCGTCCACGCGTAGCCGGCGCGATTGCGCTTCTGCCACGTAGTCGCCGCAAATCCGCCGATCATCGTGCCCACGAGTCCGGCGACCACGAGCACGGCGCCGAAAAACTCGCCCGCCTTGTCCACGGCGACACCATGTGCGCGATGCAAAAATGTCGGTCCCCAATGTCCAAACGCTCCCAGCGCGAACGTATAAGCAGTGTAGCCCAGCACCACGAGCACGTAATCCGGGATGCGAATGAGATTCACCACGTCGCGTACGGTGGGTCGTTTTGCCGCCTCTGCGGTCTTGCCCTCGGCCTGGCCGCGCTTCAATTCGGCAAATGGCAGCATCACCAGCGCGAGCAGCAATCCCGGTGCGCCCGCCCAGATAAAAGCGTGACGCCAGCCCCACTGCGTCGCGATGAGTCCTCCAATGATCGTGCCGAGCGCTGCGCCGACGGGAATCGCGACGTAGAAAATTGTCAGCGCATTGTTCCGTTTCGCCGGGCCGTAGCTGTCGGAAATCAGGCTCGGACTGATCGTCGCATAGCTCGCTTCGCCAAGGCCAACGAGCGCGCGAAACGCGATGATCGCGGCAAACGTCGCCGCGTACCCCGTCAGGATTGTTCCCAGGCTCCACACAAAAATGCCGGTGGCGATGAGCCATTTGCGCGACCATCGGTCGCCCATCCAGCCAAAGAACGGTGATGTGACAAAATATCCGAGCATGAACGCCGTTACAAGCCGGCCGGCCTGCTCGTCGTTGAGGCCGAGATCTGTTTGCAATGGCGTCAACACTGCCGAGAGCACGTAACGGTCGAGGTAATTGAACAGGTTGAGGCCGGTGAGGATGAATAGAATCCAAGCTGGCGAGAGCTGCTTGTGTGTGGCGGATGCTGTCATCGGCGGCAAAGCTAACCCCTACCGCGCCGGAGTGTAAACCGAAGAACCTGGGCCATCATCAAAAATTGAGATGCGACTTGTGATTGTCCCGCTTATGGCCTGTGTCTGCCTAAAGGGCGGCCCCAGCCGGGACAATTCAATGGTTGCGACCGCATGAAGCAACAGAAACGGAGCTTCAAATCTCATGGGTGGTGTTTAAAGCTTATTTAGCTTTCGGTTCGGGAGGCCTCATCGGCGTAAGCGCCGCCAAAATGGCCTTTTGCACCGCCGGATTGGAAAGGTTCCCCAAGTGACCGCCTTCCGGGAAAACTGTCAATTGATTCGTGGCAAAGTTGGCGTGGAGCCAGGCCAGATCATCGTCCGTTAGTAGAAAATCGTTTTGATTGACGATGATGCGTATGTCCGGGTTCGCGCGCAGGCCGGCGTCATACGTCCGCAAGTCATCAGCTTTTTCCATCGCTGCCGCCACTGGCGAGGCAATGCCATGGGCCGAATAATACGGGATCGCAAATCTATCAAAATAATCCTGGTAGGAATACTGGAGGATTTCCTGATACACCGGGTCGCGCCGCCAGTCCGAGATCGGGTGGTGCAGGACGCCCTGGTTATTTCGCTGCTGGCTGCTGAAAATAATGTCCCGCAGCGAGAGCCGGAAGGTCAGTCCGATAAGAAACTTGGACTCGATGGCATTGAAAGGCAGCGAGGTTTGCGGCGTGAGTGTGCCCTGGCTCAAGGCGGCCACCTTGAGAAAAGTATTCTCGATGTTGTCGGTTCGATTGGTGCTCGGCCAGGACAAGGGCGCCCGGTAAAATTCATCGAGTTTGGAGATGCCTTGCGCAATGCGAACGGGGGTGTTGATGGCGACGTAGCGGTCAAATTGTATCAACGGCACCTGTTTTGTAACGGGTTCAATGTTCACTTCTTTCACACCCTGTTTCCCCTCGCGAAAGCGCAGGACTGTTCCCTTGGTGATGACGTAATACTGGTTCGTCGGACCCGTCGCCGCGACGAACAACGATTGGAATGCGCCCATCGAATAGCCCATCAACGCCTTATTGCCCAGCCGATCCGGATACAACTTGTTCAAGCGGCCATCAATCTCGGTGAGCGCCACATGCAAGTCATGGCCATCCACCGGCAGATACGCCGGCAGCGCCGCCGTCGAGGCATTTTCCATGAACTCGAAGTTGAACGGGCTGCTGACCAGCACGGCGGAGAAGCCGTTTTTATAGACCAGCTCGGCCAGTGCCAGGGAGGCTTCGGCCAGCCGATGACCGCCCAGGCCGGGAACGATGTAAACCACGTTTGCCTGTCCCGGCTGCAACCAGAACGTAAATTTTAATTTTTTGCCCGTCGCCGGAATCAGTACCGACCTGGTCTTGCCGCGGTCTGGAAATTCGGGGTCTTTGAAAGTGAAGAAGACGGATTCGAGGGTTTCCAGCGAAGCCGGGTCCTGTTTGCCCTTCACCTGAAAATTCGCCACCCGGTTCGCCCGCGCGAACGTCCACGCATATTGAACCTCCGAATACGGATCCATCTCGGCCTGAGCTGAACCGCACATATCCACCCACGCTGTCGGCCAGATTGTTATACATGATCCGCGTAACTGAGATAAGTGTAAGGGCCGAGCCAGGTCAGCGGATCGTTCGCGACGAATTTGTAGGGGGCAATGTAGAGCAGCGGATTGGCCGCCGTGTCGGCGGCCAGGCCGACGGTGTCGCGGTCATTGCTCGGTCCATAAACCGGCAGCATGATGAAGAAATGCGGCTTCCAGCCCCACTGGCCGAATGTCTGGCCAAAATCCGCGTCCGATTTTGGTATTTTCCACTTGGTTCGCCACGTCCCAGAACCCGGCCACCCCGACGGTGGTGTTGCAAACGAACCGCCAGGATTCATCGCGGGCACCGCTCCACTTTCCTTGAAGCAGATTGTTGATCAATCGTCCCGGATAAGTAAGGTTCCGGCCAAAATTTCCGATTCCGGTCCGGACCGGTTTCACGACGACAAACCGATAAACCCGGCTCGTCGGCTTGATGACGTCGGTCATCAGCCCCACATTGAAGTCCCACATCGCCCGATTGAACGGTTCGATCGGATCGGGGACGGATTTGGGGAGGACAACGATTTCCGCTGCCGGCAGGTTGGTGATGCCCAATGGCTGACTGCTGTCCGTGGGCAAACGGCGAGAGGCACAACGACAAGACCGCCAGGATCACCAGCGACGAACTTCGGATTTCCTGGCCGGGTTGGATTTTCAAGCCGGTTGATCTTTCAAAACGGGAGGTAATTTAGATTCCTCTTTGAAAACTCGAATCGGTATTGTCCCCGAAATTCAATCTGATGTGCGTTGACGGCGAGCCACACAAATCCATTCGCCCGGCGTCCACCCCAGGCATCGTGCGCGGCGCTGATGAACTCGCCAAACGTCAGGGACTTCTTCCGGTAATTCGTTTTCATGACCTGAAGTATGGATGGCAGAACGCGCAACTGCCATACGGTGTTCACCCCATGCCGGACTCTATCAAGTCGGCGCCCGGCTTACCGCACAATGACTTCCGGCGGGCGCACCACCAGGACCGGAGGCCCCACGATGACTTCGTCGTGGTGTTCGTATCTCGCGTGCCTGCCACGCCCGTCGTCGGCTACAATGCATCCGGAGGTGGAGAGAAGGGCGGTGACGCCAATAAATAACAGGATTATTTTCATATCCGATGAAGCTACGCGATGGGACGGAATTTCCCTATAAGGTATAACCCGATGAAAGACGCAAGAGCCTGTCGAAAGACAAGCTTTGTCATTCCTCCTCGTTCTCGTTCTCGGATATTCCGGGGTTTTCGAGGACAACAACAACGACGAGAAGAGGGGGATACGCCAGCCGCGTTTCAGTTCACGGTCGGCCCAATCAAATCCAGCCGGAACGCCTTGATGGCATTGAGCATGAATTGAATGGCAACCGCCGCCAGCAACAGACCCATGATGCGGATGGCGATGCTCATCATGATCGGGCTCAACCATCGCGCGCCACGGGCGGAGATTCTCAAGATGAGATAACTCATCAGCGACACCGCCACGATGCAGCCATAAAGCGCGATGTGCTGGGGAATGTCCTTCGCTTCATTCTGGAGCAGAATCACCGTGGAAATCGCACCCGGCCCGGCGAGCATCGGAATCGCCAGCGGCGTCACGGCAATGTCCGTCTTTTCGGTCCCGGCCAGTCGTTCTTCATGGGTTTCCTGGACGCGCGAGCGCTGGGCGCGCACCATGTCCAGCGCCACAATCAGCAACAGGATGCTCGCCGCGATCTGAAACGCCGGCATCGTGATGCCCATCACCTTGAAGACCAGTTGACCGGCCACGGAAAACAACAGGAGAACCCCCGCCGCCACGCAGCACGCCAGTCGCGCCGTGCGGATGCGTTGTTCCGCCGTGTCATTCGGCGTCATGGCCAGAAAAGCCGGCACTACGGCCAGCGGATCCACAATCACGAACAGTGAGCTGGCCGCCAGTAAAATGTATTCGAACAGTTTGATAAAATTGAATTAACCGTAAACCATGAATCAGACGAAAGACACGAAATTTTATCCGCTAATAAACGCTAATCTTCGCCAATTCCGAAATGCGGAGCGGAGTCAGAGACATCGAGTTGCAGTCCAAGTTTTAATTGAGCCGCACCGTCAGATTGCCATCAAGGCGTTTCGATAGATCAATCGGATCGCCCACCGAAACTTCCCGTGGATTCACCTGGTAAGCCCAGACCTGAAAATAGGTCAGGTTGGCTTCGCCATAGATTGTCGCAAATGCGCCATCCACGGCATCCGAGCCATGGGCGACTTTGACGCGCCCGATGCGCGGGACATTGTAGCGCGGATCAAAGGTGAACCATTCCTGTCCCAGATAGACTTCGAAATAGGCGTGAAAATCCATCGGCGTGCCCGGATCAATGTAGCCGATGTCCGGCAGGTGTCCGGTCACGTAGCGGGCGGGCAGGTTGAATGCGCGGCACAGCGCAATGGCCGCGTGGGCAAAGTCGCGGCAGACGCCGTGGCGCCGCGCGATCACCTCCGAGGCGGAGAGGTCGGGCCGGCCGGAACCGAAGCGGTATTCGATGTTGTTGTGAACCCAATCACAGATGGTCTGCACCCGTTGAAGCGCATTGGTGATCTGCCCGAAATTCTGCCACGCCAGGTCCCGCAGTTTGTCCGAGTCGCAATAGCGGCTGGGCAGCGTGTATCGCAACACCTCGGGCGGGAGCTGGCTGACGGGAACGATTTGGTTGGGCACGTCCCGGTTGTCCGGCTGGGAAGAAACCGCGACGAGGGCGTCATGCCGGATTTCATTCCGGCCCGGCATGAACATCGAGCGATAGGTGATGTTGCCGTGGGAATCCTGAAACTCATACGACGGCAGGCCGATGCCGAACGAAAGTTTTTCCTGCATCACGAGCACCCGGCCTTCGAGCCGCGGCTTGAGCACGAACAGCACCGGCGTCGGCACGGTGGTTTCGTAGGCGAGATTACAGCCGACGCGGACGGTGATATCCAGGGGAGGCCAGTTCATGGTTTATGGCTGGTTTGAAATCCGGTCTGGTAGTTGCAGGGTGCCGGACACGATGAATCCAGCCCCGCACAAGTGTCCGGTCGGGAGGAACCTCAAGCGGGCGCTGGATCGGGGACTGGATTCATCATAATTGAAAATCATATCACTGACATCGGCCTTCGTTGATCGGGCGGCGTGCACCGTCGGGCGCATGCAGAAATTGTTTCACCGTTCCCAGCAATTCCTCGATGGTATAGGGCTTGAGCAGCAGGGCGGCCGGTTGCAGCCAGGGATATCGGGCAAACAAGTCTTCGCTTGGCAAAGCCGCGGTGGCCATGACGACGGGCAGGGTTATGCGGGCTTCACGCAACTTTTTGACGAGTGCCAGTCCCGTCAATCCCGGCATGTTGTGGTCGGTAATGAGGAGGGCATAACTTTCGGGGGAATGACTTACGGCCTTCCATCCCACCTGGCCGTCTTCGGCGGTGTCAACTTCGTAGCCGGAGTTGATCAACACTTTGGCGTTGAGATAGCGGATGTCCGGTTCGTCATCCACCACGAGGATGCGCCGGGTAAAATCCTTCCGGCATTGAGGCGCTGCTTCAGCCGCCTTGCCTGCTCGCGTAATATTATGGTCTGTCATGTCCCGAAAATAAGCCGTCATGTTTGCCCGGGCTATACGGTGTTTTACCCATCTTCCATCATCCGCTCGACAAACCAGATGATTAGCGTTTATTAGCGAAGATTGGCGGCTGAAAAATTGGTCGGTTGTTCTGCCAGCTAGAACTTCCAGCTTACCCCGGCGGTTGCATAAAGTGTGGCGCTCGGGTCGAGCCGGGCGGTGCGACCACCAATGGATTGGTTCATATCAGTCAGGTTTTGGAATCGCGCTCCAACATAAACACCCCAGCGCTTGTTGAAGTCGTAGTGAAGCGTCGCGCCCACATAGGGGCCGTAGAGCAGCTTGCTCTCGGAAGAATGACCGCTTGATACAAGCACGCCCCCGCCGCCGGCCAGTGTGGCGATCTCGGAAAAGTCATAATCAACTTTCGTCGGCGCCAAAGTCAGGCCCACACTGGCGGCGAGACTTAATTTGTCAGTGAATTTCCATTCAGCAAAAGGACCTATGCGGAGGCTGAACATCTGGCCGCTCAACTTTTGATAACCCGTTAGGGTGGCGGACGTGGCGATGCGCGTGGGCGTGTCGCCGATGCTGACACCGGGTCCATTGAAGGTTCCATTGTAGGGGGCGCCGGGAGCCAACCCGCCAAGCGGGAAGGAATCCATGGTCACCGGCACTGTTCCGCCGAGATTCTCGCGCAGGTCAAGTTCCGTGAACCCAAAGCCGGCTTCGAGACCCCAGTCGCCGGACAGAAATGGCAGGGAACCGATGACCCGCTGGTAGATGAATTCGCCTCCATATTGCGGATTGCCGGTGGCGGAGGAAGGTACCGACTGAATGGCGTGGAACTGAATGGCACCGCCTACCACTTGCGAGGCGTTTTGGTAGCCCCAGTAATGGGTAATGCCGCCCAAGTCCCCGGTGCTGTCCGGAAGAACATAACCGTCAGCATAGCTGCGGTTCGCGCCCCCGGGAGGAGTTACAGCGGGCCCCGGGTTGACTGCATTATTGTAAAAGTCGGCCTTGAAGTTTATGCCAAAGGTCGGGCCGAAGCTGAAGCGGTTGGGGTTTTCGGGCAAATCCTGGGCGCGCACGGCGAAAGGAGCGAAAGCTGCGATGCCAAGGGTGGTTGTAATGATTATTCGATTCATATGTTTTGTGGTGGTTGAGGGTCAGGTTCAGTGCAGTTCGTAGGCCCGGTAGAAACGGGTGGCTCCGAGGCTTTCAGTCTTGGGTGCGCCGTAGTCAATCCACTGCACGTAATTAACCGGGGCGATGATGAAGGGATCGGCGGTCAGCCAGTTCACCATGTTGGTGCTATATTGCACGGCGTAGCTGTGTCCCGGAGTGGCATAAAATCCGATCATGAACCCCCCGTTTGAAAGCATGTTGTTGCCAATTTTGATCCCGACGCCGTTTGTTATGGTCAGGGTGACGGCCGTGGAGTCCTGCGGGACATATGTGGGCGTGGGAATCGGCTGGCCATTGGGGCGATAATACTCAATCGTAAAATCAACTATCGCACCGGGAGCCACGGGAAAATTATACTGCACATAGGGTGTGCCGTTGGTCGTGGTGCCGCTCGCATAATAAACCTGCACGCCGGCAGGCAGGTTCATGACGTAAAGCCGGACAGCGGCGATTGTGCTCGGACTGCTGTTCGTCAAAAGGACGCTGTTCGTGAACAAGCCGGTCTGCGGATCAAGCGCGATGGTTGAGACCCCTGCGGAGTTTGTGTTCACGTAGATGTTGGTCGAGCCTACCGTTGCGGGGTCTGCGCCGGTGCCTGCAATTTCGATATTGAAAGGGTTGTTGTTGATATCATTGTTCGCGATATGCAGCGCGGGGTCTATTGCGCCCGTGCTGGTGGGCGCGAAGCGCACGGTAAAAGTGGTGCTGCCACCTGGAATCACCGAGACTGCGGGATTGGTAGTCACGCTGAACATGGCCGCATTCACGCCGTCAATGGTAATACCCAGCCCGGTGAGATTTGCGCCGCCGATGTTTGTGATGGTGAAAGTGAGGTTGGTGCTGGTGCCGACAGTCACCAATCCAAAGTTGATTGTGCCGACTCCATTGACAATGTTTGTGCCGGCAGGTTGTTGAACAACAATACCGGGCACAACGCCCGCGCCCGTTCCCGTGCCTGTGATTGCAACATTAAACGGGTTGTTGTTATTGCCGATGTCATTGTTCGAGATGTGCACCACGGCGGTCTTTACGCCCGCGCCAACGGGCGCAAAGCGCACGGTAAAGGTTGTGGTGCCACCGGGAATCACCGAGGCTGCGGGATTGGTAACCACGCTGAACATGGTCGAATTCGCGCCGTCAATGGTGATACCCAGGTCGGTGAGATTTGCGCTGCCGGTGTTTGTGATGGTAAAGGTGAGGTTGGTGCTGCTCCCAACGGCCACCGGACCGAAGCTGTTGGTGACAGCGCCATTGACGAGGTTTGTTCCAAAAGGCTGTTGAACGGCAATGCCGGATGCGGTGGCACCGGGCGTGGCCGCCCCATTACCATTGAATGTCACCCCGGCGCTGAACGCCAGGGCCCTGCCGTTCATCGTGCTGCTGGTCATCATCGTGATGGCCTGATTGGCCAAGATGGTTCCATTGAAGACGGAGAATGTGCCGAGAACCGCGGAAGTGCCCACCTGCCAGTAAATATTGCTGGCCTGTGCGCCGCCGGTCAGGATGACTTTTATCCCGCTGCCCAGTTGCAGGTCCTGCGCGCACTGGAATATCCAGACATCGTTTGGACCGCCGGCAAGTGTAAGGTCCGATCCCGTTATCAAAGTCGTGGTCGTCATTTTGTAAAGGCCGGGAGCAAGGCTCAACCCGCCGAGATTGCCGCCTCCGGGATTTATAGCGGTGGGAATTGTGCGTCCGGCGGCGTCATTGTAAGCCGTGGTCAGATCGCCTTTGGCCTGGGTCAACAGGGCGGCATTGATCACCGCACAGGGAGGCCCGCTGGCGTCAACGGCATAGATTGTCCCGTTCACTTGGGCGCAGGTCACACCGATCGCAGACCCGGCAATCGGACTGGCGCCGACATCCCCATTAATAATGCCACCCCCTGTCGTGGTGACAGCGGCGCCGGCCAGGATCACAAAACTTGCGGTGGAGAGAAGATTAACCGGCGCCGGTCCCGCAGCTTCGAGGCTATACGGAATCGCCAGGGCCAGCAAAAGCGGGGTCAAAATCCTTGCGGTTGGTTTCAGTTGAGTGAACGTTGCTTTGATTTTATTCCAGGGGTTTGTAATCATATTTCTTTCAGAATTGTTTAGCCGCTTTTTCTCCAGCTGACCGCAATTGGCCGGAGTGGTTTGCCGTTGAAGTAATGCTCCTGCCGTTTTTTCAGCTCGTAAGATTTTGTCTATCATTCTGTGATAGTAACTTGGAAGACATGGCTACTGATATGGGGTGTTACCCCCATGCGAGAATTGATGATTCAAGTTCCGGAGGAACGCTCGCAGAAGAGGGCGACAGTCGAAGATGACGCTGATGTCACAGATTGATCCATTTGACAACGAGGAGTTAATCGCCGGAACTCAAGGGGCGGTAATGAATGCCCGGTAGTAGCGCTGTGGCACGGTTGCCGTCGCGTTGGTGTCGGTGAACGTCCAGAGATTTGTGGACGGGTTGTTCGTGGCGATCATCGTCCAGTTTGTGAGGGACAGATCGGGACTGGATTGCAGTGTCACGAAAAAATACGGCGAGGTGTTGAGAACGAGAGTGGAGTTTGTGTGTGTTCTGGAGAAGCCTGTAAAGATGGGGGCTGCCGGGACTGACAGAGTGCCGCCGTCGCCGTTGAAGGTAACAGCTCCATTCTGGGCCAGTGCCCTGCCATCCAGGGTGGAACTGGCATTCATCGAGATGGATGCATACGCCATGATGGTTCCCTCGAAAACCGAGGAGGTGCCAAGTGTGGCTGAACTGCCGACCTGCCAGAAAATATTTCTGGCTTGGGCGCCGCCGGTCAATATGACCCTGCCACTGACGGCCACGGTGAGTGTGCTCGCCATCTGGAAAACCCAGACATCATCCGGGCCACCATTGAGCGTGAGATCCCCGGTTATACCATACGAGCCCGACGGGGATTGATAGACGCCAGCGACCAGGGTTTTCCCGCCGAGTTCGGCGCCGGCATTGATGCCCCCCGGAAGTTGCGCCGGGCTGGCGGCGATGATCGCGGCGGTCAAGTCGAGTTGGGCCTGGGCGGCAATCGGGTCGCCGTTGTAGATCGTCCCGTTAATTTTTCCCGGCGGGATTCCCTGCGAGCCAACCGGAGACAATCCGACATCTCCATTGATAATGCCGCCACCTGTTGTCGTAGTCGTGGAGGTGGCCAGAATTGTGAAATGGGCAGCCGATCTTAAGTCAACTGGCGCTGGTCCCGCCCCCAATGTCCGCTGCGCGGTCATCAATGCGACCGCAAGGAAAACTCCGATGAGTCTGTGTTTTATTCCGTCCAATTTAAGTGTCCGGGGTTCGTGAGTGGTAACGGTGATGTGTTTCATGGGAGTTATGTGGATGTGATCAAGGAGCGGTGATGAACGCGCGGTAATAGCGCTGGGTTGTCATTGCATTGGTGTCGGTGAACGTCCAAGGGCTGGCAACCGGAGTGTTCGTGGCGATGGTCGTCCAGTTCGTGGCGGACGGTCCCGTGCTGGATTGCAGCGTCACGAGAAAATACGGCGTGGTGTTGAGGACAACCACGGAGTTGGTGGCCGTCCTGGAGATGCTGGCAAATAGTGGAGCTGTCGGCTTTGGCAGTTGGCCGATATCCCCATTGAATGTAACCCCGGCGGAGAACGACAATGCCCTGCCGTCCATTGTGCTGGTGGTATTCATCACGATGCCTTGATTCGCCATGATGGTCCCCTTGAATACGGCGAATGTTCCAATGCTCACCGAAGTGCCCACCTGCCAGAAAACATTTCTGGCCTGCGCGCCGCCGGCAAGGATGACGTTCCGCATGCTGCCCACCTGAAGGTCGGCTGCAATCTGGAAAATCCAGACATCATCGGGGCCGCCCGTGAGGAACACGTCCGCTCCCGTTATCGAAGCCGTGCTCGTGAATTTATAGAGGCCGGGTGGAAGGTTCAGCCCGCCGATATTCCCGCCATTGGGATTCAAGTGATCCGGATCAGTAGGCACGGGTGTTCGCCCGGCTGCGTCGTTCATCGCCGTGGTCAAATCGTCTTTAGCCGCGAGCAACAGGGCGGGAGCTATCACTGCGCCTGCCGGCCCGCTGGCATCAACCTCGTAGATTGTCCCGTTCACTTGGGACTGGGACAAGCCGATGGAAGCCCCGGTGATTGGATACGCCCCGACATCGCCATTAATCATGCCGCCGCCCGTTGTGGTGATTGCTGCTCCGGCAAGAATCGTGAAATGAGCTGCCGATCCCAAGTTGACTGCCGCAGGACCTGCCGCCTTGAGCTGATACGGTATGGCCAAAACCAGCACGAGGAGGGTCAAAAGTCGTGCGGTCGGGTTCAGTGGGGTGAATGTTGCTTTGATTTTATTCCAAGGGTTTGTAATCATGTTTCTTTCAGAATTGTTTAACCATGCCATCTATGCCAGACTGCGATTGGGCGGGATTTTCGGCATTAAAGTAATGCTCCTGCCGACTCTTCAGAGAGCGAGATTTTGACTGACATTGTGTGATGTTAGTCCGTAATCGTCGCGGCGGATATACGGTGTTTCACTGTCAGGTGTTGACCTGATACGAGATTTCTTGAATACCGCGACTATACCTTTGTTGGGTGATTATCTTGAACGAACAGATTGCGAAGTAGCCGGTTTAGTTCATCCGAAAACCGGCCGTATTACAGTTCCACGAGCCGGTGGAAACTTTGGATTGTACCATGGATTGCCTACAGATACTCGGTCATGCCGTCGTAGCCGTGCGCCACCGGAATAGGATGGCCGATGTGGGCGAGCAACTGGCGCGTGAGGTTGAGCTTGGTTTCAAGAAAGCGGTCGTCGTGGCCAGGGTCGTGGTGGGTGACAATCCAGCGGCGGACCTGCGCGAATTTGGCCAGCAGGCAGGCGTTGGAAAGGCAAGTGTGGCCCCAGCCGATTTTGTTCGGGTATTCCTCGTTGGTGTATTGCGCCTCGTGAATCAGGATGTCGGCGCCGGTAAGGAACTCGACCATTTTCTTGTAGGGTGCGACGCGCTCATGGTCGGGCGGCATCGAATCGGGCGAGCCGACGTATCCCTCGAGAAATTCATCGTCCGGCACCCAGGCGATTTTATTCCCAGCCACTTCAATCTTGTAGCCGACGGTGGCGCCGGGATGGTTGGTGAATTCCCAGGTGATGCGCACGCCGGGCAATTCGAGCGGTTCATGGCCGAGTTGGATGAAATCGAGCGCGGCCTTCATGTTTTCCATTTGAATCGGAAAATAATCCTTGTCGAGCTGGCCGGAAAAAAGGGATTTAAGGTCCTTGCCGAAGCCGCGTACGGCATAGATGGTGATACTGAAGCCGGGAACGTAGGCGGGCGCGAAAAAGGGGAAACCCTGGATGTGGTCCCAGTGAGTGTGCGTGATGAATAGATGCACAGTGCGGATTTTAGATTTCATCAGTTCCAGCCCGAGGTCGCGGATACCAGAACCGGCGTCGAAAATGTAAACGGTGTCTTTCGTGGCAACGGCCATGCAGGAAGTTTGGCCGCCGTGCCGAAGAAAATTTGCGCCGGGTGTCGGAACAGAGCCGCGCGACCCCCACAAGGTGAAGGTGGCGGTCTTGGCTTGAAGTGTGGGGCGAAACTGTCCGCCGGTGTCTGCGCCGTGCAACGGCGCGCGGCGCGCCACGATGCCGGAACCCGGACGGGACTCGAAGAACCCATTGACTATTTCGGTCAGGGCCGGAAGCGTGAAAGGTTTTATCAGGAAATCGTAGGCGCCGAGGTTGGCCTCGCGGCTTTGCTCGGTCTCGAAACTTTTGTCGGTGCAGATGATGACGCCAGCGTCCTTTGTGGCCGGGTCACCGCGAAGCTGTTTCAAGACCTCGATGCCGTGAACTTTCGGCATCATGATGTCGAGGATAACCAGATTGGGCCGGACCGTTTTTGCCATTTGGAGGCACTTCTCGGCATCTTCGGCCAGCGCCACCTTGTAACCGCATTGTTCGAGGCCGATGGTCATCTTGCGGGAAATAACCTTCGCGTCCCCGGCAATGAGAATGGAACCCTTTGGGCGGGTATTGGAGGTCGGCATGGGTCAGGAGTGGTTTAAGGCGGTTGAAGTGTTTATCAATTGTTTTGGGAGTGAAAAATAAAATGTAGCGCCGCCGTCCACCGCGCCTTCCGCCCAGGTCCGACCGCCGTGCCGGTGGATGATGCGTTGGACATTCGCGAGACCCATGCCCGTGCCCTCGAACTCGGCCTGGCTGTGTAACCGTTGGAAAACACCGAATAGTTTCCCGGTGTATTTTGGATCGAAACCCACGCCATTGTCGCGGATGAAGATGATTGTTTCGCCGTCGCCACCGGGAGCACAGCCGATTTCAATAATGACCACGGCGCGAGTCCCGGTGAACTTCACCGCATTGGAGATCAGATTGGCCAGCACGATTTTCAGCAACGAACGGTCTGCCCGCACCGGAGGCAGCGGGTGGATTTTCCAGCCGATGTTTCGCGCCGTCGTCTCCACTTGAAAATCTTTCAACGTCTCCTGTACCAACGCGTCGAGATTGATATCCGTCTTTTGCAATGTCGCACGTCCAACGCGCGAGAACGACAATAGGTCATCAATCAAATCTTCCATCTGTTTTGCCGACTTGGTAATCGCCGTCAGATGGCGGAAATTATTTTCTGAATGCGACGGCCCGGCGTCTTGTTGCAGCAGTTCCACGAGGCTGATGATAGAGCGAAGCGATGCGCGCAAATCGTAGGAGACCGAATAACTGAACGCCTGCAATTCCTTATTGGCGTCTTCCAGTTGTGCTGTGCGTTCGACGACGTGTTGCTCCAGGGTTTCGTTAAGCCGGCGTATTTCCTCTTCCGCCCGCTTGCGCTCCGTAATGTTACGGATATTGCATTGGATCAGCCGCTTCTGATTCACGAGATAGGCGTTACTGATGAACTCAACCTCGACACGCTTGCCATCCTTCGTCTCCAAGGAAAGGCCTTCGTATTGAATGCGATCCGTGAGCTGCAATTCGGCAAAAGCAATTTTGGCGGCAGCCGCGCCTTTGAATGGGCCGATCTCCCACAGCATCCTGCCTAGAAATTCCTCCTGCGAATAGCCCAGCAAATCTTTCATGAACGGGTTCGCATCCGCCACCTGTCCGGTTTCGGCATCGAGGATGATGATGCCGTCTTGCGCGGTTTCAAATAACCGTCGGTAACGGACTTCGGAGGCGAGAATCGCATGCGCACTCCGCGCCTCGGCCTGTTCCGTCCGTGTGTTGGCTTCCTCTGTCCTTGTGTTGGCCTCATCCGTGCGCGTGTTGGCTTCCTCTGTCCTTGTGTTGGCCTCATCCGTGCGCGTGTTGGCTTCCTCTGTCCGTATGTTGGCTTCGTCCGTGCGCGTCTTGGCTTGATCCGTGCGCGCCTCGGCCTGTTTCGTCCTCACATCAGCCTGCTCCATCCTCGCTTCGTTGTCAGGCACGTTCTCGATTTGATGCTCGATCTTCATAATTTTGTCGCCGCAATTTCCACCTCCCGGCGGGGTTTGACTTACAAGGGCCGGAAGATTTTGAAAAACATGGTTGTAACGGTGTCAGAATAAATGCGCGAGCAGTATGGGGTGTTCACCCCATCCGGGATTTTCCTATATTCAGCCGCGACACAGTGAGTCGGGATGGCGGGCTAATGCCCCTTCTTTTTGGATGCTGTGGAAGAATTATTCTCCGCATTTTCCTTCACCACCGCAATCATCTCCTCCATCCCTTCCTTGATCTCGTTCACCTGCGGATGAACTTCCTTGATGAGGTCATGCTCGATCTTGGAGAGCTTTTCGATGCGCTTGCCCTGCTCACGCAATTGGTCCAGCAGCGCATTCTGTTTGATTGAAAGCCGGCGCATCCACCAAAAGCAGACACCCCAGCAGACGGTTCCTGCCATGGTCATCCAGAAAGCCAGGTTGTCTTTATTCATTTATGCAGGTGCCGGGGTAAAGTGGCGCTACGTTTTTGGCGTTTATTAGCGGAAATTAGCGGTTAAAGAATGCTTCGCGTCTTTGCGTTAAAACCATATTCATCCGTGTTTGGAAATTTCCGCCCCACACTCGTGCCTCATTTCTCCATTTCTGCTTTCTACTTTCCCAATTTCAGATTTTCAGCGTTTTCTCCGCTCTACATTGGATGTTGGATGTTCAGCGTTCTATGTTCGATGTTTCCGAATTTCAGTTTGTCAGCATTTCAATGTTTAAGATTTTCAGGATGTCCTCGGTCTCGTGGTCTGTAGTCTTGTTGTCCATCCTTGCTCCCTGCTCCCCGCTCCTTGCTACGCTTTCAGCTTCAGACAATGGTCAACTGGACGCTGTTTTCGATGATGCCCGTGCTGATGGAGTAGCGGGTCAGACCGGCGGTGTCGTGAATGTCGAGCTTCTGCATGATATGCTCTCGGTGCTTCTCAACTGTCTTGATGCCGATGCCGAGTTCCGACGCGGTCTCCTTGTTGGCCTTGCCCTCCGCAATCAGTTGGAGCACTTCCATCTCGCGCGAGGTGAGCGAAACGGCTTTTTTTGAAAGCCCGCCCCCGCGGTCAGCCGACAGCGGATGGATTCGATCCTGGCGCCGGGAAATGGAGGGGCTGAAAAACGTCTTTCCCTTCTGGACTTCACGGATGGCCCGGCACACGTCGTGGGCGGAGGTTTGTTTGAGAAGAAATCCAACGGCGCCGGACTCGGTCGCATTTTTCACATACGCGTCATCGCTGTGCGCGGAGAGCATGAGCACCTTGGTGACAGGGAGGGCCTTGAGCACCTGCCGGGTGGCTTCCAGCCCGTTGAGCAGCGGCATGGCAATGTCCATCAGTACCACATCGGGATGAAATTTCTTGGCCAGCGCGACGGCCTCGCGACCGTTCGGCGCTTCGGCGACAATTTCGAAGTCGTCTTCAAGCTCGAGCATCTTGCGAAAACCCTCGCGCACTATCATGTGATCTTCCGCCAGCAATACAGTGATTCGTTTCATAATGATTTAAAAATTGGTTTCAGTCGTGTGAGCCAGCGCCAACGACTTCCCGTTCCCGGCAAAGTGATAGGCCGGCTCGAATATTAATTTCCGGTTTGACGCCGTGATGAAGCATAGCTTGAGTTTCCCGTGATTGATGTCCACCGGCGTGGCCGTGGCATCAATGTGCCGGGTTCGGCCGCTTTTGCCGCTCGTGGTGGCTGTCCCGGTGATGACCGCGACCTTTCCCTCATTGATCCCCGCCAGGGTCGCATCCGAAACGAAGACGGTCAGCGTGCCCTTTTCATTTTTGAGGAAGTAAGGAAACACCCTGATCTTGTAATTGCCCGTGTAAATGCCATTCGTGCGCTGGAGCGCGCCGATGGTCAGCGTCGCCTTGCCTGCGGCAACCGGCACTGAACTGGGATCAACCATGAGAACACGATTGCCCGCTGCAGAGTTGGTCAAAGCCGGGGCTGCGTGGACATCGCCCCAACCAATCGTGGCAAGCGCCAGCAAAATTGTGATTCGTTTCATAAATATTCAAGGCCTGGTTTCAGCGGACGCCATCAGTGATTCCCCCCCCCCCCGCGCGTGGCCTTGCCAAGCGGGATTTGGGCAATGACGGTGGTGCCCTTGCCCTGAACGGACTCGACGCCAAAATGGCCGCCGACCATCTCCAGCCGTTCCCTCATGCCGAGCAGACCCAGGCGTTTGCTGCCTTTCCCGTGCAATACCCGGTCCACCTGGAAGGATTTGCCATCATCTTTTATTTTCATGCAAACGGAGTCCGGCAGTTTCTGGATGCTCACTTCCACCCGGCTGGCCTGCGCATGGCGGGCGACATTGGTGAGCGCCTCCTGCGCGACGCGGAAAAGAACCGTCCGCTTGGCGATGGCCAGTTGTTCCACTTCCGCAAAGGCCTTCAAGTGAACGAGGATGCGCGTCCGCTTGGAAAAGATTTTTACAAAGGAATGCAGGGCGGGAATCAGGCCCAGATCGTCCAGCACCGCCGGGCGCAATTCGCGGGCGAACTGATGCACGATGTTCACCGATTTTTCCACCAGCCGCTGCGTGCGGGCGATGTTGCGGTCTAGGCCCTTGGTGTTGGTCGCGGCCTCCTTGGCCAGGGCCGCCAGCCGGACGTTGATGCCCGTCAAGGTCTGGGCGATGACATCATGCAGTTCGCGGCTGATTTCCCGGCGTTCCTCCTCCTGCGCCAGAAGAATCTGGCGGGACAAATGACGCAATTGCCCCTGCAGGCGATCCGACTGTTCCAGCAACTCGCCATAATGATGTTCGCTTTTTTTGAGCGCCACCTCCACCGCCTTGCGCTGGATGATTTCCTGTTTCAGTTCCAGATTCGATGCGGCCAGATCCACCGTGCGCTGGCTCAACATCTCGACGATTTTATTCAGGTGAAGGGCGGCCTCCCGCGTCGTGCGTCGTATCTTCTCTATCGGGGTGATTGCATCTGTAAAGAATGTTCCCGCCCGTCTGATGAGCGTGATGCGTTTGCCGGACGGGATGCCGGGCAACACCTCGGTCACGAGGATTTGCTCATGCAGCTTGGCAATGTCCAATGTCCGCAGTCCGGCGCTCATCGGCTGCCGGCCCATGCCGTGCGCCGGTTGCAGGCTCGCCTTCCGGCCTTGCTTGAGAAAGGCCAGCAGCGCCGACTGGTATTGTCTGGAAAATTTAGCTTT
This sequence comes from uncultured Verrucomicrobiae bacterium, assembly GCA_963827815.1. Lineage (GTDB taxonomy): Bacteria > Verrucomicrobiota > Verrucomicrobiia > Limisphaerales > UBA11358 > UBA11358. The sequence goes on along the minus strand of CAWHCL010000014.1, from coordinate 4,888 downwards.
CATGATTGCCAAATTCACGCGCGACCCGCCGCACGGACTTTGCCGATTTTAGCACCAGCCGTTGCGTGCTGGCGATTTCATTCTTGAGACCCTTCGTGTTGGTCCGCGCCTCCTGTTTCAATGTCAGCAACCGGACGTTGATGCCCAGCAAAGTCTGCGCGATTTCGTCCTGAAGTTCGCGGCTGATCTTCCTGCGTTCCTCCTCCTGCGCCGCCAGCACCTGATGCGTCAGTTGCCGCAGCCCTTCCTGTAGTTGCAGGGAATCCTTCAGCAGCTTGGTGTAGTGGACCCCGCTGATCTTGAGTGCGGCTTCCACGCTTTTGCGCCGGACGATGCCGCGCTGCAACTGGCGGTGGGTGAAGGCCAGTTCCGCCGTGCGCCGGCCCAGCATCTCATTCAGCCGGTTCAGTTGAATCTTGCTCTGCCGCGCGGCGCGGTGTGTCTCCACGATCGGGATGATGGCTTCGGTAAAAAAAATCTCCGCCCGCCCGGCGATCCCGTCCTTGCTGCCGGCTCCTTCCAGGGTGACGAGCGACCGCTCGTGAATCCGGGCCAGATCCAGCGTCTCCAGTCCCAGGACAACCGCCCGCCGTCCAAGTCCCAGCGCTGGGTGCAAACTCGCACGCGATCCTGCCTTCAGGTATTTAAGCAACGCCGTCTCATATCGTCGGGACAACCCGGTTGTTTTTTGTTTCATGTTCTATATGCTGGCTTCGGCGGGATCCTCCGGGGCGTTGATCTCTCAACGACACTCCGGTAATCCGATACAAACATCCGACAATTGTTTCAATCTGTATATGGGGTGAACACCCCATATGAGATGGTCGGCCTGTCGCGTAATTTGCTGCTGAACGATAAGCATCAAAACACAACAAAAAGGATTCACTATGGCAAAGAAAAGCAGAGGCGGCAGAATGACAGCAGCAAAAAAGCGCGCGGCGAAGTCGCCGGGCGGAAAGGGGTTGGTTAAAAATCGTCCCGCCGGGCGAAGGATCATGAGCACCTGATCACGCTGTTCCGGGATATCCGCATTCATGGGCCGTTTCACGACGGCCTTTTTTGCATCTTGCCAGCCCTTCCCGACCGTGTTGATGAATCAGTCTTGGGAGAGCATGACCCGGTCGGGTTATACCCCATGGCAGGAAGTCGGCGGACTGCGTACCATGGTTGGCAAATATATGAAAATCGGCGATACAGCGGCATGGATGGTGCTGCCTGAAATACAATGACCGACCATCAAAAACATACGATGTTTCTCAAGGAGTGTATCCGTTACGACGAAAGCGCCCGGCGGCAGGAACTCATGGAAGACATTATCAGGATTCAGCGTGACGCGCTCTGTGTTCGCCGTGCTGTGTGGCTGATGGCCATTTTGATTGCGCTGGCTGTGTTCGGTCTCGGCTACGGAATTATTTTGATCAAAAACTTTCCCTACAACGTTCCGCAAATCATCGTTAACATTTTTTGCGTGTTGGTCGCCAGTTGGCTGGTCAGCATCCTGGCTTTTGCCGGTCTCGGACTGGTTTATCGCCTCAAACTCAATCGGCGCCGGGAGGAATGTCGTCGGATAGTCACGCAATTGCTGGAGTCCCGCCTCAACAAACCGGTTGCCATACCCGTGCAAGACTCGCGACTCCATTCTGTCGGCAAGGTGGATGCTCACCACATTCATGAGCCAGCCGGCACCTCGCAGGGTGGTTTGACGGGTGGAATCCAGCAGGGAAGCAAGTCATGAAGGAGCGCTGTCTGCTGGTGTTGTTTTTGGCAGGTTCACTGGTTGCGCATGCGGATGACGATACGGTCACAATGCCGGAACTGGTTCAAGGCGCGCAACAATGGGCGCAGGAAAATCTCGATACCAACGTTCTCAACGCACTTCCCAGGGCGAACGACCCCGTGGTGCAACAATTTCTTCGTGAAACGCAGCAACGATTTCAAGGTGACTACGTGGTGGACATTGCGGCGTTGCGGCAGACGGCCCGGACCATCCTTCCCTTGCTGGAAAGCAGCAACGATACACAGCCCTATGCCGCCTGGCTCAAGGCGCAAATGGATTACCTAGACATCGCTGACGAATTCCGGCTGACGATTCCGCCACCAACAATTCAAACCAACCAGCCACCCCGGCCGGCTCCCAATCCGCCGCCGCAAAAAGAACGCGAGATTTGGGTGAAAAAAGTTTCCGTTAGTCCCTGGCCAGCCCTGGCAAACGAATATGTGCCGGAGTTGAAGCCTATTTTCACCATCCAAAAGATTCCGCCGGAACTGGTCTGGGTGGCAGAGGTGGAATCGGGATTTGACCGGCGCGCCTTGAGTCCGGCGGGAGCGGCGGGATTGTTTCAATTGATGCCGGACACGGCCAGGCGCTTCGGCCTTTCCCTGTGGCCGCGTGACCAACGTTTTCAGGCTGAACCCAGCGCGACCGCCTCCGCCCGGTATCTGAAATACCTTTACGGCCGTTTCAAGGATTGGCGGCTTGCACTGGCCGCATACAACTCCGGTGAAGGCACCGTGCAGAAACTTCTGGACCGATACAAAACGGACAATTACGACGCCATCGCGGAACACCTGCCTGCGGAAACACAAATGTATGTGCCCCGCGTCGAAGCCGTCCTCCAGCAGCGTGAAGGCGCAAACCTCGAACAACTTTCCGCGCCGCAAACTTGACCCCGGCCTCCATCTTAGCTCGGCGTTCGATGTTGGATGTTTCCGAATTTCAGCATTTCAACTTTTCCCCCCGCTCCCTGCTCCTCGCTCCTCGCTGCTTCTTCATCCGTGTTAATCCGTGTCCATCCGCGGTTAGATTTTTCTGTGTCTTTTGAGTTCTTTTGCGGCAAAAATTTCGTGTGTTTCGCATGGTTCGCGGTTAAAAAATCCGTGTTAATTCTGTAATTCGTGTCTCATTTCTGCTTTCAGCTTTCCCAATTTCAGCATTTTCTCCGCTCTACATTGGATGTTCAGCGTTCGATGTTCAATGTTTCCAAATTTCAGTTTCAACATTCCACTCGTGGCCTCTTTCATCCACCTCCGTCATCCGTGTGTAGATTGCGTCACTATGCGCGCGCCGGTGGGAAGTCGAACCTCGATCCACGTTAGGGTTACACCCCATGGTGAAGACTTATCACACAGTCTAGCGTTTCGCCTGTAATCAAAACACAACAAACAAAATCAAATTTATGAAAAACAAAACATTGGCCATTACGATCCTTTCCATCGCCGCTTTTGCGGTGGGATGCGACAAGCAACAAACCACCTCGCAGCAGATTGACAAGGTCCAGACCGAAACCAAGGCTGCCGCAGAGGACATGAAGGATTACACCTTCGCGCAGAAGGATGAATTCGTTAAGTCCATGCAGACCCAGTTGGACGCCCTCAACAAGGATTTGGACCAGCTCTCCGCCAAAATTGACAGCTCCACCGATGCGGTCAAGGCCGAGGCCAAACCCAAACTCCAGGCGTTGCGCGATCAGGCAGCCCAGTTGAACAAGCAATTGGACGATGCCAAAAACGCAACCGAGTCCACCTGGGACAGCGTCAAGGCCGGTTTCCAGAAGGCCTACGACGCGACGAAGGACGGGTTCAACCAGGCACGCCAGTGGTTGAGCGACAAAATCGCGCCTTGAATAGTAGGGTTACACCCCATAGCGAAGAGTCGGCGCATCACATAGCCTGCCTCAAGTGATAAAACAAACAAACGGACACTAGAAAGAAAAATATGAAAAATACTTTTGTAAAAAATGGCATAATATTAATCATGGCGACTGCAAGCGCCATATTATTCAGCATATCGGCGCGCGCCTCCGATACGAACAGCCCCACTGGGTCGGTGCGCGTTTCCGGGCCGGACAATAGTATCAATAAGGAGATTTTTGACATACTAATGGCTAACAACTTATTAGCGCCGGGGCCGTACAACGTATGTCTCTCAACCCGGGATGGTGTGGTAACAATCAGCGGCAACACGCCAACGCTCGCGAATAAAGAACAAACGGACAGTGCGATGGCCAAGTTGCCGGGCGTGCGGCGCGTGAATGACAACAGGCCCACGAGCACGGAAGTTACGACACAACAGACCCCCGCTGAATCGGCCGTCACGCGCAAGAAAATTGATGACACTGCCATCACCGACGAGGCCAAATCGTCCATGATGTTTCACAACTCGGTTAACACCGTTGTAACTCAGATCGGGACAACGAACGGCGCGGTTACGATCAGCGGCATTGCCAAAAGCGAAGCCCAGAAAAACCGCATCACCAATCTCGCCACCAGCATTAAAGGCGTGACCAGCGTTATCAACAACATGACCGTAGCTGCGCCTGCAGCCACCAATTAAACCATCAAAACCATCAACCGAAAGAAAAAGCATAATGAAAATGAAATCCATATTCCCCCTGACGCTCGCCGCTGTGGTGAGCACCATGTTAATCAACACCGCGCCGCTGCGGGCCGCCGATACCGACAGCCGCATTGAGTCATCCGCTGCCAAGTCCTATACGTTCAAAACCTATCTCAAGGACGATTCAATCAAGGTTGACTCCAAGGACGGTGTCGTCACCATCACCGGCACGGTCGCCGATGCCTCGCACAAGTCCATGGCCGAAAATACCGTGGCCAGCCTGCCCGGCGTCAAGAGCGTGGACAACGAACTGGCCATCAACGGCGAACAACCGGCTGAACATTCAGACGCCTGGATCACCATGAAAGTGAAGACCACGCTTCTGTTCCATCGCAACGTGAGCGCCACTGGAACCACCGTTTATACCAAGGACGGTGTTGTCACTCTGCAAGGTGTGGCGGACAGCATGGCCCAAAAGGAACTCACCACCGAATACGCCAAGGACATTGACAACGTCAAAGAAATCAATAACGAGATGACGATTGCCGCGAT
>CAWHCL010000013.1:0-118940 GCA_963827815.1 uncultured Verrucomicrobiae bacterium | reverse complement strand
GAGTTCGGCCGACACGCAACCAACAACCACGGTTGTGCAGCAGGCGCCGCCGCCGCCGCCGGTGGAAACCGTTATTGTCCCGTCACCCGGGCCGGGCTACGTCTGGGTTGATGGCGAATGGGTTTGGAACGGTCGCTGGTTTTGGAGGGCGGGCTACTGGGGTTATCCGCCCTATCCCGATGCCATCTGGATTGGCGGTGGCTGGCATGAAGGTTCCGCGTGGTTGGGAACACGAGCCGGGTCACTGGCGGCAGTGACCAGACATTTTCAGTTCATCTGCGGCGGGCGCGGGGCGAAAACTTTGAAGGAAAGCCCGTCCGCCGTGGTGCTGCCGGCATAGACCGAGAAATAAAAGTATTTGGAAACCTGGTCGTAATCCGGCAGCAGCGAGAAATCCAGCCAGTCCTGAATCTGCTTGGGCAACGCCGCCATGGGATTCATGCCGCCCCCGCCGCCGTTTGAAGCCTGATTCTTCAGCGTTTTGAAAAGAACGCGCAGCACTTCGCTCTGGTTTTGGTAGCCGAACAGGCCGCCGCCCGTGCCGCCGACGTGTTGCGCCGCGTCAACCAGGCCGGGCGTCCCGCTCAACGGCTTGGGCGGCTTTTCCCCGCTGCGCAGATATTCTTCGAGCGTGGAAACATCCGTGGACAACGCCACATAACCGCTGCTGGAGGAAACATAAAGCATGCGCGCCGGCGTCGCAGCGCCGGGAACGCGCGGGCCGGGCAGGGGAATGGTGTAAATCTTGTGGCCTTGAAAATCGCGCGGCTCGGGCGCCTTTTGCTGCCGGGGCAGGGAGAGCGACAGAAGGTCTTTGATGGCGGTGGCCGCCGGTCGCCTTTTTCCACGCCGATGAGGTAAAGCGACGGCGCGTTGTTCAAATCCGCCAGCGCCGTTCCCGTGGGCGCCTTTTGATAATTGATGAAATCGTCGCCGAGATTCCCGATGAGGTTTTTGCGAAGGTCAAAGTCCGGGTCTTTTTGCTGGGCATTGGCGTTGGCCATGCCGATGGCGGCGTTGAGGCCCGCCACGGCCATGGGTGAGATTTCGCCGAGCATCTTTTCCAACGCGGCCCAGCCGTCCTGGCCATCCAGCCGCCAGCGCCAGAATTTCACCGCGTCGGCGGGAACGAACGACTGCGGCACCGCGCTTTCATGCGCGGCGGCGAAAATTTTCAGCAGCCCCTTCCGGTCCGTCTCCGGCGCGGCGATGAAAAAGCTGACCTGCGAACCTTCGCGGGTTTCGCGATAGGCGAAGCTTGCGCTCTTCACGCCGGTCAAACCCGTGGCGTCGAGAATCTTGTCCAATTGGCGGGCTGCCGCGAACGGGCTGGGCGCCTGGGGATTCGGCGTCGCCTGCGGGGCGTGGGCGAGCACGTAGAAAAGGGTCTTCGCGTTCAGCCAGCCGTAATACAGCGGCGCGTCGCGGAACTGCGAAAGTTTGTCGGCGGCAAAAATCGCGTCATCGTTCAGCGCGGGCAGCAGGCTGCCGTTCAAATGCGCGGCGATCGGCTCGACTGCCTTCACGGAATTGCCGACGATCAGCAGCGATTCAAACTGGCCCACGGCGATTTCGGCGGGCTTTTCCGGTTTGGGTTCCCGCGCCGAGTTCCTGCACCGGCTGGTGGCCGGGCAAAATGCCCGCGAGCGACGGAAAGTCATTGCTCGAAAGCGTCACGACGGAGAAGGAAATGCCGCGGACGTCTTCCGTGCGGATCGCCTTGCCGTCTTCCATCCATTTTTTCTTCAGCGCGGCGAGATTGGTTGTGAGCAAGTCGCTTTTGTCCCGCGTGTCGAGGAGCAGCACAATGCCGGGCGACGGGTCATCGCCGCCCGTCCAGCCGTTTTGCGTGACGGCAAAGGTGAGCTGGCCCTGCGGCAAATCCGCAAAATCGGACATCTTCATGCCAAGGCGACTGTTCCAGCGGCGCGACCAGCGTTTCGTTCAGCTTTGCCATGAACTTGTCGTGGAACGGCTTCATCGCCGGATCGCTCCAGAACAGCCACTGCGGCGATTGATGGGCGGCGGTCCGCAGCGCGGCGCAATCGGGAATGGTGAGGAAAAACAGCGTGTCCGACGGCAGCAGATTCTCGGCGGGCGGAATCGCCGCGCGAAGGGAAACCGTCGAATGTCAGTGAAAGCAGGACCGCCAGTAATTTTTTCATAAAAGTTTTCCCGCGCTTGTTGCGCTGGATGGGTCGAATTAAACCAGACCGCTTCCAACCGTCCATTACAATCTGGCCTGAAGATTATTTGCCATCCACCGGCTTCTGGATCGTGCGGCTGGGCGGTTCGAGGTAGCGATACGGGTTGTTCGGGTTGTCGGTCGAATAGGCGAAGGCGTCGCGATGGTCGAGGAAGTTTTTCACCAGCTCGACGGGAATCGCAAAACCGAGTCCCTCGCCGAACGTGATTTTCATGTTCGTCACGCCCACCACCTCGCCGGCCATGTTGAACAGCGGGCCGCCGCTGTTGCCGGGATTGATTTGCGCGGTGGTTTGCAGGTAAAGCTCGCCCTTCCAGTTCGCGCGTCTTGGTGCTGATGATGCCCTGCGTCACCGTGCGTTCGAGGCCGAGCGGGCTGCCGATGGCAAAAACGGGATCGCCCACCGTCAGCGCGTCCGCGCTGCCGAGCGTGATGAATTTGAACTTCGGCGCGTTCTTGTCCTCGATGTGCAGCAGCGCGAGGTCGTGGAATTTGTTGATGGCGATGATGCTGCACCTGCTTGTAGGTGTCGCGGTCAAGCTGGCCGTCGGTCTGGTGATAAACCTCCACGGAAATCTCCGTCTCGCCCTCGATGACGTGGAAGTTCGTGATGAGATAGCCGTCGGCGTTGATGAAAAAACCGGAGCCGAGTCCTTCCGGCGTGCGCACCTGCACCACCGCCTCGCCGATTTGCTTGACAAGATCCTGCACGTCGCGCGGCGACGACGGGCCGGGCGTCGGCGGAATAAAATTGCGGCGCATTGACGCTGACGAGCAGGTTGGACGCGGCGCCTCCCGGCGACATCGACCTCGGCGACCTTGGAAATTCTCGTGATCATGCTGCGCGGCACCACCAGCACGGTGTAGCCCACGTCCACGACGACGGAATCCGATTTCTCGGCGAGGATGGTGCCGGTGACGGCGTCATTGCCCTTGAGCTGGAGGGTGTCTGCGGACGCGAACTGCCACCCGCACAAGAGCAGGCCTGCCAGGACAAACTGTTTCTTCAACAACATCTGCGGATAATAACGCAGCAACAGCCGTTTGACAAGCGGCGGGGAAGGAATCAGGGCGGAATTCTAACTGCCGGTGGCTTTTGGTTCCGGCGCGGCTTCGACTCGATTGAATTTGATTTTTGACATGCCATGAAGGAACCAGATAAATGCGAGAATCAAGCCAACTAGCGAACAGTCCAGGCCGATAATCAGCACTGAATGGTTGGAAATGTAATTGCCCGCGGCGCAAAATCCGAAAACACACGCTGGCAAACCCACAACCAACACTGGTGCTGTAATGCAAAACCACTGCCGTCGGTCAAAATGAAAGCGGTCGCCACATTTTGGGCATCTGATGGGCGTCCATCGGGTATGACGCCAAATAATCCATCGCGGCCACTTCGCGGAGCATGATGGACAATGATATGCCATTTTGTCAGAAGCCTAACGTGGAAAGCCGGGCCTCCGTCCGTGAAACGCGCCAAGGTGGCCGTCCGCAAGGACCTTTGGCTCCGGCGAATTGTCAGGCCCCGGTTTCATCTCTTGCTCAGAAATTTTCGGTAAATAATCGCTGTCAGTGTCGAAGGGACCAAGGCGACCCCGCATAAAAGCCAAGTTGACGCCATGAAAATAAAGATCTCCCAGCTAACCCCAGTCCCAACATATCGTGTGGCGGGTCCCGGATGCAAAATCGCGTCTATCCCATAGCTTAATACCATCCAGAGTGCCGAACACAAAACGCCACTAGCAAATGCACCCCAAAAAATAAGTGCCGCCATACTCCAACGCCAATACCAACGCCTCAAAATGATAAACTCCAACACCACTGCCCATGCGAACAGGGTAAGGAAGAATAGCAATGGATTCATATTCATAGCCGTCTATTGATCTTCACCGGATGGTGCGGGGCGAGCGTCTCCGCAAAACCGATAATCGTTGCATGGCCGATACCATCCATAAACTCAAGGGGCAGGCGTTGCCGGCTCCAGCGCGGGAAACTTCACGTCTCCCTGAACGCCATGCGCCTGATTTACTTCCTGCCGATGTTTTATCAATTCCCCCATGGAAATACCCGGCACGATGAATATATACGCATCGTTTTTGTCATGCCCGTCGTTGATCCCAAACAGAATCCCGACCCCGATGTTCTCCGTATCATAGATTCCCATCGTGCGCCCATTGGCCGAGCTTTTGACTGGCAATGAAGGCTCTCCATAGGCTTGACGGAGAAAATCCGTCACGGCCGGGAACTGCTCGCGTGGCAGGTGAACCGCCACACCGTTTTCGTCCTGATAATAACTCCACTCCGATCCGAGCACGGGCAGGGAATTGGTGGACACCGGTCGTCCGCCCTGGGCGATTGACTGTTGCAGAACATACTGCCCAACGTCACCAGAGCCGCGAATAAACTTGTTGCCAGCGCAACCAACACAACCAAGAAGATAAAGTGCAAAAACGACAGTGAGTGATGTTTTCATAATTATGTGGCGGGCCGTCTGACAGGTTATGCGGTTGAAAAAGTGCGATGGAATCTTCTTCACGCGAATGACGCTATGCCTGTCATTGTCCCCGGTCAACAGTTTTTGGCAGGGCGGGCAATCCTGTGCCCGCCGCCATCTTGCCCTTCGACAATAGCCCAGCGCTTTAGCGCTGGGGTGCCTGCGCACACCATCATCGAGTCCCGCAGGGACGACAGAGCATTGCTTTCGTCCCTCGGGACTTTGTATTTCCGTGTTCACGTCCACCAGCCATGAATGGCTGGGCTATTTTCAAAGATTCATTCCGATGTTTATCCACCCACGGCGATGCTGACGGTTGCGCTCCAGTTTCCAATTAGCGCTTCGCCTGCGTGGTAGATGGCCTTGTAGCTCCAGATGGTCTTGGCCGCCGGGAATGGCGTGGTGTCGTTGTAATTGTGGGTGGCGGCCACCATCCAGTCTTGCCGCGCCGAAGCCACACGAAGGCGGGTCCCAATTTCGTGTGTCAGCATTTCCGCCTTCCCATTCATTGGATGTTCGATGTTCGATGTTTCAGCATTTCAGTATGTCAGCGTTTCAGCTTTTTTATTTATCTTCCATCTTCCATCTTCAAGCTCCTCGCTCCCCGCTCCCTGCTCTTGGCGGTTAAAAATTGCCCTGGTTGCCCCTTAAAATAATGGTTGTCACAGGCCCTTTTCCTGCTATTCTTCACGTCCCCTTCGCCAGATTGGCATTAGGGAAAACGGTTCATCTCGCATCGAGTTGATGCGGCTTGTCGCGCCATAGCGGAGCGACGGCGGACCATAACAACATCAAACATTAATCCCGTGTTCCGCGGGATGCCTTGGAAAAATTCCGGGGTTTTAACCAAAGGAAATATTGTGATAAGCATTGGCATCAAAGAATTGTTGGATTCAGGCGTCCATTTCGGACACCAGACGAAACGCTGGAACCCCAAGATGAAGCCGTTCATCTTCGACGCGCGCAACGGCATTCACATCATTGACTTGAGCAAATCGCTCGCGCAGTTGGAAACAGCCTGCGACTTCCTCGGCGCCACCGTTCGCAAAGGCGGCAAGGTGGTCTTTGTCGGCACCAAAAAGCAGGCGCAGCAGTGCATCAAGGAAACCGCGATTTCATGCGGCCAATTTTACGTCGTGGAACGCTGGCTCGGCGGCACGCTCACGAATTACAGCACCATCAAGACCTCCATCAAACGGCTCAGGGAAATCGAGAAGATGGACGAGGACGGCTCGTTGACCCATTACGGCAAGCAGGAGCAATCCTCCATCCGCCGCGAGGAAGTCGCGCCTGCACAAGTATTTCGACGGCATCCGCACCATGGACAAAATCCCCGCAGTGATGTTCGTGGTGGACATCAAGCGCGAGCACAACGCCGTCGCAGAGGCGCGCAAGCTGAAGATCCCCATCGTCGCGCTCGTGGACACCAATTGCGATCCCGACCTCGTGACTTATCCGATTGCCGCGAACGACGACGCCATCCGTTCCGTGCGCATGATTATGGCCACCGTCGGCCAGGTCATCACCCAGGCGCAGGCGGAGTTTGAATCCAAGCGCGTCCGCAAGCCGGAGGAAACTGCGCCCGCGGAAGCCGCCGCACCGGTGGAAGCACCAGCCGCTGCGGTTGCGCCGGTCGAGGCTGCTCCGCAAGCAACGGCATAGAATTTCTTGGCGGGCGGAAATCGGTTTTCCGTCTTCGCCATCAACCATTAACTCTAACAACTCAACTTTTAATATGGCTGAATTTACTGCTGCTGACGTGGGCAAGCTCCGGGAAATGACCGGCGCGGGCATGATGGACTGCAAAAAGGCGCTCGTAGAAGCGGGGGGCAATCTCGATGATGCCGTGAGTGTTTTGCGCAAGAAGGGTCAGGCGACCGCCAATGTGAAGGCGGCGCGCGACGCCAAGGACGGCGCCATCACCCAATATATCGCGCCCGACGGCAAGCTCGGCGTGCTCGTGGAAGTGAACAGCGAGACGGATTTTGTGGCGCGCAACGACATCTTCCGCGCGTTTTGCGACGATGTCGCGAAGCGTTACGCGACCGATGCCAATCCGGATTTTGAGGCGGAGCGCGCGGCGCTGGTCGCCAAAATCCGCGAGAACATCAAGGTTGCCCGGCACGCGAAGATGGAAGTCACCGGCAACGGAATGATTGCCGGCTACATCCACACCGGCGCGAAAGTCGGCGTGCTCGTCGAAGTCGGCGCGGGCAAGGCCGAGACCGTGGCGAAGGACGAGTTCAAGCAGCTCGTCAAGGACATCACGCTGCAAATCGCGGCGGGCCATCCGCACGCCGTTTCCCGCGAGCAGGTCGCGCCCGAAGTCATCGCGAAAGAACGCGAGATCGCCGCGCAATCCGACCGGCTCAAGGGCAAGCCGCCGCAGGCGATGGAAAAAATCCTGCAAGGCGTCCTGGAAAAATTCTACCAGCTTTACTGCCTCGTGGACCAGGGCTTCGTGAAGCGCAACTCCGAGGTGAGCGTGAAGGAGCACGTCGCGCAAACCGCCAAGCAGCTTGGCGACGAAATCACCATCCGCCGCTTCGTGCGGTTTCAGGTCGGCGAAAGCGCATAATAAATCTCAAGACAAAAATCGAAAAGGCGTCCTCACGGGCACCTTTTTTTGTTTCTGGATGATTAGCGTCCATTAGCGTTGATTAGCGGTTAAAAAATCTGCCGCCCTTTTCCCAATTTCTGCTTTTGATTTTCCGCCATCTTCAATCTTCTATCTTCGCTTTATTTCAGCATTTCAGTATTTCCGCTTTTCAGTTTTTCCCTCGACTCCCCGCTCGCCGCTCTGCGCTCCTTGCTTATTCATCCGCGGGCCATTTATCTGGGAGGTCTGGCTTGACATCGTGGTTCCGCGGGTTGAGGTTGTTGCAAATCAGGTGGAAAGTCATTTGTGTACTGTTGTCATTAACAGCCTTGCAAAAATGAAAACCATAATTTCCGGCGTCAGGTGTGGAAGGCGGTGCGCCTTTACCTTGATCGAGCTGCTGGTGGTGATTGCCATCATCGCCATTCTCGCGGCGCTGCTGTTGCCGGCGCTGGCGGCGGCCAAGCGGAAGGCGAAGCTGTCCCAGTGCCAGAGCAACTTTCACCAGATCGGCCTTGCATGTTACGTCTACGCGAACGAATACAACGATTATTTCCCCATTTGCAACGTGGGTAATGCCAATACTCCGCCCACGTTCAACAACCTGGCGGACGCGCATTACACTTACTACGTGGCTTATGAGGGGGAAAGGCCCGGCCCTTTGAACACCTTCGTCCCACAGCATATTCAAATTTGGATGGGCCGTTCAGTTTTTGATTGCCTGGGCTATTTGTATGAGACTCATGCGATGGGCGACGGCAAGGCTCTCTATTGTCCGAGCTTTCCGGTCACTTCGACGTTGAGTGCCGCGACCTTTATAAACGCGCAGGGCCAGTTTCCCTGCACAGACGGCACAGGTGTGCTTCGCGGCACGATGTTGTATAATCCGCACGTCACCGATCCCAATGGCAATTTCGCGCGATTGTACCCCAAAGCCAGCAGCATCGTCCCTTCCAAGCTGTTTGGGACTGACTATCTGGCGGACAATGGCGGAACGACATTCAGCCCGAACACATTTGCCCACTATCCCAGCCAGGGGTTTGACTGTATTTTTGAAGATGGATCGGTGCAATTTATTCAGAGTGTTCCGGCATTTAACTACATATCTCAAGGCAGTCTCGTTTCAGGTGAGACCGCTGCCTCCGCCCAGTCGTATGCGCAGGTGTACAATTGGCTCGAAAATCCCAACTAGCACTTTGCTGGAAAATGAAACGTCTTGAATGGTCAACAGCGGTTTTACAGTTCGCCTGCCGGTTACTCTCGTGGGCTTTGAAATTCGCGTCAATTCGCGAAATTCGTGGAAAAACTGTTTCGCATGGTTCGTGACCACGGTTCGCGTCAGCGAACATTCATATTAGCAATGGAGGATATGCCTTAAGATCCGTGCTAATTCGTGCAATTCGTGTCTCATTTCCGCTTTCAGCATTTCAGCATTTGTCTTTGTCCGTGGTCTCATGGTCCGTAGTCTTGTGGTCCGTCCTCCCTATTTCTACTTTCTGCTTTCCCCATTTCAGCTTTTGATTTTCATCTTCCATCTTCGCTTTATTTCCGCCTTTCAGTTTTTTCCTCAGCTCCCCGCCCCCGGCGCTTTAGCGATTAGCGTCCATTAGCAGTTAAAAATCCGTATTGATTCGTGCAATTCGTGTCTCATTTGAGACTCGATTCAAACACCCTGTCCTTGTATTATTCCTCCGCTGACGGCGATGCCATCTGAACAAACTGAATCACCCTCAAAAATCACCAATGTTCCGCTTGTGGCCACTGGGAGCCCTCGGCGTGCGGAGGTGGGTCGTGTGTCGTGGCGCGACACCTTTGCTGCGCTGAAGCATCGCAATTTCCGGCTGTTCTTCGTCGGGCAACTCGTGTCGCTCACCGGCACGTGGATGCAGAGAACGGCCCAAGGCTGGCTGGTCTATCAATTGACCGGCTCCAAAGTACTGCTGGGCACCGTGGCCGCTGTCGGCTCGCTGCCCATGTTGTTGTTTTCGCTCTGGGGCGGTTCCGTGGCCGACCGGCATCCCAAACGCACCATTGTTTTATTCACCCAGACCGGAATGATGCTGACGGCCTTTGTGTTTGCTGCGTTGGTGGGCAGTGGGCACATCCAGACATGGCACATCCTCGTGCTGGCGGCATTGGGAGGTGTGGCGATGGCCTTCGACATGCCCGCCCGGCAGGCGTTTATGGTGGAGATGACCAGCCGCGAACACCTGATGAATGCAGTATCGCTGAACAGCGCCATCGTCAACGGCGCACGGGTCGTCGGCCCCGCTGTGGCCGGTTTCCTCATGGCCTATGCGGGCATGACTTGGTGCTTCCTCTTGAACGGCCTCAGTTTCATTGCGGTCATTGCCGGTTTGCTGATGATGCGATTGCCCAAGTTTGTGCCACCGGCAAAACTGCACTCAACCGCACGGCATATTCTTGAAGGTTTCGCCTATGTGGCGGGCCAAAGCCGCGTGCGTATTCTGCTGCTGCTTTTTTGTGTGGTGGGCGTTTTTGGCTGGTCATACTCGGTGCTGCTTCCCGCCTATGCGACGGACACCCTGCATGTCGGTGAAAGTGGTTATGGCTTGCTGCTCAGTGCCAATGGCTTGGGTGCTCTTTTGGGTGCGCTTACGGTGGCCACTTGGGGCAACCGTGTGAGGCCGCGCCTCATGATTCTTGGCGGACTATGGATATTTTCAGCCATGCTGGTGCTGCTGGCCGTCGTGCGTTGGTTTCCGCTGGTGCTGGCGTGCATGGTGGTAAGTGGTTGGGGGATGTTGCTCTATTTTTCGACAACGAACACGCTCATCCAAACCAGCGTGTCGGATGCAATGCGCGGGCGCGTGATGGGCATCTGGGCGCTTGTGATGGGGGGCATGTTGCCTGCTAGCGGCTTGGAATCAGGCTTCCTGTCACACGCAGTGGGTGTGCCGTGGACAATCGCGGTGGGGGCATTGATTTGTGCCGGAGCAGGTTTGGTGACGTGGTTGGCTGTGCGCCGCAATCCTCCTGCCCCCGGTGCCTCTGTGCAATCGCCTTCCTGAGGCTCTCAGTGGCGCTAGGCTGGCCGGCTTCAGCGGCTTGCGTGGATTTGCGGGCTGCTTTGAAATCTCATCATTTACTAAGGGCCGGGCCTAAAAATTGCAGGGGCAACCCGACAAAATAAAACCATCCCCAACCGCCATCGGCGCCTGCTTGAGAAGAATCAGGAGGTGGCGTGTCCCACCAGTTTTTGATGAACTGTGTTGTAGTTCGATTGTGGGGCGGAGAAGTTGGGCTGACCGCACTCTGTTCTTGCGATGATTTTACGCTCGAACAGCCGCAAATCAGTAACGTGCCGGCACAAAGTGCTGAGAGAATCTGAATGTTCAATGTCGGTCGGATTTTCATGCGGCTCGGCGCAGCTTAGCCCCATTGCCCCTCCTTGAATCCCTTGGCCTCTTCTCTGGACATCTGTGGCGCATCAAAAACCAAATCACCCAATTTTTCGCGTATGGCGGTAAGCCGTTTCAGAGCTGACGGATCAGCTTCCATCTCCTGATTGATGAGCTTAACGAGCACCATTATATCACCACGACATAATGGATATTTGTTGTTGTTACTTTTTCTGCCTGGCGCGACGTGATTTGCAACGAAATGGATCGCGTCTTCAAAATGCTTCTTTTTGTCATTGGATTCCATGTGATGTGCGAATGTGGGCCTGACGCCAAAGACTGCCTGCCACGGCGTAGCTCTGCAAGAGCGAAGACGGGAACCTCGCCGCCGAAACTGTCAACCGCGAATGCGAAACGAAAAGCGCAAACGGCGTTGCCATGTTAAAGTATTATAATTCTTGACCTGTGAAACAATAAGTGATAGAAATTGCAGCGAACCTTAAACGGGCTTATGAAATGGCGTTTGACCAGTCTCATTGCCGTCTGCTTGTCCCTTGGCCTTTTTCCGACGGCAGCCTCTACGCTGTATGTGGATTTGAACAGCACCAATCCCACGCCGCCCTACGCAGATTTACCCACTGCTGCCACAAATATTCAGGATGCAGTTGATGCTTCGACGAACGGCGATTTGATTTTGGTCAACGATGGTGTTTATCAGGACGGATACGCTATCTCCGGGCAGTCTGGAGGGGGTGGCAAGGGTGGCGGCCTACTCTCAACCAACCGAGTAGCTGTGACGAAGCCGGTGATGGTCCAAAGTCTGAACGGGCCTGGCGCAGCATATATGGATGGCGGCGATGTCTATCGCTGCGTTTTTCTGGCCAACGGAGCGACGTTAAGTGGATTCACTCTGCAGAACGGCGCCGTAGGGTGGGTGCAAACCACGGT
Organism: uncultured Verrucomicrobiae bacterium; assembly: GCA_963827815.1. GTDB lineage: Bacteria > Verrucomicrobiota > Verrucomicrobiia > Limisphaerales > UBA11358 > UBA11358. Next base: position 107,331 of record CAWHCL010000013.1, on the reverse strand, counting down.
TGAGTTTGGACACACGAACAGCACAACGAACGCAGTTGACGGCGGTGGCGTTGCTGGGTTAATGCTACCGATTCCTAGTCTTTATCAGGGTGTGGTATCCAACTGCCTGCTCACGGGCAACACTGCAACCGGCTTCGGCGGTGGGGCAAGTGGCGTCACCCTGATCAACTGCACGTTGACCGGCAACGCCGCCATCGCTGGAGGTGGAGCCGCTAGCTGCAATTTGTGGAATTGTATCGTCAATGGTAACAGTGCGGAAACCAATGGAACATTAATTATAGGGCCACCTTACCCCACCGTTGCATCGGCAACTGGCGGTGGAATTTGTTCAAGCACAGCTTTCAATTGTCTCATTGAGAACAACAACGCCTTTGATGGCGGCGGTGCTTACGAAACGCATTTAGTCAATTGCACCATCGTCAACAATACCGCTGCTTTCGGCGGAGGCGTTGATGAGGAACAAACCACACCCGGATCTCAAGTCGTTTACCTCTGGGTGACCAATTGCATTATTTACGACAACCACGCCGGTTCCGGCGGGAACTACGGTTCGGGAAATCTTGCTTTCGATAATTGCTGCGTGACGCCCCTGCCCACTGTCGGCATCGGCAATTTCACCAACGACCCGGCGTTTGAAGATTACTGGGACAGCGATTTCCACCTGCAATCCACCTCCCCCTGCATCAATGGCGGGGACAATCATGCCGTGAACAGCGCCTTTGATCTCGACGGCAACCCGCGCATCGTCGGCGGGACGGTGGACATTGGAGCTTATGAATTTCAAACGCCAATCTCGGTGCTCGGCTACCTCTGGGCGCAGCAATACGGTTTGCCTGTAGATGGGAGCGCCGACTACGCCGACACGGACGGCGACGGGATGAACAACTGGCAGGAGTTTATTGCCGGAACCAATCCGATCAATGCCGCCTCGGTGTTGGCTATGTCACCTGTCAGCTTTAACCATTATCTGAACTGGGTCCTCGTCCAATGGCAGGGCGTGAACACGCGAACATATTATCTCGAACGCAGTTCCGATCTGACAACCGGCTTTACCTGCATATCAAGCAACATCGTAGGTAATACCGGCACCACGATTTACTTCGATACAACCGCCACCAATGGTGGCCCGTATTATTATCGCGTTGGAGTGCAGTGATGTTCGATGCATTCGCCATCTACCATCTTCTATCTTCAATCTTCGCTGTTCTCCTCCCCGCTCCTTACTTCCCTCTTCTATCTTCCATCTCCTGTTTTTTCATTAGCGTCCATTAGAGCATTGACAGAAATGATGTAGCTATGCGGAACTGGGATTTTTGGTCTTTTGGCGAGATTTTGGACCGGGAGCATGCCCGCAGCGGCCTGTGACTGGGCCAAAACGCAGCCAAAAGTCAAAAACACCGTTCCCCCGCAGGGGCCGCAAGCGCACGCTACAGGATTGATGGAATTGCTCTAGCGGTTAAAAATCCGTGTCCATCCGTGTCCATCCGTGGTTGATATATTTCTGCGTGCCGAGCACCAGCCCCAGCCGTTGGCAGAGTCCAAGTGCATGCTGTCAGGCGGTTTGATGGATTTGATGCGTTTTGCCATTTCACTTCCGGCGGAACATTGGGTGGAAGCATTTTTTATTTGTAGTATTCCTTCTGGGCGTTGAGTTTGCCATCCGCGCCAAAGGTGAGTTGCAAATAACGTCCGGGAAAATACGTTGTGTGGTTGTCCGGCATGAAATTCGGGGTGGGAACAGGCTGCTGGGGCATGACAACAGGTTCGGCGTTGACTACAGTCTGGCTGCGTTCGGTCATCCATTCAACCACGCTCGAACCGTCGGAAAGCTTCGTGGTTTTGTATGGCGTGCCAAATTCCGTGACCGCCTGATCGTAGGTGTAATTTCCGACGCGCGCCGGCCAGTTGATCCTCTGCGTCGCGCAGCCGGTCAGCACCGCTGCGGCCATCAAAGCCAGAATCATTGATTTCATGGTTCAATTGTATCAGCTATCAACTCCCGGCCCCACCTAATTCTTCCAGACCCAATCGCCTGTGGTTAATCCACAGGAAATCCTCCGGCACAGCGGGAGGATTTCCTATGGATTAAATTAAAGGTTTCATCAGGCGCGATGCAAGTGAGCCGTCGGTGTTCGGGTCAAGGTGCCGGGCGTCGCTCATTCTGACTTTGCAGTCGCGACCGGCGAGCCGTTGACGAAGACGTCGGCGTTGTAGGTCGTGAACTTGTTGTCGCCGCCCTTGAGCGAGATGCGGCAGTCTTGGAAGCGAATCCCGCGCGCGTTGTAGATGTTGAAGGAGCCGGGAGCGGTGATGTTGACGTTCACGAAATTGATGTTCGAAATGGCCATGGCGGGTTTTCCCCAAAGCGCGCCGCCCGCAACGGTGCCGGTGGCGGTGATGTTGCTGAAAGTGATGTCGCGATAAATGGGCGTGGTGTCGGTGAGCGGTTCAATCGGCATGGCGGCGATTTGTCTGGGCGTCTGCTTGCTGATTTTTCCCGCGCCGCCGGCATAGCGGTAATCGCCGTAAATGAGAATCGGCATCTGCACATTGGTCATGGCTAGGTCGTGGTAGAAAAGATTATGCACCAGGCCGCCGCTGCCGGTTGTCAGCCTTCATGCGGATGCCGAAGTCGCCGCCGGTGAAGGAGCAATTGGCGACGGTGAGTTGGGAAACGCCGTGGCGAAGTCGCTGCCCAGCGAAACGCCGTGGCCGTGACCGAAAATGCAATTGGTGATGAGGATGTCGCCCAGAAATCCCGTCGCGCCCATGGCGATGTTGTCGTCGCCGTCGCTGATGTGGCAATCGCAGATGAGGATATTTGTGCCGGCGACGTTCAGGCCGTCGGTGTTCGGGCTGACGGAGGCGGTGTAGACGGTGAGATTGCTGATGGTGATGTCGCCACCGGCTTTGCGCAGGCCGCAATGATGGCCGGGCGGGCTGGTAAAGGTGACATCGTGGATGTAAATGCGCTTGCAGGAATAGAAATTGAAGAGCATGGGGCGCACCATGTTCTGGTTGGTGCGGCAGGCCTCCCACCACGGCTCGCCCTGGCCGTCAACGATCCCGCTTCCGCTGATTTCCAAATCGGTCTGGTCGGTGGCGACGATGAAGGTGGGCGGATTGGCGCCGCCGGGATATTTGCCGAGCGGCAGCATCACCAGCCGCGCGCCGGCGTCCAGCCGCAAATTGATGCGGCTGCCCAAAGTGAGCGGGCCGCTCAAGTATTTGCCGGCGGGAAATTCAACGACCCCGCCGCCGGCGGCTTCCGCGGCATCGAGGGTGTTCTGGATATTTGTCGTGTTGTCCTTCGCGTAATTGCCCGCGGCGCCGAACCGGACGACGTTGAAAACATTCGCGGGAATGGACGGCATCGCGGGATTGACGGCGCGGACCTCGATTCCGTCCAGCAGCACCGCAGCCAGCACGCAGGCGAGCAAATTGTTTTGAGAAATGATCATGAGTTCACTTTGTTAGACGGCATTTCAGAATTTAAGTTTCAAGAATCATCCGCCGCGGCGTGAGTGGAGTTCCGCTTGGATGGCGGCCAGTTCCGCGCGCGGCTCGTCGGCGACGCGGTCCATCCGTTCGGCTCTTGTGGTTCGTTCTTCATTGGATATTCAGCGTTCGATGTTGGATGTTCGATGTTGGATGTTTCCGAATTTCTATCTTCGCTGTCCTCCTCCCCGCTCCCCGCTCTGCACTCCTCACTTATTCATCCGTGTTAATCTGTGTCCATCCGTGGTAGAAAACTTCGCGTCAAAAAGTATTTCGCGTGGTTCGCGTGGTTCGCGGTTAAAAATTGCCGTCCCTGTTTGTCTTTAAAATTCGCGTCAATTCGTGGAATTCGTGTCTCCTTCCTCAAAAGCTGAAGCCCAACAGCGGAGCGGTGTGTTGGCTTTTACACAGACTCCACACTCAAATGGTTTCAAAAACAATCAGGCAAATTAACTTGATAATGTCAGTTGCTCACGTCAGCTTTCGCACAGTTTTTCTGTGCAAAACATTTGCGGCTATCGTGAGTGATACAGTGTTGTGTTATTCGGGGCTCGCAAGAATTTGAGAAGATTGTTCACGATGAAGAGATTCTTTTTTATGTCGCTGTTTTGGGGATGCGCCTTCTCCAGTTTTGCCGGCCCGGCGACGCTGCCCTCCGGCGCGGTGACGTGGTTGAAGGCCGAAAACAATGCCAATGATTCCAGTGGAAACACCAACCACGGGATTGTGGATGGCCTGGTGACCTACGCGGCCGGCGAAGTGGGCAACGCATTTTCATTCAATGGCAATATCACCAACAACGTCCGCATCCCCAACAGCCCCAGCTTGCAAACAAGCCGGTTCTCGGTCGAATACTGGGTCTATTTCAACACCGTCCAGAATTCCGTGATCGTCACCAAACGGAGTCCCACCGGTGCCGGTGATGCGTGGCAGGCCGGCATCGTTTATTCGGGGGAGCTTTTGAATTACAATTCGTGGGATACACCGGATCGTCCCTGCAAGACTGGTATTCCGCCGCTCTCGCTTCGCCGGTCGGTGTCTGGACGCATGTAGCCGTAACTTACGATGGCACGAATGTGGTCGGTTATGTGAATGGCGTGCAGGTGCTGATGGTGACGGTCTCGCTGGCCCTGGGCGGTCAAAACGCCGATATTTACGTCGGCACTCATCCTGCCGCACAACCCTTCAACGGTCTGGTGGATGAACTCACGCTTTGCAACCGCGCCTTGTCGTCGAACGAAGTGCAGAGCATCTATCAGGCGGGAACGGCTGGCCAGGTGGCGCCCGTGGTTGCGGTGACAGGCATCTCGCCCACTTACGGCCCGATTGCCGGCGGCACGAGCGTGACAATCACAGGCAGCAATTTCGTTGGCGTGACAAGTGTGACCATCGGCGGCGTGGCGGCCATCGGCGTGAACGTGATCAACACGACCAACCTCACCGCCGTCACCGGCGCCAATGTGGAAGGCGCGGCAAATGTGGTTGTCACGACCGCCAATGGCACGGCCACTGGAACCGGTCTGTTTTCCTATTTCTCCGGCCCGCCCACTGTCATCTCTCCGACAGTCACCAATATCACCGGCAACTCCGTCACGCTGGGGGGCAACGTGTCCGACACGGGTGGTTTGACCGTGACAGAGCGCGGCGTGGTTTACGCGCTGACAGCAACGAATGCCAATCCGCAGATTGGCGGAACGGGCGTCACCAAGATTGCGACTTCCGGCGGCACGGGTGTTTTCACCGTCAATGTTTCAGGACTGGTCAATTTCTCCAACTATGCGTTTGCGGCTTATGCGGTCAACGCGGTCGGCACCAATTATTCAGCCACGGGAATGTTCACCACCAGCGGCGAGACGATTTTCTCTTACACAGGAGGGAACCAGACTTACATCGTTCCGGCGGGGGTCACGAATTTGCAGGTGAAACTCTGGGGTGCCAAAGGAATTGCCAATGGTGGTGGTGGTGGTTTTGCTGGCGGATTTCTTGCGGTAACACCCGGCCAAACTCTGACCATCCGCGTGGGCGGCGCTGTCAGCCTCACTGGCGGGTTTGGCGGCGGCGCCTCTGGCGGAGTTGACTACGCGGGGGACGGCGGTGATGGTTATGCCGGTGGCGGCGGTTCATACATTTTTAACGGATCCAGTTACCTCGCCGTCGCCGGCGGTGGCGGTGGCGGTGGAAATAATGGTGATGCTGGCAAACCGGGCGGCGGCCTTGCGGGCGGCAGTGGCGGTGTCAGCGATGGAAGTGGGGGCACCCAGGTGGCCGGCGGCGCCGGTGGGTCAGGTTTGGATGGAGATGCGGGCGGTTCCCCTGGCAGTCAAGGACTCGGCGGTGCCGGGGCTGACACTCACGGCGACTATTGCGGCGGTGGCGGTGGCGGTGGATATTTTGGTGGTGGTGGTGGCGGCGGCGGCGGTAATTCTAATAGCGGCGGCGGCGGCGGCGGTTCCTCATACATAGCCCAGCTCGTCAACGGTTACACAATTGCCGGCAGCGGATCAAGCACGGGCAACACTGGCGATCCGGACTATGTTGCGGGCAACAACGGCCTGATCGTGTTGACCCCATTCGGCCAGCCAACCATCAGCAGTCCGACGATAAGCAGTTCCGGCAACCTGATTTTGACAGGCAGTGGCTTGCCGGAAAATCCTTATGTCATCCTCACAAGCACAAATATGACTCTGCCATTGAGCTTATGGACAACCAATTTGACCGGTGCGTTTGATTCCACGGGCAATTGCTCCAACGCCATCCCGATTTCCACAACGAATACCCAGCAGTATTTCCTGATCAAAGAGTGATGCAGGATCAAGCATCAGCCATTTGAATCACCTTTGAATCGATGGGCGCATACCAAATCATCACTTCGGCTCAACGAACGGCTTCTCCGCCCACTCTTTGCGTTTCCGCTCAATAATCTCGTCGGCAAGCGCGACCATTATTTCCCAAGAGAACACCGTGACAAACGAATGAGACATATCAACAGCGGGATGCGGTGGATAAAAAGAATTAAATACTCTGCGATTTTGCGCCGCTTAACACTCCATTTTCAGGCTCCGGCGAATTTTTAGGCCACATGGTCAATCCCTTCTCGCTTTTTGCCTCGCAGCTTCAATCAACCAACGTTTCCTGCATCGTTCGTGTGTTTCGTGTGTTTCGTGGTTAAAAAATCCGTGTTCATTCGTGTTTATCCGTGGTTAAAACCCTTTGCTTTCATCGTCCTCCTTCTCGTCCTCGCCCTCGTTTGATTTCAGCATTTCAGCATTTGTCGTTGTCCGTGGTCTTGTGGTCCATCCTCCCCATTTCTGCTTTCTCCTTTGTTTCTTTGTTCCTTTGTTGTTCAACCACCTTTCGCCTTGCCATTCATTGGATGTTCAGCGTTCGATGTTCGATGTGTTTGCTATTTTCCATCTTCCATCTTCCATCTTCGCCACTGCGTCCCTTGTGACCTTTTGTGGCAGTTAATCCGTGTCCATCTGTGTTCATAATTAGCGTTTATTCGCGTTGATTAGCGGTTAAAAAATCTTCGTGTTCCTGCACGTGCGACTTTGGTTTGACCTCGCGCCGTTCGGCTGTTAAAAATTAGCCATGCTGCGAGCGCCACAACTACCTGCATGACCATGCCAAAATCTCCCAAATTTTCCCGTGTACTGGTCAAACTGAGTGGCGAGGCGCTGGGCGGTAAGGACGGCGTCGGCATTTGTCCCGAGGCAGTCCAGCACATGGCCGGCCAAATCCGAGAGGTGCGGGAGTTAGGGGTGCAAGTCGTTTTGGTTGTTGGCGGCGGGAACATATTCCGGGGCGTATCCGGCAGCGAACGCGGCATCGAGCGCGCCACCGGCGATTACATGGGAATGCTTGCGACCATCATCAACGCGCTCGCCTTGCAGGACGCGCTGGAGAAACTGGGCTGCCCGACGCGGGTGCAAAGTGCCATTGCAATGTCGCAGGTCGCCGAGCCGTTCATCCGCCGGCGCGCCGTGCGGCACTTGGAAAAGGGCCGGGTCGTCATCTTTGGCGGAGGCACCGGCAATCCGTATTTTTCGACCGACACCGCCGCTGCATTGCGCGCCAACGAAATCGGCGCAGAGGTTATTTTGAAGGCGACGAAAGTGGACGGCATCTACGATTGCGACCCCAAGAAAAACCCCAGAGCGAAGCGATTCGCGGAGATTTCCTACATTGACGCCCTGCAAAAGCGGCTACAGGTGATGGATTCGACCGCGTTTTCGTTATGCATGGACAACAAGATGCCCATCATCGTTTTCGACTTCTTCAAGCCGCACAACCTTCGGCGAGCGGTATCGGGCGAGAAAGTGGGAACCCTCGTGACCAGTTGATTTTTGCTGAACTACCTGAACCTCCTGAAATCGGGGCGAGTTTTTGGCAATGTCCTGATTTGGTTGCAGGGTGCGACGTAAGGAGTGCTGTTCCAAACGGCTCGTCACCTCGTCACCTCATCGCCTGCAAATTATGACGCCGCCGTGTTTTTATCATCTAAAATTGTGCGCATTGGCAGTTTGGTTGAGGAAACCGATTGACGCGGTGGGGTGAGGTTTGTAGATTGGGTGCCCTTTTGGATTCCAGAGTAGCTCAATGGTAGAGCAATCGGCTGTTAACCGATGGGTTGTAGGTTCGAGCCCTACCTCTGGAGCCACTCAAAAATCCACGATTCTCGTGGTTTTATCCAAATTCGGCCCTGTTTCAGGTATTTTCCTCTGCGCGCTTGCCTTCACTTTGCGGCAAACTAAACTTCGCGCCCGATGTTGAATTTGAACACGCTCAACCCGCAGCAACGGCAGGCTGCCGAGACCATCAAAGGCCCAGTGCTCATTCTTGCGGGCGCGGGCACGGGCAAGACGCGCGTCATCACGTTCCGCATCGCGCACATGGCCGCGCGCGGCATTTCACCGGCGAACATTCTCGGCGTGACGTTCACGAACAAGGCTGCGCGCGAAATGCAGGAGCGCGTGCGCAAACTTCTTCCCAGAACCAAGACGCCAGACGCCAAGCCTCAGGACGCAAGTCCGACCATCTGCACCTTTCATTCGCTTTGCGTCCGTATTTTGCGCCAGCACATCGAGAAGCTTGGCTACAAGCGCAATTTCGTCATTTACGACGAATCCGAGCAACTGGGCGCGGTCAAAAAGATTTTGAGCAGCATTTCGGCGAAAGGCGAGAAGGCTGATCCCGGCGCGGTGCTGGCGATGTTGAGCAAATTCAAGAACGGCGGCGAGAACGCGAAAATCTTTGGCGATGAAAGTGTCCGCGCGCTGGCGCAGCACATTGCCAAGCGTTACGAATCCGCGCTGCACGCCTGCAATGCGGTGGATTTCGATGATTTGATCCTGCTCACGCTGCGGCTGTTCCGCGAGCAGCCCGACGCGCTCGAAGCCTGCCGCGCGAAATATCGTTATGTGATGGTGGACGAGTATCAGGACACGAACGCCGCGCAATTCGAGCTGGTCCACGCGCTCACGAAGGAGCACCGGAACTTGTGCGTGGTCGGCGACGACGACCAGAGCATCTACGGCTGGCGCGGCGCGGAGATCGCCAACCTGCTCGACATGGAAAAGCATTATCCCGAGGTCAAAATCATCAAGCTCGAACAGAATTACCGCAGCACCACGACGATTCTCAACGCGGCCAACGCCATCATCAAGCACAACGTCCGGCGGCGCGGCAAATCGCTGTGGTCGGGCAAGGGAGCCGGCGCGAAAATCCAGTTGCACACGTTTGACAACGACGAAACCGAGGCGCGCGAAATCGTGGCGCAGATTGAATTCAAGCGGCTCGCGCACCGGACGCCGTGGCGGGATTGCGCGATCCTCTTCCGCACGAACCAGCAGTCGCGTCCGCTCGAAACCGCGCTGCGCACCGCGTCCGTGCGTTATCATTTGATCGGCGGCCAGAGCTTTTTCGACCGGCGCGAGGTGAAGGACTTTCTCGCCTACCTGAAAATGTTCCTGAACCCGCACGACGACATCAGCCTGCTGCGCATCGCCAACGTCCCCGCGCGCGGCTTGAGCGACGTGACGATGGAACGGCTGCTCGGCGCGAGCCACGACCGGAAATGTTCCGTCTTCACCGCGATGAAAAATCCGCTAGTGACGACGACGTTCCAGACCAACACGCGCAAGAGCATCGAGGCGTTCGTGGAATTCGTCGAGCGGACGCGGGCATCCTTGTCCGGTGGCAAGTGGCAAGTGGCAAGTGGCAGGAATTCTCCAAACGACGGCCCGGCAGTCTTGTCACCTTTCACTCGTCACCCGTCAATTTCCGATTGGGCCGACAATTTCCTGAATGAAACCGGCTACTTCGCCGAACTTCGCCGACTGGAAAAAAACCCGGAGAACAGCGAGAGCCGCGTCCGCAATCTGAAAGAATTCATGGCGACGATGGACCGCCCGGCGGGTAGCGGCGCATCACCCGCCGAGCGGTTGCGGAATTTCCTCGAGGAAATCACGCTCGACAGCGACCGCGAGGAGGAGGAGGAAAACACCGGCGACGCCGTGACGCTCATCACGATGCACTCGTGCAAGGGACTGGAATTTCCGCACGTCTTCATCGTCGGGCTGGAGGACGGACTGCTGCCGCACTCGCGGTCCAAGGCCGAGGGCACGCTGGACGAGGAGCGGCGGCTGTTTTACGTGGCGGTGACGCGCGCGATGCAGACGCTCACCATCAGCCATTGCGGCGGGCGGAAAAAATACGGCCAGGTGCTGCCGTGCCAGCCGTCGCCGTTCCTGAAGGAACTGCCGGAGGAACTGGTCGAACATTCCGACTCGAAATCCAAGACGCCCGTCGAGCAGGAATCGGGAAAAAGTCTTTTTGCAACGCGATGCGACAGGCCGTCACCTGACCCGTCTGGTTTTGGAGATTGTATATTTGCGGCCAGCATGGCATTGATATTTCCCCATGAATCCCAAATTGTTGTTGCCCGCACTTTTCATTTGCGCCGCCGTTTCCGTTTCCGCGCAGGATTGGGCGAAGGCCAAGCTGGAAAAATCCCCGCGCCACATGGAATACGTCACGGTGACCAATGGCACGCGCGCCGTGGATTGCTGGGTCGTCTATCCCGAGGTGAAGGACAAGGCCACGGCGGTGCTGGTGATCCACGACAGTTCCGGCCTGACCGATTGGGCGCGGCTATCCGCGGATGAAATTGCGGCGGCGGGATACATCGCCATCGCGCCGGACTTTCTTTCGGGAGCGGGGCCGAACGGCGGCGGAACAAGCTCCTTTCCCGGCCAGAATGAACTGGACATGGCCCTCAAGAAATTGCCGACAGACCAAATCATCGGCGACCTGAATGCCGCGGCGGAATATGCGAAGGCGCTGCCGTCCGCGAACGGCAAGCTGGTGGTAGCCGGTTTTTGCTGGGGCGGCTCCCAAGCCTCCATTGCCGCCTGCAATACGGAAGGATTTGAAGGCGGTGTTTGTTTTTTACGGATGGCCTCCCAAGCCTGCCGACGGCATTAAAAACATCCGATGTCCGGTCTATGGTTTTTACGGAGAGAACGACGCGCGGGTCACCGTCACCGTGCCGGATGGCCAGAAGGATATGAAGCAGCGCCGGTAAAACTTTCAAGCCGGTCATTTACGAAGGGGCAGGGCATGGTTTCATGGCCCACGGCGACCCGGAGTACCCGGATGCCACCGCCGCTGACAGGAAAGCCCGCGATCAGGCATGGGAACGCTTGAAGGATTTGCTGAAACAGATTTGAGCATTGCGGCCTGATGATTTGGAACCGGGCTTCGATTAATTGTCAGCTACGCTGACGAGTTGCCTCGTAAAGGAACACCGCCGTGGCGGCGGCCACGTTCAGGGAATTCATGTGTGAGGGCATCGGGATTTCCACCATGTCGTCGCATGCCGCCAGCACGGCTGCCGTGAGGCCCGGCCCTTCCGCGCCAAACAGCAGGCAGCAGTCGCCCCGCAAATCCACTGAGGCCAGTTTCTTCGCGCTGGGGCGTGGATGCGCCGCCAGGCAACGCACGCCCCGCGCGTGCAACGCCGCCAGCGTTGCCACCAGATTGTCCACCCGCGCCACCGGCTGCTCGAAGATGGAGCCCATGGAGCCGGATACCGCCCGGCGCTGGAACGGGCTGCCGCAAGTCTCGCCTACAATCAGGAAATGCGCGCCAAACGCCGCGCAGCTCCGCACCACGGCGCCGAGATTTTCCGCGCTGGCAATTCCTTCCACGGCGGCGAGCAGCAACGGGCGCGGTGAATTGTTCAGCAAGCGTTTCAAAATCCGGCTGTGGCGGGATTCTGGCCACGGCCAACGCGCCTTGGTGCAGTTTGTAGCCGGTGATGGTTTCCAGCACTTTTTGTTCGGCGACATAAACGCGAATTTCCTCCGGTCGCGCGCGCAGTTGCGGTTCTAGTTTTTCCAGCCACGCGGGTGTGAGCAGCGCGGAGACGACGGTGTAACGACTCGCCAGCAGACGCTGGAGCACCTTGGCATTCGTGGCCACCAACACGCCAGCCCGTTCATGTTCCTCGATGCGCCGGAGGGTCCGATACAACTCCAGCTCCGGCGCGTCGAGCGATTGAACGGATTGTATTTGGAGGGTTGCCAAAACGGTTGAGGGTTGAAAGTTGAAGGTTGAGAGGTGGGGAAAAAATCAGCCGCCCGCAAGTACAGGGCGAAAGTTCGACTCGGTGAGTATACGCGCGACATCCTCGCGCTTGTCTCCCTGAATCTCAATCTGGCCGTTCTTAACCGTGCCGCCGGTACCGCAGGCGCGCTGCATTGCTTTAGCCAGTTGCTCCTTTTCCGGCAGCCCGATGCCGACGAAGTTTTTCACCACCGTCACCGTCTTGCCGCCGCGCCCGGCCTTTACCCGCAGGATGTCCACCCGTCCGCGATTCTTCTTCACCGGTTTCGCTTCATTGGATGGGGCAGGATCGCCCGCGGAACTTGGTGGCAGTCCGCAAGGAGCGGACGGGAGACCTTCGCTGGTCAGGGCGGCAAAGGGATTGTGTACCAAGCCCGGTCCGCCATCGGTTGGAATACGTTTGGAGGCTGCCGAGGGTTGTTTCATTTCTGCGACAGCTCGGCGATGAACCAGTCTTCCACGCGCTGGCGTGCCCAGGGTGTTTTGCGCAGGAAAGTGAGGCTGGATTTCACAGTCGGATTATACTGGAAACAACGGATGTTGATGCGGCGTCCCATCTCGCCCCAGCCATGCCGCTGAACGAGTTGATTGATGATGCTTTCCAGCGTGATGCCGTGCAAGGGATCGCGGGGATGGGAGACAGGCGATGTCATATCAGTTTGGGATGGTGGCTGGGGGCGGAATTGAACCGCCGACACAAGGATTTTCAGTCCTCTGCTCTACCAACTGAGCTACCCAGCCAACCGCGGCTGGATATTCAATCTTTCTGGCGGCAATTTGGCAAGGCGTAAAGTTGCCGCCGGTTGGTTATTTGCTGATGCCGCGCTCGCTGGCGCGGACAAATTGAATCAAATGCCGGACTTCCGGCAACGACGGCAATTCCTTTTCCACCTTAGCAATCGCGTTTGAAACCGTCAGTCCTTCGCGGAACAAAATCTTGTAAGCCTGCCGCAGCGCGCCATGCGCCTCCTCCGAAACACCATTGCGTTCCATGCCGGTTTTGTTGACTGTGCGCGTTTCCGCCGGGTTGCCGTCGGCCATCATGAATGGCGGCACGTCCTGCACCACCTTCGAGCAGCCGCCAATCATCGCCATCTTCCCGATGCGGCAGAATTGATGCACCGCCGCCAGCCCGCCGATGACCGCGTAATCCTCCACCGTCACATGGCCGGCGAGTGTCGCGACGTTGGACATGATGATGTGGCTGCCGAGCGCGCAATTGTGCGCGACGTGGCAGTAGGCGAGGATGGTGTTGTGCGAGCCGACGCGCGTGACCTCGCCGTCACCGGTCGCGCTGTGGATGGTGACGTATTCGCGGAAAGTATTGTCGTCGCCGATTTCCGTGCGCGTCACGCCGCCTTTCCATTTCAAATCCTGCGTCTTCAAGCCGATGCTGGCGAATGGAAAAATCTCATTCTCCTTGCCCAGCATCGTGTGTCCGTCAATGACCACGTGCGAATGCAATTTGCATTTGTCGCCCAGCGTAACGTGTTCGCCGATGACGCAATATGGGCCGATCTCGCAGTCAGCGCCGATTTTCGCCTTCGGATGAATGATCGCAGTTGCGTGAATCATACTATTCCGCCGCTCGCAGCATGAAGGTGACTTCGGCCTCGCTCACGATTTCGCCTTCCACCTTGCAGACGCCCTTGGCCTTGCCGATTTTTCCGCGCGCCTTCGTCAGTTCGACCTCGATGACCAGCACGTCGCCGGGCACGACCGGCTTGCGCCACTTCACTTCTTCCGCCGACATGAAGTAGGCGAGTTGCCCGGCGTTTTCCGCCTGACGCAACATGAGGATGCCCGCGACCTGCGCGATGGCCTCCAATTGCAGCACGCCCGGCATGATGGGATGCCCCGGAAAATGCCCCGGAAAATACGGCTCGTTGTTCGTGATATTCTTGAACGCGGTGATTTTGTTGCCGTCAATCTTCAGCACGCCGTCCACCATCAGGAACGGATAGCGATGCGGCAGAATCTGCATCACCTGCTCGGCGTCCAATGCGCCGTCCCCTGCGCAATTGGTCTCCAGCAGCGCGGCCTTCTTTTCCGCGATACTTTTTTGCCGCGACCGGCGGCGGGCCGAACGTCTGCGCCGCGCGCAACGGCTTGGTCATCTGCGCGACAATCTGCCGGACGAACTCGCAATTCGCCGCGTGGCTCGGCTTGACCGCGATCAAATGCCCGTGGATCGGCCGGCCCAGCAGCGACAAATCGCCCACGATATCCAGCATCTTGTGCCGCACGAACTCCTCCGGATACCGCAACGGCTCGGTCGTCAGCACCGCGTCGTCGCGGATGACGATGGCGTTTTCCAGGCTGCCGCCCTTGATGAGGCCGTTCTTGATGAGGTATTCAATCTCCTCGAAAAAGCAAAACGTCCGCGCGTGCGACAATTCCTTCTCCCACGTCGCGGGCGTGATTTCCGTGCTGTAAAACTGGGTGAACCGGCCCTTCTTGTCCGCGCTGGTGCAGGTGATTTTGAAACCGTCGTCGGGGAACAGCGTCATCAGCGTCTCGCCCGATTCCAGTTCAATCGGCGCGCTGGGCGTGAACGCCTCGCGCTTTTCCGCCTGCGGCTCGATGCCCGCCGACTGGATGATTTTGCAAAACTCGCGCGAGCTGCCGTCGGCGATGGGCGGCTCGTTCGCGTCCAGCTCGATCACCGCGTTGTCAATGCCATAGCCCGCCAGCGCCGCGAGGACGTGCTCGACCGTGTGGATTTTCACGTTGCCCTTGGCCAGCGTGGTGGAGCGGTTCGTCTCGCCCACGTTTTCCACGCGCGCCTCGATTTCCGGTTTGCCTTCGAGGTCCACGCGGCGGAAGCGCACGCCGGAGTTGGCGGGCGCGGGCAGAATCGTCATGTTCACCCGGTTGCCGCTGTGCAGGCCGATGCCGGAAAAACTGGCGGAACGATTGAGCGTTTGCTGGTTGAGCACGGACGAATTAGACAAAACGCCCGCGCGATTGGCAAGCGGGCTTTGAGACACCGCAAAGGGCACGGATTTTTTAAACCGCTAATAAATTCTAATCGTGCTGCCTTTTAACCACGGATAGACGCAAATTTTGAGTAGGCATGTCGCGTTATGGCGTGTTTTGACGTTTTTGTCATGCCTCTTTGGTGCGCGCCGAGCGATTTGCAATTTTTAACCACTGATTAACACTTATTTTTTAACCGCTAATGAACACTAATGAACGCTAATAAACAGGTAAAAAATTACTTTACCTTTTCTTTACCAGGCAGAGGGTGAGTCGTCGTAAGTGGTTGATAGAGCACTCAAAACTTTACCTTTTCTTTACCAAAAACAAGTTTTTGTCAGTCTCCCGTCTCCGACGGAGGATCAAAAGCAATTTTTACCACGAAAGAACACGGATTGGTTTTAACCCCAAACAAAATACAAAGAACGCAAGACATCCTGAATTGAACGTCAAGGCGCAAAGGAAACAGGGGACCGGAGTTGCGGCGACGAGAGGTCGTCGCCGCAACGTGCAACACCGGCTGGCGGACCGGGTGAACGGGACAAATCAAATACTTATGTCAAAGAACTGACGCAGCATACTCCAGCCCGCCGTCTCAAGCCCTACATGCCGCTCAACTTATATGTCAATATCAAGACCTGTTCACGTTGCCATGCAACGATGTTTGCGTCGTAATCAAGATGTGTAGAGTTCACCGGCACGCGGCGACTCTATCACTGGTTTTTCAAAAATTTTTAAGCCGTAAATGTTTGTGACAAAAAGATACCGACATAAAACGTCACAAGCCGACACAAGCCGACAAAATAATTGCAGATTTCCGCTTGACGGCTTTCAGAAATCAAACACTCCCGGTAAAACACGACACCCGTCCGCTGAAAGGAAGAGGAGAAATTGTTATGAAGCCTTGCAGCCTATGATGATGTTAGGCGACTGGTCTCTCATAACTCAAACTCCGCTGGCGTCTCCGCATCCGAACGCCTACATAACTCAACGGCAAAAGCACGGTGTTGACGAGAAATATCCGAATAAACAGCCCAATGGCAAACACAATGTCCATATCTGGCGTGCCATTCCATCCCGGCTTGCTCATCTCTGACTGAATCCACCGAACATCCAAAAAGTAAATAGTGCCGGCAACAACCAAATGACCAATCGGAATGCACCACCACGGCAAATAGCGAGCCACGAGAAATGCGATGGCAACGAAAGCAAGCCAGGTGACAATGCTGTAAGACGCGAGCTGCCAGAATAAAAATAGGATGGTTTGCATGACGCGCGAAGTCGCCTAACGTCCAGAGCTCAGGCACGCGGGACCAACCAGCGTCAACCGCGAAGCGAAACTGGAACCGCCATCCCGCGTTGCTTGCAGCGATTTGATACTCCACATGGTCATTTTAGCTCCTATAGTTGCCGCTTGAATATTTTACCGTCTTGATGCGTCTATTTTCTTTGTCATAAATCAATACGTGTTCCCACACTGTTCCATTTAGACCTATCTTTATTTCAACGGCATGCTGCCCCGTGCCGTCTTCATAAAATGAAGTGGGATATGGCCCAAGATATTTCTTTTCTTCGGGTGAAAGTTTTTGGATGTATGCTTGATAGTCGTTAACAATTGACTGGTCTAGAATTTTAAAGGACTCATGGAATCCAGCCAACGGGTCAGGTGTGGGTTTGGGTGAAGCACATCCAGCGACCAAAACGAACGCCGCAAGTAGAATTATGAACCGAATAATGTTCATGGAGCGAGTGTGGTCTAACTATTATTATGCGACTGGCCGTGCTCGATCCCGTGCACGCGTGATTTTGACAGGTCGTTTTTAACCATGGAGTTATCAAAGCGGACTCGCAAATTTCTGGCAAGAATTATCGCCAACAATTTTCTCACCCGGTTTAATTCAACTGCGGTGATTGTCATAACTCCCGAATACAAATAATGGCTACCAAGAAACTGAATCGCATAACAGCGCCTGAAAACCGTGGATGCGTCTCCTCTCCAATCCAAGTGACCAAAATGGTTGTTGCGACACAGATCTCCAAACCGACAAGAAAAATAACATGATGAATGAATGTGAATCCGTGCATGCTCAAATGGGGAAAGATAAAAGGTAGAACGCCTATGACTAACCATAAAGCAGTGAATGCAACTTTCCTCCAAATTGGGTTGATGTTGAGTTTTGAAAGCCAGCAGGCAACCGTGAATAACAGACCGACACAAACACTCAAACCGGCTAACCACCAGTCTTGAAATACCGCCGAGACGATAGCGGCTGCCAAAACAAGTCCAACAGCGGTGAAGAATATCACCTGTCTTTTTCTGTCAACAATTTGATAATCGCTGTTCATAAACCTATTTAGCCTAACGATTCTGTCTCACGTTTTTGAAATTAAATCCGCTCTTTCGCCATGTCCACATCGAATTTGAATCGTTCTCGAAAGACAAATATAGTTCGCGTTGCTCAACAGAAAGTTTGTTCGCGTTTCGTTCCCTGACCCACTACCCGCTCAACAAATACGAACGCGCCTGGTGGCCCACCGCAAGGTGCACGGTTTCCATTTACGAACGAATTCGGGCGCACGCGCGGATGCCTGACGCTCATGCCCTCGCAGCCCGCTAACGCGGTCTGCTGGCGGGCACCGGCACGCCATCTTTGGTTTGCGAATGTCATCCCCGGCGTGCCTTTCGCTACACCGCGCGTGCGTTGGACGCCGCAGGTAATCGAACATCTTTCGCGCATTCCAACCGTGAAATGTTGGCGGATGATTTTCAGGCGCGGTGTCAGGCAATACAACCTCGTCGCTTCGCTCCTCGGCATAAAGGCAAGTGCGGCACGCACCGCTTCGTTCGCTCGCCGGCAGGCATCAGTCGTGCCAGCCTGCCGCAGGCGCAACACAGGCTGTCACGCCTGCTGCTGATCTGCCGTCGAGCTGCCACTTCGCTTCGGACAAAGGCAATGTTAGTTGAAACGAACCTTCGGGCTGTCCACGGTTTATGTCGCCAGCAGCGTCCAGTTGATGCCAGCGTCCCTGCTTCCATGTCTGGTGTGTCTCAAGAAATGGTGTGAGACACACCAGACATTACAGCAGGGCCGCCAGGCGTTGGTATCTACTGGTCGGCGTTCGTTGGCAGCGTTGGCAGTCAGCCGTCGCGGGTCTTTACTTTCGCCGCGTCACGCAGCCGGTGCAGTTCTGGCGCGCGTGCGGCCAGCCGGCAGCGTTCCGTCCGCGGTTGCCGTGGTGGCAGCCGTTCGTCTTCAGCTACCTGTCAGTCACCGGCTGGGTGCCATAGAGCAGCGACGGCGAATCGTTAGACTGCTCGTAAATCTTCGCAATCAAACTCCGTCTCAATGGCTGAACGAATCTGCCAACAGCACTGCTTGCCAGCAACGCCACCGCGCTCAATAATTGCGCGCGAAATACCACCAGCTTGCTGCGCTCGCAAGTGAATTTGACCGCAAACACTGCCAGCGGCGCAAATAAACTCCCGAAAAAACCTGCCGTCAAACTCGAAACGACGACCGACGCGAAACTCCAGCCAATCCGGTATCCGGTGATAAATGCTGACAATCAACTCGGTCACGGCAGCGCGAAACTGCTCCTCGGACTCATCGGCTGGACTCTCAATCAACATAATGCGCGCTCAATCCTGTTTCACGGTTTTGAAATTAAATCCGCCCATTTGCCATGTCCAATCATTTTCCCCGTGGCTTCACCGAGCCGACACTTCCCCGAAAGCGTTCGGGGCAAGTTGTCGGCACGGTTCCGCCCGCGCACGATGACTGACTCGCCAGCTTTGCAGCCGCTCCACTCCAATCGCTCCAGCCCTGCATTCCGCCACAAGATTCACTGGCTCCATGCCTGGCTTCCGCTCATTCGTTCCGACGGTCGCAAACTGGCGAGACAGTCAGGACACAAATCGTGCGAACCCGAATGATGGCAGGTGCGGCACGCACTGGCCGCGAGACTACGTCCGGCCAGCAGCAATACGGCGCGAGGCTCCGCCTGTCGCCGAGGACGAGCAATATGGCCGCGAGGCTTCGCCCGGCCAAAGACATGGCAATAAATCGTGAGCACGGCCATTTTCCGACCGCTACACTTCGTTTCGCCGTTCGGAAAGATGGCCGACCTCACTCATAAAACCAAATTGGTCTGACACTCCGCCGTTGGGCTACATGGCCGTCTGTCGCGGTTTCCCTTTTGCCCTTTCACCGCACAGCCTGCCATTTCGCTCCACCAGCGGAGAGTCAGAGAGTTGGCTTCGCGCTCACGCGACTGCGCCTTTGGTAAATGATGGCCAGTGCTGCAAGCACCGCGGCGGAATTGGCATGAAGGAGTGCTTCCGGTGCGGCACACAACACACATTGTCCGTTCGGTCGATGATGGCCAGTCCGGCGCGGACTCCCACCTTAATTCTTTTCGCGCCGACACTACCCGCCAGCGGGACCCTTCGGCGCGGAATTAAGGTCAGACAATGTGGCATTGTGTGCCAGCCCGCTGCTTCACTGTCACGCTGATTGCTTCCCGGCGCAAAAACCCCCGCGCCGGCACGCTCCTGCCCTCGTCGCGTGGCAATCATCGCGCCAGTTCGCAGGCATCCTTCATGCCAATTCCGCCGCTCCGCCTTGTCGCGCCGAAACGTGGTGCAGGCGGACGCTCATGCAGTCAGGGGAAGTCAATTGGCTCGCTGCGCTCGAAATATTTCTGGACACGCCACCAGCACAGGGATAATGTAAAAATCATGAAAAAGAATATTTTGAGCACAAACAGTTTATCATTTTTGTTCTTCGTGCCATTGCTTCTGGCCGGGTGCAGGAGTGACAAGCTCGCTTCATCGAAGCCCGCCGTGCCAAATTCGGTCACGAACATTTACTACCAATTCGATACAGGTCCAGGCGCTGCTGTTTTCTTTTCTCAGTCCGAATATGATTTTATGCAAGCGACTGGAGGCGTAAGGGTCGCGGTGATTGATGGGCACTTTCCACCTCCTGCCGAGATGCCAAAACAATTGAATTTAAATCAATTAAATCAACCATCGCAGTATCATCCATCGCAGTCAGAATATTTGATAGACACAGCTTGGGTGCCACCGACTGTTTTGAAATAGCTCCCTCCGTTCGTAATTAAGTTTGCGGCGGTCTCTTCACCGCCGCATAGGCCAGCGGCAGCTTGCCGCGTTTTCAATGCCGGCTTTTTCTGCTTCTGCGCTTTTCTCCATCGCCCTCACGGCCTTGCCCAGGACACCAGCCCGCCTTTCGTGGTGCCCTCTGAAGACTACTCCCACGAAGGAGGGCTGGGGGCGCGGCTTTTTCGTGAAGGGCGACGGACAAAAGACGCACAGCAGAGCAGAAAAAAAAAGCATATGAAAACTACATCACAAAAAAATCAGATCGGGCTCAAGAGCAAATCCGCACAGTTGAGCAGCACAAACACAGCCGAAACGCAAAGCGCAGTTGCGCCAGCAACCGCAGCCAAGCCGGACAATCGCATGCCGATTGACACCGAGGCGCGGAAGAAGAACCGGACATTGCCCACACCGAAGGTGTTAAACCTGTTATTGACCAGTGCGCCGGAGCTTTACCGTTTGGCCGAGGTTGTCGGCAAGTGGGTTTGGGTGACGTTCAAGGAGACACCAGCAGCCGAGATTCGGCAGAAGTTGGCGCAGCTTGGTTTCCATTGGAATCGCGAGCGTCAGGCATGGCAGCACCCGTGCGGCCAGTTCCGCTTGAGCAGCGCCTATGACCCGCACGAAAAGTATTCGAGCTATTATCCCGCCCGCATCCGCAGGACTCCGAAAGCGCAGTCCACCGAAGCAGTCGCCGCATGATTCACACGGGGCGCAGTGACAGTGCGCCCCACTTCCAAAACACACCATGAACGCAGACCAAAACATAAACCCGCAAGAAGCACTCGCCGCCGTATTCGGCGAGCCGAAACAAGTGGCCGATGGCATCACCGCCTTTGGCCCTGTCATTTACGCCTACACCCGCAAGCAGGCCGTCGCCGATGGCGTGCAAGTGGACGTGACCAAGACCGCGCAGGAAGCCGGACTACAATTCGCGTTAGCGAATAATCGATTTTGGGGCACCCATCTTGTAGGGCTTGGGAAGCCCATCAAATTTCCAATGTTCCTGACCCGCGCAGTTTGGGAAGCCTACGTCGCCTTGCCCGCTGGTGGCAGTGCGCAAGCACCCGGCCAAGACGAGGCGGGCAGATTGTGGGATGTCGTTTGGATGACCCGTTTCGGAATCCTACGCCGTCCCCCAGGTTGCACTCGCATTCCTGTCGCCATGTATGTCCGCAACGACAACCGCGCAGCGCGGCTTGTGAAGTTGATTGCCACTTGCAGCGCACTGGACATGGACGACCCGCAGCCCGCCATCACCGTGATGATGCCCGACGAAGATTGACCGCCGCCCGCCCCTCCCTCTCCGCCACGTTCGGGGAGAGGGTTAGGGGTGAGGTGTCGAATGGTGGCCAGTCCGGCACGGACAAAATTTTTCGCGGCTGACGCCTTTGATGTCGTCAGCCGCGCAGCCAATGCCGTTGGGGACTCGCGCCGTCCCCAGCTCGCCAGTGCGGCTCGCACCCCCGGCGCTGGTGTTACGCACACCAGACCGCGCCGTGTTTGCTGGGAACGGTTGCGGTGTCATAATGATCTAATTTATTACTAGACAACAATTTCAGTCCATCTTTCAATGTTCTCGTGAAACAGGATAGGCTGAACTTGGAAAAGGATAGGCTGAATACCAAGCCGTCTACTAATAGTTAGGCAGCACCGCGCATCTTGCATTTATGACCGCACCAATTCTCACGCAGGTTCATTGTGAGCGTTGCGGCATATTTTTCTTGCTGCCGGAGTTATCGCCGCAGACACGAAACCGGATGGTTGAGCTTTTGCGCACGAATCAGTTCGCCGAGGCTATTCGTCTTTTGCCAGCGCCACGAGATATTGAGTTGACCGACGCCAAGAGCATCGTCTATCACATCACTCGGAAGCCTGGAGTTTGTCATCGCTGCCGCACAGCTTTACCGAACGCCGGGCAGGTTGTTTGTCCGAAGTGTCATTCGCTGAATTTTGATTGGTAAGATATGAGTGTGCTGCCTAATATGAGGATAGGCTGAACTCGTTCGTAAATCGTCATTCGTAAATCGTAAATCTCACAGACCCCGAACCCTTTCGGGGCTGGACACGCCACACCAAAGGCGTAAATTCAAATTCATGAAACAGGATAGGCTGAACTTGGAAAAGGATAGGCTGAATACCACGCCGTCTACTAACTGTTAGGCGACTATGAAGCTACTCGTTCTATTGGCCGCAATCGGATTCGCGTGTGTTTCATGTGATAAAATAGGAGGCGGAGTCGCAGGTGCGGGTTCCGACTCGAATATTAGTGCGCAAGGCGGCAGAGAATTACAGCGGCTATCAGGATGCCTCGGTCACGCTCACCCGCGAGGCGGCGAGCACTCCCGATGTCCAGCAGACTTTTGAAAAGATGTTGGATAACTTCCCAGACCATGCTCTTGTTGAGCAGGACACGAACAGCTCATTTGGAGAGTTTCAGATTTCTTTCCACAAGCAGCATTTGAGTGTGCAGCAAGCAGGCCGTTTATTGTTTGAGGAGCAGCTTCCGGCTGCCTTTTACATGCACGAGTTGCAGGTTGGGCGTTTTCAGATTCATGGTCGCGATTTATTGTTGTTCATCACGAAGAGCAGAGCGACCACAGGTTTATATTTTATCGGGCTTTACAGTGTCACCGGCCAGCGGTTGCTCACGAAGACTATTTCAGTCGGTGAGCTTTGGGATTGCAAAGAGTCACCTGACGAGTTGGTATTTTTATGTCCGACACAGCGTTTACGCACTATCATTCAGTAGCATTATTTCAGACCATGAAGTCGCCTAATATGAGGATAGGCTGAACTCGTTCGTAAATCGTCATTCGTAAATCGTAAATCTCACAGACCCCGAACCCTTTCGGGGCTGGACACGCCCCACCAAAGGCGTAAATTCAAATTCATGAAACAGGATAGGCTGAACTTGGCCGAGGAAAGGCTGAATGCCAAGCCGTCTACTAACTGTTAGGCGACAGGACATGATGAGAGCAATCATAGCCATTTTAAGCGCGACACTGGCAGGGTCAGTATTGCTTCAGACCTATTTCGCCATTTGGCATCCGTCATCGTTCGGACGCTTTGCAGAGTTTCCCGTTCTTCTCATTTATTCGGCGTGCATCGTGACCGCAGCATTCTTGCTTTTGATTATTCCGAGCTTCCTTTGGCTCCGTCGAGCGCAGCGCAGATTATCTTGGCCGGTTGGTTTTGCTGTTGGCTTGCCGCTTGGCTGCTTATTCATGCTTTTGTTCATGGCACTTTTTCAATGGCCGGTTCGCTTACCAGAGTTGGTTGCCGGCAGCATCAGCGGCGCAGTTGGAGTTTCTATTTATGCGAGACTTATATTCAAACCTGTCGCCTAACATGAGGATAGGCTGAACTCGTTCGTAAATCGTCATTCGTAAATCGTAAATCCATGAAATTAGATAGGCCGCAAAATTTCAATCTTCTTCCCTGTTAGGCGGCTGCACTCTTATGAAAAGCACAATTATTATCGGAGTGATCCTCATGGTCATCGCGTTAGTAGCTGTCTTAAAAAGTTGTTTACCCTATTATGGCATGTTTCAGCCGCATACGTACAACTGGGGCACCGGAATGCCTTTTTTGTGCGACGAAACCAACGCCTATACTTTTCGACAGGCGAATCAGCGATGGCCAACAAATTATGCCGAGTTTGCGAGATTTATGAAACAGTCCACCAGTTGCGCTCCGTTTGACCGCGTTGATTTTATCACGAAGCCAGACAGAAATCTGGAGTTTGTTTCTTATTGTTTCAGTTCGGGAATAACAAATCGGATGACTGTGAAAGCACCAGATAAGCCATGACGCCTCCTAATTAGAGGATAGCCTGCACGGTTCCCATTTCAGCTTTCCAAATTTCAGCGTTTCAGCTTTTTCCCTAAAGCCCCCGCAACCGCATCACCTTGATCGTTCGTGCCTTCGTGGCCACCAGGTAACGGAGTGCATCGGCGGCATCATCGCCCCCAATCCCATCCTCATGGGCAGAGTTAAGAGCAAATCCGATCTCAGGACATAACACCGACATTACGCCAATGCGAAAAAATTTAGCTGGCGTTTCGGGGCGTAGGCCGTAATCTCGCGCGCATGATTGCCGCCGCAGCCCAATCCGCAATGAGCAACATGGGGTTTAACTGGTTTGACCTTGTGACTGTGGCAGTGTTGGGGTTTGGCCTCTTTCGCGGGAAGAAGAATGGCATGTCCCGGGAGGTTATTCTGCTGGTGCAATGGCTGGTGCTGGTGCTGGTGTGCGGGCTGTGTTATCCGATGCTCGCCGGTCTGATGGCCCGCTACCTTTCCGACAGGTTTTGGGATCCCTTTGGGGCGTATATCGCGCTGGCCGTGGTTCTGCTCATCGTTTTCAAGGTTCTCAAACAGAAGTTCACCGAGAAGATGGTGACGGGCGATTATTTCAAGGGCGGGGAGTATTATCTGGGCATGATGGCGGCGCTGGTCCGGTTTGCGTGCGTGCTGTTGTTCGTGCTGGCGCTGCTGAACGCGCCGGTTTATACGCCGGGGGAAATCGCGCAACAAGTCGCCCAAGACCAGAAGGACTTTGGCGGCGGTTCAGGCAGCCAATTTTCCGGCAGTTATTTCCCGCACTTTTCCCAGATTCAGCTCGCGGTCTTCCGGGATTCCTTCATCGGGTCGCGCATCAAAAACGATCTCGGCTTTTTGCTGATCAACACCGGTGGTGGCAAGTCCGGGGAAAAACGGGCCGGCGGCGCCCAAGGCGCAACCGGTGATAAAGATCGGCAATTAACCGGCGTCTCGCGCCACGAACGCGCATGGCCGGCATCTCCCCCGCAACCCTCGAACGCATCCGCGCCGCCAGCGACATCGTGGATGTCATCGGCGCGTATCTGCCGCTGAAAAAGGCGGGCGCGAATTTCACGGCGCTCTGCCCGTTTCACAAGGAAAAGACGCCGAGCTTCAGCGTCAATGCGCACAAGCAGATTTTCCACTGCTTCGGCTGCCACAAGGGCGGTGACGTGTTCACGTTCGTCAAGGAATACGAGAACATCGGCTTCGTGGACGCCGTGCGCCGGCTGGCCGAACGCGCGAAAATTCCGCTCGAATTTGACAATAATCCCGCCGAACAGCAATCGCGCCATCTGAAGGACCAGCTTGCTTCAGATTCACGACCAGATTGCGCAGCGCTGGCAGAACACGCTGGCCAACGAAGCCGCCGGACAACTGGCGCGTGATTATTTGAAAAAGCGCGGCGTCTCCGCCGAGGCGATTAAATCTGTTCCGGCTCGGCGCCGCGCCGGAAGCGTGGGATGACACGGTGAACTGGGCGCAGGAGCAAGAGTTACGAACTGGCGCTGGTTGAAAAGGCCGGACTGATTTTGCGCAAGGAGGGGACGGACAGGTTTTACGACCGCTTTCGCGGGCGGCTGATGTTTCCGATTTGCGACGAGCAGGGCAGGGTGATTGGCTTTCAGCGGACGGGTTTTGTCCGGCGACGAAAAGACGGCGAAATACGTCAACTCGCCGGAGACGCCGATTTTCACCAAGAGCAAGGTTTTCTTCGGCCTCGACAAATCCAAGCGCGCGATTCTCGACGCCGGGTTCGCCATCGTTTGCGAAGGGCAGCTTGATTTGATCGCGTGCTTCATGGCTGGCGTGCAAAACATCGTTGCGCCGCAAGGCACGGCGTTCACCGACCAGCATGCGCGCATTATCAAACGCTACGTGGATGAAGTGGTGCTGTGTTTCGATTCCGACGAAGCCGGGCAAAATGCCGCCGTTCGTTCGCTGGATCATCTGCTCGCGTCCGGCCTGGCCGTGCGCGTTGCCATCGTGCCCGCGCCGCATGACCCGGACAGTTTCATCAAGGCCAACGGCGGCGAGGCGTTCCGCAAGCTGGTGGAAGGCGCGGAAGGATTTTTTGATTACTACCTGAACCGGCTTTGCAGGCAGAATGACGCGGCCAGCGACAAAGGGCCGGAACGCCATTTTGCACGCCATGGCCGAGGCCGTTCACAAGACCGGCAACACCGTGCTGGTGGACACCTACGCGCAAAAGACTGCGCTGCGGCTGGGCGTTTCGCCGGAAGCCGTCCGCGCCGAGTTCAAAAAGATTCCAGCGGTCCAAACCGCGCCGGTGGCGGACGAGGACGAATCATTTGAGTCCGCCGAATCAACCGAAGTGTCGCGTCCCTCGAACCACGAATCTCATCTGCTCAAACTTTTGCTGCTGCACGAGAATCTGGTGTCGTGGGCGGCGCTGCATCTCGACACGAATTGGATTTCGCATCCGGTTGCGCGACAAATCGTCGAGCAACGGCTGGCGGCGCAGAAAGAACGAAACGTGGAAGAGCCTCGCGGCGTTTTTGGATTCGTGCGATTCGGCGGAAATGCGCAACCTCGTCACCGAAGCCGCCGCCGAAGACCGGAAAATTCCGAATCCCGACCAGCAGCTTGCCGATGTCGCGCTGAAATTGCGGAATCAATTTCTGGACCGGCAAATTGCCGCGATGACCCAAAAAGTCAGCCAGCCGGGATTGCCTGAAACGGAACAAACTGAATTATTGCGGGAGCGAGAAAAATTGCGAAGCCATAAGCGCGAACCCCTGGCACCATTGAATTAAAAAAGGCGCAATCCTTGTCGGACTGCGCCTTTTTGCTTGAAGCTTGGAAATTACTTCGCGCCCTGGTCAATCCACGCGCGGATCAGGCCGATCTGGTCCGCCGTGAGCGGCGCGATGTCCGCCCGTTGTGCAGCGGCGGCATCCAGGAATCGTGGTCGGCGGTCAAATGCGCGACGCTCTTGACGACGAAGCTATTGGCGCTGTCGCCGGCCTTGAGAATCGGGCCGTCCTTGCTGCCCTTGAGGGTGCCTTCAAGGGTGTCCAGCTTGAGCCGGGCCTTGGGCTTGTCGCCGCTGTGGCATTTCACACAGGAGGCGTCCAGAATGGTTTTGATGTCGGTGGCGTAGGTCACGCCCTGTTTGGTCGAAGCCGGCGGCATCGCGTGCCGCGGCGTCCTGGGCGGCGGCGGCAATGGCCAGCCCGAACGTGGCGGTCAGCGCGACGGCGGTCAATTTGATGGTATTGGTCATTTTCATTGGTTTGGTTGTGCTAATTCGGCGAACAATCTGAACTTAAGACGCCCGGCTTGTCAAAAGGTTTCTGAAAAATTGAGCACACGCCGGCTTGCGGGCGGCCTGCTGTTTGGCTAACCCTTGCGCGTGAACGCTGAAAACCTTTCCGATGCCGTGCTGGTGGTGCTGGGCCACGGCACGGAACTGAACGCCAATTCCGCCGCGCCGGTTTTCCAGCACGCGGCGGAATTGCGCCGCCGGGAGATTTTCGCCGGGGTCCGCGAGGCGTTTTGGAAGCAGGAGCCGCAAATCAAAAAAGTTCTGGCGGAGATTCCGGCCCCGCGCATTTTCATCGCGCCGCTGTTCATCAGCGAAGGCTATTTCGCCACGGAAATCATTCCGAAGGAGCTTGGCTTCAGCTTTCCGGACAAGTTAAAACTTAAAACCAAGAATTCAGAATCGTTTTACTGCCGGCCCGTCGGCTCGCACGACAGCATGACCGGGGTGATTCTGTCGCGCGCCGAAGGAAGTCGTCGAAAAATTTCCATTTCCCCGCGCGCCGAAAAATCCAGAAACGACGCTGTTCATCGCCGGCCACGGCACGGAGAAGAATGAAAACTCGCGCCGGGCCATCGAACGGCAGGTGGAATTGATCGGGGCGATGAAAATTTATGCCGCCGATCCACGCGATTTTTCTCGAAGAAAGCCCGCGCATTGATGAATGTTATTCGCTCGCGCAAACAAAGAATATGATTGTCGTGCCGTTTTTCATCAGTGACGGCCTGCACACGCAGGAGGACATCCCGGTTTTGCTCGGCGAGGCGAAACGGATGGTCGAGCAGAGCGTCTTGCCGCCGGCCAGCCGGCGTGGCGCAATCCGACGGAGAAAAACGGCAAGCTGGTCTGGTATTCGCCCGCCGTCGGCACCGGAGCCGCACATGGCCGATGTGATTTTGGAGCGGGTGGGCGAGGCGGCAAAAAATTCATCCCCGTTGTCCTCCTCATCCTCGTAATCGAAAAATGGTTCGAGGTCGAGATCGAGGAGGATTACGATTGAAAATCTTATGAAAAAACTGCGATTTGGATTTTTGAGCACGGCCAACATCGGCCGGAAAAACTGGAAGGCGATTTTTACACAGCGGCAATTCCGTCGTGACCGCCGTCGCCAGCCGCGACGCGGACCGCAGCGCGGCAAATTCATTGAAGATTGTCAGGCGCGAAGCACCATTTGAAACGCCGCGCCGGCGGCGCTCGGCAGTTACGAGGAATTGCTCGCGTCAAAAGATGTGGACGCCGTCTACATTCCGCTGCCGACCGGGCTGCGCCAGGAATGGGTCGTGCGCGCGGCGGAGGCCGGCAAACACGTCATTTGCGAAAAACCCTGCGCCGTCAGCGCGGCCGACCTCTCGGAGATGATTTCCGCCTGCC
Organism: uncultured Verrucomicrobiae bacterium; assembly: GCA_963827815.1. Taxonomy (GTDB): domain Bacteria; phylum Verrucomicrobiota; class Verrucomicrobiia; order Limisphaerales; family UBA11358; genus UBA11358. Next base: position 78,622 of record CAWHCL010000013.1, on the reverse strand, counting down.
GCAAAAACCGCGTGCAATTCATGGACGGCGTGATGTTCATGCATAATCCGCGCCTGGGCCGCGTCCGCGAAATTCCTGGATGATGGCCGGAGCATCGGCCAGATCAAACGCATCTCGTCGAGCTTCAGTTTTCATCTTGACGAGGATATTTTCGCGCCAAACGTTCGCGCGAACAGCGCGTTGGAACCGGCCGGTTGTCTGGGCGACCTGGGCTGGTATCCGATTCGTTTTTTTCTTTGGACGATGAAATGGAAGCTGCCGCGCGAAGTCAGGGGGACAATCCTTTCGGAATTCAGCCCGCGCAAGGGGCTTGCGCCTGTGCCGATGGATTTTTCCGCTGAATTGATTTTTGACGATGACACTTCGGCGAATTTTTACTGCTCGTTCATTGCGCAATACCAAAACTGGGTTCACATCAGCGGCGCAAAAGGCTCGCTGGTCATTCCGGATTTTGTTCATCCGGCCAGCGATCACGAGCCGGCGTTTGAATTGAACCAGAAAGAGATCAGCGTCCGATGCTGCCGGTGCCGCGGGAAACACACCAAAGGCCTGGAGTATGCGCAATCCACGAATTTGATCCGCAATTTTGCGAACCAGGTCCGTTCCGGCAAACTTAACGCCGAATGGCCGGAAAGCGCCTTGAAAACGCAAATCGTCATGGACGCCTGCCTCGAATCGGCGCGGCGCAATTTGCCGGTGAAGCTGGAATCCAAACTTTAGCTTGCCGTGCAAGGCAGGCTGAAGCCTGAACTTCGAACAGGAATTTCCATCGTTCATCAATCCATCTCCCATCCGCTATGCTGTGCCCGTGCATTTTCGGAAAATCGCCATCATCGGCGTCGGTCTGCTCGGCGGTTCCATCGGGCTGGCCGTCAAACGCCGCCGGCTTGCGCGGGAAGTCGCCGGGTTCGTCCGCCGTCAGGCGAGTTTGAAGGACTGCGAGAAGGCGGGCGCGGTGGATTACGCCACGACCGACCTGCTCGCGGCCGTTTCAAACGCGGATCTGGTCATTCTCTGCACGCCGCTTTCGCAAATGCGGCTGCGCGTCGTGGAGATGCTGCCGGCGTTGAAACGCGGCGCGATTGTCACCGACGTTGGCAGTGTGAAGGCCGGCGTCGTGCGTGAACTGGAATCGCTCGTTACAAAAATCCGGCGCGCATTTCGTCGGCAGCCATCCGATGGCCGGCGCGGAAAAAACCGGCGTGGGCGCCGCGCGCGCGGATTTGTTTGTGAACGCCGTTTGCGTTGTGACGCCGACAAAAAAATCCAACGCAGCGGCCGTTCGCAAAGTGGAGGCGTTCTGGAAATCGCTCGGCGCGCGGACGTTGCGGCTTGCGCCGGAACAGCACGATGCGCTCGTCAGCCGTTCCAGCCATCTGCCGCATATCGTGGCCGCGGCATTGGCGAACTCTGGTTTTGGATCCGGCGAGTCCCCCAATGCAGGCACAACTTTGTGCGAACGGTTTTCGCGACACGACGCGCATCGCGTCCGGCTCGCCGGAAATGTGGCGCGACATCGCGCTGGCCAACCGCAAAAATCTTTCGCAGTCGCTGGATGCCTTTATTTCCGAGCTGCAAAAATTCCAGCGCGCTTTGAAAAAGTCCGATGCGAAAGCCGGTTTCAAATTTTTTGGAAACCGCGAAAGCGCGGCGCGACAACTGGTGCGCAAGTTCAACTTCGCCGGAATGAATTCAGCAATGCCGCTTCCCGACCTCATCGAAATCGTCCCGCTCGACAAGCCTGTGCGGGCGGAAATCACCGTGCCCGGCTCGAAGAGCATCACGAACCGCGCGCTGATTCTGGCCGCGCTTTCCGAGGGCGAAAAGATTTTGCAGGGCGCGCTCTGGAGCGAAGACACGCAGGAGATGGCCGAGGCGCTTCAGAAACTGGGGTTTCAGATCAAGGTGGAGCCTGACCCGGAGGAATTTTGCAACCGCACCATCACGGTCAGGGGACTCGGCGGAAAAATTCCGAACGCCGGCACGGCGGAGAAGCCGCTGGAACTGTTTGTCGGCAATGGCGGCACGGTGGCGCGCTTTTTGGCGGCGCTGGTTTGTCTGGGGCGGGGCGTCTATCGTTTGAGCGGCGTGCCGCGCATGCACGAGCGCCCGCAGGCCGCCGCTGTTTCAGGCGTTGCGCGCGCTGGGCTACCGGATTGATTCGCCGAATGACCGGCTGCCCGCTGTGATTCACGGGACCGGTCCGCGCGCGGGCAAATGCCAGGTGAGCATCGAGGAAAGCTCGCAGTTTGCCAGCGCGCTTGCTGATGTGCTCGGTCGTCGCCGGCTGGCAGGTCGAAATTGTCGGGGAAAACACGGAGGAATCGCCGTATGTCCTGATGACGCGCGAAATGTATTCCTATTTTTACTGGAGCCGGAAGAACAGCCCGCATCCGGAATACGGAATCAAGGATCGCATCTACCCGATTGACCCCGATTCCTCCAGCGGCAGCTATTTCTGGGCGGCGGGATGGATTGCGGGCAATCTCGGTTCCGGCGAGCCGAACCCGGTCACCGTGGCGCGCTGGCCGATTTTCGGGGCGGGCTTTCAGATTGACACGAAGTTTGCCGAACTACCGGGTCCTGCCGGAGAAAATTTCCCGGCAAACCGATCTTGGCGACAGCATCATGACCGCCATCGTCATCGCGCCGTTTGCCGGTCATCCGGTGAAATTCACGGATCTGGGCCGGCTGCGCTTGCAGGAATGCGAGCGCGTCGTCGCGTTGCGGACGGAGTTGGCCAAATGCGGCGCGAAAGTGGTCGAGGAAGGCGACACGCTGACGGTCTGGCCGTCGCCGCTTCACGGCGCGGAGATTGAAACCTACAATGACCATCGTCTGGCGATGTGTTTTGCCGATTCTGGGGTTGAAAGTTCCCGGCATCAAAATCAAAAACCCGGCGTGCGTAAAAAAAACGTTCCCGAATTTTTTCCAGAAACTTGCCGGGCCGCCGCCGCACGGACTGGGCGCGGACGATTTGGGAAGTCAAAGACGGCCGGCGGAAATTGAACGTGCGGAAATTGTTTGCGGCAAAGATGTTCCGTTTCGTACCGGATTTAATTCGAGGACGAGGATGAGGGCGAACAGGATTTACGATTTGAAAAAACATCCAATTGTCATTGCGATTGACGGCACGAGCGCGAGCGGCAAGAGCACGAACGCGAAGCTCGTGGCCAAGGCGCTGGGCTACGTTTATGTGGACACCGGCGCGATGTATCGCACGCTGGCGTGGCATTGCCTGAAAAACCGGATTGACGTGCATGACGCCAAGGCCGTCGCCGCCGCGTGCCGCAAATGGAAAACGAAACTGGAATGCGTGGACGGCAGGGTGCGCCTGCTCGTGGATGGCTATTATCCCGAAAAGGAAATTCGCACCGCCGAGACCAGCGCCGCCGTGCCGCACGTGGCCGCCGTGCCGAAGGCGCGCGAATGGATGGTCAAACGCCAGCGCGAGTGCCTCGAATTCGGCAATCTCGTGATGGAGGGCCGCGACATCGGGACGAATGTTTTTCCGGAAACCGATTTCAAGTTTTACCTCGACGCGACGCTGGCCGAACGCACGCGCGCGGCGCACCGCCGACGGCGTGAAGGAAAACCTTGCCGCGCGCGACCAGCGCGACAGCCAGCGCGCCGTCGCGCCGCTGATGATCGCGCTCGGCGCGAAGGTCATCAACAATTCGAACCTGACCTCCGAGCAGACGAGCGGGTTGATTCTTGCGGAAATCCGCAAGCGCCTCGGTTGATGCCATGAATTTGTCCTACCGCCTCGGCTGGCTTGGATTCCGCCTGATGTATGCGACCTATTTCCGCTGGCGCGTTTTCAATCCGGAGCGCGTGCCGCAGACCGGCGCGGTCATTCTCGCCTCAAATCACGCGAGTTTTCTCGACCCGCCGCTGGTCGGTTCCGGCTTGAAGCGCGGCATCAATTACCTCGCCCGCGAATCGCTGTTCCGGTTTCCGGGCATCGGCGCGCTGCTGCGTTCATGGAACGCCGTGCCGGTGGACCGCGACGGCGGCGGCGCGGCGGGATTGAAGGCGATTCTGGATCGGCTGCTCGCCGGCGGCGGCATCATTTTGTTTCCCGAAGGCACGCGCACGCGCGACGGCAAATTGCAGCCGGCGCGTTCCGGCATCGGCCTGATTGTGATCAAGTCGCAGGCGCCCGTCGTGCCGGTGCGGACGTTTGGAACATTCGAGGCATACGGGCGGAATCAAAAATTTCCGCGTCCGGGCCGTGTCGCCGTGAAATACGGCGAGCCGATGAGTTTTGAAAAATTGCGCGCCGAGGCAAAGGATTGCCCGAAGGCGCGGCTCAAGGAAATTTACCAGCAAATCGCCGATGAAATCATGGCGGCGATTGCGAAGCTGGAACCGAAGGAGGATTCATATTTCGACGATTTTACGAGTCCACGATTTTAGAGAATCGGTCGAGGACGTGGACGAGAACGAGGACGATTGAAGATTAAATCCCCAAGTTCGACAGCGTGTTGCTGATGCGGTTGACGATTTCGACCAGGTGCGGGTGGGACTTCTCAAACCCCTCGACGGATGACTGCAACCCGCGCGCGGACAGCTCGCGCAATTGCGGATTTTGCTCCCCGCGCGTGGCCTCGTGCGCCGACAACTGCGCGAAACCCGCGATGCTTTCCGCCTGCTCGCCGTGCGTTTTGGAGAGCGTGCCGACCTCGGTTTTGAGCCGCTCAAGCAACTGGATCAACTCGCGTTTGCGCTCCTCGCTGACTGCTTCCGCGCCGCGAATTTTCGCCTCAATTTCGCCAATCGTTTTTTCAATCATAATTCAAAGTATCCGCTGGTGCGAATTCGGCAAGCGTGTTCACCACCGTCCGACCTTCGGCAAAACCGGCTGGACGATTTCCCAGATCCTTTCGCAGACGACTTCCACCGGCTGTGCACCGTTGATGAACTTGACGCGCTGCGGTTCCGCGGCGGCAATGACGCCGAATCCGTGCGCGACGCGCTCAAAAAATTTGCGGTCAGCCTCCTCGATGCGGTCGCGGACGAACGGCAGGCTTGTCTGGCGCGAATGGAGCCGCTCGGCGCTGACTTCTGCTGGAACATGCAGGAGCAAGGTCAGGTTTGGCTTCGTTTCGCCGACGGCAAAATCAATGACCGCTTTCACCTTTTCCAAATCGAGCTGCCGGCCATAGCCTTGATATGCCGTCGTGGAATCATAAAAGCGGTCGCAGACGACGATTTCGCCGGCCTCAAGGGCGGGGCGGATGATTTCGCGGACGAGTTGCGCGCGGCTGGCGTTCATCAAAAGCAATTCGGCCTGGGCGGTCATCGCAGCGTTGTTTTGGCTGTGTTTGAGCGTGTGGCGGATTTCCTCGCCGATGGGCGTGCCACCCGGCTCGCGCAACGAGCGGACGCGATGGCCGAGCGCAACCAACCGCCGTGCCAGCAGCTCCACCTGCGTGGATTTGCCGCAGCCTTCCGTACCCTCGAACGTGATGAACAGACCCTTGGCCATTTATGATTTACGATTTATGATTTTGCGATTTTTCCGGTTCATTCAAATCTTCTTCAGTTTCGGGCCTTTTGGCGTGTCTTCGATGACCCAGCCTTTCGCCTTTAATTCGTCGCGAATCGCGTCTGATTTTTTGAAATCTTTCGCTTTGCGGGCGGCTTGACGAGCTTCTAGCAAAGCTGCTATATCCGCCGGAATTTCGATTCCGACCCAGCGAGCCAATGCCAAGTACTGAATCAATTCTGTTCCAGGCGGTCAAGGCTGATGCGGCTTTGGTTGAGGACAAGGAATTGTCAGCAAGCCGCCGGTTCATTTCGCGCACCCATTCAAAAGCCACGCCCCAAGCGGCGGAAATATTCAAATCATCGTCGAGCGCGGCAGAGAAATCGGCAAGCAAGTTTGGAGTACCGCCTTCAGGCAGCCCAGTCGAGGAACCGCCTGAAGGCTGTACTCCAAGATCACGCAATTTGCCAAGGCACTCGTCAATTCGTGCAAGTGCAGATTTTGCGCCCTGCAAACCTTCGATCGTGAAATTGAATGTCTCGCGGTAATGCGCGGTAAGCAGCAGGTAACGGATTTCACGCCCGGTGAAACCCTTCGCCAGCAAATCGCGCAGCGTGAAAAAGTTTCCGAGGCTCTTGCTCATCTTTTTGCCCTCGACGAGCAGAAACGCGCCATGCAGCCAGTATTTGACGAACGGCTTGCCGGTCGCGCCTTCGCTCTGGGCGATTTCGTCCTCGTGATGCGGGAAAATCAAATCCTCGCCGCCGAGGTGCAGATCAAAACTCGGTCCGAGGATTTTCATGCTCATCGCCGAACATTCGATGTGCCAGCCGGGCCGGCCTTCGCCGAACGGGCTGGACCAGAAAATATCGCCGTCCTCCGGCACGCGGGCCTTCCAGAGCGCGAAATCGGCAACGGATTCCTTGGCATATTCGTCGCTTTTCACCCGCTCACCGGCGCGCATTTCGTCGAAGTTGAACTTGAGCAACTGGCCGTAGTTGCAGCCGCAGCCGCGATATTTCTCGATGCTGAAATAAACCGAGCCATCGGCGGCTTTGTAGGCGACGCCGCGCGCCAGAAGTTTTTCGATGAGCGCGATAATTTCGGGAATGTGCTCTGTCGCGCGCGGCTTTTGGTGCGGCTCCCGGCAATTGAGGGTTTTCAGGTCTTCGAGAAATGCGACTTCATATCTGCCGGTGAATTCCGGCAACGTCGTCTTCGCCTCGCGGACGCCCTTGATGATTTTATCCTCGATGTCCGTGATGTTCATCACGTGTGTGACGGCGTAGCCCTTGAATTCGAGATAACGCCGGACGAGGTCGGCGAAGACGAACGTGCGCCAGTTGCCGATGTGGGCGAAGTCATAGACGGTCGGCCCGCAGCAATACATGCCGACCATTTTTCCGCCCGCCGTCGCTCCGCTTTGGCGCGGCAAGCCGGAATCGAGCGGCGACGAATTCCTGAATCGAGCGCGAGAGCGTGTTGAACAATTTCAAGCCCATGTGCGGCACGCAAGTTAAGCCGTGCCGCCGGAAAGAAAAGGAATTTTGTCGGGCAAGGCATGGAATGTCGGTGAAGGCAACATGTAACCCGCCGGGGCAGAGAAGAGCTTGACCTTTTTCACCCAAAAGGCATACTGTCCGGCTCGGTTTGAAAAGAGGATGTAGCTGCTCTCTTTGGATTGCGTTTTCACGCAGAACGAAGGTCGCAGCTAGATCGTTTAGCAATTAAATTTATATGCAGCACATTCGAAATATTGCGATTATCGCGCACGTTGACCACGGCAAGACCACGCTCGTGGACTGCCTGCTCAAGCAATCCGGCACCTTCCGCGCCAACCAGCATGAATCGTCCGAGGAGCGCCTGATGGATTCCATGGATTTGGAAAAGGAAAAGGGCATCACCATCCGCGCCAAAAACGCCGCGTTCAAATACAAGGATTACCACATCAACATCGTGGACACGCCCGGCCACGCGGATTTCGGCGGCGAGGTGGAGCGCATCATGAACATGATTGACGGCGTGCTGCTGGTGGTGGACGCCGCCGAAGGCCCGCAGGCGCAGACGCGGTTCGTGCTGCGCAAGGCGCTGGAAGCCGGCGCGAAGCCGATTGTGGTCATCAACAAGATTGACCGCGAGAACGCGAACCCGAAAAAAGTGCTCGACCAGGTTTTTGAATTGTTCATTTCGCTCAACGCGACGGACGAGCAGCTCGATTTTCCGTTCATTTACTGCTCCGCGAAGGCCGGCTATGCCAAGACGGAACTGGAACACGTCAGCGGCACGATGGAGCCGCTGTTCGACGCGATCGTGAAGCACATTCCGCCGCCGCGCGCGAAGGCGGGCGTCGGCTTCCAACTGCTCGTGGCGAATCTGGATTACAGCGATTATCTCGGCCGAATCGCGTTCGGGAAAATATACGAGGGCAAGGTGAAGCTCGGCGACCCGGCGATTTGCCGCCACGGCAGCGGGAAAATTTCCAAGGGCAAAATCACGGCGATTTTTCATTTCGAGGGCATGAAGCGCATCGAGGTCCAGGAGGCGCACGCGGGCGACATCGTCGGCCTGACCGGGTTCGAGGAGGTCTTCATCGGCGAGACGATTTGTGATTCCGAGGCGCGCTCGACGCTGCCTTACATCCCGATTGACCCGCCAACGATCCAGATGGAATTCGCCGTGAATGACGGCCCGCTCGCCGGCAAGGACGGCAAGCTTGTCACCGCGCGCCATATCTGGGACCGGCTGGTGAAGGAAATCCGCACGAACGTCGCCTTGCGCATCGCGCAGACGAGCGACCCGAAAATATTCGCGGTGAGCGGACGCGGCGAGATGCAAATCGCCATTCTCGTCGAGCAGATGCGGCGCGAAGGCCACGAAGTTTTGGTTTCGCGCCCGGAAGTGCTCTGGAAAAAAGACGCCAACGGCAATCCGCTGGAGCCGATTGAAAAGCTGTTCGTCGAAATTCCCAACGACTGCCTCGGCAACATCATGGAAAATCTGTCCGGCCGCAAGGCGCAGATCACGAACATGAACCACGTCGGCAACCAGGTTTCCGTCGAGGCGCTGATTCCAATGCGCGGCCTGATCGGTTTTGAAACCGACCTCGTCAACTCCACCAAGGGCATGGGCGTGATGAGCCATCTCTTCCACGAATACGGCCCGGACTGCGGAGAAATCGCCGCGCGCAAAAACGGCTCGCTCGTCAGCATGGATGCCGGCGAGGCCACGAGCTACGCGCTCAACATGGTGCAGGAACGCGGCCGCTTGATGGTCGAACCCGGCGACATGATTTATGTCGGCATGATCGTCGGCGAAAACGCCCGCGAAAATGATATTCCGGTGAATCCGGTGAAGGAAAAGCGCCTGACGAACATGCGTTCACAAGGCGACGGCAAAGGCATCGCGCTCTCGCCGCCGTTGCGATCTCAGCCTCGAACGCGCGCTGGAATACATTGACGTGGACGAATTCGTGGAGGCGACGCCGAAAAATCTCCGTTTGCGCAAAAAGGAACTGGACGAAACCAAGCGCAAGCGCTCGGAAAAATCGCGCGTGATGAAGTTTGTGGCGGAGTAACCGCCCGGCTTACTGACGCCGCGACGTATTATCCGATCCGGCTGGCAAAATCTATTTTCACCGTGGGAATCGGACTTGGTGTCCCGGTCGTCGGCCTCCACGGACGATTGTTCCTGCTGCTGAAATTCAGCCCACCAAGCGGCGCGGGCTTCCGGCGTATAGTCCGCCGCAGTACGGACTGGATAGGAAAAGGTCACGCAGTTCGAGGGCGGATTGTGGACGCCGCTTCGGATCGCGTTCCAGACAGCGCAGGATGGCCTTTTCGAGTTCGGCGCTGATTTTGTTTGCCGTGCGCCGGCGGGGCGGCACCGGCGGGGCGGCCAGTTGTTCCTCTTGCAGCTTCAAAATGTCTTCATCTTCAAAAACGCCTTTGCCGGTCAGCAAAAAATAGCCGATGGCGCCGACGGCATAGAGGTCGCTGCGCGGGTCGCTGGCGGCGGAATTCTTGATTGCTTCAGGTGGCATGAAGGAAGGTGTACCGGCAAATTCGTGCTCTTCGCTCCGGGTGTCGGAACGCTTGCGAAACTCGCGCACCAGCCCGAAATCCAGCACCTTGACCCAGTCGAGCACGCCGCCGCGGGCGCAGAGGAAAATGTTTGAAGGTTTGATGTCGCGATGCACCAGCCCCAGCGCGTGCGCTTCGGCGAGCGATTCGCAAACCTGCGTGAGAATCTGGATGACGCGGCCTTCCGGCTGCGGGCCAAAGCGGAAAACCAGGTCATGAAGGTTCAATCCAGCCAGCAGTTCCATCGCGTAATAAAAAATCCCGTCGGGCGTGCGGCCGTAATCATAGACCTGGATCGTGTTCGGATGGGTGAGCTGGCAGGTGAGGCAGACTTCGCGCTCGAAACGCTGGATGGCGGCGGCGTCCGCGCGGTCGGGCAGGAGAAGTTTCACCGCGGTGTCGCGCCGCATGAGCGCATGGCGCGCGCGATAAACGACACCCATGCCGCCTTCGCCGATTTTTTCGCCGAGCGTATATTGGCCGAGCTGTTTCAACTTCAACTCGGCTTCGCCCAGCCGCCGGCGCCAGGCGAGGTTGGCGTAGGAAAAGACAAACAGGACGACCGCGCAAAGCACCAGCAGCAGAAAGAGTGCGATGAAGATGAATTGGAGCACGCGCAACGATTGATAGGCCTCGGTGGCATCCACCTGCGTCACCACGCCGATGCCGAGTTGCGGCAGCCAGCGCCACGCGCCGATGACCGGCACTCCGCGGTAATCACGCGAAGGAACCACGTCCACGCCGTCATCGCCATCGAGTGCCTCCGCCACGAAGCGGGTCAGCGACTCCGTAGCCGAATTCGTGTTTTCAATCTTGTATCCTTTTGTCAAATCGCCTCCGGGGTCGCGCAGGCGGAGATTGAGCGCGGAACTGGCGTTGGTCTGTTCAAGCAGGCCGAGCTGCCGGAGCTGGTCATCGAACCTGCTCCGGGAAATCAGCAGGCCGGTTTGATCAAACGCGTAGGTTTCACCCGATTCGCCCGAGCGCGCCACCGAGAGAATTCTCGTGAACTCATGATCCGGATTTATGATCAACGCCAGCGCACCCCAGACGACACCATCCTCGGTCAGCGGCGCGGCCACTTGCATCAAAGAGGCGTTGCCACGGCGTCCGCGCGAGGCGTTGGCTTGTATCAAGCGATTGGCCCGGCGGACAACGTTGGTTCCACGGCTGACAAAAAATCCGGTGGCGCGCCGCTGGATGAGCAATTCCGGTTTGAACGGCGTGATGATGACCGGTTCGCCGGAGGAAAAAAGTTCGGCGAACTTGTTGGTGTGCGCCTCGGCAACTTGCAGCGCCGGGCCGGGCCGGACGCGCATAAAACTGGCGACGACGGTGAAATTTGTGTTCACCAATTGCGCGGTTTCATAGCCCAACTGGATGAGACGCGGACGGAGGTATCGGATCAACTGTTCGACGTCCGCGAGGTTGGTGACGCTTCCGGCGGCACCGGGCTCCAACTCGGAGCGGTGCAGAATCCTGATGGCACGGACACGTACTTCCGATTCGTCGGCCAGCGCGGTGGCGAGCCGGGTCTGGTTGGTGGTCCAAATTTCCAGCGAGGTCACGTTCGCATTGAGCGTCGAGGTCAACTGGGCCTGAAGCTGTTGCTCGATGGTCTGGCGCAACTCGTGGTTTCCCCACCAGCCAAACAGCGCCACCAATCCCGCAATGACCAGCGGGAGCATCCAGATCGGTTGTTTGAAACGGCTTCTCATGGTTGCAGCATCACGAGAGACGTTCGCGCGGCTGGCGGGGTTTCGTCAACTTCAATACAACATTTCTACGGTCAAAAATTTGCGCAGCGGGTGCAGAAATTGCGCATAACCCGCGCTGCCCGGTTCAGGATTTCGACCGCCGGTTTGCCGGCAAATTCCATCCCGATGATGCAAACGTCGTCGTCGAATTCGTGGCTCACGGAAAAGGCGCGAATGGCTTCGAGCAGTTCGTCGAGCAGCTCCCGGTTGGATTTGGACAGCAAGCTCTGCATGTCCATCATCATCCGCTGCTGCGAATACAATTCCTCGTTCAACCCCTGCACTTCGTAGAGGCCGTCGGTGAACAGCATCACGAAGTCGCCGGGCGCGAGGGTGACTTCCGTGGTCTGATACGCCGGGTCGTCAAACAGGCCCAAGCGCGGGCTGGCTCTGGCTGGTGACATTGGCAAGCGGCTCGACGCTGCAGGCTGAGCGGCGGACGAGCAGCGGTTTCGGATGGCCGGCGTTGGCGAACCGCATGAGGCCGGTTGTCCGATCGGCGACCAGATAAAAGGCCGTCGTCAGCATGGGAGAGCCTGTGGACTTGAGGATGTTGGACAGGTCGGAATTGAGCTTGCGAAGGAACATCCCAGGATCGCGCGCGAGCGGCTTGAGTTCCTCGGTCAACGCGCGAATCATCGCGGTGACGAGCGCGGCGCGGACGCCGTGGCCGGTGACGTCACAGATGAACATCGCGACCTCGTCTTCGGACAATGCGGAGACGCTGAAGAAATCGCCGCTGACCGATTCGGCGGGTTCGTAGCGGTGGACGAATTGAAACGCGCTTTGTTCCTGGCGGAACATCCTGGGGGAAGGTCGGATATTGCTGCGGCAGCATGGCGGTCTGGATTTCGCGCGCCATACGCAGGTTTTCCTCCATGAGAGCGTTTTTCTGGCGCAAATCCTCGCGGCTGCGGGCCAAATCGGCGGTGGTGCGGCGGACTCTTTCTTCGATGCGGATTTTTTCCGTGATGTCCCAGAACATCCCCTGTAGTCCGATGACCTTGCCGGTCTCGTCGCGCAACGGCGTCTTGATGACGTGATGATAGGATTTTTCATCGGCACCAATCGGCCGTGTTTCGTCGGTGATTTCCATCGTCTGGCCCTTCTCCATGACGGCGAGGTCGTCACGCCAGTATTTTTCGGCGGCCTCCTTGCTAAAAAAATCAAAATCGGTCTTCCCAAGAATGTCCTCGATCTTCCGGCCGATGTGTTTGCAATACGGCTGGTTCGCGAACGTGAAACGCCCCTGTAGATCACGGCGGAACACGCACTGCGGCATCGTCTCCACCAGGGAATGATACAACGACTCGGAATACCGCAACGCCTCCTCCGTCTGCCGTTGCTGCGTGATGTCCTCAACCGTGCCTTCGTAGTAAAGCAATTTTCCATCCACGTTGCGCACGGCGCGGCAATTTTCCGCAATCCAGATGATCGTCTCGTCCTTGCGGTAAATTTTCGACTCGAAACCGCTCAACGTGTCGTGTTCCTGCATGAGGCGCACAAACTCGTCGCGCCGGGCCGGCTCGACGTAAAGTTTGCGCGCGATGTCCTTGATGCTCGCCATCAATTCCGCCGGCGAATCGTAGCCGTAGATGTGCGCCAGCGCCACGTTCGCCAGCAGGTAATGGCCGTCGGGCGTTGTGCGGAAAACGCCTTCCACCAGATGGTCGAAGACGCCGTAATAATTGTCTTTTTCCTCGATCAGACGCGACGCGTTCCTGCTGGCGTTCAATCGCGCAGCGGATGACCGCTCCGCAACCTGCGCGCCTCGATTTTATCCTTCGGCAAACAATCCTGCGCGCCCGCCCGCACCGCCTCGGCGGCGAACTGTTCATCGTTTACCGGCGCAAAAACAATGATTGGAATGCGCGGCGCCTGAACCGTCATCAGGGTGATTTGCGACAAGCCGTCATTGTCCGCGGCGGGAATGTCGAACAACACGGCGTCAAAGGCGCTTTGACCAAGCTGCGCCAGACCGGCATTGACGGTTGGCGCGGTGGCAGGCTCATTGGCCCCGCCGCCTTCGCGCAGCATGTCGGCCACGCTGCGCGCAAAACGCTCGTCCGTCCCAATCAATAAAAGTTTCAGCGATTCAGGTTCCATAAGCGACCCGCGCAAACCGCACGCCGGGTCAAACCAGCCACCGGTGTGAACATACAGAATTGCGGCGCGTTCGCAAGCGGGCGTTGCACTAGCGGTGCAAATTGTAGGCGACAGGTGACGAGTCGTTCGGGCAGCACTCCTCAGTCGTGCCATACAAACTGGGACGCGCCGACGCGCAAACGGATGCATGCGCCAAAATCGTATATCGTAATCTGAATCGAAAATCAATGCCAAGTGTTTTCATCAAAACCTACGGTTGCCAGATGAACGAGCGCGACAGCGAGGCCGTCGCCGCGCAGCTCGTCGCCAAGGGCTGGTCGCTTGCGCCATCGGAAAACGACGCCGACGTGATTTTGCTCAACACGTGCAGCGTGCGCGATTTTGCGGAACAAAAGGCCATCGGCAAAATGCAGAACATTGCGGCGGACGTGCGCAAGAACCGGCCGGATGTCGTGCTCGGTTTCATGGGCTGCATGGCGCAAAGCCGCGGACAGGAACTGATTGATAAATTGCCGGACGTGGATTTGGTCCTTGGCACGCAGAAATTCCATCGTGCGGCGGATTATCTGGACGAAATCATTTCCGGCGCGCGTGACAAAATCGTGGACGTGGCGGAAGAGCAGGGGAGCGAGGCGACGATTCGCGACCATCTGCTCAACGGCAGCGCGAAGACTTCCGTGTCCGCGTTCGTCAGCATCATGCAGGGCTGCAACCAATATTGCACCTTTTGCATCGTGCCTTACACGCGTGGCGAAGAGCGCAGCCGGACGATTCCCGACATCGTGGCCGAATGCCGCGAACTCGTTTCGCGCGGCGTGAAGGAAATCACCCTGCTCGGCCAGATTGTGACGAGTTATGGGAAACGTGGAAATGCGTGACGAGTGGCGAGTGACGCGTGACGCGAGCGACCTCGCGATCACTCGTCACGCGGCACGCCGCCACCCGTACACCCTTTTGTGCAATTGCTCGATGCCGTTCACGAGATTGACGGGCTGGAACGCATCCGCTTCACCTCGCCGCATCCGAAAGGTTATGGCGATGATTTGATTGACGCCTACGCGCGGCTGCCGAAGCTCGTCGAGAGCGCGCATCTGCCCGTGCAAAGCGGCAGCGACCGCGTTTTGAAATTGATGCACCGTGGCTACACGCGCGAACGGTTCCTTGGCATCATCCAGAAACTGCGCCGCGCCAGGCCGGACATCGGCATCACGACGGACATCATCGTCGGCTTTCCGGGCGAGACGGAGGAGGATTTCGAGGAAACGCTGTCGCTCGCGCGCGAGGTGGAATTCGACAACGCCTACATCTTCAAATACTCGCAACGCCGCGACACGCCCGCCGCCACAATGCCGGACCAGGTGCCGCAGAAAATCCGCGAGGAACGAAACAAGCGGCTGCTCGAAACCGTCAACGAAATCGCCGCGCGGAAATACAAGAAGTTCGTCGGGCGGCAGGTGCAGATTCTGGTGGAAGGGCCGAGCAAGAAGAATCCGGCGCGGATGACCGGACGGACGCGCTGCAACAAGATTGTCCTGTTTGACGGCAGTGACCGTCATCGCGGCCAGCTCATGGATTTGAAAATCACCCGCGCCGGCTCCTTCACGCTCTACGGCGACCCGGCGATTGTGAATTTGTGATGAGATGAGTGGGGCCGCTAAAATGCACGGTCATCAGGGTGCAAATGAGGTTTCAGGGCGGGGTGGAGTGGTAAAACCGGTGTTTTAGGCGTAAATGGCTGAAAACAATGAAATCACACGCGTGGGAAATGAAATCCCACTTGTGAGAAACGATTTCCCACGTGTGTAAAATGAAATCCCACGCGTGAAAAACAGATTCTCACGTGTGGGAAATGAAAACTCACGCGTGAGAAATGGATTCCCACCTGTGAGAAATGAAATTCCACCCGTGAGAAATGGATTCCCACGCGTGTGAAGTGGTTTTCGCAGAGGCCAAAACGTCATTTGTCAGAGGGTTCCAGACGGGGAAGAGGCGGACATGGCATCGTTTGCCGGGTGTGTTGCAACACAGCGTTCTGTTCAGCGGCAATGACCGGCATCGCGGCTAACTCATGGATATGAAAATCACCCGCGCCGGTTCCTTTACGCTTTATGGCGACCCGGTGATATTGGAGTGAGGTGGATACTTGATCGAAACGACAGTCGTCTTCTATTTGCCGTCCGTTGCCTTTGCACTTTGAATCCGCTGATACATTTCAAGATTGAATGCTTTTTCGTAATCCCAGCGAGCATGAAGGAACTCCTTGTATGTGTCGTTCCAATTCTGAACCTGCTGCTGGAGAGGGTCGTCACTCAAGAGGGTCTGTAGGTAAGTGAGAAGCTTGTTCGCGGCAATTTCCTTCGCATTCTCTTCTCCATTTTTTAAATTGTATCCTGTCGTCTCCAACCCGCCATAATAATTCCCGTTGGGCAAAGACGGCAGGAACGCGCTCGTGCCTTCATTCCAAGACTTTTCTGCATCTGCTTTTGGCGAGCGTGCTTCTATCATCTCAATTCGTTTTTGATAAACCGGGTCAAGCTTGGCATAAAGCGCCTCATCGCTTTTTCTATCCTTGTTTTGCTCAATGGCTGAAATCGGAAGCGCGAAAGGTATTAAAGGCAGTGCTACCACCAGAGCCGAAACAGTCGCAATGCCGCCGAGGTTTTGATTCGCTGACTCCGTCGAGCATCCAGTCGCGAAAATAATGGCTGCAAGAAAAGCCGAAAGATGCTTTTTGCTCATTTTCATCGCAAAACCACGGGGCCAGTCCCGTTTCATTGTTTTGAACTCTGCGCCCGGAGAAGTTCTTTGACAAGTGGAATTTCCCTTTGAATTTTTCATGTCCTTTTATGTCCATTCATGGTTAGCTTTCTGGAAATGAATCTGTCGCTATTAACCATTTTGCTGGGTGTTGGCATGGGGCTGCCGCAGGTCTATGGGCTGGTGAATCCCGCCGGGCTGGCCGCCGCCGCGCGCAAATTTCCGCGCAACCTGCGCGCCGGTATCGTGCTCATGCTGCTCGCCACGGTGTGGTTCGCCTGGAACGTCAACAACGAGCCGATTGCGGATTTTTCCGTCTTCAAGCCCTATATGCTCGGCGCGTTCATCGCGGTGGGGATTTTGTCGTGCATCTTCGTCCAGGACTTTCTTGCGGTGCGCGGTCTCGCCGTGCTGATGCTGTTGCTGGCGAAATTGATGGTGGACACCGGGCGTCCGCATCTGGGCGAATCGCCGTGGGTGCTGGTCATCCAGGGATGGGCCTACCTGCTTGTGGTCTGCGGCATCTGGTTCACCATCACCCCGTGGCGGCTGCGCGATTTGATCAATTGGGCGACGGAATCGGAAGGGCGCACCCGCTTCTTCTGCCTGACCCGGCTGGGATTTGCTGCCTGCATCGTTGGCCTCGGCTTGACTGCGTTCCGCGGGATGTGAGGTTGTCATGGCAATCGCCGACATCAGAAGGGATTACTCGCAGAAAGAATTGCGGCGGGCGGATTTGGATGCGAACCCGATGGCGCAATTCGATTCGTGGTTTGCGCAGGCGTCGGCGGGCGGCCGCTGGCGGAAAATCGGCATCGCGCTCTACAAACTCTGGCACGCCATCCTCGGCCATTCCCCGGCGGACGTGAATGCCATGGTGCTGGCGACGGTGGACAAGGCTGGCCGGCCCTCGACACGAAATGTTTTGCTCAAGGGCGTGGATGCGCGTGGATTTGTCTTTTTCACGAATTACGACAGCCGCAAGGGTCTGGATCTGGCGGAAAATCCCAATGCGGCGCTGACGTTTTACTGGCCGGAATTGGAGCGGCAGGTTTGCGTTGCCGGAACGGTCGGAAAAATTCCGCGCGAGGAATCGGAGGCGTATTTCAAATCGCGTCCGCGCGGCAGCCGGCTTGCGACGTGGGCATCCAACCAGCGCGACGTGGTTGCCGACCGCGCGGCGCTGGATGCGAAGTGGAACGAGATGGCGGCAAAGTTTCCCGTCGACGTGCCGCTGCCGCCGAACTGGGGCGGTTACGTGCTTGAAGCCGGAGCGGATTGAATTCTGGCAGGGGCGTCCCAGCCGTTTGCACGACCGGTTTTGCTACACGCGTCAGCCGGACAATTCGTGGAAGCTGGAGCGCCTTGCTCCCTGAAGAAACAGCGCGGCGTCTCGCCTGCGTGTACCCGACGAGACTGGTGTTTTTGCGCTCGCGCTGACGCGCTCGCTGCACAGGCGGGACGCCCGCGCCATGTTATTTGTCTTCCGCCGCGGCGTCTTCCTTGTCCTCGCCGATGACCGGCGCGATGGCCTGAAGCTTGTCCTTCTCGGCGAGGTTCACCAGCTTGACGCCCTGCGTATTGCGTCCGGCCTCGCGGATGCCTTGCACGGGGATGCGCACCATCTGGCCGCCGACGGTGATTAACATGATTTCGTCCGAGTCGCGAACGGTGAGCGCACCGACAACCGCGCCGGTCTTCTCGTTGGTCTTCATCGTGATGATGCCCTTGCCGCCGCGTGACTGGACGCGGTATTCCTCGAAGTCCGTGCGCTTGCCGATGCCATTTTCCCCTGCGACCAGCAGTTTTGCGTCCGGCACGACGACGGACAACGCGACGACGGCGTCGCCCTTGTAGAGGCTGATGCCGCGCACACCGCCGGCGGGCCGGCCCATCGGGCGCGCGTCTTCTTCGTTGAAGCGGATGCTCATGCCGTCGCGCGTGATGATGACAACTTCGTTCTTGCCGGTCGTGAGTTTCACTTCGATCAGATTGTCGCCCGGATCAATGCCGATGGCGATGATGCCGCCTTTGCGGACATTGGCAAAATCGGCGAGCGCGGTCTTTTTAACCGTGCCCTGTTTCGTCGCGAAGAAAATATAGCCGGGCTGTTCCCAGGTGATGTCTTTCTTGTCGGCGTCCGTCTTTGAAAGGACGCGGATGAGCGCGGCGACGTTTTCGCCCGCCTTCAATTCGAGCAGGTTCGCGATGCTCCGGCCTTTCGCGGCGCGGCCCATGTCGGGAATTTCGTGGACTCGCTCGACATACACGCGGCCGGTGTTCGTGAAGAACATCAGGTAATCGTGCGTGCTGGCGGTGAACAGATGCTCGATGAAATCCTTGTCCTCCTCGGTCACGGTTTCGCGCGTGGTCATGCCGATGACACCCTTGCCGCCGCGCCGTTGCGAGCGGTAGCTCGAAACATTCGTGCGCTTGATGAGGCCGTTGTGCGTGAGCGTGATGATGACGCCTTCGTTCGTAATCAAATCCTCGATGGCGATCTCTCCTTCGTCCGGCACGATCTGGCTCTTGCGCGGCGTGGCGTATTTTTCCTTGATGACCTTCAACTCCGCCTTGATGATGGTCATCACGCGCGATTCCTTCGCCAAAATGTCGAGTAAATCCTTGATGCGCTCGATGAGTTCCTTGTATTCGGCCTCAACCTTGTCAATTTCCAGCGCGGTGAGTTGATACAGGCGCAATTCCAGAATCGCGTCCACCTGACGTTCGGTCAAAGCGTAGCGGCCCTTGTCCAGACGCGACTCGCTGCGAATGAGAATCCCCCAGCGTTCGACCTGTTTTTGCGTCCACTCGAAGGCGAGCAGTTTGACGCGCGCTTCCTCGCGCGTCTTGGATTTGCGGATGATGGCGATGAATTCGTCGAGGTTTGCGAGCGCGACGAGATAGCCTTCAAGCAGTTCGGCGCGTTCCTCGGCCTTCTTCAATTCAAAGCGCGTGCGGCGCAAAACCACTTCGCGGCGATGCTCGATGTAGCACTGGATGATTTCCTTGAGGGTGAGCGTCTTGGGCTTGCCGTGGTCAATCGCGAGCGAATTGACGCTGAACGACACTTCCAACTGCGTATGCTTATAAAGATTGGCGATGACGACCTTGGGATTGCCGTCGCGCTTGAGTTCCATGACGAGCCGGGTGTTCTCGTCGGACTCGTTGCGCATCGCGGAGATTTCCGTGATGATTTTTTCGTTCACCAGCTCGGCAATCTTTTCCTCAAGCGCCGCGCGGTTGACGTTGAACGGAATCTCCGTGATGACGAGCTGCTCGCGGTTGCCGCGAATTTCCTCCGAGCCGACGCGCCCGCGCAACTTCACGCTGCCCTTGCCGGTAGTGAAATAATTTTTAATGCCCTCGACGCCGCAAATCATGCCGCCCGTCGGGAAGTCCGGTCCTTTGATGTGCTTCATCAACTGGGCGATGGTGATCTCCGGGTTGTCAATCTGCGCGCAGATACCGTCAACCACCTCGCCGAGATTGTGCGGCGGCATGTTCGTGGCCATGCCGACGGCGATGCCCGTGCCACCGTTGACGAGCAGATTGGGAAACGCCGCCGGAAACACCGTCGGCTCGGTCATGCGCTCGTCGTAGTTTGGGACAAAATCAACCGTTTCCCGGTCCATGTCCTGCATCAACGCCGCGCCGAGGTGCGTGAGTCGCGCCTCGGTGTAACGCATCGCCGCCGGCGGATCGTCCTCGATGGAGCCAAAGTTGCCCTTGCCATCCACGAGCCGCTCACGCATCGCCCACGGCTGTGCCATGTGGACGAGTGTCGGGTAAATCACCGCTTCGCCGTGCGGATGGTAATTGCCGCTCGTGTCACCGCAGATTTTCGCGCACTTGTAAGGCTTTCGTCCGGGGAACAGCGACAACTCGTGCATCGCGTAGAGGATGCGGCGTTGCGAAGGTTTCAACCCGTCGCGCACGTCGGGCAGCGCGCGGGAAATGATCACGGACATGGAATAATCGAGGAACGAATTTTTGATTTCGTCCGCGACATTGATCTTCGCGATCTTCTCGTTCGCAGCGAACAATGGAGTGTTGCTCACCGGTAAATCATTCGACTCTTTGGAATCAGCCATAAAAATTTCGTTAGCAGAAAATTAAACGTCCAGATTACGCACGTTAAGCGCGTTATCCTCGATGAACTGGCGGCGCGGTTCGACTTCCTCGCCCATGAGCCGCGAGAACATTTCCTCGGCTTCGACCGCGTCGGTCAGGTCAATCCGCAACAGCTTGCGCACCACCGGATTCATTGTGGTCTCAAAAAGCTCTTTCGCGTCCATTTCGCCGAGACCCTTGAACCGAGTCATCTGGATGCCTTTTTTGCCGACAGCTTTCACACTGTTCAATATCTCCGGGATTGAAAACAGGGGCGTCACAATTGCTTTGTCGCCTTCGCCTTCGATCAATTCATACAACGGTTTGTCCTGCGCGGCATAGTGATCCACGGCCAGCCCTTTTTTGGAAAGCTTGCCAAGCAAATCCGCGATGGCCTTGCTCTCAAGGTGCAAATCCGCCTCAACCGCGCGGCGCGTCTGGTTCTTCGGTTTGTCGGATTTTTCCTTCGAGTCGCCGTTGGAATACAGGTCGGAATTCTTGTCCTTGAATTTCTGCACGTCGTCGAGGTCGTCAAAGTAATGGACAGTCTCGTCGTTGCCTTCGCGGACTTTGATGAGGAAAACCGGGAACGTGCCTTTTTTGGCGCGCTTTTCGACGTAGTCGCCGAAATCGCCGCCCTGACGGCGGATGAACGTCGCGTATTTATCGAGCGATTCAAGCAACGTCAGAATTTCCTCTAGCTGTTTCGGCGCCAGCTCGCGTCCATCCGAGAGATTTTTCAGCTTCACTTCTTCCGTGCCATTTTGCAGCAGGATGCGGTTGAGCTGCACATCGTCGTCGATGTAATCAGTCTTTTTCTTGCGCGTGATGCTGTAAAGCGGCGGCTGCGCGATGTAAACGTATCCGTCCTTGATGAGCTTCGGCATCTGCCGGTAAAAAAACGTGAGCAGCAGCGTGCGGATGTGCGAGCCGTCAACGTCCGCATCGGTCATGATGATGATTTTGTGATAGCGCAGCTTGGAGATGTCGAATGCGCCTTCGCCCTCGCCGTCGCCGATGCCCGTGCCGATGGCCGTGATCATCGTGCGGATTTCGTTGTTTTGAAGAACCTTGTCGAGCCGGGCCTTTTCGACGTTAATCAATTTGCCACGGATCGGCAGAATCGCCTGAAACTTCCGGTCACGGCCCTGCTTGGCCGAGCCTCCGGCAGAATCACCCTCAACGATGTAAAGCTCGGTGTTCACGGGGTCTCTATCCGAACAATCCGCCAGCTTGCCAGGCAAGCCACCGCCGGTCAGCGCTGATTTGCGGACGGCTTCACGCGCCTTGCGCGCAGCCTCGCGGGCGCGGGCGGCGTTCAATCCTTTATCAATGATGCGCTTCGCGATAGGCGGATTCGCGTCGAAATAGCTCATCAGACCTTCGTAGCTCACCGAGCCGACGATTTTTTCAACTTCGGGTGAAAGTAATTTCACCTTCGTTTGCGATTCAAATTTCGGATCGCTGTGCTTGACCGAAATAACCGCCGTCAAACCTTCGCGCACGTCGTCACCGGTGATTTGCGGGTCCTTTTCCTTCAGCAATTCGTTCGACTTCGCGTACTGATTGATGGCCCGCGTGACCGCGCTGCGGAATCCGCTCAAGTGCGCGCCGCCGTCCGGGTTGAAAACCGTGTTCGTGTAGCAAAGCACCTGGTCGTTGTAGCTGTCGTTGTATTGCAGCACGACCTCGACGTGGACTTCGATTTCCTTGTCGTCCAGTTTTTCCTTCGTTTCCTTTTGGAACGAAATAGGCTTTGGATGCAGCGGCTCCTTATTCTTATTGAGCTGCCGGACAAATTGTTCGATGCCGTCACGATAAAAAAAGACTTCAGGTTTCGCGTCAGTCTGGCGTTCGTCCAGGAAGGTGATTTCCAGGCCCGAATTCAAAAAGGCCAGCTCACGTAAACGCTGTGAAATGATGGGAGCTTTGAATTCCACCGTGTCTCGGAAAATTTCAGGGTCGGGCTTGAACGTAATCAGCGTTCCTGTATTTTTGGCCTTGCCGATGACGTGCAGTTTCTGGACCGTCTTGCCACGTTCAAATTCCATGTGATGCACCTCGCCGCCGCGAGACACTTCAACTTCGAACCACTCTGAAACCGCGTTCACGCACTTTGCGCCGACGCCGTGTGTGCCGCCTGAAAATTTGTAACCCCCCTGGCCGTATTTGCCGCCGGAGTGCAACGTCGTCAGAACCATCTCGACACCGGGAATCTTGTATTGCGGATGGATGTCCACCGGTATCCCTCGCCCGTTGTCACGGACGGATAGTGAGCCGTCCATGTGGATCGTCACTTCGATTTTGTCGCAATGCCCGGCGAGGTGTTCGTCCACGGAATTGTCCAGGACCTCCGAGACGCAATGATGCAGCGCGCGCTCGTCCGTGCCGCCGATATACATGCCGGGTTTCTTGCGCACGGCCTCGAGACCTTCGAGTTTTCCGAGTTGGGCGGAGCCATAATTTCCCTTCACCGCGCCGCTCGCCGGTGTATTTTTCTCTTCGGAGGAGCCAGAATTTTTTGCCATAAATTGAGTCGCTAAATCCCGCTTTGCGGGTCACAGACGAATTGTAAAAATAGTAGAAAAAACGCCCGTTTTGCACAATGTTTATTTGAAGTTTTTTTACCCCAAAAACACCATTAGTTGTGGCCTTGTTTGCCTTGGAAGCCGAACCCATTGTATTTCTTGGTTTTGCCTGTGAATGAGGGTTTTTGCCCAAATTCCGTCCTTGCTTTGCCGCCGCCGAACCGTAATTTCCACAGATGGCTTTGACCGAAAATCCGACTGATCAACCTGACAAATTTGTCCGCCGCCACATTGGGCCGAACGCGAATGAAACACGCGAAATGCTCGCGCTGCTCGGCTTCAAGAATCTGGATGAACTCGTTGATGCTGCCGTTCCCAAAAAAATCCGGCTTAATGACAAACTGAATTTGCCTGCCGCGAAAACTGAATTTGAAGCGCTTGCCGAGCTCCGCCGGATTGCGTCCGAAAACAAGGTCTTCCGCTCGTTCATCGGCCAGGGTTATTACGACACCATTACGCCTCCGGTCATCCAGAGGAACGTCCTCGAAAATCCCGGCTGGTATACGCAATACACGCCATATCAGGCCGAGATTTCACAAGGCCGGCTCGAAGCGCTCCTGAATTTTCAAACAATGGTCAGCGAACTCACAGCGCTCGACATTGCCAACGCCTCGATGCTCGATGAGGCCACCGCCGCTGCCGAAGCGATGACGATGTCGCATCGGTTGAAAGATGGTCGCAATCTTTTCTTTATTTCTGATAACTGTCATCCGCAAACCATCGAAGTCGTGCGCAGCAGGGCTGGGGCTTTGGGGATTGAAGTCGTCATCGGCAACCACGAAACCTTTTCGTTCAGCGAGAAGGTCTTCGGCGCGCTGGTGCAGTATCCCGACACATTCGGCGCGATTCACGATTACTCCGGCTTTGCGGAAAAGGCGCACGCTGCGGGCGCGATGCTCACCGTCGCGACGGATTTGCTGGCGCTGACGCTCATCAAGCCGCCGGGCGAATTCGGCGCGGACATCGCGGTCGGCAGTGCGCAACGCTTCGGCGTGCCGCTTGGCTACGGCGGCCCGCACGCGGCGTTCTTCGCCACGCGCGATGAGTTCAAGCGCCAAATGCCCGGTCGCATAGTCGGCGTCTCGAAAGATTCACGCGGCAAACCGGCGCTGCGTCTCGCGCTCGGTACGCGCGAGCAGCATATCCGCCGTGAAAAAGCCACCAGCAATATTTGCACAGCGCAGGCGTTGCTGGCGAACATGGCCTCGCTTTACGCCTGCTATCACGGAGCGGAAGGTCTGAAGAGGATTGCGAAGCGAGTGCATGCGTTGACACAAATTCTCGCAGCCGGCTTGACGAAGCTTGGCCATAAAGTCTCCGCGCAAAATTGTTTTGACACGATTCACGTCGAGCTGGCTGGAATCAGTTCAGCGGAAATTTCAAAACTTGCCGAAACCCACTGCATGAACTTCCGCGTTTTGGGAGAAAAGACAATTGGTATCTCGCTCGATGAAACCGTCAATACAAATGAAGTTCAGGAAATATGGCAAATCTTCAACGGAGACAAAGCGCCGACATTTACCGTAGCAGAACATGCGCCGACCAATTTACAATTTGCAATTCGCACTTCTCAATTTCTCGCACACAAAGTTTTCAATTCGTACCACAGCGAGACGGAGATGCTCCGCTACATCAAGCGGCTCGAATCGCGCGACCTGTCGCTCACGGCTTCGATGATTCCGCTCGGTTCCTGCACGATGAAACTCAACGCGGCGGCGGAAATGTTTCCCGTGTCGTGGCCGGAGTTCGCGATGATTCATCCGTTCGCGCCGATCAAACAGACGCGAGGTTACCAGAAACTGTTCGAGCAGCTCGAAACATGGCTCGCGGAAATCACCGGGTTCGCCGGTATTTCGCTCCAGCCCAACGCCGGTTCGCAGGGCGAATACGCCGGTTTGCTCGTCATTCGCGCGTATCACGAATCGCGCAACGAGCCCCATCGGAACGTCTGTCTGATCCCGACCTCCGCGCACGGCACGAATCCCGCCAGCGCCGTGATGGCCGGCATGCAGCGTCGTCGCCGTTGCGTGCGACACCAACGGCAACATTGACGTCGCCGATCTGCGCGCGAAAGCCGAGGCGCACAAGGCCGATCTCTCCTGCCTGATGATCACCTATCCCTCCACGCACGGCGTGTTCGAGGACAGCATCAAGGAGATTTGCGAAATCATCCACGCGAACGGCGGGCAGGTTTATATGGACGGCGCGAACATGAACGCGCAGGTCGGCTTGACCTCGCCGCGGCTTCATCGGCGCGGATGTCTGCCATTTGAATCTGCACAAGACCTTTTGCATTCCGCACGGCGGCGGCGGGCCGGGCGTCGGGCCGATTGGCGTGGCGGAACATCTCGTGGAGTTTCTGCCCGGCCACAACGTCATCAACCTCGGCGGCGAAAGCCCCATCGGGGCGGTCTCTGCCGCGCCGTGGGGCAGCGCGAGCATCCTCACCATCTCGTGGATGTATATCGCGATGATGGGCGCGGATGGACTGACCGAGGCGACGAAGTTCGCCATCCTCAACGCGAATTACATTTCCAAGCGGCTGGAGAAACATTTCCCGACGCTCTACCGCAGCAACGGCCTCGTCGCGCACGAATGCATCCTCGACCTGCGCGCGTTCCACGCCACCACCGCCGAGGACGTGGCGAAGCGGCTGATGGATTATGGCTTCCACGCGCCGACGCTTTCGTTCCCCGTTGCCGGCACGCTCATGGTCGAGCCGACCGAGAGCGAATCGAAATACGAACTCGACCGTTTCTGCGACGCGATGATTTCCATCCACGCGGAAATGACCGCCGTGGAAACCGGCGCAGTGGACGCGAAGAACAATCTGCTCAAGAACGCCCCGCACACGGCGGACCAGATCGCCAGCGACGATTGGAATCGTCCCTACACGCGCGAACAGGCGGCGTTTCCGGCCAAGAGCCTGCACGACTACAAATTCTGGCCGCACGTCAGCCGCGTGGACAACGTCTTTGGCGACCGTAATCCGGTGTGCTCGTGCGCGGGGATGGAGAATTATTGACGGCTGATTTTCCTGCTTCTCTGGCTGTTCGCATTTCGTTAACGTTCCGCCCGCACCACATTTGCAAACCATGAACAGCCAGCATTCTCATCGTTTCTCACGGCTCGCTTTGCTCGGATTTATTGCCGCGAGCTTCGCTCTCAATTCATCCGCACAGACGGTTACGAGCATTGTGCCGGACGGCAAGCCGCACAAGTTCGAGGCGCGCGATCATCAATTCTTCATTGACGGCCAGCCGACGATGCTCATCGCGGGCGAGATGCACTTCGGGCGCACGCAGCCGGAGGATTGGGACACGCGCATCAAGCAGGCCAAGGCGATGGGCTTGAATACGATCAGCTTCTACCTGTTCTGGAATCAGGTGGAGACGAAGGAGGGGAAGTTTGATTTCACCGGCATGACGGATGTGCGGCGGGTGCTCAAGCTGTGCCAGGAGAATGGCATGTGGGCGGTGCTGCGGCCCGGCCCGTATTGCTGCGCGGAGATCGAGTATGGCGGCATTCCGTGGTGGACGTTGAAATACCCGGACGTGAAGGTCCGCACGACCGACCCGCAATGGCTTGATTGGTGCCGCAAATATCTGGCGCAGGTCTATAAACAGGTCGGCGACCTGGAGGTGAGCAAGGGCGGGCCGCTGCTGATGGTGCAGGTTGAAAACGAATACGGCATCCTCGAGCCGACGAACAACGATTACATGGCGGCGATGACGAAGATTTTCAAGGAGGTTGGATTCGACGGCCTGCTGTTCACCTGCGACCCGACGACGCACATCTGGAGCGATCGCGAGCCTGCGCGTTCCGGGCCTGATGTATGGGCGCAACGGCCTTGCCACCGACCAGAGATATCAGCAGAGCAAGGAGGCCATCGGCGACTTTCCGGTCTATTCGCCGGAGGTTTACACGGCATGGTTCAGCGGCTGGGGCGAGCCGATTGCCACGAAGAATTCCACCATCCCGCAAATCACCGACTGGGTGACGTATCTGCTGGACCACAGTTATTCGTTCAGCCTTTACGTTTTCTTTGGCGGGTCGAACTACGGCTTCGACAACGGCTGCGCGTTTTTTTCGCCCGTGCAGACGAGTTACGATTACAACGCGCCGGTGGATGAAGCCGGGCGGACGACGGAGAAATATCGCGCGTTGCGGGAATTGCTGACTACGCGACTGAAAATCAATCCGCCCGCCCTTCCCGCCGACCCGCCGGTGATTGAAATTCCCACCATCAAACTGGACGAGACAGAGCCGCTGCTCCAAACCCTGCCGCGCAAGCCGACGCTGGTTTCCGAGAAGACGGTTTCCATGGAAGACCTGAACCAGGATTATGGCTTCGTGCTTTACCGCAAAACATTTCCCAACGGCTTGAAAGGCAAGCTCGAATTGAAAACGGCGCAGGATTACACCGTCGTCATGGTCAACGGCAAAACCGTCGGCACGTCGTTTGTCGGCGACGGGTTGGACAGCAACAAAATCGAGCTGCCGGAAACCGCCGGGCCTGCGACGCTGGATTTGCTCGTCTATAATCTTGGCCGCATCAGCGTGGTGGTGAGCGCGGAAACCCAGCATCTCGCGCGCAAGGGATTGATTGGCGGCGCGACGCTCGACGGCGCGGACTTGAGCGGATGGCAGATTTATTCGCTGCCTTACAACAACGTCGGAAATTTCAAAGCGTCCGATGCGCCGGCACACCGGGCCGACATTTTATCGCGGCACATTCACGCTGGACAAACTTGGCGGCACGTTCCTCGACATGAGGAATTGGAGCATGGGCGCCGTCTGGGTCAACGGCCACAACCTCGGCCGGTTCTGGGATCATGGCGGCCTGCGCTCATTGTTTTTGCCCCGGCAATGGCTCAAGCAGGGCCGGAACGAAATCGTCGTCCTCGAATTGCACGATGCGCCGAAGGTGGCCGAGGTGAGCGGCGGCACAAAAATCATCGAGGAGCCGGCGGTTCCCTTCGCGGTGCGGCTGGATCGCGCCGACTTGAAGGCGCCGGCAACAGACTCCCTGAAGCCCAATCGCTGGTGCGTGAATTTGTGGCGGCTTTGCAGAATGTTTAAGCTGTGTTAAAATCAATCCAACACCTGTAACTGATGCAGCCAAAGCCGCTTATTTCGTTCAAGCCAATTCCATTTGGAAAGGCTCTGTCATTGGTCACGGTGTTTTCCTTGCTGCATAGCACATCAGTTTTATCCGCGACCTGGTATGTGGCCACGAATGGGATTGATTCAAATACCGGCACGAGCAACAGCCCGTTCGCGACGATCATGCGGGCGCAAACAGTGGCGTCTGCCGGCGACACGGTTTATCTGCGCGGCGGGACTTATTATTTGAGCTACGCCAATGTCACCGCGACGAATGCCCCGTGGGTCATCGTCAATAACATCACCAAGAGCGGCATCAGCTACATCGCCTATCCGGGCGAGCTGCCGGTGTTTGATTTCAGCAACGTCCTGCCGCCCATCGCCAACTCCAACCGCGTGACGGCGTTTCTGGTGACGGCGAGCAGTTGCGTGTTCAAGGGCTTTGACGTGGTGGGCGTGCAGGTGACAGTTGCACTGCAGCACACGCAGTCGGAAAATTTCCGCGTTGCCAGCACGAGCGCCAATTTCAACCGCTTCGAGCAATTGCGGATGCATGATGGCATGGGCAACGGCTGGTATCTGACCGACGGTGCCAGCAACCTTGTTTTGAACTGTGATGCCTACGACAATCGCGGCCTCGACAGCGGCTCGCTCGGCAACACGGATGGATTCGGCTGTCATCCGGCCCACACCTCCGGCAAGGGAAACATCCTCCGCGGCTGTCGCTCGTGGTTCAACAGCGATGATGGCTACGACTGCATCAACGCGTTTGCGGTGGTGACGTTTGATCATTGCTGGTCGTTCTACAACGGCTATTTCACGAACTTCGTCGATTCCACCGGCGACGGCAACGGCATCAAGGGCGGCGGCTACGGCGATTTCGGGCGGTTCGTTTCCGACTCCCATCCCGCACCACGTCATCGAGTTTTGCCTCACGGTGAGAAACCGGGCAAACGGCTTTTACGCGAACCATCATCTGGATGGCCAAGTCTGGTTGAACAACACGGCGTATCGCAACAGCGACAATTACAACATGCTTTGCAGCACGAATAACGCGAGTTCCGCCGGTGACGTGCCGGGCTACAATCAGGTGATGAAAAACAACCTCGGCTACAACGGCGGGTCGTCCGAAGTTGCCGATCTCGGACCAAGGCCGCAACAATGACGTCACGTTCAATTATTTCACGCTGCCCGTGACCGTTGCATCGAATGATTTCATTACGCTCGACAAAGCCAGTTGACCGCGCCGCGCCAGACCAACGGCAACCTGCCTTACATCAATTTTCGCGCGCCTGACCAACACGAGCGATTGCATTGACGCGGGCACGAACCTGGGCTTTGCCTTCTACGGCGCCGCACCGGACTTGGGCGCGTTCGAATTCGGCCCGACGAATGCGCCGTCGCCGACGATTGCCAAGCTCGGAACGAATCTGGTCTTCACCGCCAGCGGGTGGGCGAACCAGACGAATTATCTCGTTGCCTCGACCGATCTCACGCTGCCGCAATCACAGTGGACTGTCATCGCGACGAACTTTTCCGATTTGTCGGGCAACAGCGCGTTCACGAATCCCATCCAGTCCGGTTTCCCGGCGAGATTCTACAGCATCAACATTTCATGGTGACGATGGCCGGAACGCGCGGTTGGCAAATGCCAAGAAACGGCTGGCGGAAACGGCGTGCAAAGGAGTATTTGCTGGGAAGTATTTTTGCATCATGAAAATCACGCAAGTCCTGATGGCGGAACACGCGGTGTTTCACAATCTGTTTGACCACATCGAGTCCGTCGCGCCGCGGCTGAAAACGCTGGGCGAGGTGAAATTGCTCGCGACGCTGGTGGACAAGGTCATGGCGCCGCACTCCAAAACCGAGGACGACCTGTTCATCGAGCCGCTGGAACACTGCTTTGAGCAAATCGGCCAGAACGAAACGTTCCACGCAGAGCACAGGCAGATCGAGGAAACGCTCGCCAATGTCCACAAGGCGCGGACGCTTAAGGACGCCAAGAAAATCCTGCTCAAGGCCATCGCCGCGATCGCGCAAACATTTCGACAAGGAGGAGCGCATCGTGTTTCCGATGGCCGAGCGGGTGTTGAAAGCGAAAACACTTTCCGACCTGGGTGCGGAGTGGCTGCGGAAACGCGAAGCCGCCGAGGCGCTAACTTATTCCCGCCAAAGCCGCGTTCACAGCCGCAACCAGCGCATTGACGCGTGTAGCCATGGAAAATCCGACGGTGCTTCCAGTGTGTAGCCTTGCCGCGATTTGTTCACGATGAGATAAAACGCCTCCGGCCAGTCAGGACGTTCGTGCGGCAAGATGTTTGGCCGCACGATTCCGCCTTTTGCCGCCCGGCCTTCGATGTTTTCAGACAAATCAATCGGACAAACCTTCCGGACGGCCTCGATGATTTTCTCCGCGAAGGCAGGCTGGTGGTCGGGATTTTGTTCGTAAAGATAAAAGCCGTGCGATTCCCAGTCCTCGTGCAGGCAGAGATACAAATCAAATCATCGGCTGCCGTTCCAGCCACGCGATGTGCGCGCAGAACCTCGGCGGATTTCGGATTGCGATAATCCCGGTTCAAATCAATGCCATTGGCGTTTTCGCGCCTGTTCAAAGTGAAGCCGATGGGATTCAGGCATGGCAGCAGAAAAATCTCCGCGTTCTCCGGCCAATGATTTTCCTGAATCAAACGCAACGCCGCCAGCGGTCCGGCGGGTTCGTCGCCATGGATGCCGGTGCTGATGTAGATGCGGAGCAGGGGAGTTGAAGTCGAGAACCGGCTTGTGGTGGAGAGCGAACCATTTGAAGCCGCCTTGTTCATGGAAAACTTCCGAAGCCCAGCTGTGTTTTTGCGCCGCCGTTTCGACATCACGCAACACGGCGCGGATATCAATCGTCTCGCCATGATAACCGCCGTGATTTTTGCCAAGCTTTTGCACGCGGAGAATCTCACGCAACTCCTCGAAAACGCAAAGAAGTATTATTCTGAATTTCGGGTCTTGATGAGTTTACCCTCAAGATAGAGGAGGAAATTAACCAACTTTTCACTCATACTTTGTGTGTTTCGCAGTTTATTGCGCGGCTGTCAGTTCCATTTTCGTTTCGCACTTTTCTTTCCCGCACCCGCAGCCGCCTTCTTCCTGGTCGCTGAAATCGTGGCTGTCCCAGTTCGGGTCGAGGCCGAGGTCTTTGAGCATCTGCAAATCTTTTTCGACGGGCTGGTTCAGCGTGGTGAGATAGTTGCCCACCATCAGCGCGCTCGCGCCGGCCATGAAAATCATGCTCTGCGCGTCGCGCAGGTTCACCGTGCGGCCGCCGGCAATCATGATTTCCTGTCGCGGCAAAATGAACCGGAAGCACGCGATGGTTTTCAGGATTTCCATCACGGGCAACGGCTCGTTCTTGGCGAACGGCGTGCCGGGAATGGGATTGAGGATGTTGACTGGCACGACGTTCGCGCCGATGGCCTTCAATTCAAACGCGAGGTCGCAACGGTCGGCGCGCGTCTCGCCCATGCCGATAATGCCGCCGGAACAAATCTTGATCCCGGCCTTTTTCAGATAGCCGATGGTCTCCAGCCGGTCGTCGAACGTGTGCGTGGTGCAGGTGTGCGGGAAAAAACGGCGCGAGCTTTCGAGGTTGTGGCCGTAACATTCGACGCCCGCTTCCTTCAGTCGGTCGGCCACTTCCTGTTTCTTGATGATGCCAAGCGAGGCGTCCGGGCGGGTCTTGCCGCCGGCCTTCAATTCGCGGATGCGGTCGCAGACTTCGTCGAGCATCGGGCCTTCATTCAGCCCTTTCCAGGCGGCGACAAGTCCGACGGCGGTGACGGAATTCTTGTTCGCTTCTTCTGCGGCTTCATTCACCGGTTCGGGTTCGATGAAACCATATTTCGGCGAGCCGGTCTGGTAATGGGATGATTGCGCGCAGAAGCTGCAATTCTCGGAACACGCGCCGGCCTTGGCGTTGACGATGGAGCAGAGGTGAATCTTGTTGCCCTTGAATTGTTCGCGGATGCGGTTCGCCCATGACAGCAAATCAAGGATGTCGGCGGATGTTTCGAGGTTGAAGAGCCAAGACGCCTCGTCGCGAGAAATGTGTCCGCCGCCGAGAACCTGCTCGCCAAGTGTCGGAAAGTTTCTGGTGATTCGTCGCGTCAACCTGTTTCGCTGTCATGGTTGACAGCATAATCCACGGGACAAATTCCGCAAGAGGCATCAATTTGCCGTCGGCGAATTCGTCACGGCTGGCGCGGGTATGCGAGGGAATCACCAAATTCAAATAGGCGGCCACCGTGGCGATTTGCATGTCATTGAGCGGGCCGCCTTCGGCGGTGGAAAACGCGGGCATCAGCGAGCCGGCCTTGCCGTGCGCGATCCATGTGCGCCAGAATTCGTCATTGGTCGGTGTTTTCAGACTGTGCAAATCCGGCACCATCGTGGCGCGGTTCGCCGCCTCGTGGCAGACGGCGCAGATCGCGTCATAGAGCGCCTTGCCGTATTTGCCAGTCGCAGGCTTGGCGTGGCAGGTGGCGCAATCATCCTTGAAAACGGCCTGCCGGTCGGCCTTGGCCATTTCCACTCCACGCGCGCGGTCGGCGTCGGTCAGGACGGGAACCACCGGCGGCAGGATGGTGATTCTCATCCACAATTCCTTGGAACCTTGGTCTGTGGAGACGGTGACAGATTTGAACAGGACGCCGCTTTTGCCTTCAAGATTCACTGTCGCGCTGAATTCACCATTGCCGCCGGTCGGAATGGTCCAGGGCAGCGGCGGCAATTCCGGCTGGGTGCAGCCGCAGGACGCGTGGGCGCTCAAAATTGTAACGCTGCCCGCCGAGACATTGGTGAATCCAAAAGTGAACCGTACGAAATCCTGGTCAGCGGTGGCATTGGTCGTTAGCATCAAACTGGTCCAGGCCAGCATGCCGTCAGGCAACGGACCTCCAGCATGAGTCAAATCCGGCACATAGACGGGAGTCGAAGTAACGGCAGTGTTGGTCGTGTTGGTGTCCGCGGCAAATAGCCCCGCCGCGGCAAAATAGGCACCGACGAACCCGCAAAACATCGCGCGACACAATTTCATATTGGGCGCGGACATTATACGCCCATGCCGATTTTGGCGAGGCGAAATTGATCGGTCCAAATCACACCCGGTTCAACGCGCTCAACACCGCTCGCACGGACGCCAGTTCGATGTTCGTATCCACGCCCGCGCCCCAGCGCGACTTGCCATCTGCGGTCTTTATCTGGATATAGGCAATCGCCGCTGCCGTTTCACCGGAGCTTAAGGCGTGCTCGCTGTAATTGGATATCTCAAATCGAGGAACACCCGCCGTCGTGAAACCATGAACAAGTGCGGCCAGCGGGCCGTTGCCTTCGCCGGAAAATTCCACCGCATTGCCGTCGCGCAATAATTTCGCGCGGCATTTCACGATGCCGTTTTTACTTTCAGTTTCAAAGCCTGACAATTGCCACGGCGAAACCCGTTCGACGTATTCCTTCCAGAACATCGCCTTCAACTCCGCGCCGCTGACTTCGCGGCCGAGCTTGTCCACAGCGTCGTTGGCGATTGGACCAAACTCGCGCTGCATGTCCTTGGGCAATTCGATGCCGAACTCGCTTTCGAGCAAATACGCGACGCCGCCCTTGCCGGATTGCGAGTTGACGCGGATGACCTCGCGGTATTCGCGACCGATGTCCGCCGGGTCAATCGTGAGATACGGCACGTCCCAGTGCTCGTCGCGTTTTTGCTTCCCATTCCGCGAGCCCTTTCTTGATTGCGTCCTGATGCGAGCCGCTGAACGCTGTGAAAACCAGTTCACCCGCGTAAGGCTGGCGCGCGGGAACCGTCATGCCGGTGCAACGCTCATAGACATCAATGAGGGAATTGAGATTGGAAAAATCCAATTTTGGGTCAATGCCGTGTTGATAAAGATTCAACGCCACGGTGACGATGTCCAAATTCCCCGTCCGTTCGCCATTGCCGAACAAAGTTCCTTCCACGCGATCCGCACCTGCGAGCAAGCCAAGTTCCGTCGCGGCCACACCTGTGCTACGGTCGTTGTGCGTGTGCAACGAGATGATGAGCGAATCGCGGTTTTTGATGTTGCGGCCCATCCATTCGATTTGATCCGCATAAACATTCGGCATCGCCACCTCGACGGTGTCCGGCAGATTCAAAATCATCTTGTGCTGCGGCGTCGGCTGCCACACGTCCATGACCGCCTCGGAGATTTCCCTGGCAAATTCGTGCTCCGTTGCGCTGAAACTCTCCGGCGAATACTGGAGCATGATTTCCGTGCCCTTGAGCCGGTGCAAACGGTCTTTGATCATCTGCGCGCCATTCACCGCGATGGCCTTGATTTCATCCTTCGACTTGCCGAACACAACGCGGCGCTGTGCGGGTGAAGTCGAATTATACATGTGGATGATGACCTTTTTCGCGCCGATCAACGACTCGATGGTGCGCTCAATCAAATCCTCGCGCGCCTGCACGAGCACCTGGAGCCACACATCGTCCGGCGCGCGTTTCTCCTCGATGAGCCGGCGGTTGAACGTGAACTCGGTGTTGGATGCGGACGGAAAGCCGACTTCGATCTCCTTGAAGCCGGTTTTCACGAGCGTTTGGAATAATTCCAATTTCTGCGAAACGTTCATCGGCACGGCAAGTGCCTGGTTGCCATCGCGCAAATCCACGCTGCACCAGCGGGGCGCGTGCGTCAGGACGCGGTTGGGCCACTGGCGGTCGGGCAACGCCACCGGCGGGAACGGGCGGTATTTTTTTGACGGGTCTTTATGCATGGTCGTTTGGCTTTCTTATTATTGCCGTCCGGCGGTCAGGTTAAAACAAAAAACCCACCGCCGTATCGGCAGTGGGTTGATAGATCTTCGTGAACAAATCAGAACCCGACCGCCGCGCGGCAAAGCAGCGCGTTCAGCAGCAGATCCAGATTCAAATTGCGATTCACTGCTGGAAAAACTAGTGTAATTTCGGGTTGACGTCAAATGTATTCATTTCAGCCAATAAACGCCGCATGAACGGCCTTCACCGCCTGTTCGCCCTTCGCGAGGTCAATGACGACGGAAATCTTGATTTCGCTCGTCGAAATCATGTCAATGTTCACGCCCTCGTTCGCGAGCGTTTCAAACAGTTTGCCCGCCACGCCGGTGTGCGATTTCATGCCGACGCCGACGATGGACAGCTTTCCGATCTTCTCGGCGGTGATGACCTCGCGGTAGCCGATTTCCTTTTTCAAGCCGGCAATCACCTTCTGCGCCTTGAGCAAATCCGGCTTGTCGGCGGTGAAGGAAATGTCGGTGGCGGGCGTGCCGGTGCCGTGGCTGATGTTCTGGATGATCATGTCCACGTTCACAGTCGCGTCGCCGAGCGCCTTGAAAATCTTCGCGGCCACGCCGGGCCTGTCGGGCACGCCGACAAGCGTGACCTTGGCCTGGTTTTTGTCGAGCGCGACGCCGCGCACGACGACACCTTCCATGCTTTTCGTTTCTTCTTTCACAATGGTTCCTGGGTTGTCGTTGAGGCTGGAGCGGACTTCAAAGACCACTCCAAATTTCTTGGCAAATTCGACCGAACGGCTCTGCATCACCTTCGCCCCGAGGCTGGCGAGTTCGAGCATTTCATCGTAGGAAATTTCCTGCAGTTTCTTCGCCGTCGGCACGATGCGCGGGTCGGTGGTGTAAACCCCGTCCACGTCCGTGTAAATCTGGCAGAGGTCGGCCTTGAGCGCGGCGGCGAGCGCAATGGCCGTCAAATCCGAACCGCCGCGCCCGAGCGTGGTGATCTGGCCTTCGGGCGTCTCGCCTTGGAAACCGGCGACGATGACGACGTTGCCCTGCTTCAAAAGGTCGTGGACCTTCTTCGGCTTGATGTTGTGGATTTTTGCCTTCGTATGGACCACATCGGTCGTGATGCCCGCCTGCGCGCCCGTGAGCGACGCGGCTTTGAGACCGAGGTTGTGCAATGCGATGGCCGTGAGCGCGATGGTCTGCTGCTCGCCTGTCGCAAGCAAAACGTCCATCTCGCGTTCGCTTGGCAGCGGCATGATGTCCTTGGCGAGCTTGATTAGATTGTCCGTCACGCCGCTCATTGCCGAGACGACGACTACTACTCTGTCGCCCTTGGCGTGGTATTTGGCCACGCGCGCCGCGACGTTCTTGATGCGATCGGTGTTGCCAACCGATGTGCCGCCGTATTTTTGAACAATCAGAGCCATGTTATGAATTGCCGGAACGAGCAGGATGCCAGAAATGCGCCGGCAATCAAGCCGTCGTGTGCAGCTCAATCAAATACTCCCGGAACTTCCCGTAATCCGCTCCCATGCGGTCAAAATCTTCCGGCAACTTGATTGCGGCGGTCATCGCGGGCGGCACGTCGGGCGCGAAGCCGATGGTCTTCTCAATTTCCTCCGGAAATTTTGCCGGATTCGCGGTTTCGAGAATCGCGGCAGGCAGGCCGTTGAGCGGCTCTCGTTCCTGCCAGTCCAGAAAACCGCGCCATGCGACCGCGCCGTGCGCTTCGAGCAATAATTGATATTTGTTCCAGACTTCGCGGATGGTATCGCGGGTGCGGTCGTCGGAAACGGAACTGGAAAACAAATCGCGGCGCATCGCGTCAAGGTCGGGCTGTTGATGGATTTCTCCGGTTTCATCCATGCGCCCGCCATAAACGGACACGAGCCGCGCAAGATTGCTCGGATGGCCGACGTTCATTGCGTTGGACACCGAATTGCGCGACGGCACGATTTTTTGATAAACGCCGCTGGCAAGAAATCGCGGGAACGCATCATTGTCGTTCACCGGCACAATGAGTTTCTTGACCGGCAAACCCATCTGCCGCGCAACGACCGCGCCCATCATGTCGCCGAAATTTCCGCTCGGCACAGAGAACACCATCGGTTCGCCGGGCTTTGCCAGACGTGACGCGGCGTAAAAATAATAAACGCTCTGAGGCAGCAGTCGCCCGATATTGATGGAGTTCGCGGACGACAATGGAATCTGTTTCAGCGCGGGATCGGCGAATGCCTGTTTCACCATCGCCTGGCAATCGTCGAACTTGCCGTCAATCGCCACGGTGCGGACGTTGCCGGTCAGCGTGGTCATCAGTTTGCGCTGGCTCATGCTGATTTCATCAATCGGAAACAGCACAATAACGCGGATGCCGGGAACATTGTGAAATGCGTGCGCCACCGCCGCACCGGTGTCGCCGCTCGTGGCGGTGAGAATCGTAAGTTGCCTGCCATCCTCCTTCAAAAACCGTCCCAGCAGGCGCGCCATCATCCGCGCGGCAAAATCCTTGAACGACGCGGTGGGGCCTTGATCGAGCCGCATTACCACCACGCGGTCATAAACTTTTTCCAGCGGAATCTCGAAATTGTAGGCGTCGCGGCAAATCGAAGCCATCACGTCGGATGGAATGATGGCGTCGGTGTATTTCGACAGCACGCGGAAGGCGATCTCGTGATAGGGTAACTGGCTGAACGCGGCGATTTCGTCCGGGGCGAGCTGCGGAAATGTTTCCGGGAAATACAATCCGCGATCAGGCGCCTGGCCTTGGAGCAATGCCTCACGCAAATTGATGGCGGGTGATTGCCCGTTGGTGCTGCGAAAGAGGAGCGGAGGCATTTTACTCGAAATTCTCCACCCGAATCATCACCGGTTTGCCTTTGATGACGGGCAGTTGGCCGATTTTGGCGAGCGCCTTCATCACCGCGCCGTTCGGGGCGTAATGGAGCATGAATATGAGCGGCACGCTTGCACCTTCATGGCCTTCGGGCTGGATGACAGACGAAATACCGATCTTCGACGCGCCGAAAATCGCGGCGATCTTGGCGAGCGTGCCGGGCTTGTCCACGACGTTGAGCCGGACGAAATATTGTGAAACAACTTCCTCAATCGGCGCGACGGCTCCCTTGCATTCGTGTTGGACGAACGGCGGCACGCGACTGGCCGTGCCCAGTTTTAAATCGAGCGCCGCGTCGGCGAGGTCGCTCAATACTGCGCTGGCGGTGGCGTCCTTGCCCGCGCCGCGTCCGTAAAACAACGTGTCGCCGACAATATCGCCGCGGACAAACACGGCGTTGAAAACATGATTCACACTGGCTAGAACATGTGAGTTCGGGATGAGTGTCGGGTAAACCGAAACCTGCACGCGGCAACCATCGTCCAGTTTTTTGACGATGCCGAGCAGTTTGATGGTGTATCCCAGTTCGCCGGCGAACTTGATGTCGAGTGCGCTGACGTGCCGGATGCCTTCCACGTGGATTTGTTTGGGACTCACCCAGAACCCATGCGAGAGCGAGGCGAGGATGCCGATTTTGTGCTGCGCGTCCCAGCCGTCAATGTCGAGATCGGGCGGTGTCTCGGCGTAACCCTGTTTCTGCGCGTCGGCAAGGACGGCGTCAAAGTCCGCGCCTTCGAGCCTCATCCTGGTGAGGATGTAATTGCAGGTGCCGTTGACGATGCCGTAAATGGCATTGATACGATTGCCGACAAAACCTTCTCGTAGCGATTTGATGATGGGAATACCGCCGCAGACGCTGGCCTCGTAATAAAGATTCGCGCCTGATTGTTTCGCCGCCGCGAAAAGCTCCTCGCCGTGTTTGGACAACAACGCCTTGTTCGCGGTGATGACCGGCTTGCCGAGCTTGAGCGCGGACAGGATGATTTCCTTGGCCAGAGTCGTACCGCCGACGAGTTCGGCGACGACATTTATGTCCGGGTCATTCACCACTTCCCGCCAGTCTGTCGTCATGACCTTGGGAGGAATTGCGTAAGGGCGCGGCTCGTCAAATGCTTTCACCGCGACCTTGCGGACGGCGACCTTGACCCCGATGCGCGAGGAAAGGAGGCCGCCGTTGATCTGGAGTGCGTGAAACACGCCGCTGCCCACGGTGCCACCGCCAATCATCCCAAGGTTGACCTGTTGCATAGAACGCACAGCTTGCCGTGAAAACGGGCAGGGGACAATTCAATTTTGAATCGCGGAGGCCTTTGCCAGCAGTTCTTTCCATTGCCGCTGCCAGCCAAGAAATAAAAGGACGGCTATGCCAAAATGGGCGACGACGATGCCGAGTAAATAGTTCAGATTTTCGTCATTCGGATGTGCAAACGCGACAATGCCGGGTGACAGCAGCGATAGTTTTCCAATGCCGGCGTTGGTGAAAACACCGGCAAGGATGAACGGCAGTGCGCACAAGACAAAAAGCCAGAGCGCGACAAAACCGAGCGCGCGCCGGCGGAACCGCAGCCGGCAAAATTCCAGCAGCAGCGAAAAGATCAGGAAAAATGCCAGCAGGTTGCCGACGGCGATGAGGTAGATTTCCCATGAATCCGCCAGCGAAAGCGCGCATTGCGTCAACAAAACGACAGCGGCGACGGCGGTCAGCGCCAGCGCGAGTGAAACGGCGCTGCCGGGAAAGACCGCTGCAAGATTTTTGGTGCCTAGGCGCATGGCTTTCACACGGACACTTTCGGGCTGCGGGCTGGTGAAGGCGAGAACGATTGTCCCCAGCAAAAGCGTGCCGCAGTGGACGATGGATAGGATGGATTCGCGGTCGTAATATCTGCCTTGGTCCGCAGTCGTTGAAAAATGACCGCGCCACAGTCCCCATATCAAACCATGTTGCGCGACGAGAACGATGGTGAACAGCGTAATGGCCTCCCAGCGAAGAAGCACCGGCTGGAATGGGTCTGCCGTTTTGCGGACGGCCGCGCGCCAGAGAAAAATGCCGATGAGCAGTTGCAGGGCGAGGCTTAACAAAACCGGATAAACCTGCAGCCCGAACACTTGCGGCAGTCCGTTCCAGCTGTTGAGAAAATCAGCACTGTCTGTGTCAGCCGTGTCGCGGAAGAAGTTGGCCATGCCGTAGATCGGCAGCAGGAAATTGGTCAGCAGGAATTTCGGCATGGTGAACGAAAATGACTGGAACAAAAAGAACAGCGCCAGAAATATGACTCCGCCCTGCGGTTTTTGAAGAACCATCCCGACAAGGACTGCGAGCAATCCGAAGAACAATGCGGTGCTGAAAATCAAAATCTGTGTTCCGAGCCAGAGCGCCGGTGACAATCTTCCCAACAGCACGATGACGAGGCCGATTCCGGCCAGCGCGACGGCCATGTAAAATTCCCGCAGCGCTGAGCCGAACCAATAGCCAGTCACGAGTTGCCACGGCTTGAGCGGCGTCAGGCGGTTACTGTCCCAAAGCCCGGCTTTGCGTTCGTTGGCGAGCACGTTTGAAATCCGGCTGAAGCCGCCGATGACGAGCACTAGAATTTCCACGCCAATCACCCAACCGTAAAACACCTTGCCAGCCTCCTGTGCTGAATGAAAATTGAAATTAAACGGGTCGGCGAGATAGGCGATGAGGCCGGACAACAAACTCACGCCGATGAGGGCTGCAATCAAAATGGCCGCCAGCACCCCGGCGCGATGCACAAGCCGCTTTTGTGTGATGAAGATTGGATTGTCGAAAAGTTTCACATCAACTCCTTCGCGCCGGATTGCAAAAAAATTTGTTCCAAATCGTCGCCGACGCCGCGCCATTCGGATATACGGAGGCCCTGGACAATGAGCGTCTTCAGCAATTCGTCGAGCGCATCCGTGCCGGTATCGAAATCGAAAGTTGCGCCGTTGGCGGTTGCCTCGAGATTCTTCACTTTGGCGGCCTTCAGGATTTCCAGCGCCTTGTCGCCGTCCGTCCGCCATTTGACGGACATTTTGCGCGAACCCATTTTCTGGCCGAGGTCGGCAATCGTTCCGAACGTGACGAGTTTGCCGCGCTCCATGATGGCCGCCGTATTGCAAAAGCCGGACAGTTCCGAGAGGATGTGCGACGAAATCAGCACGGCTTTCCCGGTCTCACGCAATTGCAGCAGAATCTTCCGCAGCTCGATGCGGCCCAACGGGTCGAGGCCGCTTGCCGGTTCATCCAGCAATAGCACCTGCGGGTCGGGCAGCAAGGTTTTCGCCAGCACGAGCCGTTGCTTCATGCCGCGCGAAAGTTCCTCGCAAAGTGCGTCGCGCTTTTCCGTGAGCCAGGTCAATTCGAGGCATTGGCCAATGCGTTGTGCGCGGTTCGGCACATCGTAGGCCCGGGCGAAGTGATCAAGGAATTCCGATGCGGTGAGCTGGTCGTAAGTCGGGCAGAAATCCGGCATGAAGCCGAGGCGTTTCTTCAATTCATCCGGGTTGCTGGCGAGTTCGTGTCCGGCGACGCGCACCGAGCCGCGCGTTGTTTCCTGTAAACCGGAAATGGCGCGCATCGTCGTCGTTTTGCCGGCGCCATTCGGGCCAATCAGTCCGCAAACGTCGCTTGCTTCAACCGTCAGCGACAAATCATTGACCGCCACTACTTCGGGAAAATCCACGCGCAAATGCTCAATGGTGAGAAGCGGGCCGGGCATGGGCCGATTATGATCCTCTTCCTGGTAAATGCAAGCATTGGCGATGAAGAATTTGATTGGCTTCAAATGCGCCGTGGTTTATGGTTACAAACCATTCTGATGGACGACAAAATTCATTCAATCGAATACGAGTTCAAGTTGCGCGACGGGCAGGTAAAGAAGTTTACCGTGCGTTTGCAAATGCCGTCTCTGCAATTCGTCGCCGATAACACATCAACGATCCGCCAGTGGACGAAGCTGACGCACCACCAGTGTTCGAATTGTCCGCTCAAGCCGGAAACGCATCCGCATTGTCCCATCGCGGCGAACCTCGTGGACGTCATCGAGTCGTTCAAGGATTCGCTTTCCATCGAGGAGGCTGAAATCACCATCCGCAGCGAGTCGCGCGAATACCACAAGCGCTCCACCGTGCAATACGGCATCGGTTCGATGATGGGTCTTTACATGGTCACGAGCGGCTGCCCCATCATGGACAAGTTGAGGCCGATGGTTTATACGCACCTGCCATTCTCGACGCTGGAGGAAACACTCTTCCGCGCCATCTCCATGTATCTGCTTGCCCAGTATTTCCGCCAAAAGGAGGGAAAGGCACCAGATTGGAACCTGGAAGATTTCACGAAAATTTACGAGGACATCGCGACAGTGAATCAAAGCTTCACCAAGCGCCTGTTGAGCATCAATCCGCGCGACGCCAGCCTCAATGCGCTCGTCGGGTTGGATTGCTTCGCCTCCATCGCCGCGTTTTCCACCGTCGAGGACAACCTCAAGGAATTTGAATCATTGTTCGCGGCCTATCTGCAACGGGGCGATACCATGCGCCTATCACGCCCGGGCCAACGGTAGCCCGCGTTCCCAATTGTTGAGTTCGTTACCTGCAAGACCGGACAGGAGGTGCGCGTCCCTCTTTCGCGACTCCTTAAACCTAAATTCCGCAGTTGGAATCGGACAAAGAGTTCATTAACCACGGATTCACACGGATAAACACGGATTTTGGGTTGCGCGCTTCGTTCACCCTCTGGGTGAGCCGCCTGCCTTCTGCAAGTGCTTGGTATCTGTGTCCATCTGTGTCCATCCGTGGTTGAACTGCGTTTTCCAGGTTAAAAATTCAAACGTCGCAAATGTCCACCGCCTGTCGCAGCGACGCCAGCTTGTCACGACGTTTCGGGACAAACTCCTGCGCGACGTAGCCCTTGAATCCGGTCGCGACAATCGCCTGCATGATGCGCGGGTAATTCAACTCCTGCGTCTCGTCAATCTCCGCGCGCCCCGGCACGCCGCCGGTGTGGTAATGGTCGAAGTATTTATGGTTCTCGCGGATGGTGTCGCACACGTCGCCGTCCATGATTTGCATGTGGTAAATGTCATAGAGCAGCTTGAACCGCACGGAACTGATGCGCTTCACCAGCTCGACGCCCCATGCGATATGATCGCACTGATAATCCTGATGGTCGCGCCTGCTGTTCAGCAATTCCATGCACAGCGTCACCTTCAATTTTTCCGCCAGCGGCAAAATGCGCTTCAAACCAACCGCGCAATTCTCCAGCCCTTGGGCATCGTCGAGGCCGGCGCGATTGCCGGAGAAACAAATCAAGCGCTCGTAACCCGCGTCCGCCGTTTCCTTGAGCCGCTGTTTGTAGGCTTGCACCAGCTTGTCGTGATGCTCCACGCGGTTCCACGCCTTGGTGATGCCGCCAAGACCGTCAATCGTCGGGAAACTCACCATCGAACAGGTCAGGCCGTGCTTCCGGGCGGTCTCGAAATCAGGCGGGTTGAGCAGGTCAATGGCGACAAGGCCCATCTCCTTGCCGGCGGCGCAAAGGTCGTCCAGCTTGATCTTGTCGTAACACCAGCGGCAGACGCTGTGATGGATGTTGCCCTTGAGCTTGATGGATTTACTGTGTGTCATGTGAAAATGCGGCTTAACGTCGAATTTAGGTTACTCGATTCGGTTTCCATAGAAAGATACTCCGCAAAAATGAAACCATTCACTTAACGCTTGACCGATGAACCCTCATAGGATGCGGAAACGTTGTGGGTATCATGGTATCACTCTCAATATCCTAAAAACACCCATAGCGATGCAAAAATAGCAAAGCATCCGAACTTTTTGGAGCCGCGACTTTCCTTGTCCGTCCGTCAATATACTAGCCTTAATGTCTCGGCGTATCTTCCAAGGATAATATAGTAAACCAAAGATGCCGATGCCCAGCCAGATAGCATTGTCAATACAGCGGCCAACTAAATCAGCGGTGGTGAACGAAGTGTCCATATCTTATTTGTCGCTGCGGTCAATAGGCACGCCTAGCCATCTAAGTATATAAACCACTACAAATGCAACAATGTAAACAAAAATAAAAATCTCCGCGCACTTAGCAAAACCAACTGGTGGTGCTGGTGGGTTGTGCTTACCGCGATACCCAAGTGAATAAAAAAGGCTGACGCCTGCCGGAATCAATGCAAATGCCAACGGTTTCTTTGGTGAACTAGGATTTTGCGGCATAATCTTGATGTCGCCTAACGATGCAATATAGGTTGTCCGAAGTTAGGAGGCCACAACATTTTTATATTTCAAAGGACTGGAAGTAAAGTAATCGCCAGCCAAAGAAAACAAGCGATAAATCCCAATGCGGCAACTACACGATGCTGGCTCCAAGACAACGAACAAACCAAAAAGACCGCCAGCATCAAAACAACACAAAATGGAGACACTCCCGCGCGCCCATGCTTTGTATATTC
Organism: uncultured Verrucomicrobiae bacterium; assembly: GCA_963827815.1. Classification (GTDB taxonomy): domain Bacteria; phylum Verrucomicrobiota; class Verrucomicrobiia; order Limisphaerales; family UBA11358; genus UBA11358. Next base: position 34,467 of record CAWHCL010000013.1, on the reverse strand, counting down.
ACCGGCTGGCCGCCACAAGACCATGCTCAAGTAAGCCACCGGCACGAGAATAAATAGGGCGACTCTCAAAATTCTGGATGATGTCGAGGTCATCATACTCTTGTAGCCTAACGATCCAATATAGGTTATCCGAAGTTATTCATGAACTGCGAGCGGGTCCATGGAATGGCTGCGCAGCAGATAGTGAATAACTTCGCCGCGAACCGGGCGGCGACCGTAACGGATTGGCCTTTTGGTTTCATTTTCGGTATCGGTTCACACCGGTTTCAGGCCGGGACATTTCACACAGCCTCGCGCGGTGTTAGCCATCGTGGTCATCAAACATCCTCGTCCTTATCCAATCTGCGACGTGCCCTCAATGGATCAAAAGGCGAAAGTGGCGAATGTGCAAACTCTCGAACGCCGCAATCATCTGGGCCTATCGGCTCAACTCGAACCAAAGTAACGTCGTCACGCTTATGGTCTATAAAATACAACGCCGACTCTTCTTTTGAGTCGGCTGGCAACTCATCAATATACATCTTGCCGCCATGCTTCCAGTGCATCCGAAATATGTATCTTTGCCACATAAGCGCGAACGATGCCTAACAGATAATGGACGGCTCAGTTTGCAGCCTATCAATTTCCGAATGCAGTCTATCCTGTTTCACGGTTTTGAACCTAAATCCGCCAGCCCGCCTTGTCCACATTGATTTTTCACAATTTCATCAGTCCGTATTGGAGTGGTAAATACCGCATTGTTTTTGGGGTGGCGCTGCCGCGCCGCTATTCCCGGCAGAGCAGCAGTCCCGCCCTACAAATCCCCTGCAAAACCAGCCAAAAAGCCCGTTTCCTAGGTGGCGTCCCAATTTGTAGGCGACGAGGTGACGAGGCGTTTGGGTCAGCACTCCTTACGTCGTGCCCTACAATCTCGTCAAAAATGCCCGTTTCCAGCCTAAAGCCCGTATTTGCAGGTGGTTCCGTCAAATCCAGCGTCCAAGCCGGTTCCGGCACCACTCAAGAAACCCGGTTTTTTGCCGTTTTTGACCCAAAAACCATCTTCTATTTTCAAATCAGCGAACGCTTTTTTCAAATCAGCAATCGCTTTTTCCAAATCAGCGAACGCTTATTTCAAACCAGCGAACGCTATTTTCAAACCAGCGAACGCTTATTTCAAACCAGCGAACGCTTATTTCAAACCAGCGAACGCTATTTTCAAACCAGCGAACGCTTTTTTCAATTCAGCAATCGCTGATTTCGGTTCAGCAATCGCTGATTTCGGTTCAGCAATCGCTTTTTTCAAATCAGCGAACGCTTTTTTCAAATCAGCGAACGCTTTTTTCGATTTAGAAGTCGCTGAAACCGGTTCAGCGAACGCTTTTTTCGTTTTAGAAAGCGCTGGTTTCAGTCCAGACATGGCCGGGGCGGTTCTGGCAGACGGTTTGCAGAAATTGCCATTAACTTGCCAAAACATGTGGGATGACAGATTCACGGATTCTGATATCCACCGCACGACGATTCAAAAGCTGCTGGTTGAACTTGGCGCGGCCTGCTCCGCGTATCAGGACAAGGTTTTCCGCAATCTGAATTGCAAGCGCGTCCAGTGCGATGAAATCTGGTCGTTCGTTTATGCCAAAGATAAAAACGTGCCGGAAGACATGAGGGATAGCTGGCGTTGGCAGCGTATGGACTTGGGTTGCGCTCGACCCTGACACGAAACTTGTCCCCTGCTGGTTTGTCAGCAGCCGTGATGCTGGCGCGGCAAATCATTTTATGCACGACTTGGCCGGACGGCTGGCGCATCGCGTCCAGTTGACCACAGACGGCCACAAGCCGTATCTGACGGCGGTTGAGGATGCTTTTGGCAGCGACATTGATTACGCGATGCTGGTGAAGATTTACGGCGCGGAACGGGCTGGCGAAGCGCGTTACAGTCCGGCGCAATGCATGGGCGCACGCAAGGCGATCATTTCGGGCAAACCGGAACGGGCGCACATTTCGACCAGCCACACGGAACGGCAAAACCTAACGATGAGAATGCAGATGCGCCGATTCACGCGGCTGACGAACGCATTTTCAAAGAAGATTGAGAATCACGAAGCGGCGATTGCCCTGCATTACATGCATTACAATTTTGCCCGCGTTCACCAGACGTTGCGCGTGACACCAGCGATGGAAGCGGGGATTTCTGACCACGTTTGGAGCTTGGAAGAAATTATTGGCCTCCTTACTTGATTTCTGGGCGAAAAGGGTTCACGTTCAAAATGTGAAGCGGCAAATAATCAAAGCCTTCTTAATTGGCAGCGGAATAACTGCTTTCGGATTGGCATTGATCTATTTTCTAGCTGTTTTTTATTCCGATATAGAACCCCACCCCAAGACGAGTTTCGAGGCTTGCTTAACTTTTCTTATGTCGGTCATTTTTTGGCTGGCCTGGGTCGCATCGAAAATCCCCAATTTCGATATGGGCGACACTACGGGATACACGGCTGTTACAATTCTCTTGGTTGCTACGGCATTGTTTTGGGGGTGTGCTGTCTTTATCCTGATGCAAATCAGAAAGACCTTAAAACATCCCCAGCAGACTTCGTCTCTGTAATTTCAAACTGTACCACTACCCAAAAGTGAGGAAATGGCGTGTGAAATTCATTTTTTCACTTTGGTTTTCCCTCATCCATATCCATTCCTTTCGACTTCAAAAGATCAATGACCTTTAGATACCATGGGTATACCCAACCTTTCTGATCAAGGTGAGGTCCTCCATTGTTAGCAAAATAGACTATTGTATGACCACGAATATCCTTTAGTGTCGGATCGGCACCCGCTTCCAACAGGGCATAAGCCATGTCATATCGGTCAGATATGGCCGCAAACATTAAAGGCGTATACCCCCTCTGCCCATCTTGAAAATTCACTTGAGCTCCGGCGGCGATCAGCATCTCCATGTTTTTCAAATTCTCCTGTCTGATAGACAACATGACCCAATAAATCGGGGTTCTTTTTGAGACTGGATTGACAAGATTAGGGTTTCCGCCATGCTTTAGCACTTGGTCCAAATACCAAGTGTCTTTGTCCCGAGGAGCCAAATCCATCACAGAAGTCCCACCCAGTCCCAATACCTCCCCTAGGTCCGGAGCATTAGCTTCCATCTGAATATTAGGATCCGCACCGTGCTCCAATAGGAATTCAAATGCATTTTTATTTTGTTGCAGAAAACACCAAAGAAGAACGGTCATGCCATAGTTGCCCCGTGCATTGACATCAGCTCCCGATTTTAGCAAGGCGTCGATTTTGTTCGTCTGTCCTTTCCCTGCGGCAATGGCAAGCTCAAGCTGTGGTTTCGTCTGGAAATAATCTGACGCTTTAGGCGCTCCCGCCTTGACGGATATGCACATCATTGCACAAACAAAGAAGATTAAGATTTTGAAATTGTAAATCATATAAACATAACGGTTGTAAATCCGAATGAATTCGTTGTCCAGAATGAAATCGCGCGGGGAAAGCATGTCAATCCGCCGGCCGCTGTTCGTGCGCTGGGCGGGAATGTTGTCGAACGGAGCCTAATTGTTCTTCTTCCGGTAGATAAACCACCAGAACCAGAGAGTTCCCATTGCGCCGCAGATGGCCGCACCAATGAAATTGGCCCGTGGGCTGATATACCAGAGCCATGCGCCAAGAAAGGAGCCGCTCGTTACTGTGCAATCGCGGATGAGATAATAGGCGCCGTAAGTCCGCGCCCGCAATTCCGGCGCCGCCTCTCCAATGATGAGCGCCTTGCGCGCCGGTTCGCCGAATTCCTTCAGCCCGCGCACGACAAATGCCAGCGCCAGCCACGCGAAATTGTGCGCCCACAGCAGTGTCACCGGAAACAGGGTGAAGAAAACAAATGTGATCAGCACGAATGGGCGGCGGCCGTATTTATCCGCCAGATGCGCAACGGGAATGTAGCAGAGCATCGCCGTGATCATCTCGAACGTGACGAGATAACTGAATTGTTGCGCCGTCAAACCGCCGGAATCCATCGCCCATAAAATGATGAACGCATACGGAATCCGTTCGCAGAAGCGGATGAGAATGTCGCTGACAAGGAGTTCGCGTAACGCAGGCGTGAAAGATTTGACGACGCCGAGAAAAGTTGGCTGGTAGGGCGCGTCAGTCCTCTGCGCGCCGCCAGTTCTAACGCTATGCCCCGGCGCGCACGGAGTGACGCGCCCTACCTCTGGTTCAAACATGAACCATTGAAACGCCGCCGTCAGCAGGCTCATCGTGATGCAGAGCGCGAGCGCGTAGCGCACGCCGTCCGTCCAGCCGAAGTGCGTGAGCAGCCAGCCGCCGATGAGCGGGCCGAGCATCATCGGCACACGCCGGATCATGGATTGCACGCCCACACCCATCGTGTGCCGGTTGCTTTGCAGCGAAGTGGCGATGACAGAAAGTGTCGCCGGCAGCGACAATGCGCTCCATGCGAGAAACAAAAACGAGCCGAGCAGCAACGCCAGCCAGCTTTGCCAGACCAAAACCAGAACGTAACCGGCAATGGAAATCGCGCTGAACAGCAGTAATGATTTGCGTTGTCCCCAATGATCGGTCAGCCAGCCGCCGGGATAGGCGTAGATTGCGCCGAGAAAGGTTTGCAACGCGTCGAATAGTCCAATGACCAAAACAATTTGTGCCGCCGATAGGACGCCGTGCGCAAGCACCTCGATGTATTTGGGCGCGAAACCGAGCCAGAGCTTTTCACCGGTGCCAGCGAGCAGAAGCGCGACAAGCAGCAGCGAGGTGTTGCGCCGCAGCGCGAGAAATTTGGAAATTGTCTGCCAGCGATTCACATTGACGCATTCACTTTCCTCGCCAGCATCGGACAATCATGGCATCGGCGTCTGCTGGAGGATTTCCGCGATGACGTTTTCGACTTTGACGCCGCGAAAGTTTTCCTCCTGCCGGACGATGGCGCGATGGGAGAGAACTTTCATTGCGAGCGCCTTCACCAGTTCGGCGGAGACAGGGTCGTTTCCCTGGATGGCTGCCATCGCCTGGGCTGCGCGGAACAGTCCGAGCGAACCGCGAGGGCTGGCGCCGAGCAGCAAGGCGGGATGCTCGCGCGTGGTTCGGACGATTTTCAAAATATAATCACAGACTTCCGGCGGCACGTTCACGGTGCGCACGGCTTCCTGGCATTTCAAGATGCGGTCGGGCGTCGCCACCGGCTGGAGCGTATCAATGGGATGGCGCAATTGAAATCGCTCGACCATCAGCTTCTCGTCGGCGAGCGACGGATAGCCGAGGCTCATCCGCATCAGGAAGCGGTCCTTTTGCGCTTCGGGCAGAAGAAACGTGCCTTCCTGCTCGATGGGATTTTGCGTGGCAACGACCATGAACGGTTTTTGCAGGCGGTAGGAGACGTTGCCCGCCGTGACCATCGCTTCGCCCATCGCTTCGAGCAGGGCCGATTGCGTGCGCGGACTGGCGCGGTTGATTTCGTCCACGAGGACGAATTGGGAAAAGAGCGGGCCGAAGCGGAATTCCGTCCGCCCGCTCTGCTGGTCAACGTAATTTTCGCCCAGCACATCCGACGGCAGCAAATCCGGCGTGCATTGAATCCGCTTGAACGTGCAGCCGGCGCTTTGTGCCATCGCCCGCGCGAGCATCGTCTTGGCAACGCCCGGAACGTCTTCAATCAGCAAATGCCCTTCCGCCAGCCAGACCGCCACCGCCAAAGTCACCGATTCATGCTTGCCGACAATCACCCTTTCCACGTTGGCAATAAGCTGCCGGGCGATGGACGAAATATCCGCGGTTGAAAGTTTTACCGGCTCGGTGACCGGCGTCAGGGTCATTTTCGGCTTCTTTCCGGTTGACGGAATGGGAATGTTCCATGCGTTCAGAATTTCAAGAAACAACGGACGGCGCGACCAATTTCTTTCCGTTTGCACTGTTCCAACCGGCTAAAATTACGGATTGGGATTTATCGCCGGAACGGTAATGCAGCACCTTCACCTTTTCGAGAGTGACGAGGCCGCCGCCGATCATTGTGTCCAGCATCGGAAGGAAGGAATTGATTTTCTCCTCGCTGTCCACGATTTCGATGACGAGCGGCAGATCCATCGAAAGCCGCAGTATTTTGGCCGTGTGCAGGCGGCTGGCTTTGCCGAATCCCATCGGCCCGCGCAACACTGTCGCGCCGGCGAGGTGCGCTTCGCGCGCAGCCAGCACGATGGCTTCGTAAAGTGGTTTGTGCTCCCATTGGTCGCTTTCGCCGATGAAGATTCGCAACAGCACCGCGTCATTGGGGATTTCCATATCAATTTCCTTTCATTGAACTCAACACCGAGCCGAGCGCGTAACCGAGCCACACGGCGATCATGCAAAGCACGACGGACAAGATGACATTGCCTCCGGCGTAAAGCCATTCGCGGTCGCGCAGGAGATTCAAGGTCTGCCAGGCTGAATGAGGAGAACGTGGTGTAACCGCCGCAAATGCCAATCATCAGAAATTGCGTGGCAAGCGCGCGTGACTGCGAATCCATCCGGCCTTCCGGACTGGCCAGCGCCGCCGATGACGCCGATGACGAACGAGCCGGTGACGTTGATGACGATCGTGCCCCACGGAAATGTTTCGCCGAAGTGGCCGCGAGACGATGCCATTGAGCCAGAAGCGCCCGACACTGCCGAGCGCGCCGCCGATGGCAACCCAAAGATAGGCGATTTCATAATTCTCCTGCGAATGATTTATTCGTAGGAGTCATCAGCGCTGAAACAGTCAGGCGGTTTTCCCATGCGGGATGGCAAACTCCATTGCCGCAGGAAAGATATTGTGAATAACCCGTCTTGGCAAAGTGAAAAACTTTTTGAAAAGGGCATTGCGTGATTCGGCCGAATCGTCAAAATCATCCCATGCGTACGAACCATTTACGTGTGTTGATGTTGGCGGTTGTATTCCCGCTCTCTCCGGCTTTTGCGGCGACGAACCTGGTCATTTACGCCGACAGATTGGAAAATGGTTTTGAAGATCACAGTTGGGTGACACACAATTTGACCAACCAGTCGCCGGTGCATTCAGGCGCATATTCAATCGCCGTCAGTTCGGCGACAAATTGGCAGGGGCTTTATTTTTATCACGACAATTTTGATTCCGCGCCTTATGAAAGCGTCAGCTTTTGGGCGCATGGCGGGAAGGACGGAGGACAAACAATTCAAGTGCAGGGGTTGCTCGACGGCAAGACCCCGTCGGACGACACGTATTCCCGCGCTGACCTGACGAACAACTGGCAGGAGATTACGGTGACGCTCGATGAACTGGATGTGGTCGGCAAAACCAATTTCAACGGCATTTGGATTCAAGAGACGCCCGACAGCCCCGACAGCCCGTTTTACATAGATGACGTTCAGCTGAATTTCAAAACTCCGCCACCAGCGGCCGCTCCTCCGGCAAAGCTGGCTCCGGCCCAATAGGACGCATCCCTGCCGGCGTAATGCCATTCGCAGCCGCGGAGGATTCAAGGTTTGCGGGCGAGGATGGTCAGGCGCGTTTGCGCACTTCCACCTTCATCCGGCTCAACTTGACGTAGAGTTTGCCGCGCCGGCGCAGCGGCCACCAGTCGTAGAGGTAAATCTGCATCGGCCGCCACATGGCCACCCAGCCGGCGATGGTCAGGCTTTCGCGCGCGATGCTGCGGAACGTTCCCGACGATTCGTCGCCGCCGATGGCATGGCTCGCCATCAGGCAGGCCGCGAGGAAAACGAATCCGATGAGCAGGCTTTGTCTCCCATCCTTGAGCAGCCGTCGGAACTCCAGCCGGTTCAACCGCGCCCGATATGCGAAGTAATGATGCACGCCCTGCTCGATGACCGACTGCGGATTCTGATCGGCGGGAAATTCATTCAAATGGACGACAAGCGTGACCGGCTCGTCCAGCGGAAATTCCCGCACCCAACTCAAGATGAACTCCTCCGCGTCGCCGTCCAGGTCCTTTTCCGGGAACGGCGCGGGATCCATCGTGTTGAATAGCTGCCCGATTTCGCGCAGGTTCAATTCAATCCGATGCGGCGTGTGCTCTGGCTTTGGCATGACTTAACAAACCACGAAACCGGATACAATGCCAGTAAAGTATGCAGTAGAGTAAGAGTTGGGCAGGACGAAGAACTCCATGACCGACTAAACGGCGCTCATGGAACATCTATGGTACTGCGAAGTAAACGACTGATAAACCGCCGGTTAAAGTCCGGCGGTTCAATTCATTCCAACCCGGCCCGCGTGGCGCGGATTACTTCTTCGCGGCGCGAACTTTCGCCCAGCGCGCCCGTGCGGCGGCAGCGATTTTCGCGCGGCCAGCCGCGCTCATGGTGCGCTTCTTCTTGGCCGGTTTGGCGGCGGCGTGGACCTTCGCCCAGCGCGCCTTGGCGGCGGCGGAGATTTTGGCCCGTGCGGACGCGCTCATCGTCCATTTCTTTTTAGGTGGTCTTCCGACCGGGGCGGACGAACCGCCGGCGAGGGTTTCCAGTTTGGCCGATAGCTTCTCGATCTGTTGCTTCAAGGCAATGATGCGTTTCAGCTTGGCCGTGGATAGGTTTAATAGTCCTGTCATAGGGTTCAATACTACAGCGAGACTACTCCGATAGTCTAGTCTGTAAATGCAATAATTACAGACCCTGCGGTGTGCGGCTGTAATCCAGTCACTGGCGGGGCAGGTGGCGCGGGCGGGAACACATCGTAGCCCGGTCCGAACTGCGCGAGGAAATAGAGTGAGTAAGAACGCTTGAAAACCAGCACCGGCAGCAACACAACCGTGCCGATATAGGGTAGGAACATCAGGCAGCCAGCGATGCAGCAGGTGATGAGAATCGCGCCGAGGACGATAATGCCAATCGCCATGCCCAGCACGATTTGGAAAAGAATGTAGAGCGTGAACAACCCGGCGTTCTGCGCGAGCAGGCCGAAAAACTCCCGCCACGCCGCGAGGCATCTGCCACCGCGCAGGAACAGGATGGGCACGACAAAATCATCCGTGAACTTGTGGATGAGCGCGAAGCCCATCGCCAGCACGATAAATACCAGCCCAAGACCCGACGCTGCCATGATGCCGCCCACATCCGGTTCGCCGCGCAATACCATCCGGACGATCAAGCCGGCGATGACGGCCAGCATTGGCATCATCACGACCAGGCCAATCAATCCCATCACGAGGCGGAACCAGAACAGGCTGTTCGCCTCGCATTCAAACTTATTCCATGGTTCACCCACCTCCGCCTTGTCCAGTGCCACGCAATGCAGGAACATGAACCTGCCCCGGCTGCTCAACCACAAAATCAAAAGCCACATTGCGATCAGCAGAATCATCGCCCCCGCCGCCGCCGGGATGATCCAGTTCAGGTTGTTCAACACGAAATCCCGCACCTGATGATAGTCGTGGCGGAGACTGTCCGCCGCCGCGCCGCCGTTCCCGTTGTTGGAATTATAGTTGAAAGAGTTGTTGATTCCCCCGCCGGTGCTCCCGCCCTCGCCGAGAACCGCCAGCCACGCGCAAAAGCCGATGGTGAACCACTTGCCGAGGTCGAACGGTTTGAAGAGCATCGTCTTCACCCGCTCGAAGGCCGGGCTGACCGGCTCGGTCACGCTGATTTCCTGGTGCGAGTTGGTGACGGGTCCGATGGTCATAAACTGGATGGCTCATCCTGCGAAATCGCCGCGCGCGGCACAACAGGAATTCGCCGGGTCAATTCGGCTGACTTTTTATCCGCAGATTACGCGGATTCCATTGAAAGCCCCATCGGGGCGAAAGACAATAGCCCGGGGTTGATGCGCTGTTGGCTGAACACACACACACACCTACCCCGGGGAAACGTCCCATAAAAATAATGTCCCTCTCCGCTCCCGCGAGTGAGGAGGCTTGAGCCGTTTGGGATGCGGCGAAAGGAATTTGCCGGAAGCGAAGACCCGCTGGGGACCGAGCGAGCGGGCGCGTGTGAGTCATTAGGATCAAGGGTGAGGTGAAGTGTGAGCCGACTCACGTCGGTAGCTATGACAAAGCACACGCACGCGAATTTTCAAGGGGACGGCGGACGATGATCCTTCTCGTCCTTTCAATGGACAAAATCAGTCGCTGTTAATTTTGGATTCACGAGGATGTTGGTGTGGGTTTCAGTCGAAGTGATGCCGGAAAATCCCATTATTGCAAGACTGGCCATGATTTGAGGATGATCTTTGGCGGCCTTGGTCAGCATGGCTTTCTCCGCTTCAGCGCTCGTTACATTCCGGACTTGGTGAATCAAAAAGTCCTGTTTGCCGATCCAAAGCGTTCGCGTAAAGCCTTTTTTCAATTCGCTCGTAAAAACGTAACAATCCACATCACCCACCTTTTCATCGGCTTGTCGTTTTTCACTCGATACAGATCCAAGCTGGTTGCCCCAGTTCATCTTGAAAAAAGTTCCTGGAATGCTGGACGACGCGCTCGCGGAAATGCCGGTAGCACTGCTCAAAGCGTCCTCTCTGCTCATTTGTTTTTTCACCCCCAATCCCATGTCCAAATAATCACCTGCGCCCGCTGACCAAACAGCCTCGGTTTTGGTTGTAGTGGTAAAGAAGGCTGATTCGTTTTTCTGCTGCCATTCTATGAGATAAAGATTTGGCCGGGCCAGTTTAATAGCGAACGTGGTGGTGAGGGTGCTGCCGTTCAAGGTGGCGACGGTTTGCCCTTCATCGCTGTAACCGGTCATTGAAGCATATTTCTCTTGTGCATTTTTGAAGATTTCGCCGGTTGCGGCATTGGCACCAGCCGCATCACTCGAAAGAGCCGCCGTCGTTGCGCCGCCCGCCAGCACGATTGCCGCGCCGATATAAAGCGCCAGTTTTAGTTTTGCGTATGTCATAAGCTTGAGAGTTCCTTTCACAAGGGTCGAAACGGTTGCCGCGACAGCCACCCCTTTTACAGCCGTCGCAGAAATTGTCGCCGCCAGCCCCACCGGTGCGGCTTGGACTGAATTTGCCGAAATTGCGGCGGTCAGGACCGCCACAGGAAGAATGACACCACGCTTTGTGAAATACTTCCGCAGTTTCTCCAGGGCGCGGCTTACGCGTTTGCGCGCCGTCACATCGTTCAATTTTAACGTCGTGGCGACTTCCTGCGGGGTTCTGTTTTCAAAAAACCGCAGAAGGATGGCGTTGCGGTCGGCCTCACCGAGCCGCCCCATGGCCTCATCCAGCAAAGGTGCGATATGTTCCCAGGATGCCGTGTTTGATTCGGTGTGGGTGGATTGCATATAAGCCTCCTGTTCACGGTGCTGTCGGCGGATTTCCGACCGCGAAAAGTTTGATGCTGTCAGTCGTGCGGTTTGATAAAGCCATCCGGACAATATGGTCTTTGGACTGAGAGATTTTGCCTTCTGCGTCAGAATGACGAAAACCGCTTGTGTGATTTCCTCAGCATGGGACGGATTGCAAACCTGCCGCAGCGCGGTGGAATAGACCAGATTGATATACCGCTCAACGAGCAGGGTGAAGGCGGATTCGTCGCCTCCGGCATATTGTGCCAGCAGTGCGATATCATCGTTATCCTGCATTTACCAATTATGTTCACCGAAACGGAATTGTGACAGGTTATTTGCATTTTTGTTTACTCCTAGCGCCAGCTTCTTCGCAATGTGCTCGTCGAGGATTTTTTACGCTGCTAATGGGCGTAAACCCAGGCTGTTAATAATCATCTTCACTTTTGGTTAAAACTGCCTTGGTGAGCAAGCCCGTCTTGACTCGGCGTTGCGTGCTTCCTATCATGGTGCCACAATTTATATGCCTAAAATCAAAGAAATTCTGGCGCGCGAAATTCTCGACTCGCGCGGTAATCCAACCGTGGAAGTGGACGTGACGTTGTGCTGCGGCGCTTTCGGGCGCGCGGCGGTGCCCAGCGGCGCCAGTACCGGCGAACACGAAGCCATCGAGCTTCGCGACGGCGACAAGAAACGTTTTGGCGGCAAGGGCGTGCAGAAGGCGGTCAAGAACGTCACGGACGTCATTGCGCCCAAACTCATCGGGCTGGACCCGTTCGACCAGTTGACGGTGGACGCAACGATGCTCAAGCTCGACGGCACGGAGACGAAGTCCAAGCTCGGCGCCAACGCGATCCTCGCCGTGTCGCTGGCCAACGCCAAAGCCGCCGCCGCCGGGCTGAACCAGCCGTTGTTCCGTTATCTCGGCGGGCCGAACGCGAAAGTATTGCCGGTGCCGATGGCGAACGTCATCAATGGCGGGGCGCATTCGGACGCGCCGATTGATTTTCAGGAATTCATGATCATGCCGCTCGGCCTGCCGACATTCAGCGAAGGGCTGCGCGCCATCACCGAGACGTTTCACGCGCTGAAATCCGTTTTGAAGAAGAAGGGTTGCAGCACGGCTGTTGGCGACGAAGGCGGGTTTGCGCCCAAGCTCGGCAGCGTCGAAGAGGCGCTGGAAACAATCATTCAAGCCATCAAGGATGCCGGTTACAAGCCGGGCAAGGACATTTACCTGACGCTCGACCCGGCTGCGTCGGAATTTTATGACGGCAACGGCAAATACACCTTCAAGAAAAGCACCGGCGAAACCATCAGCGGCGACGACCTTGTCGCCTTTTACGCGAAGCTCGTGAACAAATATCCCATCGTCAGCATCGAGGACGGCTGCGGTGAAAGCGACTGGACGACGTGGAAGAAACTCACCGACAAGATCGGCGACAAGGTGCAGCTCGTCGGCGACGATTTGTTCGTGACGAACGTGAAGTTCCTCCAGAAGGGAATCGAGACCGGCACGGCCAATTCGATTCTCGTGAAGGTGAACCAGATTGGTTCGCTCACCGAGACGCTCGACGCGGTGCAGCTCGCACAATTTAACAAATACACCGCCGTCCTGTCGCATCGCTCCGGTGAAACGGAGGATTCGACCATTGCTGACATCGCGGTGGCGACGAATTGCGGCCAGATCAAGACCGGCTCCTTGAGCCGCTCGGACCGGCTGGCGAAATACAACCAGCTTCTGCGCATCGAACAATTGCTCGGCAAGAACGCCGTTTATGCCGGCACGAGCGCGCTGCCAAAGAAGCGGTAATTGTAGCTGCATTTCGGTAGAACGCCGCAAATTGGAGAAGTCGGCGGCTGCTCATCCTATTGTAAAAACGTAGAATGGGTTCATTGATATCCCGAAACACAAACATAAATCATGAAAAAGATACTCATCATTACCGCTTTGGCTGCCAGTGTGGCAGGCATCAAAGCCGACGAGTCGGCGTTCCAAGCGTCGCTCACGCCGGACATTGCAATCCATCCCAAGACAACCCAGATCAACGGCGTGGCGCTCGACATCTGGGGCGAGAACCCGCAGCACAGCCTGAACCTCGGCTTTGTCAACGGCAGCACCGGTGACAGCAAGGGGTTCAGTTGGGGATTGGTCAACTATGACGATTCGTACACAGGCGTCCAGTGGGGCATTGTCAATTACAGCAAGAAAAGCTTCATTGGCTGGCAGGATGGTGATGTCAATGTCTCCGAAGGATATTTCAAGGGATTACAATCAGGATGGATCAATGTTGCGGAAGAAACACACGGTCTTCAATTTGGAGCTTTCAACTATGCCGACAAGCTTAACGGCGTCCAAATAGGACTCATCAACGTGATCAAGAGCAACGGCTGGTTCGATGACTGTCCCGACAAGCTTGCCAAGGGATTTCCGATTGTGAACTGGTCATTCTAACCAACGGCGAAAATTCAAAGCCGGAAGCCGGGAGACTGGCTTCCGGTTTTTGCGTGTTTGAATTGGCCGTTTATCCAAAGCCGGCTAACGGTAGGCTTTCATGAAATTCTGTTGCTTCAGCCACGCGATTAGTTCATCAGCCATAGCCCGATCGTCCGCGACGCGCGGATGGGTTGGCTTCCAGTGTGTGAAAACAAAATGGCTGGTGTTTTTGTCTGTGGCTTCGAGTTGAGTGACGGCGGATTCCCAGGCTTTGCGCAACGGCTCGCTCCGCGCGCCTCCGAACATGCCGCCGCGCAACAGCACGATGTGGGCATTGGGATAGGCGGCGCGGATGGCTTGAATGAGCGCAATATAGCCGTCAGTAAAACCGCCGGGGAATAGCTGGCCGTGGGCGCGCGGATAAGAATCGTCATTTTCGCCAAAGTTCACGAAAACGATGTTTGGTGTCCACGCGCGCAAATTGGCGCGCGGCGAGTTTGTCTCCGGGTAGAGTCGGTCCCAAATTTCGCCGGCCTTCGGCGCAACCCAGCCGGTGACAATGCCCATGCCGCTGACGGCGATGTTGCGATAATCGGCATCAAACGCCCCGGCGGTGAGCGTGGCAAAGCTCAAGGCGCAGTTGTGGGTGCGGCGATTGTCCCATTGGTCGGCGGCGGCATCCTCGTTGCACGCGCCGACGGTGATGGAATCGCCGATGAATTCCATCGCGAGATTGTAGTCGGGCAGCGCGGACGGCCACGCTTGTGCCTGTGGCGCGATTTCAATCCCCCGAAAACGCATCGTACCGATTGCGGCTTCGCTGCGTTTGAACAGCATGAGATGATGCCGTCCAGGACCAAAGCCGGCGAGCGTCGCGGGATCGGCCGGCTTACCCTCCAGAATGGCGACGACGGTGTTTAAGCTATCCACCTGCGCATTGAAAAAGTTTTGGCCTTTGGCGTCGTCGAAAAGCAGGCGGAGCGCGTCACCTTCAAAATCAATGCTGACCCGGCTCGCCTGCCAGATGACGACGGGCGCCTTTGTGTCCGAGAAATCGAACCGGCCTTCATAGCGGAAACGAACATCTGCGGCGGGAATCCGCCGGGTCAGGCAGTAGGTTTGAGGCTCCTGCGCCGCCAAATTTTTGTGGGTATTCCGCGCCGTGGTCGGACTTGGCCTGCTGACACAGGAGTTTAGCGCCAGCAGCGTGAGAACAAGACAAATGGCTTTTAAGGTTTTCAATTTGCCGCGATAAATCAATACCCCTGCTTCAGCAGCCACCAGACGGCGAACATGATGGCGATGCACACCAGGGACATTAGCAACGCGCCCATGAAAAACGATGCGGCAGTCATTGCAAATCCGCCAAGACATGGAATCAGCTCGCGTTGTTTCCATCCATAAATCCAATAGCCGCTCGCAATCGCGCCCCAAAGACACGATGCCCACAAAGCATGCTGGTCAAGTTTGCCCAGTTGACTGAGAAGCGAGTCATCCATTTGCGCGCCAATATGCATCTGTGGTCCGGCGCAGGCAACACTTGGCTTTTGGCGCGTGTTATGTTAAGGTGCGGTGTGAGCAAGTTCTTCCGTCCCAACTTGGATCGCCACGGGCGCATAGCGCGCGGAGTCATCGGCTCGTTGTGCCTCGTTGCAGGGATCATCGTCGCAGGCGATTATTCGTTGTGGGGATTGATACTTGTGGTGGCGGGATTGTTCGCGATTTTTGAAGCCACTGCCAGATGGTGCGTCGTCCGCGCCTGCGGTATCAAAACGAAATTCTGACATATTCCCGGTTTGCGACATGCGATTGACGCACGCGCCGCGAAAAAGAACTCGTAAATCGTAATTCGTAAATCGTAAATTCCCCGCATGAATTTATTGCCGTTTGGGAAATTACCCGCCGCAAAGCCGCGCTCGTTTGTTCCGCAAACCATTGACCTCGGCGACTGGCCTCAAATCGCGCCGCTGTTCGAGCAGTTGGAATCGCGCGCGCCGATATGCCGCTCCGCCGCTGAACTCGAGCGCTGGCTGCTTGACTGGAGCGAGCTTAACGCCGCGCTCGACGAGGAATCCTCGCGCCGCTACATCGCCATGACCTGCCACACGGACAGCGCGGACGCCGAGAAGGCTTATCTGTACTTCGTGGAGAACGTCGAACCGCTGATCAAACCCCGCCAGTTTGCCTTGGAGAACATCTATATCCACCGGAAGGAAGGGTTGCACGAGGCCAAACCCTCATCGCGGGAGAAAGATACTGGGACTCATGGCACTCGTTCCTCCGAAGCCAGGTATTTTGTTTTCGACCGCGACGTGAAAAACCATGTTGAGCTTTTCCGGCAGGAAAATGTTCCGCTCGAAACCGAGGAAGCCAGGCTCTGCCAGCAATACCAGAAATTGACCGGCGCGCTCACGGTCAACTTTCGCGGCGCGGAAAAGACGCTCGTGCAGATGGGGCGTTATCTCGAGGAACCCGACCGCGCGCTGCGGCAGGAGGCCTGGGAACTGGTGGCCAAACGGCGGATGCAGGAGGCGGACAAGTTCGACGACATTTTCGACAGGCAAATCAAGTTGCGCACACAAATCGCGAAAAACGCCGGGTTTGAGAACTACCGCGATTACGCCTTCCGCCGGCTCGGCCGCTTCGATTACACGCCGGACGATTGCACAAAATTCCACGACGCGGTGGAAAAGGAAGTTCATGCCCATCGTGCGCGAGTTGCAGGCGCAACGCAGCGGTCAATTGAAACTGGACAAACTGCGCCCGTGGGATTTGGCCGTGGACCCGCTGAACCGCCCGCCGCTGAAGCCGTTCGCGCGAAGTCGGCGAAATGGTTTCGCGCACGCAGAAGATTTTCGACCGGCTGGACGGCGAGCTGGCGTCCGGCTTCCGGCAGATGGACGATTTGAAGCTGCTCGACCTGGACAACCGCAAGGGCAAGGCGCCGGGCGGCTATCAATCCACGCTGTCGGAATCGCGGCTGCCGTTCATTTTCATGAACGCCGTCGGCTTGCAGCGCGACGTGGAGACGATTTTGCACGAGGCGGGCCACGCCTTTCACGCGCTCGCGACGCGGGACGAGGATTTGTATGCGTATCGCGGCGCGCCGATTGAATTTTGCGAGGTCGCCTCCATGAGCATGGAACTGCTCGGCAACGAATTCATCGAGGAATTTTATTCCACCGCAGACGACGCGAAGCGTGCCCGCCGCGTCCATCTTGAGGGTATCGTCGGCTGTTTTTCCGTGGATTGCGACCGTGGACGCATTTCAGCACTGGATTTACACGCATCCGGACCACACCCGCGATGAACGGATGTTGGCGTGGTTGAAATTGATGAACCGTTTTGGCGGCAGCGTGGATTGGACCGGATACGAGGCTGCGCGGGCCAATCTCTGGCACCGGCAACTGCACATTTTCCTCCATCCGTTTTATTACATCGAATACGGCATCGCGCAGCTTGGCGCGCTACAGGTCTGGGCCAATTCCAAGCTCGACAAGGCGAAGGCGCTGGGCGACTACAAAAAATCCCTCGCGTTGGGCGGCTCGCGTCCGCTGCCGGAACTGTTCCAGGCGGCGGGCTGCCGGTTTGAATTCAGCGCGGAGACAATCCGCCCACTGGCGAAAATGTTGAGGGACGAACTGGAGATGATTTGAATCGTGGATAATTTGAATCGTGGATAACAATTCCCCGCGATTAGCGTTTATTAGCGTGGATTAGCGGTTAAATCCTTTGCGCCTTTGGCCTCTTAGCGTCTTTGCGTTTAATTCTTTGTGTTCTTTCGCGGCTAAATCCAATTCGCGGAATTCGCGGAATTCGCGTCAAAGTATTTCCCGTCTTTCGTGGTTAATAAATCCGTGTTCATCCGTGGTTGAAAATCTTTGTGCCCTTTGTGCTTTTTTGCGGCATTCCCCGTTTCCAAAACCCGTCAAATTATTTTTTTACGATTTTCTTTCGTTTCTGTTCGTCCTGCGGGTTGTTCTGTGCGCGACTGTTCGTGATTGGTCTTTCCGGTTTAAAATAATTTCAAAAAGGTGTGCTATAAATGCGCCCGGGCCAAAGCAGAAAGTGCGAGTCGCACGGGCCATGAATGCAAAATGAAAAACACGTCAAATAAAAATGTGCAGTTTTTTTGTCGGCGGTTGTCGGCTTGTGTCAGCATGTGACGACTGCGGGTTTTAGAGCGGGAAATCATTTTGAAAACGGTGTGCTAAAGTTCCGGCAAACAAAAACGGAAATATTTATGAGCGAGAACCAAAATCAATATCTGAGTGGGACGGGGGTATTGGTCAGGCGCGCGCAAACGTGCCCGGCGAACTTTTAACCTAAATAACCCTGTTCAATCACTTTAACCCGTATAACCGACTGCCGGCTTATCCGGCGGTCACAACGGCCGGAGTTAATCCCGGCAGAAAGAACCGAATGCACGACGATACAACTGTTCAGCGCTTCATTGAACTGCGCGCCCAAGGCTGGAGCTATGCGCGTATCATGACCGAACTCAACGTCTCCAAGCCCACGCTCATAGCCTGGAGCCGGAAACATCAGTTCCAGATCAAAAACCTCAAGGCCATAGAACAGGAAGCCCTTGCTGAAAAGTGGCTGGCATCCACCACCGACCGTGTCAATGCGCTGGGCGAACATCTCCGCAAGGTCGAGGCGGCCATCAGCCAGAGGGACGTGGGCGAACTGACCACCCCCCAACTCCACGCCCTGGCCCGCAGCCTGCGCCGCCAGATCAGCCAGGCCACCGGCCCGACCCTGTTCGCGGTTCCCATCAATGAGATACCGTCAGCCGAATACCATGAACAAGTCCAGGACTGGCAGGGATGATTTAGGATATTTACCATCCCAAAAACTGATTTTTGGTAAAGAAAAGGTAAAGTTTTGAGTGCTGTATCAACCACTTACGCCGATTGGCCATGGGCCTGGTAAAGAAAAGGACTGATGACCAGACATAGGGTATATCGTCGGATTGGGCGCACTACGCTGCGCAGCCCGTTTCGTTGCTTGAACAGGTCTGTGCTGCGCGGCCGCCGGCGTGGGCCGGATGACCTGTCGCAGGCGCTTACCGCCTTCGGACGGGCCATCCGTTCCCATCGTCGGCTGGCCCGGCTGGCCCCGTCCTTCTTTGATTCAGCCGTGAGGGATCGGGAGGCGGAGAACCGTGCAGAACTCCGGCGTTGGATGGCCACCTGGGAGCCGTATATAGCCAGGGCCTATGGCGTGGAGCCGAGTTCCCCAAGGACAGACGATGAGCTGCCGCGTCTGCCATCGGCTAGAATCCAGCGGAAAGTGGATTTGAAGCTGGCGGAGCTGAGGATGTGTATGGAAGCTGGTCATGAGGCGATGGAGCGGTATAGGCAGCGGCAGCCGCATGCGGTGATGAGTTTTAGCCGGATGGCCCGGCTGCTCGACATCGGATTTGAATTCCGAAAGCTGGCCTGCGGCCTGGAAATAATTAATCCGCTGCCTGAAAAGATAACCTACGACTACGACCTGAAGGATCTCAAACGCAGCTATCCGGTAAAGGCAGAAACCCCGACGGTTGCCGGTGGGGTTGGTGGCAGTCCGCAAGGACTCCCCGCGAGCCGTCGCTGTATTTAAGGTCCCCGTTCAACGTTCGGCGCTCAATGTTACTATGTGTCTTACTCCTCTTTGCGCCTTTGCGTTAAAATCCGTGTTCATCCGTGTCCATCCGTGGTTGAATATTTCAGCTTTGATGCTTGGAGTCGTTGGGCCAGAATAATGCGCCGCAGGAAATTCTGAATCAAACCCTGCGAAACGACCTCTCCCCGTTTGGCGGGGAGAGGGAATTAAGGCGCCCGGCGGCCCGCGTTGCTGTCTCTTTCGGAAGCGGTCAGGCTTCAATCCCGTAGGCCTTGATTTTGTTGTAGAGGGTCTGGCGTCCGACGCCGAGGCGTCTGGCGGCCTCAACTTTACTGCCGTTGACTTCCTTGAGTGTCTGGATGATGGCGTTTCGTTCGATGCCCTCGAGCACCGTGAAGTTCGGATCCGGTTCCGCGCCCGGCACGGGGCTGGCGGGCGCGTTGGCGATGGAAAGGTCTGCGGCGGAAATCTCGCCGCCTTCGCATAACAGCACCGCGCGCTGGATTTCGTTCTGCAGTTGGCGGACATTGCCCGGCCAGTTGAAGGTGGTGAGCCGGTCAATCGCATCGGGCCTGAACCCGTGGAAGTCGCGGTCGGCCTGCGCGGCGAACCGCTTCAAAAAGGCATTCGCGAGCGGCATGATGTCGTCGCGCCGCTCTCGCAATGGCGGCAGATGCACCGAGATCGCGCTGATGCGGTAGAACAAATCCTCGCGCAATTTGCCGTCCTTGATGGCGTCCTCGGGCCGGCGGTTGGTGGCGGCGAGGATTCGGCAGTTGGTCTTGTAGCTGGTCTTGCCGCCGACCGGCCGGACTTCCTGGTCCTGCAACACGCGAAGCAGCTTGCTTTGCATGTCCATTGACATCTCGGAAATTTCGTCCAGCAGGAGAGTGCCGCCCTCGGCCTGCACGGAACAGGCCGTCGCGGTCGGCATTCGCGCCGGTGAACGCGCCCTTGACGGAGCCGAACAGTTCGCTCTCGATCAATTCGCGGGGCAGGGCGGCGCAGTTGATCTTGATGAATTTGTTCTTGCCGCGCGGGCTTAAAGAGTGGATGAGGTCGGCGATGACCTCCTTGCCGGTGCCGCTTTCGCCGGTGATCAAAACGCCTGCGTCGCTCGGCGCAACCCGCTCGACGGTGCGGACGATATCCTGCATGACAGCGCTGCGGAAAATCGGCGCGGCACTTCCGCTCATTGTGGAAAGCGCGCGGCGCAGCGCATTGTTCTCCAGCTTCTGCTGCCGGTTCTCAATCGCCCGGTTGATCGTCACCAGAAGCACCTGCGTGTCGAATGGTTTGTTGATGAAATGATAGGCGCCGCTCTTGGTTGCCTGCACGGCCGCGTCGAACGTCGCCTCGCCCGTCAGCACGATGACTTCCGTGTCCGGCCAGTTTTTCTTGATTTGGGGCAACAGGGTAAGGCCGTTGGCATCGGGAAGCTTCAGGTCGAGCAGAATCACGTCCGGAGCGTCCAGAGGAAAACTTTTTAGCAACGCCGCGCCGTTGTGGACCTCCGTCACCGAGTAGTCATCCTCCAGCACGGACTTGAGCAGAATGCGCAAATCCTTCTCGTCGTCCACAATAAGAATTTTGGCTTTCATGTTTTGCTCTTCAGTTTGCAGGCTTCAACAAATACCGAAAAGATGGCGCGGTGTTCCGCGTGACGTTCCGCGAGCCGTTCGGGATGAAATTGCACGCTCAACAGGAACGGCATCCGTCGCGCCGCTTCCGGCTTCCACTCCATCGCCTCCACAATTCCGTCGCCTGCCTTCGCCACCACCGCCAACGGCTCGGCCGGCTCCAAAACGGCTTGATGATGAGAGCTGTTCACACCCAGCTTCCGCTTGTGGGTGATTCTGGCTAGCATCGAACCGGCTGTCAACGCCACTTCATGGACGATTTTGCCTGCCAGGTCCAGCCGCTGATGGTTTAGCGCGCCGGGAACCTGACGGCGGATATCCGCGATCAATTTGCCGCCGAGCGCGATGTTCAACAATTGATGTCCGCGGCAGATGGCCAGCAACGGCTTGCGCTGGCGGAAAATCTCGTCCAGCAAAACCAGTTCGCGCAAGTCGCGCCCGCCGCCGTCGGGAGTCTGTTCGACCGTCTGGCGGACAGCGCGCGGCAGGGTTTTGGTGTAGAGGCCGGGATTGATGTCGTCGCCGCCTGTGAGAAGCACGCCATCCACGCGGCGGACGACTTCCGCGAGCAGTGTGCGGTCGGTCGTCGAAGGCGCGGTGACGGGGATGCCGCCGGATTGGGTGACGGCGAAATCGTATTTAACTGAGAGACTCGCAGATAAGTCGTGGAACTCAACCCCGCGTTTTTCGATGCTGGGCGAAACAAGAATCAAGGGCGGCTTGGCCATCGCGCAGAATTTAGGGTCGTCCGGGGAAATTGTCAGTGTAAAAGCACGCTCGACAACGTGGGCGACGGGGAGTAATTAGTCTTTGGATGATTGCTCTTGGTTATATTCTATTGATTGTTGGCATCATCACCTGCCTTGTCGGAGAACTCATGTTTTTAGTTGTCGCTTACAAGCGCAGCCTTTTGTGGTTTTTTGGCTGTCTATTTGTGCCGATTGTTTGCTGGATTTTCTTTTTCTTGAATATAAAGATGACTGTGAAACCGTTTATTCTTCAAGTGGTCAGTCTTCTTCTGGTAGGTTTGGGTAGTTATATGGCAGGAATTATCTGGCCCAGTCCCTAAACCACCGTTAAGAGCCGTTCCTATTTTTCCAACAACGCCCAAGCGCACCAGAGAATCGGCGCCTGGCCGTGCGGATCGCCCACTACGCGCGGCCGGTCCAGATAATACTGCGTGTCGTCCTTCTGGTTCGTGCCGACGCAGACATCGCGGACGTTGCCGTCGGGATTAATTTCACCGCACAGGCCGATCCAGCCGCGCCGCGCGACCGGCGCCATAGCTCGCATCGAGCCAGCCGTGTTGCACGCCGATCACCAGCGCGTAGGTGAACATCCCGGTGCAGGAGGTTTCATCCCAAGCCTTGTCGTTGTCCACGAGTTGCCGCCAGAGGCCGGACGGCGCCTGATACATTTTCAACCCGGCCATCATTTTTTTGTAGCCGGCCATCAGCCGCGCGTATTTCGGATGGTCGGGCGGGAGCGAACTCAACACTTCCGCGAGCGCGACGGCGAACCAGCCGTTGCCGCGCCCCCAGAAATGGTGGCTCATGTCGGCGTGAAAAAACAGCCCATTGGGCTGCTGCAATTTGTCGAGGTAGGCGGCTAGTTCGGTTGCGGCGTGGTCGGCGTATTTTGGGTCGTGTGTGGCGCGGATACGCCTGGATCTGCAAAATACCGACCATGAAACAATCGTCCACCCAGTAGCGCGATTCGCGCGCGGTGCCGTCGGGCAGGGGATTCTCCCATTGCTCATCCGCTTTTTGCAGACCGAGCGCGAGATAATTTGTGTCGCCATTCAGCAGATAAATCTCCAGCGGCAGAGCGCCGAAGACATGGAAATCCACGTGCCGGTTGGTGGCAATCATGGTCGCCCCCTTCCGGCGTGATGATGAAGGCGTAACGGTCAATGAGCTTTTGTTCCAGCGTCCTTGTCGCCCGCGCCGTCGGCAAAACGCAGCGCGCCGAACCCCATGCAGACCTCGGGATAGACAACCTTGCCGTTGATTTTGTAAACGGCGCGCTTAAGCAAGTTTTCCGAGACCAGTTCGCCGACGGTTTTTGGGTCGCAATTGGCCGGCCAATTATGGAAAACGTTCTTAGATGGATTGATTTTTAGTCGAAGCGCAACCGGTGAAAAGAATTGCGCAGAACAAAAGAGCGAAGGCTCGGAAAATGGATTTGTGCATGGCTTTTTTTAACCCAAATGCGGTGGTTTGTCCACAACGTTGCATCAAATCTCCAGCTTCGGGAAACTGCTCGCGGATTTTTCGTCGCAGCCGCTCCTCGTCATCGGGCTGGTAGCGGCGGCGGGTGATGAGGCGTTGGACCGCGTCGAGCAATTCCAGCCAGTCCTCCAGGGGCGGTTCAGGGACGGATTGCCAGATGTCAAAGCGCTTTTCACGCTGGAAGAATCTCCATTCGCGCCCGACGTGCTGCGCATAAACCTGCAGCTTCTCGCCTTCTTCGGTGACGCGCTTCCAACTGATTTCAGCTTTGGGCATAATGTCTAGGGTCTGGTGTCTTGGTTCCGGGGTCTAGGTTTTTGGGTCTCGGATTAGGTTGCTGCCCCAGAACCCGGACTCCAGACCCAAGACCCGATTTCATTCCGGCAAATCAACGCTCGCCACGGCCATCGCGGCGATGCCTTCCTCGCGACCGATGAAACCCATGTGCTCGTTCGTCGTCGCCTTGATGCCGACGCGCCCGGAATTGATTTTCAGGGCCTCCGCGATGTGAATCTTCATCTCGCTGATGTGCGGATAAATCTTCGGTTGCTGCGCGATGACTGTCGCATCCACGTTCACAATTTTACCCTGCCGGAGCGCGATGATGCGAGCGGCCTCCTCCAGGAAAATCCTGCTGGGCACGCCTTTCCAGCGCGGGTCGGTGTTCGGGAAAAAGTGGCCGATGTCCGGTTCGCCGAGCGCGCCGAGGAGCGCGTCGCAAATGGCGTGCAGGAGAGCGTCGGCGTCCGAATGGCCGTCGAGACCCTTCGTGTGTGGAATCTCAACGCCGCCGAGGATGAGCTTGCGCCCGGCAACCAATTGATGAACGTCATAGCCGATGCCAACGTGAACCATGCCGCACTATAAAACCCGCGTGCCCGCCGACCAAGTTTATTTCTCGCCCGGCGGCAGCGTGAAGAAGAACGTCGCGCCCTTGCCGGACTCGCTTTTCACCCAGACTTCGCCGCCGTGCGCCTGCACGATGTGTTTCACGATCGAAAGGCCGAGGCCGGTGCCGCCCTGCTCGCGCGACCGCGCCTTATCCACGCGATAAAACCGCTCAAACACGCGTTCCAGCGCCTCGGTCGGGATGCCCGGCCCGTCATCCTGCACGAAAATCTCAACCTTGCCATCGTCCCGCCTTTTTCCACCAACGTTGACATGGCCCAACGCGCGTCCGTATTTGATGGCATTGTCCACGAGGTTGGCGAGGACCTGTTCGAGCCGGCTTGACGTCAGCCGTGGCGGTGAGGTCCGGCAATTGGTTGATGAGCGTGATGTTTTTGTTGTCGGCGGGCGGCTTCAGGTCGGTGAAAACTTTTTCGACAAGCGGGCGCAGCGCGACCGGATGCAGGTTCAATTTCATACGCCCGGCCTCCAGCGCGGAAATGGTCAGCAAATCCTGGATGAGCAAGTCCAGACGCTTCGTGTTGCGCTCGATGATCTTGAGAAAGCGCTCGGCGACTTCGGGGTTGCCGCGCGCGCCGTCGAGCAGCGTTTCCACGTAACCCTTGATGAGCGAGAGCGGCGTGCGCAGTTCGTGGCTGACATTGGCGACAAACTCCTCGCGCGTGCGTTCGAGCTGTTTGAGCCGGGTGAGGTCGTGGAAGACGAGGATGGTGCCTTCGCGCTCGCCGGCTGAGTTGGTGATGACGGCAGCGTTCACCTGCAGCCAGCGTTCGCTCAATTCCGGCAGCTTGAGTTCGTGATCAAAAACCTGTCCCTTGGTTTCGACGCGCTCCACCAGATCGGCGAGTTCGTGCAGGCGCAGCGCTTCCATGACGGTCTTGCCGCGCAACTCGGTCTTGATGCCGAACAGATTTTTGAACGGCGCGGTTGGCGAGGTAGATTTTTCGGTTGCGATCCAGCAACAACAGACCCTTCCAGCATGGAGTTGAACAAGACCTGCTGCTGCGCCTTGGCGTCAATTGTCGTCTGCTGCTGCCGCCGCTGAAAATCCTCAATGTCCGCCAGCGATTGCTTTTGCTGGCGGCGGAATTGTTGCCGCCACCAGAAATGGACGGCTACAGCCGCGACGAGCGCGAGAATGAAAAGGACGGGCCACACGGCGATTCAAATTACTCCACAAACCGATAGCCGACACCGCGGACGGTGTCCAGATGCTTCGACGCCGCGCCGAGCTTTTCGCGCAGCCGGCGCATATGCGTGTCCACCGTGCGTGTGTCAATCAGGCTGTCGTATTCCCAGACATCGCGCAGAAGATGGTCGCGCGATTGGACGCGCCCGGCGCGCTGGGCGAGCGTGGTCAGCAGCTTGAATTCCGTCGCCGTCAACTCGATGGGTTTGCCCTTCCAAGTTGCGATATGGCGTGGAATATCAATGGTCAAATCGCCGAAGCGCAACTGGTCGCGCGGCTTTTCCTCCGTCTGGCCGCGCGAAATGATTTTCTTGATGCGCAGCAGCAAGTTCACGCGGGCTGAACGGCTTGGTCAGGTAATCATCCGCGCCGAGTTCGAGGCCGAGTACGCGGTCAATCTCCGCCGCCTTTGCGGTGAGCATGAGGATGGGAATCTTGGCGGTCGCCTGGTCGAGCCGCAGCGTCTTGCAAATCTCGAAGCCATCCATCTCCGGCAGCATCACGTCCAGCACGATCAAATCCGGAGTCTGGCCACGCGCCTTCTTGAGGGCCTCGGCGCCATCGGCGGCGGTGATGACGGCGTAACCGGATTGCTTCAGATTGAACTCGACCAGTTCAACCGCTTCGGGTTCATCATCCACGACAAGGATTCGCGGCTTCACGGTTCTTTGAATATCACGCGGCGAATCGTCACACAATTTCAATCGCGTGACAACAGGGTGACGATTATGTGACGGGGATGTAATCGCGCATATTCTGCTTTTGCGCGGTCGGAAACTTTGTCACGCTGGCAACATGTCCGTTCCAGTCATCAACATCGCCCGGATGCGCGAATGGGAAAGCGCCTCTTGGGCCACGGGCCAGACCGAGGCCGAAGTTATCCGGCGGGTCGGCAAGAAAATCGCCCGGCGCGCCCGCAAACTCACGCGCTCGGACGATTTGATTCTCATCCTGGCCGGCAAAGGGCCATAACGGCGACGATGCCGTCGCCGCGCTGGAATTTCTGGACGGCCGCCGCGTTGAAAAACTAGCCGTCACCACCCCCGAAGCTGACCTGCCGAAGCTCGAACAGGTGTTGGAGCAAAACCCCGCGCTCATCATTGACGGCCTGTTCGGCATCGGCTTGAACCGCCCGTTGACGATGGCTGGAAAAAATTCATCGCCGCAGTCAACCAATCAAAAATTCCCGGTCCTGTCCGTGGACGTGCCGTCCGGCCTGAATGCGGACACGGGCGAAAATTTTGGCGCGGCCATTGAAGCCGCCGTCACCCTGACCGTCGGCGCACCCAAAATCGGGATGCTCGCGCAGGCCGCGTGGCCATTCGTCGGGCGGCTCGAAGTCGCCGGGGACGTTGGCCTGATTCCGTGTCCGCACACGGGCGAACTGAACTGGACGCTAGCCGGATGATTTTGACGGATTTCCCGCCGCGCCGCGCTGTTGCCGGACACAAGGGTTCGTTCGGGCATCTGGCGATTGTCGCGGGCAGCTTCGGATATCACGGCGCGGCGGTGCTGGCGGCCCGCGCGGCGCAACGCGCGCAGCCCGGCCTCGTCACGCTGTTCACGCAGGCAAATGTTTATTTCGCCGCCGCGGCGCAATTGCAATCCGCCATGGTGAAATTGTGGACAACGGATATAACGCTGCTGGAATCCGCCAGCGGGGTATTGATCGGCCCCGGCCTGGCCGCGCTGGATGCGACCGACCAGATGAAGGGGATCATCCGCCGGTTCTGGCGCGACTGCCCGAGCGCCGCTGGTGATGGACGCGAGCGCGCTGGACTGGCTGATGACGCAACAGACGATGGCGCGCGATGCCGTCCGCGTCGTCACGCCGCATCCGGGCGAGGCCGCGCGGATGCTCAACATGACCGTGGCGGAGGTGCAGGCGAACCGTCCGCGCGCGCTGCGCGAAATCTCGCGCCGGTTCGGCAATTGCTGGGTGGTGCTGAAAGGCCACCAGACTCTGATTGGCCGCGCCGAGGGCGCAATTTTTGTGAACCCGTCCGGCAACCCGCATCTGGCGCAGGGCGGCAGCGGCGACGCGCTGGCGGGATACATCGCGGGCCTGCTCGCGCAACCGGCGTTGCAGGCGGACGTGGAAAAAACCATCCGCTACGCCGTCTGGCAGCACGGGGCCGCGGCGGATGAATTGCAGGCCAAACGCGCCAACTGGGTGGTGGAAGATTTGGTGGACGAACTCGGCAACGCGCGGTGAAAAGGGAGTTCAGCCTAACGGGAATATCAGTCGTCCTTGAGGGACTTGTTTGCGATGTGGTTTTATTCCCGGCGTTAAAACGCCGGATTGTTTTCATATTATTCCTACGGGATGTCGCATACTTCAAGTTTGCTTCTGGCGGGAACATTTTACATCGTTGGCGGGTCTGATTATTGAAATGAAAAAGAAATTGAAATGGGCTTTATGGGCGCTCGTTGCGGCGTTCGCCCTGCTGCAATTCACGAATCCGGCGCGCACAAACCCGCCGGTTGAGCCAGGCGGTGATTTGTCCGCCAATAATCCGCCGCCGCCGCAAATAGCCGCGCTTCTCCATGCGGCGTGTTACGATTGTCATTCGGACGAAACCAAGTGGCCATGGTATAGCCACATCGCGCCGGCGTCGTGGCTGGTGGTGAGCGATGTAAACGAGGGGCGCCGTCATTTGAACCTTTCCGAGTGGCCGAAGGATTCCGAACGAGCCGCGAAGAAAATGGAACGGATGAGCGAGGAGCTGGATTACAAGGAGATGCCCCCGGCCAAATACACGGCCCTGCATCCGGAGGCGCGCCTCACCGACGACCAGCACAAGCAGTTGATGAAATGGCTGGATGACACCGCTCAACAATTGAAAGCCGCCCTCCCGGCAAAATGATTTCATGCTGCAAACCGAGTTGATTCCCGCCACCGAGAAAAGCTCCCGGCTGATGGTGATGCTGCACGGCCTGGGCGACAGCATCGACGGCTATCGCTGGCTGCCGGAGGCTATGGGCCTGCCGTGGCTGAATTATCTGCTCGTCAACGCGCCGGACGATTACTTCGGCGGTTACTCGTGGTTCGACCTGAATGACATGGCACCCGGGATCCTGCGCAGCCGGAAGATGCTCACTGAATTGCTGGATGATTTGGGCGCGAAGGATTATCCGGCGAAACAAATCACCATCGGCGGTTTTTCGCAGGGCTGTTTGATGGCCATCGAAACCGGCCTGCGCCATCCGCGCCGATTCGCGGGCGTGGTGGGCATCAGCGGCTGGGTCTTTGAGATTGATAAACTGTTGAAGGAGCTTTGGCCAGTCGCGCGCCAGCAGCGGATTCTGATGACGCACGGGACCAGCGACACGATGGTGCCGATTGCGAGGGTGCGTCCGCAGATTGCGCTGCTAAAGGCCGCCGGCATCAATGTGGAATGGCGTGAATTTGCCAAGGGCCACACCATCGCGGGCGAGCAGGAACTGTCCGTACTCCGCGAATTTGTGCGCGCAGGATACAAGCGGATTGATGGATTAGTGGATTAATGGAGGGGTGCGGCAGCCGGCCCAATCATCCAACAATCCATTTGTCCCCCAATCCAATCTTCGTCAGACCTTCACTTCGCGGTTTGCGCCGGGCATCCAGATTTGTTCCGGGCGCGGCTCGGCCATGGCGTTCCAGTCCATCGCCTGTTCCACGATGGTGCGCATCCGGTTGAACCACCAGTTTGCGCGGGCGATGCGGCCTTCGCGTCCGGCGGTGCAGGCGCGCGGCGGGAGGCCGTTGAATCCAAGTTCGAGTTGTTTGTCTGTCGCGTTTATTGTTGTCATATTTAACCTTTCTTGCGCGACATTCTGGCAGGAGGGGTAGGACAAAGGCTGTCCAAGCCAAAGAATTATGAAAAAAACTTTCGGAGGGAGAAACTAACCGGTCACGGCTTGAATTCAATCACGTCGCCCGGTTCCAGAGGCACCTGGACGCCGTTGAGCAGGACTTTTGGGTCGAGCTGCGCACTTTCGCCCCGGCGTGTGATGATGATCTGGCCCGGCTCGTGCGAATCGAGATAGTTTGCCGTGGCGATGGCCTGGGCAAGCGTGAGGCCGGCCACCCAAGGCACCTGCTGATTTTGCACCGGTCCAACAATGGTGACGCCTGAAAATTGCGCCGCCTGCTGTTGCAGCAGTGCCGCATTCTGGCCGGCGAGAAAAGCCTGCTGCGCCCTCGCCTGCGCCGTTGACTTTGTTGTGCAGCCGCCGGCAGCTAGGGCCAGAACCAGGATGGCGGCAAATATTTTCATTTATGATTCAACATACTAACTTGAAAATTGTTGCATCAAAAAATTATTTGGCGGGATTCGGGGGTTGCAGGGATTTTTTCCAGTCGGCGACCGCCGACTTGATTTCCGCTGCGCAATCCGCCCGCGGTTTCACGAATCGCGGCGTGAACCACGGAAATGCGCCGATCAAATCCGGTGTCACCAGAATCTGCCCGTCGCAATCCGGCCCGCTGCCGATGCCGATGGTGGGAATGGGAATTCTTTCGGTGATTTCCTTCGCGACCCGAGGCGTGACCAATTCCAACACGATGGCGAATGCGCCCGTATCCGCCAGGCCTTTTGCGTCGGCAAGCAGCGCCTCATGTTCCGATTCAATCCTGCCTTTGACATGATAGCCGCCTTCCTCCAGCACGCTTTGCGGCAACATGCCTAGATGTCCGCAAAATGGGATTCCTGCGGAAACTATTGAGCGGACCTGTGGCAGGATTCTCCGTCCACCCTCGGCCTTGACAAATTCCGCTCCGGCGGCGACGAGATGTCTTGAATTCGTCACCGCATCCCCGGCGGTTTCGTAACTTTTGTATGGTAAATCCGCGCCGAGCAGGGCGTTTGGCTTCGCGCGAGCGGCGGCGCGGACGTGATGCTCCATTTCCGCCATCGTCACATGCGTGGTGTCGGGATAGCCGAGCACGACCATGCCCAGCGAATCGCCGACGAGGAGCAGGGGAATGCCCGCCTCGTCGAGCAGCTTCGCCATGGGAAAATCGTAGGCTGTTAGCGCAGCAATTGTCTCGCCGCGCGCTTTCATGGCGCGGATGGTTTGGATGGTGACTTTGGGATTCATTTTTGACATTCGCGAATTGCGCCAATTGACGCGAATTGAAATTTTCCAAAACCGATTCGCGAAAATCCGCGAATTGCGCGGGTAAAATTCATTTACTGAAACTCGCCAGCAATTCATCAGGCGATGTTGTGGCAGTGCCGATTTTGCCGACGACGATGCCGGCGGCGTGATTTGATAAAATCGCGGCCTCCAGTGGCGACGCGCCCGCCGCAACCGCCAGTGTGAACGTTGCGATGACCGTATCGCCCGCACCGGAAACGTCAAAGACTTCCTGCGCCACCGTCGGGATGTGGAATGGTTTTTGTCCGCGCTGGCAAAGCAACATGCCGAGTTCGCCAAGTGTGATGAGCAGCACCGCCGGATGAAGTTCAATCAGCAGCCGCTGGGCGGCGAGCATGAGATTCCTGTCCGCCAACGGGTTCACGTGACGCGTCTCATCCGGCAGGTTTGACAGTTCGAAGGTCTCCTTGCGGTTGGGTGTGATGAGCGAAAGCCCGCTCAAGTTCAAATCGTGCACCGGCTTGGGATCGAGGCTCAACCATACGCCGCGCGCGCGGCAGAGTGATTTGACTTCGTTCAGCAATGGCTGCGTGACGACGCCCTTGCCGTAATCGCCGACGATGACAGCGTCGGCGCGCGAAAGTTTCGCCTTTATAGCGGCAAGCAGGCTGCTGGTCAGCTTTGTATCCAGGCCGTCGCGGGTTTCGCGGTCTATGCGGACAACCTGCTGTTTGTGCGCGACGATGCGGGTCTTGACGCTCGTGCGCCGCCTGGAATTTTTCACGAGGCCGGTGCAGCCGATGTTCTGGCCGGCCAGAAGCTTTTGCAATTGTCCCCCGGCATCATCATTTCCAATCGCCCCGAAAAGTTCCGTCGGTATGTTGAGTGAAGTCAGGTTGCGCGCGACGTTCGCCGCGCCGCCGGGCATGAAGCTCTCTCGCTCAAAATCAAGGATGGGCACCGGTGCTTCCGGGGAGATGCGCGCGACACTGCCCCAGATAAAATGATCCAGCATCACGTCGCCGAGTACGAGCACGCGGGTTTTGGCCGCGGCGGACAAAACCTGCCGCGCGCGCGAGGTGGAAAGCTTTTTGCTCATAATTTTATCCGCGAATTACGTGAATTTTCACGAATTGTTTTTCTTCAATCGAATTCGCGTCAATTAGCGCAATTCGCGGATTCATTTTCAATCCAGAAAAGCTGTGAGCGGACTGGTGGCGCTGGCGGTTTCACTTTGCGAGCCCGGCCCGGATTCAAATGCCGCGCGCCCGGCTTCCACGGCCATTTTGAATGCAACGGCCATTTTATTCGGGTCGATTGCGACGGCGATGGCGGTGTTCACGAGCACGGCGTCCGCGCCCATTTCCATCGCCTCGGCGGCGTGGCTTGGCGCGCCAAGTCCCGCGTCCACGATAACCGGCACGGTGGCTTGTTCGATGATGATGCGGATCTGGTCGCGCGTCTGGATGCCGCGGTTGGAGCCGATGGGCGAGCCGAGGGGCATCACCGTCGCGCAGCCTGCATCCTGCAAGCGTTTGGCCAGCACCGGGTCGGCGTTGATATACGGCAGCACTGTGAAACCTTCCTTCACGAGAATTTCGGCGGCCTTGAAAGTTTCAATCGGGTCGGGCAGCAGGAAACGGGGGTCGGGATGGATTTCGAGCTTCACCCATTTTGGCAGGCCTGCGGCGACGGCGAGACGCGAGAGGCGGACGGCTTCGTCGGCGTTCATAGCGCCGCTGGTATTTGGCAGGAGTAGGTATTTTTTCGGGTCAACGAACTCCAGGATATTCGCGAACGGGTCGCGTTGGCCGGACAAATCAGCGCGGCGGAGGGCGACGGTGACCATTTCCGCGCCACTTACGACGAGGGCATCGCGCATGGTTTCCGGCGATGAAAATTTGCCCGTGCCGAGTATCAGGCGGGAACGAAAGGTTCTGCCAGCGATAATCAAAGGTTGGTTGTCAAACGACATTCCAGACAATTTAGGAAAAAATCCACCATTGTCGAGGCGGGAAGGGGATGCTCGGTGGAAATGGAATTATATGTGGCCACCGTGTTGGCGAAGCCGGAACTTGGATTGCGCGAACGTTGAAAGCGGCGGCGTGTGCGGCACTCCAAAAAACGGCTCGTCAGCAGTCTCGCCCCACCATCGGCAGGGCTTGGTGAAATTTTTCACCGCTGCGCAAATTGCGCCACGATTCCACCTTGAGTGAAATTGAGGATTAAATATTTCCAACGTATTCCGCTGTAAAACCGTGTGTTTTATGAGCCAGCGCGCATTTGGCATCGGCATTGCTTAAGCCAATGCAACGCGACCGCGAATTGGCATGAGCCGGTGGCGGATCAACCACACAAACCAACATATGAAGAAAATTGAAGCGATTATAAAACCGTTCAAACTTGAGGAAGTGAAGGACGCCCTTAGCGAAATCGGCATCGAAGGGATGACCGTGAGCGAGGTCAAGGGGTTTGGCCGCCAGAAGGGCCACACCGAAATCTATCGCGGCAGCGAATACACAGTGGATTTCCTGCCGAAGATAAAAATCGAACTCGTCGTGACAGACGGCCAGGCTGACGCCGCGGTTGGCGCCATCGTCAAATCCGCCAAGACCGGCAAGATCGGCGACGGCAAGGTGTTCCTCTCCAACGTGGAACAGGCCGTGCGAATCCGCACTGAAGAGAAGGGCGATTCGGCTGTTTAATGAATCCAAACAACTTGAACCTCACTAAAAATAATATCATGAAACGAATTCTTTTAACACTCGCTTTAATTGCAACCACCGCGATGGGTGCGTTTTCATCTCTCGCACAGGATACAAATATGATGGCGACCAATGCGATGGCAGATGCGACGAATGCCATGGCGGCAGCCACCAACGCGGCTGCGGCTGCTCCGGCACCGCTGCCAGCGGCTTCGATAGAACAGCGCCTTGAATCGGTTGAAGCCTATATTTCAAATGGCGACCCGACCGCGCCGTTGAAGGACACCAACGGCAACATCTGTGTGACATCGCCAATCATAAACAGTGGCCTGCAGAATAGCACGGGTGCGACCGTTAATTATCCCGGCCCCGGACACAATGCCTGGCTGCTGACCAGCACGGCACTCGTGTTGTTTATGACACTGCCCGGTCTGGCATTGTTCTACGGCGGTCTCGTCCGCAAGAAGAACGTGCTCTCCGTGCTTGCGCAATGCTTCCTGATCACAGGTTTGACCACGATTTTGTGGTATATCTGTAGTTACGGGATGATTTTTGGCGGCACTGGCGCAGCGGCCAAGGAAGACTTGATTCCCGCCATTGTCGGAAGTCCAAAAATCTGCTGGATGTTTAAGGGAGTCACTTCCGCGCCTAACGGGAATTATTCCTACTGGGTTTCGGAAAACGTGCTTTCAATGTTCCAATTGATGTTCGCCATCATCACCCCGGCGCTAATTGTCGGCTCGATTGCCGAACGCATGAAGTTCAAGGCCATCTGCGTTTTCATGACCCTGTGGATTCTGATTGTGTATAATACGCAAGGCCACATGGTTTGGGGCATCAATGGCTTGATGAACGGCTGCTGGAATGCCAACGCCAAGATTCATGGCCTCGATTTCGCGGGCGGAACGGTCGTGCATATGACCTCCGGCTGGACGGGATTGATCCTGTGCATCATCCTCGGCAAACGTATCGGTTATCCGAAGGAACCCATGCCACCACATAGCATTGTGCTGACATACATCGGCGCTTCGATGCTCTGGGTGGGCTGGTATGGCTTCAATTCCGGTAGCGCGGTTGCAGGCGACATCATTGCGGCCAACGCCTTTACAACCACGACTCTTGCCACGGCTGTTGGCTCATTCGTCTGGCCCATGTGGGACTGGATTGTCAAGGGCAAGCCCACGGTGCTTGGATTCTGCTCCGGCGCGGTGGCGGGCCTGGTGCTCATCACCCCGGCTTGCGGTTACGTGTTGCCTTCCGGCGCCATGTGGATTGGCATTGCCGCCGGCACCATTCCGTGGTTCTTCTGCTACAAAATCAAAGGCTGGCTGGGCATGGACGATGCGCTGGATGCGTGGAGCGTTCACGGCGTCGGCGGTATGTGCGGTGCGATCAGCAATACGTACGAACTGAAGAGGTGTTACAG
>CAWHCL010000012.1:0-152014 GCA_963827815.1 uncultured Verrucomicrobiae bacterium | reverse complement strand
CCGGACATAAAACTGACCTGCGAATGGCTTGTCGTGGATTTGCCGCAGTCGGGCGGGCATGTGAACC
The DNA here is from genome assembly GCA_963827815.1 of uncultured Verrucomicrobiae bacterium. GTDB lineage: Bacteria > Verrucomicrobiota > Verrucomicrobiia > Limisphaerales > UBA11358 > UBA11358. Next base: position 151,947 of record CAWHCL010000012.1, on the reverse strand, counting down.
ACATTGTTGCCGAAACGAACGTTGTGATCTATGGGACGGACTCAAAAGGCCAGACCATGCACGCGACGGGCGACAAGGCGGTTTATGATTTCCAGGTGAAGGACTCGGTGACGAACGAAACGGTCACGCTCACGGGCAACGCAAAGGTTGAAAATGCGCAGGGCTGGATGACTGGTGAACCCATCATCTGGAATCGCGCCGACAACAGCCTGACTGCAACGGACCAACACATGGTTTTCCGGCAGAACCTCAACGGCGCGCAGGCGGAAACAAATTTGCCGCCGCCGAAACAAACAAATTGATGCGCCGGAATGATTTCGTAATGGCCACGACCGAAACATTTGCAAAGGGACAATTGCTCACCACGGAAAAGCTGGTGAAGGTGTATCATGGCCGGCGCGTGGTGGACGGTGTGTCGGTCAATGTTGGCGCGGGTGAAATTGTGGGGCTGCTCGGCCCGAACGGCGCGGGCAAGACGACGACGTTCAACATGGTGGTCGGCATCGTGAAACCGGACGAGGGCGCGGTGAAGTTCGCCGGGCGCAACATCGAGCCGCTGCCGATGCATCAGCGCGCGCGGTTGGGCATCGGTTATCTCACGCAGGAGCCATCGGTATTCCGCAAGCTGACGGTGGAGCAAAACATCCTGGCGATACTGGAGACGTGCAAGTTGACCTCGGCCGAGCGCGCGGTGCGGCTGAAGTATCTGCTGGAGGAGCTGGATTTGACGCCCATTGCCAAGAGCATGGCGTATCAAATCAGCGGCGGCGAGAAGCGGCGGCTGGAAATCACCCGCGCGTTGGTGACCAGCCCGAAAATGCTGCTGCTGGACGAGCCGTTCAGCGGCATTGACCCGATTGCGGTTTATGAGGTGCAGAAGATTGTGCGGCGGCTGAAGGAGCGCGGGCTGGGCATTCTGATCACCGACCACAACGTGCGGGAGACCTTGAAATTGATAGACCGCGGCTACATCATCCACAAAGGTCAGGTGCTGGTGGAGGGTTCGTCGGAATTTCTGGCGAACGACTCGAAGGCGCGGGAAATTTACCTGGGACCGGAATTTAATCTATAAATTTATGGCGCGCTTATCCGTCACGGTTGAACAATTTTACAAGGCAGCACGGCGCCGCGCTGCAGATGCGGCTGATAGCGGGTGAGGAAAATCTCCAGCGCGTCATCCGCGAGCCGACGGTGAACCGTCCCGGCCTGGCGTTGAGCGGGTTCACGCGCTACTTCGCCCACAAGCGCGTCCAGGTTGTCGGTCACGCGGAGGTGTATTTTCTGCGCTCGCTTTCGCCCGCAGAACGCGAAAGACACTGCGCCGCCCTGTTTGCTTTCAAAATCCCGTGCTTCGTCTTCAGCCGGGGCCTGCGGCCGAACCGGGAATTTCTGGACGCGGCGGCCAAGGCTGGTGTGCCGATCTTCCAAACGCCGCTGGTCACGATGAAATTCATCAACGCTGCGACGCTGGCGCTGGAAATGATGTTCGCGCCGCGCGGCACCGAGTTGGGCAGCATGGTGGACATCCTCGGCGTGGGTGTGCTGATCCGCGGCGAAAGCGGCATCGGCAAAAGCGAGGCCGTGCTGGCGCTCATTGAACGCGGTTACAGTCTCGTGTCCGACGACGTGACGCGGGTGACCTTGTTGGACGGGCGCGATGTCATTGGCACCAGTTCCGAATTGACGCGCAGCCACATGGAAATCCGCGGCATTGGCATCATCAACGTCGCCGCCATGTTTGGCGTCAAATGCATCCGCCAGGAAAAGCAGCTTGACCTCATCGTCGCCCTGAAAGCCTGGAACGAAGTAGACGAAGTGGACCGGGTTGGCATTGAACAGGAATTCGTCAAGGTGCTCGGCGTGGACATCCCGCACATTGTCATTCCCGTGCGGCCGGGACGCGATCTGGCGCGGCTTGTCGAAGTCGCGGCATTTCAAACCAAACTGAAGATGTCCGGCTACAACGCCGCGCAGGAATTGAACGAACGGCTGATCGCCCACATGAGCCCGGGCAACACGCCACCGGCAAAATGACAAATTCAGTGGTGAAATTGCGTCCGTTCGATTAGAGTGACATGAGCAAGCCGATGAGCGCTAAAAAACTGCCGGATGGCGAGTTCCTCACCAAGGAGCTGACCATCGCCAACAAGCTGGGCATCCACGCCCGGCCTGCCGCCTGTTTGTCAAGACCGCCAACCGGTTTGCGTGCGAAATTTTCGTGGAAAAGGACGGCGAAAAAATCAACGGCAAGAGCATCATGGGCCTGATGATGCTGGCCGCCGGCCCCGGCAGCAAACTGACGCTGCACGTCAAAGGCGCGGACGCATCCCAGGCCATCGTCGAACTCGAAGCCCTCGTCAAACGCAAGTTTGATGAGGAATGATCCGATTCACGATTTCGGATTTACGATCTTAAGCTACTACTCCCGCTTCCAGGCTCAATTCGGCGGTTTCAACGCAGTTGCGGCTTGAAACTTGCAACCTGAAACTTGAAACTCCGCCTCATGGCTGCCCTGAAATTGACATCAAATACGTCGCGCATCTGGCGCGGCTGCATCTCACAACCGATGAGGAGAAAAAACTCGGCGCGCAACTCGGCGGCATCCTCGGCTACATCGAAAAACTGAAGGAACTCGACGTGACCGGCGTCGAGCCGACCGCGCACGCCGTGCCGATGGTCAACGTCACGCGCGCCGACGAAATCCGTCTGTCACTTCCGCACGACGACGCCCTGCGCAACGCGCCCGCAACAGGCCAACGGCCTGTTCATTGTTCCCAAAATTGTGGAATGATTTACATGTCAAAACAATCAACGCAAAGACGCAAAGGCACAGAGATCGCAATGCGATTTTCGTTCCTTGCGTCCACGCATCTTTGCGCCTTTGCGTTAAAAATCATGCTGAATCAACTCACCATTTCCGAACTTGCGGCCAAGCTGGCCGGGCGCGAAGTCTCTGCGCGCGAGGCGATGCAGTCGTGCCTCGACCAGATTCAGCGCGTGGACGGAAAAATCCACGCCTTCATCAGCCATGACAGTGATGACGCTCTGGCTCAAGCGGATGCAGCGGACAAGTTGCTCGCGCAAAACGGCCGCGACGGCAGGCCACCCGCTGCTCGGCGTGCCTGTCGCTGTGAAGGACGTTCTCGCCGTGAAAAACCAGCCGCTTAATTGTGGCTCGAAAATCCTCGGCAAATTTATTTCGCCCTACGACGCAACGGTTGTGGAAAAATTGAAGGCGGCGGGCGCGATTGTTTTTGGCCGGTTGAACATGGACGAATTCGCCATGGGCAGCTCGACGGAAAATTCCGCGTTCGGCATCACGCGCAATCCGTGGGACTCGGAACGGATTCCCGGCGGCTCTTCCGGCGGCTCGGCGGCGGCGGTCGCGGCGGACGAATGCCTGGCCGCGCTTGGCTCGGACACCGGCGGCTCCATCCGCCAGCCGGCGGCGCTGTGCGGCTGTGTCGGTTTGAAGCCGACTTACGGCCGGGTTTCGCGCTATGGTCTGGTCGCGTTTGCATCGTCGCTCGACCAAATCGGGACGTTCACCAAGGATGTCCGCGACGCGGCGACGCTGTTGGGTGGCATCTGCCGGACACGATCCACGCGATTCGACCAGTGTGCCGCAACCCGTGCCGGATTATTCCGCCGCGCTGACGGGGTCCTCGCCGGACGGGCCGCCAATCAAAGGCCTGAAGCTCGGTCTGCCGAAGGAATACCTGATTGGCGGTCTCGACGCGGAAGTAAAGGCGGCGGTGGACGCGGCGGTGAAACAACTTGAGAAACTCGGCGCGGAAATTGTGGAGATTTCGCTGCCGCACACGGATTACGCCATCGCGACTTATTACATCGTCGCCACGGCGGAAGCCTCGGCCAATCTCGCGCGCTTCGACGGCATCCGCTACGGCGCGCGGGTGGACGGCAACGATCCGATTGAACTTTATTCCAAGACGCGCGGCGCGGGTTTTGGCGCGGAGGTGAAACGGCGGATCATCCTTGGCACCTACGTTTTGAGCAGCGGCTATTACGACGCGTATTATCTGCGGGCGCAAAAAGTCCGCACGCTCATCCGCAACGATTTTCTGAAGGCGTTCGAGAAGAGTGGACGCCATAGTGACGCCGACTTCGCCGACGGCGGCGTTCAAGATCGGCGAGAAATCCGACGATCCGTTGCAGATGTATTTGAGCGATATTTTCACCATTTCATGCAACCTGGCGGGCATCTGCGGCATCAGTGTTCCGTGCGGTTTCACAAAATGCCCGAAGCTGCCCATTGGTTTGCAATTGCTCGGCAAACCATTCGGCGAAGAAACGCTCTTGAAGATTGCCCACGCCTATGAGATGAATACTGCGTGGCATAAACAGAAGCCGGCGATGTGAGCCGGTCGGCTTTTCCATGATACCAATGAAAAGCATACGCAAAACCGCGTTTTGGTTCGGGCTGGCGCTTGCCCGCGTTTGCGCTGCTGGCAACGGCTTGGGTGACCCACGTGACGAACGGCCAGTTCAACGCCGCGTTCGCCTCCGTGACCCAAACCTACAAGGTTTTGAACCTGCTGGAGGAAACACAGGCACAAGTCGCCGACGCGGAAACCGGCCAGCGTGGTTATCTCCTGACCAGCCGCGCGGACTATTTTTCCCTGTATGACACGGCCATGGCAGCCATCAACAACAACATCCAACAGTTGAAAATTTTGGTTCATGGCAATCCAGCCCAGGAAACCAGCCTGGATGAAATGCAAAGTCTCGTCACCAAACGGCTGGCTCCCAATCCTGGCACCGTCGCCTTCAGCAAAACCAATTCGGCAGATGTGGTGGCGGTGGCGCTGACCGATCAGGGCCGGGACACCATCAACCAGATACGCGGCGTGCTGTTCCGCATGCGCGAACAGCAGACGGATTTGCTGGTCGCGCGGCAGCAAACCGCCGAGGCCAGATTTCTATTCGACCAGACCGCATCGCTTGTCCTGGTGGGGGTGACAGCCATCGCGCTCATGGCCATCATCGCCATCCTGTTCCGGCTCGAACACCTGCGCCAGATAGTCACCATCTGCGCATGGACCGGCCAGGTGCAATTCGAGGGCGAATGGATCCGTCTGGAGGATTATTTGAAGCGGCGCTTTGGTGTGGCCGTTTCGCATGGCCTTTCCAAGGAGGCGGCGGCAAAAATGGTCCGGGAAATCCGGCAGACGAACACACCCTCGAATCCGCCGGGGCCGGCACAGGGATGACGGGGTCCAATCACACCGATAATCAGGCTTGCATTTCAAGTAACTTGATGGTTACTTATAGCCTGATTCATGACACATCCCGTCAAAAACAAGGCTGGTGTGGCGACGCGGAATCCGGAACGCTCGCGCGAGCGCATTCTTGCCGCCGCGCTCAGGGAATTTGCCGCCAAAGGTTTCGCCGGCGCACGCGTGGATTTCATCGCCCGCCGCGCGGCGATCAACAAGCGGATGCTTTATCATTATTTCGGCAACAAGGAGGGCCTGTTCAAGGCGGTGCTGCGCCGGAAAATCAGCGAACGGCAGGCATGGGCTGAAAATTTGTCGGGCGATCCGGCGGAAAGCCTGTCGTTCTGGTTCGAGGCTGCGTGCAAGGATACGGACTGGGTCCGCTTGTTTGAATGGGAAGCGTTGCAAGGCAATGCGCAAAAAGTAATTGACGAAAAAATCCGGCTGTCGGCGACGGCGCGCGGACTGGAGCGTATCCGGCAGCGTCAGGCACGCGGCCAGATTTCCGCCGAATTCGACCCGCGCCACGTGATGCTGGCCATGCGGTCGCTGACGATGTTTCCGGCGGCATTTCCGCAATTGACGCGGCTTATCATGGGCCGTCCGGTTTCCGATCCCAAATTCCAAAAGGAGCGCGCCGAATTCTTGCGCCGTTTTGCGGCGGCATTCCGTCCGGCGCAAACCGGCGGCCGGGTCAAAATCAATTTTGTGAAATAACCAGCCATGAAAAAAATCCTGTTCCCATTTCTCTTCGTGCTGGCGGCGGCAATATTGACTGGCGGCTGTTCGGGTGGCGTCAAAAAAGCCGCAGCGGGTGTGCCAGTGCTTGTGGCGCCGGCAATCGAGACCAATGTGCCGGTGCAAATCGATCCGCCGCCCGTCGGTCATGTGATGCCGGTTTCAACGGTGACGGTTCACTCGCAAATCGGCGGCATCATTAGCCAGGTGCATTTTCAGGAAGGCTCGGAGGTGAAATCAAACGCGCTGCTGTTCACAATTGACCCGCGCCCGATGCAGGCGGCGCTGGAATTGGCAAAAGCGGATCTGGCGCGTGATAATGCCCAATTGGCGAACGCAAAAATCCAGTTCGACCGCGAACAAAAGCTGTTGGATCAAAAACTGGTTTCGCAGGACGAATTTGACACGAGCAAAGCGGGTTATGACGCATTGGCGGGCACGGTCGCGGCGGACGGCGCGGTGGTCACCAACGCGCAATTGAATCTGGAGTTTACGAAAATCCGCGCGCCATTCGATGGTGTGACAGGCAGTTTGCAAATTCACGAAGGAAATGTTGTGAAGGCGCCGGACGACGTTTTGCTTACGATCAACAAGATTCATCCTATCTACGTCCAGTTCGCCGTGCCGGAACAGTATCTGCCTGAAATCAGAAGGCAGATGGCCGGGCAAACACTGAAAGTGACTGCCACGTTTGAAAACATGGACGGGCCGCCGCCGCAGGGTGGACTGACATTTGTGGACAACGCGGTTGACATGACGACCGGAACAATCCTGCTCAAAGCCACATTCCCAAATGAAAATAATGTGTTGTGGCCAGGACAATTTGTGAACGTCACGCTGACGCTGTCAGAATTGACGAACGCGGTCGTCGTGCCGTCGCAGGCGGTTCAAGTGGGACAAAACAGCCAGTTCATATATGTCGTGAAGGCGGACCAAACGGTCGAAATGCGGCCGGTGAAAACCGGAATCACTTTCGATGACGAAACGGTTGTTGAAAGCGGGTTGAAGGCCGGTGAAGCGGTCGTGACCGACGGGCAATTGCAGCTCGCGCCCGGCATGAAAGTCGTGGTCAGAGGTCCCGACACCACATCGGGCGCAAAAGCGCCATGAGCGTTCCCGGACTTTTCATCCGCCGCCCCGTGATGACCACCTTGGTCATGTCGGGCATTTTGCTTTTCGGCCTCGTCGGTTTCCACCAATTACCGGTGAGCGATTTGCCTAGCGTGGATTACCCGACAATCCAGGTGTCGGCGAATTTGCCCGGCGCTAGCCCGGAAACCATGGCCTCCGCCGTGGCCACGCCGCTGGAAAAACAATTCTCCACCATCGCGGGTGTGGACAACATGTCCTCGGTCAGTTCGCTGGGCAGTGTGCAGATCACGATTCAATTCTCACTCGATCGCAACATTGATGCGGCGGCTCAGGACGTGCAGGCGGCCATTACTAAGGCATCACGGCAGTTGCCGCCGAACATGCCTTCGCCCCCGACTTATCAGAAAGTCAATCCGGCGGACACACCGGTTATTTTTCTCGCCATGTCGTCGCCGACGCTGCCGATGGCGGACGTGGATAATTACGCCGAGAACCTGTTGGCGGAGCAGATTTCGCAGATTAACGGCGTTGCGCAGGTCGGCGTGTTCGGCGCGCAACCATACGCCGTCCGCATCCAGGTTGACCCGAACAAACTTGCGGCCTACGGATTGGGCATTGATCAGGTCGAACAGGCGGTCGAGGCAGGCAACGTGAACCAGCCGCTCGGTACGCTTTACGGAAAGCACCAGGCGTTCACCGTCCAAGCCAACGGCCAGCTTATGGATGCGGCGGCTTTTCGTCCGATGATTGTCGCTTATCGCAACGGTAATCCGGTCCGCTTGCAACAACTGGGCAATGTGCTCGACAGCGTGCAAAACGACAAAGTTATGGCGTGGTATGACAACACACGCGCCGTCGTGCTGGCCGTCCAGCGCCAACCGGGCGCGAACACGGTTGAAGTCGTGGACAGCATCAGAAAATTACTGCCGCAGTTCCGTGCCGCAATCCCGGCGTCGGTGAATCTGGATGTGCTCATAGATCGGTCGCTCACCATCCGAAAGTCGGTGTCGGACGTGGAACATACGTTGTTCGCCGCCGTGTGCCTCGTCATCATGGTCATTTTCATTTTTCTGCGGAATCTCTCGGCGACGGTCATTCCGAGCCTCGCGCTGCCGATGTCCATCATCGGCACATTTGCGGCCATGGCGCTGCTGAATTACAGCCTCGACAATCTTTCGTTGATGGCGCTCACGTTATGCGTCGGGTTCGTCGTGGACGATGCCATCGTTATGCTCGAAAACATTGTGCGCCACATGGAAATGGGCGAGCCGCCGATGGAAGCCGCGCTTAAAGGCTCGAAGGAAATCGGCTTCACGATTGTTTCCATGACGCTGTCGCTCTCGGCGGTGTTTATCCCGGTTTTGTTCATGAGCGGACTGCTCGGACGTCTGTTGCATGAATTTGCCGTGACCATTGTCGTGGCGGTTTTGGTTTCCGGCTTTGTCTCGCTGACGCTGACGCCGATGATGTGCAGCCGGTTTGTGCATTCAGTGCGCGGAGAAAAAGCACGGAAGAATTTACAATGCCTTCGAGCGTTTCTTCGATCGGCTGCGTGGCGGCTATGACCGCACTTTGCAGACGGCCATGCGTCATCGCCGGGCCACGATGTTCGTGTCGCTGGCAATTTTCATCGCCACGGTGATTTTGTTCGTCGTGATTCCCAAGGGCTTTTTCCCTGACGAGGACACCGACCGGCTCGCTGCCACGACCGAGGCTTCGCAGGACATTTCGTTCGACGCGATGCGCGAACACCAGCTTGCCGCGATGAAAATTGTGGCCGCCGATTCGAATGTTGACGGCTTCATATCGTTCATCGGCGGCGGAATTTTGAACAACGGCCGCATCTTCATGCGTTTGAAAGACCAATCGCAAAGGAAATTGAATGTGAGCCAGGTCATCCAGGAATTGCGTCCGAAATTTGCGCGGCTGACCGGAATGAATGTTTATCTCCAAAATCCGCCGCTTATCCGTGTCGGCGGCATGGCGACCAAGGCGCTTTATCAATACAGCCTGCAAGACACCGACGTGAATGAACTGTTTCATTGGGCGCCCATCCTGACGGACAAGATCGCGCACCAGCCCGGTTTTCAGGACGTGACGACCGATCTTCAAATCGCCGCACCGCAAGTTAACGTGGAGATCGACCGCGACAAGGCCGCCGCGCTGGGTGTCACGCCGCAGCAGATTGAAAACGGCCTTTACGATGCCTACGGCGAGCGGCAAGCCTCTACGATTTATGCCGATGTGGCCGAATACTGGGTCGTCTTTGAAGTCCTGCCGCAATTCCAACGCAACCCCGCCGCGCTCGCGCAACTTTATATCGCCAGTTCAGTGACCGGCACCAACGGCACGCCCAAGCTGATTCCATTGAGCGCTGTCGCAAAATTGACGCGCACCGTCGGCCCGACGAGCATCTCGCACGTTGGCCAGTTGCCATCGGTCACCATATCCTTCAACCTCGCGCCGGGCATGTCGCTCGGCACGGCGGTTGAACAGGTTCAAAAAATTGAAACTGACATGCACCTGCCCGCGACCATCACCGGCAGCTTTCAAGGCGCGGCCGCGGTGTTTCAATCGTCGCAGGCGGGACTCCTTGCGTTGCTGGTCGTCTCCATCATCGTCATTTACATCATCCTCGGGATCCTTTACGAAAGCTTCATCCATCCGCTCACGATTTTGTCCGGCCTGCCATCGGCGGGATTCGGCGCGCTGCTGACGCTGATGCTCTTCCGTCTGGACCTGAACATTTACGGTTTCGTCGGCCTCATCATGCTCGTCGGCATCGTGAAGAAAAACGCCATCATGATGATTGACTTCGCCATCAACGCGCAGCGCGAGCACGGCAAAAGCCCGGCCGAGGCGATTCACGAAGGCTGCCTGCTTCGGTTCCGGCCCATCATGATGACCACGATGGCCGCGCTGTGCGCCACGTTGCCCATCGCGCTCGGTCTGGGCGCGGGCGGCGAGGCCCGGCGCTCCGCTCGGCCTCACCGTCGTCGGCGGATTGGTCGTGTCGCAATGCCTGACGCTCTACATCACGCCGGTGGTTTATCTTTACCTGGAATCGTTCCACCAATGGTTCACCCGCAAACGCGGCAAACACCGGCGGTCCAAACCGGAATCAATCCGGCGGCGGCGTAAATTTAGAAGCGGCGTGTGCGTAAATAATCCGTGTGCATCTTCGCTGTTGCTTCGGCGTGCATCCGTGGTTAAACTTTTCCCGCAATGGAATACGAAGCCGTCATCGGGCTGGAAACGCACGTCCAGCTTAAAACGAAATCGAAGATGTGGTGCGGTTGCGCCAACGCGTTCGGCTCGCCGCCGAACACGAACGTCTGCCCCGTCTGCCTCGGCCTGCCCGGCGTGCTGCCCGTGCCCAACGACGAGGCGCTGCGCCTGACGGTGCTCACCGGCTATCCTGCTGAATTGCGAAATTCCCCGCTTCGCCAAGTTCGACCGGAAAAGTTATTTCTATCCGGACATGCCGAAGAATTACCAGATCACGCAATACGACAAGCCGTCCACGGCGAACGGCCATGTCGAGTTTGAATTCAACGGCGGCATTTCGCGGGTTCGCATCACCCGCGCACACCTGGAGGAGGATGTCGGCAAGAACACCCATTTCGAGCGCAACAGCGGCGTGGATTTCAACCGCGCCGGCGTGCCGCTCATGGAAATCGTTTCCGAACCGGACCTCACCAGCGCCGACATGGCCTACGAATATCTCAACGCGCTCAAGGACATTCTGATTTACGGCGGCGTGAGCGATTGCGACATGGAAAAAGGGCATGGTGCGCTGCGACGTGAACGTGAGCGTGCGGCCCGTCGGCACGAAGGAACTCGGCGCGAAGATCGAAATCAAGAACATGAACAGCTTTTCCGGCGTGCGCCGCGCGCTGGAATACGAAATCCCGCGCCAGATTGAAGTCGTCAAAGCAGGCGGCAAGCTGATTCAATCCACGCGCCGCTGGGACGACGTGGCGGGCGTCACCGAGGAAATGCGGACGAAGGAATTTGCGCACGATTACCGCTATTTTCCCGGACCCGGATTTGATGCCGCTCGCGCCGACGGACGAATGGCTGGCCGAGGTAAAATCGCGCGATGGTGGAACTGCCGCTGGCGCGCAAGCAGCGGTTCATGAGAGACTACCAATTGCCCAAGCCGGACGCGGAAACTTTTGTGAATGACGTGCCGCTTGGAAATTATTTCGAGCAAATCGCCGGAGCAGTCGAAAAATCCAAAAGCCCTGGCGAACTGGGTGATTAACAACCTCCGCGCCAAGCTGGCCGGGGCAAATCAAAGTAGGGCAGGCGTCTCGCCTGTTCAGGATTCCGAAGAGGGCGTAGGTGAGACGCCCGCGCTACGTTTCACTCTGGCCAACCTCAAGTTTAAACCCGAAGCTTTGATTGAATTGGTCAATCTTGTTGAAACCGCAACTATCAGCAGTTCCGCCGCGCAGCAGGTGTTCGCGGAAATGTTCGAGACCGGCAAATCCCCGGCAGCGATCGTCCAGGAAAAAGGCCTCGCGCAGGTCAGCGACACGGGAGCGATTGAGAAATTCTGCGACGAAGCGATTGCCGCCAATCCCGGCCCGGCGGCCGATTTCAAGGCCGGCAAAATTGCCGCGTTGAATTTCCTCAAGGGCCAGGTGATGAAGTTGAGCAAGGGCAAGGCGAACCCCGCGCTCGCAGGCGAGATTCTGGAGAAAAAGCTGAAGAGGTGATGTTTCTCTGCTCACTTCATTGCTAATTCACCAGCTTCTGATTTACGATGAACTGTGCGTTTCGAGGCACACCCCGTGCATTTGATTGCACACCCGCCGGAATCGGGGGATAATCTCCAGCGCGACCCAAAAACGGGCCGGTTAAAATGAATTTTTGGCGGCGTATTTTCCTTCTGGGAACGGTTTTTCTGGTGCTGGCGCGGACAGGCCGCGGCCAGAACGCCTCGGACTGGCGCATCTTCAGAGATTACAATGGGCTGCATCAATCCGCCTGCGTTTCCGTGTCGGTCATGTCCGGGGGAAAAGTTTTGGTCCGGCATCCTGACGGAGCATTCATCACCGAAATGGATGGCTACTCCGTCAAGTCCATCTCCCTGCCAGAACCCGCCGTTGACGTTTCCGAGAGCCCCGGAGGCCAGCTTTGGATGATGACCCGGGATGGCCGGCTGGAAGAGTTCAATCAAGGTGTCTGGGTGACGCATCCGGCGCCGGAAATTGGCACGACCGGCAATGTCATCGCACCATTTTACCTGCCCGGGGAGGATCAAATTATTTTTTTGTGCGCAGGTCGGTTGGTGGAATATGACGCCGGGAATCCGGGTCTGCCTCAAACCCACGTGTTGCTCCGGAGCGATCAGACACGCCTTGGAACATTTACGGGCATGACCGTGGCGCGCGACGGCGGTCTGTGGATCACGGGCGAACGCGGCTTGGGCAAGGCGCCGCGACTCGCCCTTCGTCCGGGATTGGAGAAGTCTTGGGACGATTACCTCCCGCCGGAATCATTGCAAATCCGAAACCTTCAGGAGCCGCGCGGGGATGATGAAGGAGGCATCACAGTCATCGCCGAGTCCTCGAACAATGGACACAAGGTCGTGGCGCACTTCGACGGTTTGGACTGGACGGCGCAGCCCGCCGGCACGGATAAAATCCTTCGTGCGTGGCGGAGCGGCGACAATATCTTGTGGGCTGCGACGGCGGATTCCATCCATGAACAGAAGCCGGGACAGACAAATTGGGTGGAGCAACAGGAAATTTCCGCCGCCCAACTGAACGAGGTGGCGATGGAACCCGGCGGCACCTTCTGGCTCGCCACTTCAGACGGGTTGTTCCATTACGCCCCGCCGCTCTGGCGCACTCCCGACCCGATCCAGCGGATCAACTCCCCCATTCGCTGCCTTGCGGAAGACGCGGCGGGCCGGCTTTGGTTTGTGGCCGCAGGTGGCCTTCACTCGCTCCAGGGCGAAATCCATCGCGAGTTCGCGCTGCCGGATAAAACGGCGGATGATGCGGTTCGCGCGCTCTTCCCGCTCAAGGATGGAACGCTGCTGCTTGATGCGGGTGAAAATTCATTCCAATTCCGGCCGGACACTGGCGCGTTCAGCAATGTTCCGGTTCAAAATGGCTTTCGCCGGATGCGGTCGCTGGGTTTGTTGAAGGATGGCAGTCTTTGCATGCAAAGCTGGAATCCCGGAACGACAGACTGTCAGTTCGACCTGTTCGACGGAACTCAGTTCAAACCACTGGCCGATCCGCCGCCGGGAACCGGATATACAACCCTTTTTACCACGCGCAATGGCGATCTTTGGTTGGGCGGTGAGAATGGCATTGCCTGGTATCACAACAAAAAGTGGCGGCTGTTCCCGGTTTCGGAACACAATGTTTCAGACCCGGTCGTTTGCTTCGCAGAACTGCCCAATGAGCGGTTTTGGTGCGCCACACAGAAGAATATTTGGGAATTTGATGGCCAAAACTGGTCGCCTGTGCGCGTAACTTTCAACAATATCCATGACCTCTGGTGCGCCCGTGATGGCAGTGTGTGGGTGGCGGATGACGCCGGCCTGCGCCGCTTTTCCAAGACCTTCTGGATCAGGGACAGCAGGGAGGAGGGATTGCCCGATGCTGTCGTCCTCCGGATTTTCGAAGACCAGCGCGGGCGCATTTGGGCCGGCACGCTGCGCGGCTTGAGCCTTTATCATCCCGAGGCCGACCAGGATCCGCCGCAGACCTTCATTCAAACGCCAGCCGTCAATGACACCCGAATCCGCGAGGGTAACACGATCACGCTGGCGTTCGGCGGGCAGGATAAATGGAAATTCACGCCGCGTGAACGCCTGCTCTTCTCCTGGCGGCTCGACGAAAGCGACTGGTCCGCTTTCCAATCGTCTGATAGTACCTCGTTCACCAACCTTGCGGCGGGCGGACATTATTTCCAAGTCCGCGCCATGGACCGCAACAGCAACATTGATCCCAAGCCGGCGTTGCTGGGATTCGTCGTTACGCTGCCGTGGTATAAGGAACTGCGCCTCGTGTTCATCGCTTTTACCGGCGTGATGCTGGCGTTGTTCTTCGCCGGGCTGGCGTTTAACCGCCACAGGCAGCTGCTCCGCAGCTACGCCGAGGTGGAAAAGAAAGTCGCCGAGCGAACACGCGAACTCGAAATCGCCAGCCACGAATTGTTGCAGAGCCAGAAGATGAACGCGTTGGGAACGCTCGCTGCCGGCATCGCGCACGATTTCAACAATATCCTTTCCATCATCAAGGGTTCCGCTCAGCTCATCGAGGAGAACCCGGACAATCCGCAAAAAATCCGCACGCGTGTGGACCGCATAAAGACTGTGGTGGAGCAGGGCACTGGCATCGTGAACGCCATGCTCGGTTTCAGCCGGGGCGCAAGCGAACAGCCCGGCCCGTGCGATCTCAATGCTGTTACGGCTGATACCATCAAGTTGCTCGGCGACCGTTTCCTGCGCGAAGTGGAGGTAAAATACAAACCGGCACCGGCCCTGCCTGAAGTTCACGCCTCGAAAAATTTCGTCCAGCAGATCCTGCTGAATATCATTTTCAACGCCGCCGAGGCCACGACCACCCGCAGGCAGGTGATTCTCTCCACGCACAAGCTGGAACGGCTGCCCGCCAGTCTGGTTCTGGCGCCGGCGCCGGCGCGCGTCCATGTTTCAGTTTCCGTGCGCGACTCCGGCTGCGGTATCACGCCCGAAAATCTGCCGCGCATTTTTGAGCCGTTTTTCACCACCAAGGCGCTTTCCACCCGGCGCGGCACGGGCTTGGGCCTTTCGATGGTTTATGAACTGGCCAAAAAAATGGGCGCCGGCTTGGCCGTCGAATCAACTGTGGGCCAGGGCAGCACGTTCACTCTCATCCTGCCGGTGCATGAGTTGTCGGCGGAGGCGAAGGCATGAAAACAAGCTTCCAACTTCGAACACCGAAAACCAAACGTTCGAGCCGGTTCGGAACGCACCATTCATTCGATGTTCAAAGTTCAATGTTCAGCGTTCGATGTTCCCTTTCCATCTCCATGAATCCACCCACCATCCTGATTGTTGAAGACGAAGATCTCCAATACGAAATTTACGAGGAGGCATTGGGAAAATACAGGCTGGTACGAGTGAAGAACGGCAGCGAAGCGCTGGCGCAAATCGGGCATCTCGCGCCGGCGCTCCTCATCCTCGACCATGTGCTTTCGGAGGGCGAGCTTGGGCTGGATTTCCTGCCGGAGTTCAAGGAGTTACTTCCGCACGTGCCCATTATCATCGTCTCCGGTGCGCTCGAAGTGCGCCAGCAGTTGGCGGCGTTGCAAGGGCCGCGCCGGGCGCACTTTTGCCTGCCCAAGCCGGTGGACGTTCACGAACTCCGGCGCACCGTGGAAACCGCGTTGCGCGAGTGCGGCGAGGCCGAGGTGGTGCGACGGTTCGAAGCACTCGAACGCTCGCACCGTATGGATGCGTTGGATTTATTCAGCCGTTCCACCGACCGCCTCGCGCGCCAGAACCGCCTGCTCGAACTGTTGGAGAAATCGAAAGAGCGCCCGAACATCTCCGCGCTTGCTCGCGACTTCAAAGTGGCCCGCCGCACCATCATCCGCGACCTGCAACAATTGATCCACCGCGGCCAGCTCAAGCCGGAAGTTTATCCTGAATGGGAAAACCCACCGGCGGAGACGGATTAAAGCTGGAAGAATTAAGAAACCTCAACCATCTCGGAAGCGTCTCTCCAAATGAATTTCCAATCACTCCCAAAATGAAAACCACATTTCCTCCCAAAAAGTCTGCTTTACTCATTCTTTCAGGCGCTTGTCTGCTGGCAACACGGGTTCACGCCGAAACCGGCACCAATTCACTGTCAGCCGACTGGATTGATCCCGACACCGGACATCGAATCATCCGGATTTCAACCGAGCCGGGCAGCGCGAGTTTTTATTTTCATCAGGAAATGTTCACTCCGCAGGGTGACAAGATGGTCTTTGACACTCCTTCCGGCATCGCCGTTGCGAATGTCAAATCCCTGGACGCCGGACCGCCGAAGGTGGACATTCTGGTCTCTAATGCCACAGCCATTGAGACGGCCCGCCGCACGCGCGATGTCTATTTCCGTCAGGACGGCTGGCTGTGCGCGGCAAACGTTGACACCGGCACAATCCGCAAAATCACGCAGGAGCGGTGCATCGCGATCAATTGCGACGAAACCTTCGTGGTCAACACAATCTATGCGGAGGATCCGACAGGCAATACGCCCAAGCCGCCCCAGCGCGTGATACTGCCGCAGCACGAGCGGATGTTTCCGGGCATCGCTCTCACCAATCTCACGCCCGAGCAGGCGGCCGCGGCGCGCAAGGAGGATTCGCTCGCGCGGAGGCTTGTCAACCCGCGCTGCATGGCTTTCGTCTTCACCGACCTCCGGACGGGAATATCCGTCACCAACGGTTTTCAATACGCCTGGCTGAATCATCTCCAGTTTTCGCCAACCGACCCCAACATGCTCCTCTATTGCCACGAGGGAACCTGGCATGAAAATGACCGCGTCTGGACCATCCGCACCGACGGCTCCGGGCAACGGCTGATGCACGCGCGCACCATGGACATGGAGATTGCCGGTCACGAATGGTGGAGCCACGACGGCAAAACCATCTGGTTCGACCTACAGACTCCGCGCAGCCAGGACTTCTGGATTGCGGGCGTGAATCTGAAGACGGGCAGGGAAACACGTTACCATCTGGACCGCGACTGGTGGTCCGTCCATTACAACTCGTCCTGGGATGGAAAATTGTTTGCCGGCGACGGCGGCGACTCCGGCCAGGTCGCGTATGCCAAAGACGGCATGTGGATGAACCTGTTCCGTCCGCAACGAGACGGCTCAATCACCGGCGAGCGCCTGTTCAATATGAGCCAGAACAATTACGTCACCGGCAATGGTGGTATTGAACCCAACTGCCACATCACCCCAGACAACAAATGGGTCATCTTCCGTTCAAACTTCCAGGGACAATTGAACGTCTATGCCGTGGAAATTGCGCGGTCCCCGGTCAAACTGGGTGTCACCGCACCGCACTGAAATGGCGTCGGGAAATCGTCCCGGAAAATCTTCTCACTCTCCTCGTTCGTCGCGCCAAAGTCTGACGAAGGTGGAAAACACGCGAATAGATTCAGGGCGGATCGCTTTACGTTTGGCACTCGTGCTCCGCTGTCGTTTCCTCTGCATCACTGCTTCGTTGCCGATGCTTTCAACTGCCGGTCCACGTTGTCGAAATACTGCGTGACATCGAATCCCTGGCACTTCCCGTTTTCCTGCCGGAATTTTGCCGCCCGATCGTCCAAACCTTTCTTCCGATAAAGCTCATAAAGCATGACTGGCTCCTGCGACCCGGTGTTCCCGGCGTCCTCCAGCACATCCAGACACCAATCCATTTTGCCATCCTTGAATGCCGTGTCCGGGAGTTGGTCCAGATAATCATGGATGATGTTCCAACATTGGAAATATGTGCCGGACAGGGCCATCAGTGCGTTGAAATAATTTGTCGTCTCTTTGATCCCGCTCGCTTGGGTCTCTTTCCAGACCTGCTCCCTTCTGGCTTGAAGTATTTGGACCAGATTGGTCAGCCACGGGCCGGTGTCATGCTCGGCGAGCTTGCACAGATAGCTCGGTCGGAATCCCGCATCATTCAAATTCGCCTTGAGAATATCTGCTACGTCACCAACGTCAAATTTGAGCAAAGCATAACCCGCGCTGGTGTGGACATCGCCTCGATTGTCGCCCCAAATGTGCCCACCACTCTGCAAATCCCGGATGGTCAGAGGTGGCACCGGATTCGTCAGCCCAATCGGGTCAGTCAGTAACACCTGTAGCGTAGGCAGCATCCTGACCATTTTCCCATCACCAATGGCATCCGCTACCGCAGCGCGCACCTTGGGCGAGGCGTCCTTCGCTGCCTCTTGCAATGCCGGTTCCGCAAATTCTGCCGGAAAGCGCGGCAGCAGACGCACTGTACTGGCCCTGACATTTTCGTCCCTCTCCCCCAACAATTGTGCCATCGAATTCGACACCGCCTCGTCGTCAATGCCTGACAATGCGCTGATGGCCGCCAACCGCCGCGCAGGCGATTGACCCTTGTTTGCCACATTGATCAGCGCACCGGTATACGGCTTGAGCACAACGGAAGCATTGGACGATACCTCAAAACAATTGATGACCCGGATAGCCACCTGCTGATTGCTATTATGAATCAACGGCAACAGTGCGCCTAAAACCCGGTCACGCTTGAAATCACCGCTGCGCCGCCACTCCTCATAAGGCTCCCCTTTCAAACTCATTCCGTCGAGCGCATCAATGGCATATAGCTCATTTGTCAGATTCGCATCATTCAGCAGTCGGTTCAGCTCAAACCAATGTGCCTCCTTGACCGAATACCCCGTGATTGGCAGCGCGTCCAAGGTGCGCATGACTCCATCACTGCCTCCTTTCGGAACGTCAGCAATCTGCCGAAGCACATCGGGCAGATTGGTCACACCCGTCTCTGGAGTATAGTAATCGTCCGGCTTGTCCATGTGAGCGGCAAAGACGAGATACGATTGCCCCACTTCAAATTTGTGCGTTGCCGGTGGAGCTTGGCCACTCCAATCGAATCCATGTGGCCCTATACCGGCATAGTGTTCAAAGAAGACCTCCTTCGCCACCTCCCCTTTCAATACGCTGATGACTTTGAACTTGGTGACGTTCACCGTCATCGAAGAAATGCGGAACGCCTCATTCGTGATGGGAGTCGTTGATAACACTTGCCCCTTGAACACCAAATCCGCCTTTTGCTCCATTTCCTCCAGCCGTCCGTGCGGCTGAATAAAGACACTGGCCGGAATGTTGCCGGTGGTGATGGCCAGATTGAAATCCCCCGTCGAGGCGATCGCCACCACGTTGGTCAGCCCGACAGGAACAGACAACTGGTGACTGTAGTCTGCACCCCATGCGACCACTGTGCCATCTCGTTTGAGCGCCAGACTTTCATGCCCGGTCGCGGCAATGGCAACGACCTGATCAAGACCGCTTGGGACGATTTCCGCACCTTCGGCATTGGCCCCCCAAGCCACCACGGCTCCATCCTTTTTGAGCGCTAGCGCGTGTTGGCCGCCGCTGGCAATAGCCGTCACGTTGCTCAAAACCTGCCCACCGACCATTACCGGGTCGGCAGTTGTGTATTGATAGGGGACGTAACGGCTTTCAGCACCATACGTCACATAGAAGGCATTACTATGAACTTCAACATTTGGTTCCACCGGCGGTTTGCCAGGCGTTTGGTATCCAAGGCTGTAAACTGTTCCATTCCGCTTGAGCACTAGTGGCGTCTCACCCATCGACGCCAGAACTACAACATTGCTCAAAATCTCGCCATTAACCTTTACCTGAGGCAGCCAAGGCTGGGGATTGTCCAAACGGAATCCGATCACCGTGCTGTCTTTTTTCAAGGCCAGGCAACCCCAGATGCCACCCGAAGCGATGGACACCACATTGGTTAGCTGGGAAACAACATTCGCCACGTCCGGTGTTGGCCCGCCAAAACCTCCCCATCTTGCCACCGTGCCGTCGCTGTGTATGGCCCAAAAGCAACCGGCTTCCGCTGTAACAGAAACCACGTTGCTCAAACCCGGTGGAATGTCCATTGCGCCAGTTGTATCGTGACCAACCGCCAGCACTGTGCCGTCACTTCTGAGCACCAGTCCGTTCCATGTAGCCCCGGCTATCGCAACCGCGTTGGTCACAAACTCATCCCCACACTCAATCAGGCCGTTGGTGTGGTCGGAATAATAATGCTTCCAGAAATCATCTCTTCCCCACCACACGACGTGGCCCGCTGGAGCTTTGTTTTTCTGGCCGCAAATGCCCTGCGTTGGCAACAAGGGTAAAAGGGCCAGACCAACAAGCAGCACACGCCTTATTCCCGAAAGCGGACCATGATTGGCTTCTGACATAGAATCTCAATCCGAGTCAATACCTTCCGCCGCTAGTTGTCAACACGGGTTCCGATTACCGTTAATCCGTACCAATTCGTATTAAAAATCCGATGGACGAAATCCGCCCCGCCTGACAAGCTTATGGCTGACTTTTCAGAACGGGAATGTCCACGGGGAAATTTAATCCGTTGCCTCGCAGCAACCGGGGACCGGCCAGACTCGCGTTGATACTTTCTACCAGTTATCGGTGCGGAACTGCGCGGCGGGCAGGCCGGCGGCGTTGAACAGGTTGCAGCCGTCGGGAAAATTCACCCAGGCGTAGCGCACCGCGACCGGCGCGGCCACGTCGGGGCTGCTCACCACCACCGTGTCGCCGTCAATCTTCGCCTCGGCAGGCACAAATTTCTGGTCCGCGCCCGCGATGTCAAACCATTTGAGCGGCACGCCGCCCTTCGCGACGAGCCCGCCGCCGAGATGCGAGAATTTCACGCGAATCGCGCCGCCCTCGACCTGCATGGATTCATACACCGGCCCGGAGTATTCAATGTTGCTGCCATAAACGTTCGCCAGCGCGATGCGCGACAGCCGGTCGCCCACGTCCTGCTTGTTTTTTGGATGGACGTTGTGCGCCTCGCCGATGTCGGTGGTGACGGCCATGCCGGTGTTCGGCAATGCAAGACCGAGCGCCTGGGCTTCGCGCACTTTCGGGCTGTTGCTCGCCGCTTCCTGCCCGGCGAGCTGCACGATGTAAAACGGAAAATCGCCCTCGCCCCAGAGCGCGCGCCAGTCCTTGATGAGCGTCTCCTCCACGTGCGGATAAAGCGCGATGCCCTCCGCGCCGCCGATGATGGATTCGCCCTGATACCAGATGACGCCGCGAATCGCGTAGGGAATGACCGGAGCGATCATGCCGTTGAACAGCACGGTGGCGTTGTGCTGGTCCTGCACGGGATCGCGCGGGCCGCTCGGGCCGCGACGGCGCCGGGGAGCGGCATTGGTTGTGCCGGCGCTGGCGACATTGGTGGCGGTGACGGTTGCATTCGTCGCGGCGACGACTTCGTTCGTGGCCGTCACGTCCTCGGAACGCGGCGGCGCGACCACGGCCGGGCGGTTGGTGCGGAAACTTTCCACCGCCGCGTCAAAGCGGTCGAGCATCGGCTTCAGTTGCGGGTCGGATGCCATCGTCTCGCGGCGAATCCACGACTCCGCCGTGCTCGCGCCATACGCTTCCGCGATGATGCCGATCGGCACTTTGATTTCCCTCTGCAAATCGCGCGCGAAAAAGTAGCCGATGGCGCAAAACGCCGGCGCGGTCTCCGGAGTGCAAACCTCCCACACGCCGGTGACGGTCATTTGCGGCTTGTAAGCCTTGGATGCATTGCCGATGAACATGCGGATGAGCGGATAATTCGCAGCGGCGATTTCCGCATCCTCGTTCGTGACACCGGCAAAATATTTCATCTTGCCAGATTTCCGACATGGTGAAATCCATGTTCGACTGGCCGGACGCCAGCCACACTTCGCCGACCACCACATCGTCGAGCGTGATTGGCTGCGCCGTGAGCGAACCGGTGACGGTGAGCGTCCGTCCCTCCGCCGAGGCTTTCCAGCGGGCTGAAATCCACGCGCCAATTGCCGTCGGCATCGGCCTGCGCGGAAACTTTCTGCCCGGCAAATTCCACCGTCACGGTTTCGCCGGCGTCCGCCGTGCCCCAGACCGGCACCTTCATGTCGCGCTGCAAGACCATGTGGCTGGTGAACGGGCTGGCGAGACGCACCTCCGCCCGGGCGCATGGCGCGAGCGCGATGGCGCACAGGAATAAAATTGCGGCAAAACGCCTGATGGAAATCGAATTGTTCATAAAGTGATTGCGGGGTTTATGCCATTTCCGTTGCGTGAAAGCAATTAAGACGGCGCTAATTTATTTTTGGTTTCTAAGTCTGCAAAACATGTGGGGAATGTTCTTAGAGATTTCCGCAATTACATACATCCTCACAAAGAATATACAGATGGTGTGACAATTTTAGACGAAGATGCACGCATGTTCTGGGAAGTCACTAAATCAATCACTAGTCACGTCCTTGCTTCGGTTGGGAAAAGCCCGTAGATGAGGGTCAATTTAAATTTTTCACCCGTAAGATTTCCGTCTCGGGTTTCTTGCCATTCGGCGTTTTGGCCCACGCTTCCTGCAAACAAGGGAAAGACGAACTTCGTCTTCGGCCCGCCAGATCAAGGCATTTCGGGTGCTGGCGTTGCTGGTTGATGGGTCTGTATCACTCCGCGTGTCATACCATGGTGTCGAGCAGGCGTTTGCTGTTGCTGGTCATGCGCTCGCCCAACTGGCAGATGAGGTAGCGGTGGAAGGCGAGGGAGAGGTCGGGATTTTCGCGGTTCATCCGCTCCAGTGACGCCGACGTCAGGCGATAGACGGTGCAGGGTTGTTCTGAAACCACGGAGGCGGCGCGAGTGCCGCCCAGAAAGAGGCCCACTTCGCCCACAACGGTGCCGGAACCCATTGTGCGCAGGCGCAAGGTCTTTCCGTTTTCAAATTCCAATTGCGCGGTTACCCGGCCGGTCTCGATGAAGTAAAGCGATTCGGATTTTTCGGACTGGCGGATGAGATGGGTGGCGGCGGGCACTTCGAGACGTTCTAGGTAAGGCATCAGGCGGGCGGGGTCAACAGCCGCAGGCCAGGAAATCTTCATTTGCTCGGCGAGTTTGGGTGGGTGGTCGTTGTCGGCGCGGTGCGCGTCGGCCAGCAGTCGTTCCTCGCACCATTCGAGGGCGCGGTCGAGGTCGGGCGTCAGGCGCAGGACGTCCTCGGTGTTCCCGGTGATGCCGCCTTTCCGGAGCTGGGAGATCAATGCGGGGGTGAGCTGGGCCATGAGGAGTTGAAAGCCTTCCTTGCGGCCGAGGTGCAGGATTTTGTTAAGGCTGAAAATTGCGGAGGAATCCAGACCGGTGACGCGCCGCAAATCGAGGACAACGAATCGGAGCGTCGGCTGGCCGGCTTCCTTGACGCGCAGGCGGACTTCGTGCAGGAGATGATTGGCTGTGCCGAAAAAGATGAAGCCTTGCAGCCGCAGGATGTAGATTTGCGCGCCGTGTTCGTGCAGGAAGCGCAGGTCGCTCACGGATCGGTCCACGTTGCTGCGGAGTTCCCGGCCGGATTGCGCGTGGGTGACCACCTCCACGCGGCTGTAATTGTGGATGAAGATGATGACGGCGGCGATGATGCCCACACCCACGCCTTCCGGGTAGCCAACCGTGCTCACCACGGCAACAATCAGCAGTACGACCGCGTAATCCACGGCGGTCAGCGTGCGCCAGCCCTCGTAAATCCATTCCCACAGGAAGGTCAATCCGAGAAAAAACAACAGGCCGCCGCAGACGAATTGCGGAACGAGCGACATGACCGACGCGCCCCAGAACAGCGCCACGCCGCAAATAAGTGCCGACCCAACGCCCACCCAGCGGCTGCGGGCGCCCATGCTCAACACCAGACGTGACATGCTCAACGAATGAAACCCGACCATGCCGCCGCCCAGGCCGACGAGGAATGTGGCCAGACCGGCGGCACGCAGTTCGCGGTTGAGATCAATCTCCTCTTCGGCGGCGAGTTCCAGTGCGCTGGCCGTGAGTAAAATGGAGACGACACTCGTCAGCAGGATGGTGGCGAGGATGGCCCAGTCCATCCCAAGCAGGCGCGATGGGATATGCTTGATGATGGATATCGGTGACAGGTTGCCGAAGCTCTGGTTGGTGGGATAAACCGGAAGCCAGCCGTGGATTTTGGCGTCCATTGTGGAAATCCCCGCCAGCCACAGCACCAGGTAAAACAAGCCGATGGTCGCCACGAGCAGCAGCGGGACGGTGAGCGAATCGCGCAGCTTCTTGAGCAGGAAAAAGAGCAGACCGCCAAACACGACGCCGGGGAACCATTGCGCGAGCACTTCGGGCCGGAGGAATATGTCAAAAGTTTGAAAGCTCAGATTTTCCCCGGTCATTACCCGTAAGGCGCCCCGTACCAGCAGCCAGCCGGATCCGGCCAGAAAACCGCCAATGACAGGATAAGGGATGTAACGGATCAGGTTCCCGAGCCGGAAACGGCCCAGCAGGAAAAGGAACGTGCCGGTGATGAGTGAAACGAGCGCAATGCCGGCCATCACGCTGAGGCATTTTTCTGCGGCGGACGCATCTTTCATGCGGCCGACAATGCTCACCGCCATGAGCGCGAGGATGGGGGCTACCCGGTCTTGCGGAATGGCGATGGCCCCCGCGAAGGAGCTGGTGAGCGAAACGATGAGGCCAACCCCCAGGGCGGTGAACAAACCAATCCAGATTCCCTGGGAGACAAAGGAGTTGAGCGGACCGGAAAAGATCAGGGCCGCGAACGAACCGCAGGCAATGACCGTGAATGCCGCCGTCACAAAGGCGGCGGAGGTGTTGGTAATGGCGTTGGAAAAGCGCCCGGCTCTGGTAATCATCACACTTGCCAGCGGATTTCACCCTTTGAAATGCGCGATGTCTATTCCAAATGTGAAGTTTATGAAAAATGTAACAATCGGTCCGACGCCTGGCTGGCCGGCGTTCCAGCCATGAACCGATTTTGATTTGCGTGGCACGCCTGGATTCATTTGATTGAAAGGGCGATCCGGATTGAGTCGTTATGCAACGTTACGAATTGGTAACAAATGGCGCGGCGCGTTGTAACGGAGGGGCGGAATTGGTTATGCTCGGATTATGTCCAATCCAGCCTCAACGTCCACGGTGGAGCAATCGGATTTGCGCCGTCTGGCGGGGCATCGGGAGTGTGTGCAGGTCGCAGATACTCTGGAGACGGTCCAAAAGCATTTTTCCAGGCACGATTACGAATACATGGCGGTGATGGCGGGCGACCGTCTGGCGGGGCTGTGTTCGCGGGAGAAAATCGGCATGGTGCTGGGGGCGCGCTTTGGTTTCGCGATGAACTCCGGCAAACCGGTGGGCGGATTCCTGCTGCCGGAGATGACGACGGTGCGGGTGAACCAGCCGTTGCCGGAAATCCTGACGCTCACCTGTTCGCGTCCGCACGGGACGCTTTACGACGACGTGGCGTTGCTGGACGAGTCCGGGGCGTTGGTGGGCCTGATATTTTCGCGCACGCTGGTGCGGTTGCAGAACTCGCTGTTGCAGGAGAAAATCCAGCAACTGGAAGACAAACAGCGGGAGTTGAACGCGAAGAACACGGAGTTGGAGGGCGACCTGCTATTGGCGCGGGAAATCCAACTGGCGATGTTGCCAGGCCGCCTGCCGGAGGCATCGGGCGGCGGACTGACGCTGCGGCTCTGCCAGCATTACCAGCCGGCGGGCGTGGTGAGCGGCGATTTTTTCCATGTGATGAAAATCTCGGACAGCGCGGTGGGGGTGTTCATTTGCGATGTGATGGGTCACGGCGTGCGGTCGGCGTTCGTGACGGCCACGTTGCGCGCTCTGGTGGAGGAGATGCTCCCGCTGGGCGATAATCCGGGCGAATTGCTGACGCGCATCAACGCGGAATTGATGCGCATCCTCAAGCCGATGGATAATCCGCTCTACGCGACGGCCTATTATCTGGTGGCGGATGCGGCGCGCGGGCACATCCGATTCGCGCGGGCGGGGCATCCCAATCCGTTGCTGCTGCAGCGAAAGACTGGCGGGGTGCGCACGCTGGATTGTCCCGCCGGTGTGAAAGGCCCTCCGCTCGGCATGAAGGACACGTCGAAGTATGGCAGCAGCGAGGACCGGCTGGAGGCGGATGATTTGATCCTGCTGTTCACCGACGGCATCACCGAGGTGTTCGACGCTGGCGACCGTGAATTTGGTTCAGAAGGATTGATGGCGGGAATGAAGGCGCGGCGCGAACTGGCGGCAGATGCGCTGATTGGCGGCCTGCTGGCGGACGCCCGGAATCATTCGGCCACCAATGGCTTCGACGACGATATTTGCGTGGTTGCTCTCGAAGCTGCCTAGCGTAGAAAGGTGAACAACCGCCATTTTACAGCCGCACCAATGGCTACACCAGCGGCTATTCCAATGGCAATGCCCAGTGCCAGATTGTGTTTCGCCGATCCAGCGCCTACTCCGATGGCGATGCCAAAGCTGATGCCCACAGCCACAAGCCCTGCCCCCGCACTTTTCTTGGGTTTAATTATTGGTTTTCTTTTCACTGATGTTGATAACAAAGTTGCCGCCGCCTGCCTGCCGCCGATTTCTTTGCCATTTGGCGCTGGGGCTACACAATCTTGCAGGGAATTAAGGCGTCTTCATCGAACGAATATACCGCGCACAGCCGGTGGTAACCGTCGGCGATCACCATCCGGCCGTTAGCCTCATCCCGAATCAACAGAAGCGGAGTCACGCCGCTCCCGGTTTTGATTTTCTTCCAATCCGCATTGACATGGGAATTGCCGATGCCGAGCAGCGATAATCCGGATGCCCGGAAAATATCCTTGGCTTTGAACTCGGACATTGCCGCCATCTTCAACCGGTCCACGAGGCGGCGGGCCGTCTTTTCATCATGAAGCAGGGTTAAATATGATAGGGCCGCCGGATAATCATGCGCCTCCGGTTTGCCCAACCATGTGATTTTGATTTTGTTGGCCATTTTGCCAGCGTGTTGCCTTTCTGATTTCAGCAGTCTTGCTGTCCGATATGGGATGTCAAGAAGGCAGTTGAGGGTTGAACACGAAAGACAGGGACAAATTATCCCGCCTGTGCCAGCTATGAGCTTTTCGACCGGAATCCGCCGAGGATGTAGGCGACAAGGCAAATCAACAGAATCAGGCCAAGCCCGCTGCCGCCGATGACGGGACCGCCAAAGTAAAATCCACCGCCGCCGAACAGGAGAAGCAGAACGACCACAAGTAATAATAGATTCATGCCGTTAGTATAACATTGCGCAGGATGTTTCCTATAAGGTCTTCACCCCATGGCGAGCCGGACGGAATCGGTTTAATCTGGAAGCATGAATATAAATCAATTCCGCTGGCCGCTCCGGCTGCTGTTAATAAACGCGACCGTTCTGGCTTTAACCGCCGGTTGCGCCACACACGATGAGAGATCCTACAATCAGGATTTTAATCAAAACCTTGCAACCTCGCCCAAATACAGCATTGAGAATGTTGATGACACGCATTTTAAAATCGCCGTCCATCAGGGTTCTCCCCTGGATGGGCCGCAGCGCGTCATTGACGCGAAAACAACCGCCTCGGCGGTTGCTGAAACCGAAGCCAGACGCAGGGGCTGGCAAAACTGGAATCTTGATTACATTCAGGAACGCGATCAGGGATGGATGCATATTGTCATAGCCGATGTCACCCGCAAAAATCCCGTCGAAATGTCATCTGGTTCAGGCAATAATAATCCATAAATCTGCCGTGCGGGACTTTTGGAAATCTGGCCCTCCTTAAAGCGCCAGTGCCCTCGCCGCCTCTGGCATGGTCTGGCAGGTGATTACCTGCGGGTTATGCTGGTAATGAAAAATCGTGTAGATGTTAAACCCGATGTCCTTGGTGGGGTCGGGAATCACCCGCACGATCATGCCCACCCCGCTCCGGTCAAACAATTCCATCATGCGGCCGACGACATTCATGGATTCAAGCTCCATGGATTCCAGCCGGCTCAAATCCACCAGCAGGCGAAAGCCCGGCGTCAACTCCGCCAGCAGCGATTTCACATCCTCCGTCGCGCGCTCCAGCTCCTCCGGTTGCACGTATCGGATGTAACTCAAGCACAACAACTGCTTTGACTTGTTCGATGTTGCCAGAAACATTGCCCCACACTAACCACCCGTCCGCCGGACTTCGATAAAAAAATCCAGCGCACGTTTTGACGGGAGCGACGGGATTTGGCCGCGAAATATTGAAATAGAATGGGGGCTTTTCCAGTTTCCGGTTTATATTGGGGTAATGCAGGACGAAGTTAAAAAAGCGCAGCCTCAATTCCAGACGCTGCCAGTTAAAGGACTGCCCGTGCAAGTCCAATGCGACGGCTTCAAGTGCATGGCTTTCCGGGACAACGAAGGGCGATGGATAGACCTTTTCACCCGCGAAATCCTGACGCGCGTCCACGGGATTGTTCCAGACTGAAGACGGGTGGATTTTTAGCTGGTTTGCCTTCGCGCAGACGTGAACTTTGTTTGACTCCCATGCGGGCTTCCCTATCGTTTCGCGCCATGGCCGACAAACATTATCGCAGTCTCATCAAAGCTGTCTCGTGGCGGCTCACCGGCAGCATTGATACGCTCATCATTTCGTTCCTCATCACCGGGAAGATAAAATGGGCGCTGACCATCAGCGGCGTGGAACTGTTCACCAAGATTGGCCTGTATTACGCCCATGAACGGGTTTGGGACAGACTTCCGTTTGGCCGCGTCCAACAGCCGGAGAAAGGCAAGGGAAACTTCGAAATATGATCATTCGATAAATGTCACACAACTGTCGTTTTCCATTTGGAGGCGGAACCGTTAAAACAGTGGCGGCATGGCGCGCGTCCTTTATAGTTGTTGCGGGGAAGGGCAGGGACACTCGTCGCGTGTTCACACGATTGCGGGCGCGCTTATGCGGCTCGGCCACGAGGTCAAAATTCTTGCCAGCCACAAGGCCTTTGCCGTTCTGCGCGAACGTCTGCCGGATGTGCAGGAAATACCCGGCTTCTTCTTCGTTTATCGCAATAACCGCGTCGAACTCCTTGCCAGCTTTCGGGGGAATCTGCCATTGCTCCAAAAACGCGGGCAAACCATCCGTCGCGTCCGCGACCTCATTGAATCATGGCAGCCGTACCTCGCCATCACCGACTTTGAGCCATTCCTCCCCGCGGGCCGCACACCTGTCGGGTCTGCGTTGCATCAGCCTCGATCATCAGGGCGTGATTCCCCATGCGCGGCCAACGCTGCCCTTCGACCAGTGGATTTCCGCCCCCGCCGCACGCACGGTCGCGCGATTGACCAGTTATCGCGAAGCAGCGCGGCTGACCACGTCGTTCTTTTACCCGCCCGTTCCGCCCGGTGAAAACATCCAGTTTTTCCCACCCGTCCTGCGCGAAAAAGTCCTGTCCATTGCCCCCCGCGACGATGATTATGTTGTCGTCTATCAGACCAGCGGCTCTTTCACGCGGTTGCCCGGGCTGCTCAAGAAACTTCCCTTTCAATTCAAGGTCTTTGCCTTTGAACACGAGGGTGTGGATGGCAACATCCAATACTTTCCCCGTTCGGATGTGCGATTCATCGAGGAGGTTGGCGGCGCGTCGTGGGTGCTGACCAACGGCGGTTACACTTTCATGAGCGAGGCGCTCTATCTCCGCAAACCCGTTTTCTCAATCCCGGTGGACTGGCAGTTCGAGCAATGGCTCAACTCCCGTTACCTTCACGACCTCGGCTACGGATTGATGTGCGAGTATCCGCGCGACTTCGATGTGCAAATGCCAAAATTCCTCGGACAGCTCGACCGCTACCGGCAAAACATCGCGCGCCACAACTTTCTTGGTAACGAACTTGTCCTCGCCCGCATCCTTGAATTTCTGCCGGAATCAAAGACTGTTCCCGCCCTTGTGCGTTGATGTTTTTCCCCGGCGGGATGCATACCGCCAGGCCCTGTAGCGCAGCATGAGGACACCCAAGATATCGCCCCAGGGGAGTTGGGACAGTGTAAGAAATGGTAGCGCAACAATGAGATTAACCAATTCGCCAAAGTCCATTTTGCCATAAGGATGTTAAATCGGCAGCGTTACGGAAACATTCAGGACGGGTGACAATCCGGCGACATTTGGCGAAGTGATGTGGCCAAACCACAAGAATCTCCACGGCAGATGGGGAGGCGGGATCGGGAACCATTAAAAAACGAAGGCGCTGGTGAAGGAGGGCCAGCGCCTTCGCAGTGCATGGGCTGACGAATCTACTCACTCTAATGCGCGCATATTAAATCATCAATTTGCAATCGAGTCAAAGACGGGACGGAAACAAGCCGGTGACATTTCGGAAAACGCCAGCATCGCGGCTGGCACACAAGGTAGATGTGAAAGAGGGCGATGAGGACATTACCACCGTCGCCCGCGGCGTTTTTACCCGATGAGATGCTAATTTTGCCGCTGCACCTCATCCATCCGATGCCCTCTCCAGCTATGAACCATGCAGCAAAAATCCAGGTTTATTTATGGCAGGTGTCTGCCCACTCCAGAACTTAAGCAGAAAACCGATGGGATGAACATCGAACATTCGTCGTATAAGGGGAATTTCACGGCAGACGACGGGATGGGGCAAACCGTCTCGCGAGAATTAGCAATTTGAACAAAAATCCATCCTGATTATTTTCCATTCTGTATGAAAGTGCGGCAAATAATGTCATCAATTGGACAAAATTGGGTTAGCCAATTTGACTGGCTTTTCGAATCCTATGTGTGTGCCGGAAGCCCAGCAAAATAAAAAGAAACACCGGAAGGCCGAACTGCCTCCGGTTGGTCAGAATGTCATGGTCCAATGTGAAGGTTACCGGGGTCTGGCCTATCGCGACAGCCGGGGCGTCTGGAAAAGCGTCGTCGGCCATAAGACATTGACCAGGGTCATTGAGTTCTATCCAAACTAAAAACGACAATCTTTTTTGCCGCCATGTTAGCTTGGGACGAACAGTTTAAAACCGGTTCTGACACAATTGACGAGCAGCACCAGATGTTGATTCACAACATCAATCATCTTGAGTGCCTGTTGACCGAGACCAATCCGACCAAGGAGACCTGTGATTTCCTGATTGATCTGGTCAACTTTCTTGAATCCTACACCGAAAAGCATTTCCGCTTCGAGGAGGATTGCATGGAATGTTACCGGTGCCCGGCCCGGGAAAAAAACAAACAGGCCCACGGAGAGTTCATGTCGTTTTTCAAGCAATTCAAGGAACACACCCGGCACAAGGGCTTCCGGCCTGACGCTGTCCGCACCCTGCATCAAACCATCAGCCAGTGGATTAAAGAACACATCCTGCAGGTGGACATCCAACTGAAGCCGTGCCTCGCAGCAGAGGCCGAAGGACACGTACGCGTTAAGACGAAATAATCAAGTTGAACAGAGAAATCTATCAGGAAAATTCTGGCCGCAGGCTTTTTGACGTGTTCAGCCTCACGGGCAAGGGTGCCAAAAACAACACTGGCGCCTGTCCTTCGAAATTTCCAGCCCGCCCAAATGCCGGAACTGCCGATGTTAACGCCTGCAGAATACCGCCAGCCCCATCAAAACGACGGCAATAATGGCTCCTCCTTGTTGAACAATCGCGCCGTCTGCCAGCATTGACGTGAATAACATTGGATGCATAACTTTCCTTTCTTTTGGGAACGTAAGAACTCTAGGCGCAATTAGTTACGGTGTCAAGCATTTTGGTTCCCGCTCTTCATTCGATGTTCGATGTTTTCTATTCAGGCTTTCTACTTTGATTGTAGGGCACGACGTAAGGAGTGCTGCCCCAAACGACTCGTCACCTCGTCGCCTACAAATTCCCCCCTTTCCATTGCGTCTTAAAAATCTTTGCGCCTTTGCGTTAAAAATCCGTGGTTAAACTCTTCCTGCGTTCCGCTTCGTTCGATGTTGGATGTTGGATGTTGGATGCTCGATGTTCAATTTTCAGATGTCCTCCGGCCATCCGGGCTGAATCTGCACAGTTTTTGACAAAATAGGGTGAGCCTGTTCGGTTGTTACCAGGCATATAATTGCCAATTTTATGGCATACCACGGCATTCACAGGAGAAAACGAAGTCTGTCCGCGCATCAGAAGCAAATCCGGCTTTGGACCGGCCTGTCGGTGTTCATCTGCCTTCTGCTGACGATTGCCTTCCTCTGGTTGATGAACAGGGCGGGTCCATTGTTTCATTAAATCAATCCCCGTCCTCCGGGCTGAAGGGTTCGTTGTTAAAAACCTTTGTGCCTTGGCTTCCTGGCGGCTATTTTTCCCGGCCATGTTTTCATCGGAAATCAAATCGGTGCATTTCACCGGCATCGGCGGCACGGCCATGGCTGCGGCTGCGGCGGCCATGCAGGACAAGGGCTTTGCCGTCACCGGCTCGGACCAGAATGTTTATGAGCCGATGGCGTCATTCCTCGCCGCCAAAAAAATCGCCGTGATGAACGGCTACGCGGAACAAAACCTCAAACACAAGCCGGATTTGGTGGTGATTGGAAACGCCATTTCCCGCGGCAATCCAGAGGCCGAGTTCGTGCTCGACCACAAGCTGCGTTATTGCTCGCTGCCGGAATTGCTCCGGGAATTTTTCATCCGCGGCAAACGCGCGCTGGTCGTCGCCGGCACGCATGGCAAGACCACCACGACTTCGCTGCTGGCATGGGTGTTCGAGCACAACGGGCTGAACCCGAGCTATCTCATCGGCGGCATCCCGAACAATTTTTCGCAGGGCGCGCGGTTCACGGACAGCGAATGGTTCATCATCGAGGGCGACGAATATGACACCGCGTTTTTCGACAAGCGCAGCAAGTTCATCCATTACCAGCCGGAGGTCGCCGTCATCAACAACCTCGAATTCGATCACGCGGACATTTTTGAAAACCTCGACGCCATCAAGAAGACGTTCTCGCATTTCATCCGGCTGATTCCGCGCAACGGCCTGCTGCTCGGCAACGGCGACGACGCAAACCTCGCGCCGCTGCTGGACGTCACGCATTGCCCGGTCAAGCGGTTCGGGCTTGGCGAAGGGAATGCGGTCCACGCGTTCAACATCCGATACGGGCCGACGGCGACGGAGTTTGAAATTCCCAGCTTCAAGTTTCACCTGAACCTCGTCGGCGAATTGAACGTGCGCAATGCGCTGGCGGTGGTCGCCTGCGCCAAGCATTGCGGGTTGAAGAACCAGCAGATCCAGTCGGCGTTCGACACCTTCAAGGGCATCAAGCGGCGGATGGAGGTGCGCGGCATCGCGGGCGGCGTGACGGTGATTGACGATTTCGGCCATCATCCGACGGCCATCCGCGAGACGCTGAAGGCGCTGCGCCTGAAATATCCGCGCGAAAAAATCCGGGCCGTCTTCGAGCCGCGCAGCAACACGACGCGCCGGAATGTTTTTCAAGCCGAACTCGCCGCGTCGTTCGCGGATGCCGACGCGGTGATTGTTTCCGAGGTGGCGCGGCTGGAGCAGCTCGCGCCGGAGGAACGGCTCAATCCCGAAAAGCTGATGCAGGACTTGAAGGCCGCCGGCAAGGACGCGGCCTATTTGCCGGACGCGGACGCCATCGTCGCGCACCTGGCGAAAACGGTCGGAGGCGGCGACGTGGTGGTGGTTTTCAGCAACGGCGGCTTCGGCGGGATCCACGGAAAACTGCTGCAGCAGCTCGGCCGGAGATAGCGGCGCCGAGAAGAAGGTTCGGAGTTCCGTCTTCAGGCGGACCGCGTGAACACGGGACTCCAAACAAAATTGCGACTGAAAAAAATTGCAAACTTTTTTGAAATTTTCACTGGCCAGACCGGTCAAAGTGGGTAAGTTAGAACCAAGTTCAGGTCATGCGAATAAAAAACAGTTCAAAGACCGCCACCACGGCGCGGCAAGCAACTTCAACCGGAGGAATTCCAATGGATATTCATCATCCGTTCGTAAGCGAATTCCCCGAACATCGCGAAACCATCCGCCACCTGCGGCTTGAGTGACAACCAGTTCCGCCAGATGTTCGAGGAATACCATCAACTGGACGACAGCATCTGCCGCATTCGAGGAGGAAATCGAGTTCGCCACCGACCAGGAAATTGACGAACTGAAA
Source organism: uncultured Verrucomicrobiae bacterium (assembly GCA_963827815.1). Lineage (GTDB taxonomy): Bacteria > Verrucomicrobiota > Verrucomicrobiia > Limisphaerales > UBA11358 > UBA11358. The sequence continues at coordinate 118,156 of CAWHCL010000012.1, read as the reverse complement.
TTCAAGCGCGCGAAGCTCAAGGACGCGCTTTACACCGCCGTCAGCCGCGCCGTTCCCGTGGCGCCTTGAGCGCCGGACGGATTTAATCCGGTCGGGTCTGACTCGCCGGGCCGATTTCGCGTTAAGACATTTGACGCATTTGGTGGGCTTCTGCCTTCAAGCTCTAATTTCCGACTTATCATCAACTACCAACTACTGGCGATTAGCGTTTATTAGCGGTTAAAAATCTGTCTATCCGTGGCCAAATTCTTTGTGTTCTATGCGTTCTTTCGTGGCTAAAACCAATTCATTTAGTGTTTTTCGTGTCTTTCGTGGTTAACAATTCCGCGTGAATTAGCGGTTAAAAGAATCCGTGCCCATCTGTGTTTGACTGGATTAATGTTTAAGCTGAGCGAACATCATTGCCAGATAATACATCCAAAAAGCATTACTTATACTTAAGTTTTATATTGACATTATATTAATACTTATTAGTGTCGCTTCCATGAAGATATACCAACTCAAGTTCTGCATTGGTTCTATCCTGTTCATTTCATTCCTGTCCTGCTTGAGCGCCAGGGCTTCCGATCCTGTCAGCTACTCGGATGGTTTTGAAACCACCCTCAACCCGTTCTGGACGGCCTACCAGCAAAATGGCACGGTGATATGCCCTTCCACAAGCCAGGTGGAATCGGGCGCGGCAGCCTTGTTAATCCAAGCGACAGGCGGCGGGCAGAAATATGTATGGGTCAACCATGACTTTGAAAACCCGCAATATGGCAACGTCACCGTCTGGGTTTATGACTCGATGGAATACATCTATTTCGACCTGTTATTACACAGCCAAGACAATACGGATACTGGCATCGGCACTCAAGACTGGGATGGTAGCGCCTACTACTACGGAACCAAAAGCACCGGCGGCAAATCCACCGTCCCACGCTCGGTCGGGTGGCACAAATGGGAAGTTACGAGCACCATCAATTCCATTCTCATCGCGGTGGACGGCCAAACGATCTATTCCGGCCCCGGTGGAGAGCCGTTCATTGGAATCAAGCTCAATGTGTCCGGCCCCGGCGTCGGCAGTATTGGCTTTGACGATTTCTCATTCGAAGCCTCTCCGGCTCCGGTTCCCCTTCAGATCACTTCCCTGGGTGGCAACGGGCAACTGACATGGACGAATATACCCGAGCTAAACAACGGACTTTTTGCCGTCGAATGGTCGGCTACCTTGGGTACCAACTGGCATAGTGGATGGGATGGACTACAATCATTTCAGGGAGCGGGCGCGGCCACGACGGTCGAAGTGCCCATGTTCTACCGTGTCAAGTGCATGACCAACGTGTTTATCCCTTGGATTCCTGGAGCCCAACTCAACTTTGCCGTCTCGAATACTTCGAACAGCACTTGGACGGAACAGATCAAGGTGCTTGGGATTGTCAAACCCTCTGCTGGCAACGGCAACGAATTTGCCCTCGTTGAGGATACCGAAGCCGGGCAGATGAAGTTGCATCTCATGCGCTCAACGGACACGGCGGTTAAGCAGATTGACCAGATGACACTGGCAGAGAGTCAGGAATTCTTCAGGGGACCAGTCGGCACCAGTTGGACCAATCTCAACGACAACGGCCAATTCACCCGCGTGGTGACCGTGGATGCCATCGAAAATGTCACCGTCCCCGCCGGTACATTCACCAACTGCTACAAGTTTCATAAAACCGTGTTAAACGCTTCCCCGGGAGAAACCGCTGAATGGTATGAATGGATTTGTCCGGGATTCGGCATGGTTAAATGGGTTGATTATTGGGTGGATCCCACAAACAACCCACCTATCACCCATAACCTTCAATCCTGGCAACTTTCATCCACGTAGTTGGTAAAGGGACCCACAGCGTTGCTAGCCCCACATGAAAAAGCCGGTTTCTGGTGTAATCCGGGAAAAACCGGTACAGTGATCAGCCTATAGGAAACGATGTTTTTAGTGTGTTTCGTGTCTTTCGTGGTTAACAATTCCACCTGATTAGCGTCTATTAGCGTGGATTAGCGGTTAAAAAATTCTTCGCGTCTTTGTGTTAAAAAACCGTGTTCATTTGCGGTTGGTTTAGTTTTTTATGAGTTCTTTGCGTTCTTTCGTGGCTAAAACCAATTCATTTAGTGTTTTTCGTGTCTTTCGTGGTTAGCAATTCCGCGTGGATTAGCGGTTAAAAAAATCCGTGTCCATCTGTGTTTGACTGGATTTTTGTTGAAGCATTGGGAATAAGGAATATATTTAAGCTTAATCTTGAGGTTGTCATCTTTTGTTTTGTCCGCCGGTTGTCTGGCTCTGATTCTCGCCTCGCCACAGGCTGGCGCACAGGTGAGCGTCTGGACTTACCACAACAACAATTATCGGACGGGCGCAAACACCAACGAAACAATCCTGAACCTGACGAATGTCAACTCGACGTTGTTCGGTCGTCTGTTCACCAACATGGTGGATGGCTGCGTGTATGCGCAGCCGTTGTATGTGCCGGGCGTGGCGATTCCGGGGCAGGGCACGCACAACATCCTGATCATCGCCACGGAACACAACACGGTTTATGCATTTGACGCGAACGTGCCGGTGACGCGGGGCGGGCTGCTGTGGAAGACGAATCTCGGCCCGTCGGCGGTGACCACGATCCCCGGCCCGGCATCATCCGGTGGTTACACGAACAAGAATTTCGGGACGCGCTACAACGGCAACGCCTACACCGACATCATGCCGGAAGTGGGCATCACGGGCACGCCGGTGATTGATACCAATTCCGGCACGCTCTATGTGGATGCGTTCACGGGCGTGGTGGGCGCGACGACCAATTACTTTCACACCATCCACGCATTGAACATCACGAACGGAACGGAACGGAGTTTCAGCCCGGTGGTGGTCACGGCGTCGGTCGCCGGAACCGGCGTGGACAGCGCCGGCGGCAGGGTGACATTCAATCCCGAGCAGGAAAACCAGCGTCCGGCGCTGACGCTGGCGGGCGGCATCGTTTATGTCGCCTATGCCGGTTACGCGGACACCGACCCGTATCACGGCTGGATCATCGGCTTCAACGCGACGAATCTGGTGCAACTGACCAACTATGTTTTCTGCACGGACCCCAACGCCACGACCGCCACGTTCGGCGTCGAACGCTGCCGAAGCCGGCATCTGGATGGGCGGCGGCGGATTGGGCGTGGACAGCAACACGAACCTGTATTTCGAGGTGGGCAACGGGAGTTTCAGCGCCACGAACGGTTCCGGCAATGTGGACTTCGGCGACAGCTTCATGAAACTTTCGACGACGAACGGGCTGAAGGTCGCGGATTATTTCGCTCCGTGGGATCAAGCCTCGTTTCAAGCCAACGATACCGATGTCGGTTCCGGCGGTCTGGTGCTGCTGCCAGACCAGCCGGGAACTGTATCCGCATGAGCTGCTTGGCGCGGGCAAGGACAGGGGCAGATTTATGTGATCAACCGCGACCAGATGACGACCAACAACGGTCATTTTGATGCGACTAATTTCTATGATTTTGTCGTGCAAACCAACATCGGCATGATCAAACCATCGTTTGACACGCCGGCCTATTTCAACAGCCGCATTTATTACGCGGGCAACGGCGACAAGTTGAAGGCCTTTTCAGTCACCAACGGCCTGCTCTCCGCCACTGCGATTTCAACCGGCACGCGCACATTCAATTTTCCAGGGGCGACGCCCAGCATCTCCGCGAACGGCACAAACAACGGCATCGTCTGGGCGTTGCAAATGCCTTCGCCAATCGGAGGCGCTGGCACGCTAGCCGCCTGCAATGCCACGAATCTCACGACCGAACTTTACAACAGCGGCCAGGCGTCGGGGAACCGCGACCAGCTTGGGGCTGGTGTCAAGTTCGCCGTGCCGACGGTCGCCGACGGGAAGGTTTTTGTCGGCAGCTCGAACTCCGTCTCCGTCTTTGGCCTGCTCGCGGGCACTTTTTCGTTTGGTTCACTGGCTTACAGTGTGCAGGAAAGCAACACTATCGTGACCGTCACCGTGAACCGGGTGGGCGGCACAAACGGCGCGGCACAGGTCTCGTATGCGACGGTCGCGGGCGGGACGGCAACGAATGGCACGGATTACACCGGTGTTTCCGGCGCATTTAACTGGACGAACGGCGAGTCGACGCCAAAAACGTTCACCGTGCCTATTCTGGGCAACACATTGGTTCAATCCAATGTGACGGTGAATCTGGCCTTGAGCAATCCGACGAACGCGGCATCAGCCTTAGGGACACAATCCACGGCGGTGTTGACGATTGTTGAACCCCCGAATGACTTCTGGAAACTGGCCTATTTCGGCACCAATGCCAACAACCCCGCCATTGCCGGCAATTCGGCGGATCCGGAACATGATGGCATCGTCAATCTGCTGGCGTATGCGTATGCCTTCAATCCACTGGTTGCCAGCACAAATCCGTTCACCGCCAGTCTCGCGGGAAAACAATTCCAGCTTCATTTCCCGCGCAACACCTCTGCGAGCGACATCACCTTGATCGTGCAGGCTTCGACCAATTTGACCGCCTGGAGCAACATGATGACTTACGCCGCCGCAAGCGGTTGGGTGACGAACATGGCAGGCACGACGGTTGCCGAATCCCCGACGAACGGCGTTCCTCCCAACCAACATGTGAATGTGACGGTCACGAGTTCAACGAACGTGACAGCAAACGTGAAGGATCAATTTCTGCGGCTGGAAGTCCATCCATGAAATCATTCTGACCCGCTCCACTCGCCGGTCTGGAGATAGGGCTTGAGCTTTTCCTTGAGTGTTTCGCGTCCTCGATGGATGAGCGATTTGGTGGCGGAGAGCGAGCAGTCCAAAACCTCCGCGATTTCCTCATAGCTCAATTCATCCTGTCGGCAGAGCAGGATGGCGGTGCGTTGGTTTTCCGGCAGTTCAGCGAGCGCCTCCTCGATTTTCTGTGCCAGCTCGCCGTGCAACAATTTTTCCGGCGGGGCGATCTGTGATTTGTCCTCGTATTGCTGGCGTGGCTGGTCGTCGTGCTCGGCGTGCGATTCCTCGATGGATTCGGCGGGATGGCGCGAGCGTCGGCGGATTTCGTTCAGGCACAAATTCCGCGCGATGGTGAAGAGCCAGGTGGAGAATTTCGCGGTCTGTTTGTAGCGGCTGCGCGATTTCCAGGCTTGAAGAAAAACATTTTGCGCCAGGTCCTCGGCCTCGATTTCGTCGCGCAGCGAGCGGTAGATGAAATTCATCACCGGCTGCTTGTATTTGTCCACCAGCCCCGCGAAGGCCGCGCGGTCGCCGCGCTTAACGCGGAGCATCAACGCGGCATCGGGATCGGTTTGGACTGGCATCGCGCGCCAAGTGTAACAAATCCGGCCGCAACGGAAAGATTTCGCTGTTTGATTCGTCCTCGTCCTCGTCCTCCTGGCTTGCTCCATGCTCCCCGCTCTTCATTCGATGTTCGGTGTTGGAGGTCTCATTTCTGCTTTCTGATTTCCCAATTTCTGCTTTCCACCAATCCTTCACCCCTCGCCCCTCATCCATCCTTCCCGCTTCCATCAACCTTCAACCATCAACCGCTCCTTCCTTTCCCATCCGTGTCCATCTGTGTCCATCCGTGGTTGGTTGAGTCTTTGAGTCTGTATGCGTTCTTTGTGCTCTTTTGTGGCTCAAAAGTCCGTGGTCAGTAGTCCTGTAGTCCCTTGTTCCATGTTGAATGTTGAATGTTGTCTCGTTGACCCATTTCTGCTTTCTACTTTCCCAATTTCAGCTTTTCAGCATGTCAGCATTTCAGCTTTTCCGGTGGTTCGATGTTGGACGTTGCGTCGTGCCCTGCAATCAAATCAAGACATCTGCCAGGCCACGGCATTTCTTGCTTTGAACCCGTTTTGCCCGCAATTTATGCGCCCGTGCAGGACTTGTTGAAAAAAATTGAAGCCGCCGCCGAGGAACGCTTGACGCTGCCGGCGACCGCCACCGCCGGCGAGAAACTCGCCTGCTACAAGGGATTTCTCAAGGTTCAGACGCACCGGCTCAAGTTGCTGCATCGCGCGGGCGCGGGCGGGCGCGAAATATGCGCGGGCCGGGCGGCGATTCTGGATGCGCTATTGCAGCATCTGTGGGCGTCGGCGAAAAGCAGCCTGTCCGCCGAGGCGCAGAAGGAATTTCCGCCGCTGGCGCTGGTGGCCATCGGCGGTTACGGCCGCGCGGAGCTGAATCCGCACAGTGACATTGACTTCATGTTTCTGCACGACGGCCAGATCGCGGCCAACCGGCCGCTGCCTTATCTGTCCCGGCTGATTGACGGCGTGCTGTATCCGCTGTGGGACATCGGGCTGAAAGTCGGCCATTCGGTCCGCAGCATTGACGACTGCGTGAAAGTCGCCAACACCGACATGCAATCCAAAACGTCGCTCATCGAGTCGCGGCTGATCTGCCGGCGACGAGGCGCTGTTCAAGAAATTTCAAAAAACGATTGTGGCCCGGTGCGTGGACGATTTTGAGGACAAATACATCGCCCTGCGGCTGGAAGACCAGGCGACGCGGCGTGCCAAATACGGCAACTCGGCCTGCATGCAGGAGCCGAACCTCAAAAACGGCTGCGGCGGCCTGCGCGATTTCCAGAACCTGCTGTGGATGGCGTTTTTCAAATACCGCACGCGCTCGCCCCGCGAACTGGAGCAGCGGGAATTTGTCGGCGAAACCGAACGCAAACAGCTTGAAGCCGCCTATGATTTCCTGCTGCGCGTGCGGACGGAACTGCATTATCACGTCAACCGCCCGCTGGACGTGCTGGGAAAAAACCTGCAGCCCGCCGTCGCTAGCGGCCTCGGCTACCACGACCGCTCGCCAAGCCGGCGCATCGAGAAATTCATGCGCGACCTCTATACGCACATGCGGAACATTTTTCTCATCACGCGCACGCTCGAACAGCGCATGGCCCTGCTGCCGGCGGCGCCCAGCCGTCTTTCGCTGCGCGCGTGGCTGCCCAAACGCGCCCGGACAGTCGAGCCGGTGGACGGATTTCTGTTCGTGGACGGCGAGATTTGCGCCGCGTCCAAGCGCATTTTCCGCGACCAGCCGCGGCGGTTGATGCGCGTCTTTCTTCAGGCGCAGCAGCGCGGATTGAAATTGCATCCCGACCTCGCGCAGCTCATTCGCAGCGAGCTTTCGCTGGTGGACCGCGATTTTCTGAACGACGAGCACGTGCGCGAAACCTTCCTGACGATTCTGGAACGCCGCGGCGAGGTGGCGCCGGTTCTCCGGGCGATGCACGAGGTGAACCTGCTCGGCAAATACATTCCTGAATTCGGCAAGCTCACCTGCCTTGTGCAGCACGAATTTTACCACCAATACGCCGCCGACGAACACACGCTGGTTTGCCTCGAGCAACTGGACCGCGTGTGGGAGGCGAAGAATGAGCCGTATGTGCATTACGCGCCGCTGTTTCAAGGGTTGGAACGCCCCGGATTGCTTTATCTCGCGCTGTTGTTGCACGATGTGGGCAAAGCGGAAATCCACAAGCGCGGGGATCATCCCAAGGTCAGCGCGGAGATGGCGATGCGCGCGGCCAAACGGCTGCGGCTGGAGGCTTCGGCTTCGCAGTCTGCTGCGTATCATCATCGAAAATCATCTGCTCATGGCCAGCGTGTCGCAACGGCGCGATCTCGACGACCCGGATGTCATCCGCCATTTTGCGCAGCAGATTGAGACGATCGAGGCGCTCAACCTGCTCACGCTGCTGACATTCGCCGATTCGCAAGGCACCAGCGACAAGCTGTGGAACGGCTTCAAGGATTCGCTGCTCTGGCAGTTGCATTCGCGCGCGACGACGCTGCTCGCTGGCGGCACCGAATTTGTCCGCGCCGAGGAAAAACAACGCGAGTTGCTACTTGAGGAAGTCCGCGGACTGGCGCCAAAGTCCATTTCCGACGAGGAGGTGGACGCGCACTTTGCCACGCTGACGGCGCGGTATTTCCAGATTCACGCGGCAAAGGAAATTTTGGACGACATCGAGCTTGTCCACGATTTCATGCGCCAGTTGATTCTCGAAGACGACCGCGCTTTGTCGCCCGTGACGGCGTGGCGGGACGAGCCGGACCGCGGCTACAATGTCGTCAAAATCTGCACCTGGGACCGCGCCGGGCTGTTCAGCAAGATTGCCGGCTCGTTGAGCGCTTCCGGGCTGAATATTTTGGGCGCGCGGATTTTCACCCGCGCCGACGGCGTCGCGCTCGACACTTTTTTTGTCAATGACGGACGCACCGGCAATCTCGCCAGCCGCGAGCAGCACGATAAATTCGCCGCGCTGCTCGAAAAAGTCTTGATAGGCGAGGACGTGGACTTGTCTGCGCTCATCCTGCGGCAGATCACCAGCCGCCCGGTTTATGAAGCCTATGCCGGCGAGCGGATGACGACACAGATTGATTTTGATAACGAAGCCTCCGAAACACGGACGCTCATCGAGATACAGACCGAAGACCGGCTGGGTTTGCTTTACGCGATTTCTCAGACATTTTCCGAGCTGGCGCTGGACATTGTCAGGGCGCGCATCGTGACCGAGCGCGGCGCGGCCATTGACAGTTTTTACGTGTGCGAGCTGGGCGGCGGCAAGGTTGAGTCATTGGAGCGGCAGAAGCTGATTGAACGCGCGCTGCGCCTGGCCATTCACCGGCTTGAGACGGCGAAGTGAATCCGGCGCGGCGGGACAAACCAGTTGCCAGCCGCCGGGCAGTCTGGTAAAAACAAATACGTCAGATTTGTTTCGGGCTTGATGCGCCGAGGCGAAGCGGAGGCGGGTGTGGTTCAGTGGTAGAATGCGGGCTTCCCAAGCCTGAGATGAGGGTTCGATTCCCTTCACCCGCTCCATTCATAATCAATGACTTACGACGAAGTGCAAGTAAAGTGCAAGTGAAACGGTTACTCAAAAAATGTTTTACCCGGCCACTCCACTGTCAAAATCGAATGGTAAACCACAGTTTCTTTTAAGCTTCGATTTGGAATTTTATAGTCCAGGCAAGGATTCTCATTCTCTTTCGGTTAAATTTTAATGTGTTCTAGGTTGTCACCTGGCACTGCTTCTTTATGCTGAAGTCTTGAGTGACGTTACCCAGCTTCTTCAGGCCGCCTCGACTGGCGACACGCGCGCGGCCGCTGAATTGTTGCCGCTGGTTTATGACGAACTGCGCCGTTTGGCCGCACGCCGGCTGGCAGGCGAGCGAAACAATCATACCCTCCAGCCTACTGCACTTGTCCACGAAGCTTGGCTCAAAATCTCCGGCGACGAGCAGCGTGATTGGAATGGGCGCCAGCATTTCTTCGCCGCCGCCGCCGAGGCGATGCGCCGCATCCTCGTGGACCGGGCGCGTCGGCGTCTGGCTGCGAAACGTGGAGCGGGCGAGGTTTGTCTCGACACAGATGATCTTGATATTCCAGCACCCGCACCCGACGACCAATTGCTGGCTGTGAACGAGGCGGTGGAAAAATTCGCGGCGGTGGACGTGCGCAAAGCCGAACTGGTCAAACTGCGTTATTTCGTCGGAATGACATTTGAGGAGGCGTCCGAAGCTTTGGGCATCGCCGTGCCGACGGCCAAGCAGTGGTGGGCCTACAGTCGCTCATGGCTCCGGGTGGAGATGGCCGGGTCTTTACCGGATGGACCACCATAAGCACTCGCCTTCCCCAGAGTAGCGACCGGTTATCCCTTCTGTCCCTTTGGCGGATGGGTGTCCCATGTGCGCCCGGATTCCGGCTGGACGTGGGTGAATCCCATGCCGGACGGAGGATTGGGGATGCGGATGAGATGCTGGCAGGCCGGGCATTGAATCTGCCGCCCGGCGAATTGAGGTTCACACTTCAGCGGCTGGTCGCAGTGCGAACAATAGAATTTGAATTCACTTGTGTTCATAAGCCTCTGCCTACATAAGCGCAAAACCCGTGGAAAAAGTATATCAAAACTTTTCCATACTTTTTGCCGACAAACCGCGCTTAATCTGGTAGGTGAACGAAGCTAATTCAAACATGAAACCAGTGCCGCAACGCGAGGAAGCCATTTTTCAGGCCGCCGTCCAACTGGCCGGCGCTGAACGGGCCACCTTCCTGAATGGTGCCTGCCTCGGCGATCCCGCCCTCCGCCAACGTCTCGAAGCCCTGCTGGCCGCTCATGACGAGCCGGACGATTTGTCACCCAAGGACAAACCCGCCGCCGTGGCGACGATGAAGCTCGAATTGTCCGACGCACCGGATGAAGCCATCGGTCAGACGCTCGGCGCTTACAAGCTCCGCGAAAAAATCGGCGAAGGCGGCTGCGGCGTGGTGTATGTCGCCGACCAGGAACATCCGGTGCGCCGTCGCGTCGCGCTCAAGGTCATCAAGCTGGGCATGGACACCAAACAGGTTGTCGCCCGGTTCGAGTCGGAACGGCAGGCGCTGGCCATGATGGACCATCCCAACATCGCCAAGGTGCTCGATGCCGGCGCCACCGAGCTTGGTCGCCCCTATTTCGTGATGGAATTGGTGCGCGGCATCCGCATCACGGAGTATTGCGACCAAAATAATCTCTCCACCAATGAACGTCTAGACCTCTTCATCAAGGTCTGTCAGGCGATTCAGCACGCGCACCAGAAGGGAATCATCCACCGCGACATTAAGCCGTCGAACATTCTCGTCACACTGCATGACGGTGTGCCGGTGCCCAAGGTGATTGATTTCGGCATCGCCAAGGCGACGGAGGGCCGGCTCACCGACAATACCATTTACACGCAATTGCATCAGTTCATCGGCACACCGGCCTACATGAGTCCGGAACAGGCGGAGATGAGCGGCTTGGACATTGATACGCGCAGCGACATTTATTCGCTCGGCGTTTTGCTCTACGAATTGCTCGCCGGCAGCACGCCGTTCGATGCGAATGAACTGATGGCCTCGGGCATTGACCAGATGCGGAAAACCATCCGCGAGAAGGAACCGGTGCGTCCGAGCACACGCTTCGCGACGCTCAAGGGCGAGGAGTTAACCACGACGGCCAAGCGGCGTTCGGCGGACAAGGCGAAATTGGTGCATCAGCTCAAGGGCGACCTCGATTGGATTGTGATGAAGTGTTTGGAGAAAGACCGCACGCGCCGTTACGACACTGCAAATGGTCTGGCGTTCGATATCAAGCGACACTTGAACAACGAGCCGGTCCTCGCCCGTCCGCCGAGCACGGCCTACAGATTCCAGAAGGCGTTTCGCCGGAACAAACTGATGTTTGCGGCTGGATCTGTGGTCGCCATCGCGTTGGTCTCCGGTTTGTGTCTGGCGGCGTTGGGTTGGCGGCAGACGAGCCTGGAAAGGGACAAGGCGCTTCAGGCGAAGGCGCAAGCCGTTGAGGCGCAGGCCAGTGAATCCGTCCAACGTCAAAAAGCCGAGGCCAACGAAAAGAAGGCCGTCGAGGCGCAAGCCAACGAAGCCCGGCTGCGCGAGCAGGCGGAAGCACAAACGCTCGCCGCCCGCCGCAGCGCCTACAACGCCGACATGAACCAGGTCCAACAGATGTTGAGCGTGAACAATCTCGGAGAAGCCCAGCGGCTGCTCAAACGTGAAAAGCCGGCGCTAGGCGAAACGGACCTGCGCGGCTGGGAATGGCGTTATCTCTGGCAGCAAACCCGCGCGGATGACCACGAGGTAATCCATGCTGGAACCAACACGGTGATACAGTTCTTGTCTTTCAGTTGGGATGGCCGGTTGCTCTCGCGCAAGCAGAACGGCGAGCGCATGACGGTGACCGACCTTATTTCGCGCCGCACGGTTTTCCAGCCGCCAGACGCCTTTCGGCCGGACTTTGCGCACCACGATGCCCGCCTGGCATACGTCTTTCATCATGGCTCTTCCAACGACCTGATCAGGATTGTGGACACGTCAACGCTTCAGCCAGACCTGTCCGCTCAAAAGGAAAGCCGCTTTGAGACCTCGTGGAAAGCCACCCGTTGGCTCGAATTCACTCCCGATGATCGCCGTTTGATTACGGTGTCTTTGCGGACCGATTCCGACGCTACGAATGAGGCTCGCAATGACCTGACGGCATGGGATCCGGACACCGGCCACCAGCTTTGGCAGCGGGCGATTGATTTCAATGAAAACGCGGGCAACCGGCGGCCGGTGGCCATCTCGCCGGACGGCATGGCCGTCGCTGTCCTTCTTTCGGATGGGCGGGTGCAAGTATTGGAAACCAAGGACGGCAGCGAACGGTTCACGACCAAAACGCGCTGGGAAAATGGTTATGTCGTGATGTTTTCGCCGGACAGTTCCACGCTGCTCACAGCCACCGGTGTATCATCCATCCAACTCCGGGACGCACGAACCGGACAGGCCGGCGACACGCTGGAGGGGCACAGCGGTTTTGTGAACGACCTGCTCTTTACCCCGGATGGCAAGCGGCTGATCTCCTCCAGCGCCGACCAAACCATCCGGGTATGGGACTGGTCCACTCGCAAAACAGTCAGCGTGCTGCGAACTTCTCCGGGCGTTGACGGGTTGGCATTGGCCCCGGACGGACGGATCTTGGCGAGCCGTTGCCCCGACGGATCCATCTTCCTGTGGGATTTGACCAAACCCGCCCGGCATTTGGGATATCAGACTCTCCCCCGCAACCTGTGGCCAGCCGTGTTCACGCCCGACAGCCAGTCCATCCTGGGAGATGATGAGAGCAACGGGGTGGCGCTTTGGGACGCCCGAACCCTCAAGGAAACCCGCCGGTTGTGGGGCGACACCACAAACTACAGCATCATTTCTCCGGATGCCAAATGGGTGTTGCGGGCTGATGGTTACGGACATCTCCACGTTTGGGACGTGAGCAGCGGGTTGCAGACGACAAACTTCATTCCTCTTTCTGGCGATCTGGCCCAGTGGCCATCGTTCACCGGCAACGGAAATTTTCTGGTGTTCCATTATCGCGAAGGAACGAATACGGTTCTGGAAACTTGGGACACCGCCACCTGGCAACGCAAGGATTCCCTTACGCTCGACTTCAAGCCTTACGATAACCGGGCGAACGGATTTACCACTTCGCTGACGAACTCTTATGCGATTATGGGCGACGATGGATTTTTGCACTTCTTTGATGTGGGCTGGCTTCATGAAGCCCCGAAATTAATCACGGCTCCGCACGATTTTTACCACTTCGCCACTTCTCCGGATGGCCGGCTGCTCGTCGGGACATATTGAGGCGGAGTTGTCCGGGTCTGGGATATGACGACGCTAAAATTGGTTGATTCGTTCAGGGGTTTTCTGCTCGATGCAGGCTCGGTCGCGTTCTCGCCCGACGGCCGACGATTCGCGGTCAGCAGCACCGGCTTGGAGGGGGTCAAGCTGTGGGACACCGGGACCCGGCAGGAATTGCTGACGTTGAGCGGCGATGGAAGGCTGTGGAGCGTGCAATTCTCACCCGATGGCCGCTACCTGATGGCCATCAACGACGACAACCTCGTCCACCTTTGGTCCGCGCCCACCTTGGACGAGATCAACGCGGCGGAGGCGAGGGAGAAAACGCAGACCCCGCAGCCATGAGCACGGGCTGGGGAGAATTGTATGGCGGAAAAAAATGACCAGAGTGGTGATAGACTGCATAACGTGGTAAAGAGTTTTGAAGTTGTTAGAAAAAGTGGTGGGGAATGATGGATTTTACGAATGAATTCGGCATGAATTCTCAAAATATTTGAGGAATTCGCTTTTTGAATAAACATGAGGGTTCGATTCCCTTCACCCGCTCCAACCTCAATTCGGAGTAATGATACCAATGCGTATTTAAGTTTTTGATGTTTGTAAAACACCCAATTGCTAACGCCTCCTGCTAACAAGATTTAAACTTGTTCAAAGATTGCTGTTGCTGTCCATCCGTGTCACAAAAGCGTTGCCTAGCGTGTCCCGCCTCATAGCAACTATGGACGTCATCGACCAGCGTGAGCAGCGTTTTGATCCATTCGCGAATATTGTCAGCGTGGACATCCAGTCACAGTTTGATGCTTTTTATTCACTCCTTGCTCCGCGCAAACTTGGGAGTTATTATGTTTTTGTGGGTCCATGCATTGGTGGGTATAGCTCTTCGTGCTCGCCTGCCAGCAACGCATTTCATCTCTCTCCAGCGAGGAGGGAGTCGCTGTTATTTCCGTTTCGGCGGGGCGTGGATGCACTCGTTGTGCAGGGCGTGCGCGGCTTCCATCCAGGATTCGCTGAAGGTCGGGTGCGCGTGGATTGTGCGGCCCAGTTCGCGCCGTGGTCAGCTCGGCGCGGATGGCGGCGGCGGCTTCGGCAATGAGTTCGGTCGCGTGCGGGCCGACGGCGGCGGCGCCGAGCAATTGGTCGGTCGTCGCGTCGGCAATCCATTTGACGAACCCGGTGGTCTCGCCGGTGGCGATGCCCTTGCCAAGCCCGTTGAAACGAAATTTGCCGGTCTTCACGGCGCGGTTCTGTTTCTTCGCGTCGTCCTCGCTCAAGCCGGCGGTGCCGACTTCCGGCGACGTGAAAATCACGTTCGGGACAATCGTGTCGTGCTTGTGCAATTTCGTCTGGACGGCGTTTTCGGCGGCGGCGATGCCCTGCGCGGTGGCGTAATGCGCGAGCTGGATTTTGCCGGTCACGTCGCCGATGGCAAAAATGTTGGCGACCTTCGTGCGGCAATAATCGTCCGCTTCAATGTAACCGCGTTCGGTTGTCTTGAGGCCGGCGTTTTCGAGTTTCAAACCGTCGGTGACGGGTTTGCGACCCACGGCGCAGAGCAGCAAATCGGCAGAGAGCGTTTCGTCGCCGAAACTACCTTTGACACCTTTGCCATCCGCCGAAATCTTTTCCAGCGCCTTGCCGGTGAGCACGCGGATGCCAAGACTTTTTTCCATGTGCGCGCGGACTTCGCGGCGCACGTCCGGGTCGAGCAGCAGCAGGATGTCCTCGAGCAGTTCGACGATAGTGACCTTGACGCCCAGCATGGCGGCCATGCAGGCGAGTTCGCAGCCGATGAAGCCGCCGCCCATGACAATCATGGAGGCGGGCAGCTTGTTGATGTCGAGGAACGCGCGGCTTTCCACGACGCGCTCGTGTTTCGGCAAAAATCCGGGCATGGCCGAGGTGGAGCCGGTGGCGATGATGATTTTCTTCGCCGAAATCCGGCTCGCGGGGACGCTCGCCCCAAAAATTTGATTGATGATCGGCCCACCGGAAATTTCAATCGTGTTGCGGTCAACGAAGCTTGCGGTGCCGGTGAATTGTTTCACGCCGTTGGCGGTGAGCAGCGAATTGATGCCGCCGCGCAACGTGCCGACGGCCTTGTCCTTGTTGCCGATCATCACGGAGTAATCCACCGAGGCGCCCTTGACGGTGATGCCGATTTTTCCGCGTGCTTGATTTTCTCGAATGTCTCGGCGGCGGCGATGAGCGCCTTGGTGGGGATGCAACCCCAGTTCAGGCAGGTGCCGCCGAGCTTTTCCTTTTCGATGATGGCGACCTTGGCGCCGAGTTGCGCGGCGCGGATGGCCGCCGGGTAACCGCCCGGGCCGGCGCCGATGACTGCAATGTCAAATGTTTCCATAAATTTAATTTGTTGGAGTTCACGCTTTAGCGTGCTTTGCGGAGGACAACCTAAAGGTTGAACTCCAGCGAAGAGTCACGCTGCCAATCTTTTCCACAATTCGATGTCCTCGAGTTTTTGTTTGATGGCGTTGATGAACTTTGCGCCGAGCGCGCCGTCCACGATGCGATGGTCGCACGAGAGCGTGAGCTTCATCATCTGGCGCACGACTACCTTGCCGTCGCGCACGACGGGCTGCGGCTTGGTGCTGGCCACGGCGAGGATGGCGCTTTCGCCGGGGTTGATGATGGCGCCGAAGCTTTCCACGTCCATCATGCCCATGTTGGAGATGGTGAACGTGCCGCCGCTCAATTCGTCGGGCGTGGCCTTGCCGGCGCGGGCCTTCTCGGCGAGCGACTTGGTGCGCTGGGAAAGTTCCAGCAGCGGCAATTGTTCGGCGGCGCGGATGACCGGCACGACGAGGCCCTGTTCCAGCGAAACGGCGATGCCGAGGTTGACGTGGCTGTTCCAGCGCGTGGTCTTGCCGTCGGTCGAGCTGTTCACGTCCGGGAATTCCTGCAACGTCAGCACCACCGCCTCGGCGATGAAATCCGTGACGGTGTAGGGCGCGCCCGCCGCCTTGAGCTGGCTGCGGTAGCCGATCAACTCGGTCATGTCCACGGCGACGGTGACGTAAAAATGCGGCGTGTCGCGGAAGCTTTGCGTGAGCCGCTGCGCGATGATTTGCCGCATCTTGCTCATCGGCTTCGGTTTCTCGGCGATGGCGCGCTGGACGTCGGCCACGCTGATGCGGCCGGAATCGTCCGTGGCTTGAATCGCCAGCACGTCGAGTTTTTCCCTGGCCGCGAGTTCCTTCGCGGCGGGCGAGATGCGCAACTTGTCGTAGCCGTGCTGCTGCAAATAATTCCGCACGTCCTTTTCAACGATGCGGCCTTCGGGGCCGGTGCCTTTGATGCGTGTGGCGTCAATGACGGAATGCTTTGCCAACGCCGCTGCGCGCGGGCTGATGCGGAACAGGGATGGGGTCTGGGGTCTGGGGTCTGGGGTCTGGAGAATGATTGGCGCTGCGGCGGGTGCGGAAGCCGCTGTCCGTGTGGGTGCCGGTGTCGGCGGCACGCTGGGGACAGCGCGCCCTACCTCTGGCGCTGCGGCCACTGGTTTAGGCGTGGCAGGGGCCGGGGCTGTGACGGCGGGAATGGGTTCGCCGGGGTTGCCCAGAAAACCGACCGTGCTTTGCACGGGGACATTGACGCGCGGTGGCACAACGATTTTCAACAGGGTGCCCGCCTCGAAACTTTCCACCTCCATGACCGATTTGTCGGTCTCAACGGTGAAAAGGATGTCGCCTTTGTTGACCTTGTCGCCTTCCTTCTTGAGCCATTCGACGATGGCGCTTTCTTCGGTCATCTGACCGAACTTGGGCATGATGATTGGTGTAGCCATAAATTTTAGAGCAAGAAATCAACGCAAA
This sequence comes from uncultured Verrucomicrobiae bacterium, assembly GCA_963827815.1. Taxonomy (GTDB): domain Bacteria; phylum Verrucomicrobiota; class Verrucomicrobiia; order Limisphaerales; family UBA11358; genus UBA11358. The sequence goes on along the minus strand of CAWHCL010000012.1, from coordinate 101,136 downwards.
GACGCAGAGACGCAAAGTTCGCAAAGAAGAAGTTGTTTTCTTCGCGCCTCCGCGCCCGTTGCGCCTTTGCGTTAAAAGTTTTCATCTGCGTTTTTTGCGGCGATTAAAGAATTTCGTTTGCGGCGGCGATGAGGTCGTTGACGTTCGGGAGGAACGCGGCCTCAAGAATGTGCGATTGCGGCGCGATGCCGTTCTTGGCGCCGACGCGTTTGACCGGGGCGTCGAGGTAATCGAAAATCGCGTCCGAAATCGTCGAGGCAATCTCGCCGGTGTAACTGCCGATGTGAATCGCCTGGCTCGCGACGACGCATCGGCCAGTCTTTTGCACCGAGCGCAAAATCGTGTCGAGGTCGAGTGGCACGAGCGAACGCAGGTCAATGACCTCGGCGCTGACATTTTTCTCCGCCTTCAATTTGTCCGCCGCCTTCAGGCAATCGTGGACGAGCGGTCCCCACGTGACGAATGTAATATCCGAGCCTTCGCGCTTCACCTCGGCGACGCCGAGCGGGACGAGATATTCGTTTTCCGGCACAACGCCTTTCATGCCATACAAGCCCTGCGACTCGATGAACATGATTGGGTTGTTGTCGCGGATGGCCGATTTCAACATGCCCTTCGCGTCGTAAGGCGTCGCGGGATAAACGACGTAGAGGCCGGGGATGTGGCAGAACATGGATTCGAGCGTCTGCGAATGCTGGCCGCCGTAGCCCTTGCCCGCGCCCGCCGATACGCGGAGCACCAACGGCACTTCGGTCTGCGCGCCGCTCATGTAATGCCATTTGGCGGCCTGGTTGCTGATCTGGTCGGACGACATCAGCGCGAAATCGTAATACATCAATTCCATGACCGGCCGCAGGCCAATCATCGCCAGCCCGATGCCGGTGCCGCAGATGCATGCCTCGGAAATCGGCGTGTTGAAAACGCGGTCGCGTCCGAAGGATTCCATCAAGCCCTTCGTCGCCTTGAATGCGCCGCCGTAATCGGCCACGTCCTCGCCGTAAAACAGCACGCGCTGGTCGCGCTTCATTTCCTCCATGAGCGCCTCGCGGATGGCGTCCTTGTAGGTGATCTCGCCGTTGACGCGCTTGATTTCCGGCAGCGGCGCGATGATTTCCACCTTGGCGGACTCGGCGGGGACGATCTCGCTCTTCGTGTCGGTATACATGTATTTGATGACGTCCTCGGCGACGGGGTCAGCGGCGGCCACGGCGCGTTTGGAGGCGCGGGCGTTGCGGTCGCGAACAGCGCCTTCGAGCGCGGCAAGTTCCTTCGCACTCAAAACCTTGTTTTCCAAAATCTGCGCCTTGAAGGTTTCGATGGGGTCAACGGATTTCCACGCGGCTTCCTCTTCCTTGGTGCGATATTCGTTGCGCGGGTCGCTCAAGGAATGGCCCCAATAGCGGTAGGTGTCGCAATCGAGCAGCACCGGGCCTTCGCCCTTGCGGCAAATCTCGGTGGCGCGCATCACGGCGTCGCGGACGGCGAGCGGGTCCATGCCGTTGACGATTTCCGCGTGCATGTTGTTGTCGGCAAAACCGGCGGCGCGGCGCGCGATGCGGCTTACGCCCATCACTTCGTCGTCGGTGCGGTGCGTCATGCCGTAATGATTGTTGGTGATGAGGAAAATCATCGGGATGCCAAATTTGCGGTCGGCCAGATGATTAGTGAATTGCGCCTGCGTCGCAAAATTCATGGATTCGAGCACGACGCCATTGGCGTAAGCGCCGTCACCGGCGAAGCAGCAAACGACCGCGTCCTTTTTCTGATAACGCAAACCAATCGCCGCGCCGGTGGCAATTGGCACGCCGCCGCCGACAATCGCGTTCGCGCCGAGATGCCCGACGGTGAAATCCGCGATGTGCATCGAGCCGCCGCGGCCCTTGCAATAGCCGTCTTCCTTGCCGAACAATTCGCAAATCATGCGATAAACGTGCTGTTCGAGCGCGGCTTCCAGCAATTCCTCGTGCTTGTTTGATTTGCAATGCGGCACGCGCTGGGCCAGTTGCGTCGTCCGCTCATTTCGCGGATGGCGACGGTGCCTTTCGCGAGGCTTTCGCCGTGGCCGCGGTGCGTGCTGGTGATTTTGTCGCCGAGATGCAACACGCAGCATGCGCCCGCCGCCGTGCCTTCCTGTCCGACCGAGACGTGCGTCGGCCCGCGATAATTGTAGTCGCGGATCGGCTCGTAGGCGCCGGAGCGGAGCTTGACGATCATTTCCTCCAGCTCGCGGATCATCAGCATGTCCTCGAGCAGGTTCACCGCCTCGGCCTTGGTGATTTTCTTCGCGGCAAGCTCCTGTTTCAGGCTGCCCTTGAAGCGATAGGCGGAAATCTTGCCGCAATCAATTTCGAACGGCTTGAATTGGGGCCGCATGTCGCTCAAATAGGTCGGGGTTTTCAGGGATTTTTTCTTTGGTTTTTCCAATGTCGCAGTTGTCATAATTATTTTCAGTTAATTGCTCGCGGCATCAAGCCTTGATCACTTTGATTCCTTTTTTGGTCAGTTCCTTCGCAAAATTTTTGTCCAACGCCTTGTCGGTGACGAACGCATGGATGTTTTCCAGCCGGCCGGCGCGTGCGAACGCCACCTTGCCGGCCTTGCCGGAATCGGCGAGCAGAATCACCTGCCGCGCCTGGCTCGTCACCAGTTCCTTCGTATAAGCCTCACTGGGGTCTGTCGTCGTCAAACCTTCCTTCAATGTCAGCCCGATGGTGCCCATGAACGCCTTGTCCACCTGCAGTTCCTGCAAAATGCAATCGCGTGAGCGGCCCGACCATCGTCTGGCTTAACCGGCGCAACTCGCCGCCAATCAAAATCAACCTTGGCCCGCGCCCGGCCAGTTCGTGCGCCGCGCGGAGGGAATTGGTCACCACCGTGAGATTCGTGCGGTCGCGCAGCAACCGCGCGAACTCCAACACCGTGCTGCCGCCATCGAGGTAAATCGTGTCGCCGGGTTCGACGAATTGCAGCGCCGCCGCGGCGATGCGGCTTTTTTCACGCGCGGCGATGGACGCCTTGTCGTCGAACAACGGCTCCTCCAGCCGGCTGTCCACGCTGACGGCGCCGCCATGCACGCGCCGGATAGAGCCGGATTCCTCCAGTTGATCCAGGTCCCGCCGCACCGTGGCGGGGGAGACGCGCAACTGGCTGCAAATCTCCTCGACGCGAATGACGCCCTTGCCGCGGATCAACTCGCGGAGGTTGTCGAGGCGCCGGGGCGCCAGCTCTTTGTGATTGCCATTCAGCATGGGCTGATTGATTTAGAATGAATTTAATCATTATGTGATTATAGTCAATCAAAATCGCTCAACTAATATTTTGACAGAATTTTCAAGGATTTCCTACGGTTTGCACAATGGTTCACGTGGTCTTTTTGAAAATCGCGGCGATGTTCCTCGTCATTGTCGGCGGCTGGCTGGCGCGGCGGCGCGGGTTTCTGGCGGCGGATTTCACGGCCACGTTGAGCCGGCTGGTGGTGGATGTTGCGTTTCCCGCGCTCGTGTTCACGCAGATGTTGCGGACGGTGGACGCGGCGGCGCTGCGCGAAGGCTGGATCGGGCCGGTGCTTGTGCGGGCTGCTGATCTGTCGTTGCGTATTTTGTCGGGCTGCTGCTGGCGCCGGTGTTCAGCGGCAAGGCGCAGCGCAACACGTTTGTTTTTCTCGTCGCGATTCCCAACTGGGTTTTCCTGCCGCTGCCGATTGCGCAGGCGCTCTACGGCGACACCGGCGTCCGCACCGTGCTGCTGTGCAACGCCGGCGCGCAACTGGTCCTGTGGTCGTTCGGCGTCTGGATTCTGCACGGCTCAATACGGCAGGCGGCACGCAATCTCCTGACGAACATCGGCCTGTGGGCGACGGCGGCGGGGATTGCCATGGCGCTGTTATTTCCCGCCGCCCGCGATTTGGAAACGATCAATCCGACGGACGCTTTCACCGGGCATGATGCTGCCCGGCGCGGTGGTGCAGGCGCTGGCCATGGTCGGCAGCCTGACCATCCCGATGTCGCTGCTGGCCATCGGCGCGCAACTAGGCGAACTGACCATCGCCGTGCATCGCTTTCCGCGCGTGTTGTGGGGCGTGTTGCTGGCGTCGGCTGCTCATTCGCGCCGCTGGCGACGGTGGCCATCGGTTTTGCCTTGATGAAAATGGGCTTCGTGATTCCGGAGGAAACGCGGATGATCCTTTATTTAATCGCGGCGATGCCGGTGGCCATCAGTTGCAGCGTCATGGCCGAGCGATTTCATGGCGACGTCACCCTTGCCGCCGAGGGGATTTTTTACAGCACGTTCTTCAGCCTGCTGACCGTGCCCGCGATTTTCTACCTCATCCAGCGGTTTGGATTGTGACAACAGTCGAAATCCGCAACGGACATCGCTGCCGGTATTGACACTGGCGAAAGAAGATTTAGGCTCGCCGAACCAACAATCAACAATGCGGAGACAATTATGCCGGAAGCAGACACAACGAAACCAACGAAGCAGAAGCTTATCACGCACACATCCCGATGGCCACGCCGGGCTTTTTCCTGAAAGGCGCCGGGTCGCTGGACTGGGGGATGAAAAACCGGCTGTCGCGCATCTTCAATCCCGCCACGGGCCGCACGGTGATGCTGGCGATTGACCACGGCTATTTTCAGGGGCCAACGACCGGGCTGGAGCGCATTGACCTGAACATCGTCCCGCTCATGCCGATGGCCGACGCGCTGATGCTCACGCGCGGCATTTTGCGGACGACGGTGCCGCCGGCGCTGACCAAGCCGATTGTGCTGCGCTGCAGCGGCGGGCCGAGCATCTTGAAGGAATTGTCCGACGAGGAACTGGCGGTGGACATCGAGGACGCCATCCGGCTGAACGTGTCGGCGGTGACGTTGCAGGTGTTCATCGGCGGCGAATTTGAGACGCGCTCGGTCCACAACATGACGCGGCTTGTGGACATGGGCTTGCGCGCGGGCATCCCGACGATGGCCGTGACCGCCGTGGGCAAAACGCTGACGCGCGACGCGCAATACCTGCGGCTGGCCTGCCGCATCTGCGCCGAATTGGGCGCGCAGTTTGTGAAGACTTATTTTTGCCCGGAGGAATTCGAGACCGTCACCGCGTCGTGTCCCGTGCCGATTGTGATGGCGGGCGGCAAGAAACTGCCGGAACTGGAGGCGTTGACGATGGCCTACAACGCCATCCAGCAGGGCGCGGCGGGCGTGGACATGGGGCGCAACATTTTCCAGAGCGACGCGCCCAAGGCGATGATGCAGGCCGTGGCCAAGGTCGTTCACGAAAATCTGAAGCCGAAGGCGGCATTCGACCTTTACGAGACGCTGAAGAATCAGGAGATGAAAAAATCGAAGCGCAATGGCTAAAACATCACAGCTTGATGCCATCGCCCGCGTCGCGCCGGTGTTGCGGGGATTGCTCGCGGAGCCGACCGGGGATGACGACCATCCGTATCGGCCGGTGATTCTGAAAAGTCTTGCGGGCAAAAATAAATCGCGAGGCGCGCTTCAACTTGATCCGCTTCGGGGCGATGAATCCGACGAAGAACTTCGTTCGCATTTAGCTGCGTCGCTTCAAAATTACGAGGCGAAGCACAAAGCCAGACCGGAAATTATTTCTCTGCCCAATGTTGGCACGTTCCAAGTCGTGAAACCGAAGGCGGCTTCCGGTCACGATACGCGATTGGTCGGGCGGACGGCTCTTGTCACCGGCGCGGCGGGCGCGATTGGCTACGGCATTTGCCGGGGACTGCTGGAGCGCGGCTGTCACGTCGCCATCACGGATTTGCCCGGCGAAAGGTTTGACAAATTTGTCGCGGAATTCCAGAAATGCGACGCGGAGCGCGTCATCGGTGTGCCGATGGACGTGACCGATGCCAAATCCGTTGCGCGCTGCTTTCGCGAAAATCAGCCGCGACTTGGGGCGGCGTGGACATCGTGGTCGATCAACGCCGGTCTCGCGCTGGCCTGTCCGCTGGTCGAGATTGACCTGGAGGCATTTCGCCGGTTGGAGCGGGTCAATGTCGAGGGAACGCTTCTGGTTCTGGCCGAGGCGGGACGGCATTTTGCGCGGCAGAACACCGGCGGCGATGTGATTTTGATTTCCACGAAGAATGTTTTTGCCCCCGGCGCGGGTTTTGGGGCTTACAGCGCGACGAAAGCGGCGGCGCATCAATTGGCGCGCATCGCCAGCCTCGAATTTGCGCCGCTGGGTGTCCGCGTCAACATGGTCGCGCCCGACGCCGTGTTTTCCGGCGGCGCGCACAAGTCGGGTCTTTGGGCCGAGGTCGGTCCCGGCCGGATGAAGGCGCGCGGCCTCGACGAAAAAGGTCTGGAGGAATATTACCGCAACCGCAATCTGCTGAAGGCCAGGGTCACCGCCGAGCACGTCGCCAACGCCGTTTTATTTTTTGCCACCCGCCAGACGCCGACAACCGGCGCGTGCATTCCCGTGGACGGCGGTCTGCCGGACGCGACGCCGAGATAGCAAAGGCTGAAGTTTTAGCCTTGAGCCTTTTTATTTCGCCTTCGGATCAAACCTGCGAACCGTCAGTTCGGAGACGTCAATGTTCTCCGGCTGGCGCAAAAGGAAAACCATCATTTCCGCAATATCTTCCGGATTGATCATTGGCTGGCCCTTCAGTCGTTCGCCGAGGTAGGTGCCCTTGATGAAACCGGTGTCCACGCCACCCGGACAAAGATTGTAAACGTGGATGCCGTGCGGCTTCACCTCCATTGCCAGGGAGCGGGCGAAGCCAAGCAGGGCATGTTTGCTGGCGCAGTAGGCTGATTGGTGCAGATAACCCTGCGTACCGGAGTTGCTGGCGATGTTGATGATGCGTCCCTGCCGGCGCGCAATCATCTGCGGCAAAACTTCCCGCGTCACCAGAAAAGGCGCAGTGACATTCACGCGCAGGGCGCGCTCCCAGTCGGCCAGTTGGATTTCCGGCACGGGTTTTTCCAGAAAAATTCCCGCGTTGTTGATGAGGAAATCCACCGTGCCGAGCCGGTCAACGAGCTGGCGGACCGCTTTGGGAATTTCATCCGAATCCGCGAGGTCGCAGGCGACGAATTCACCGCCGATGCCGGGTTTGGAGCGGGACAGCAGGCCGAGCCGCACGCCTTCCCGGGCCAGAGCCTTGGCGATTGCCAGGCCGATTCCGCGGCTCGCGCCGGTGACAATGGCCGTCTTGCCTTTGAGAGAAACGCTCATTGTTAAATGTAGGGCAGGCATCTTGCCTGTCTCAAATTTGCTTCTGCATTCCGCTTAAGCGGATAAAAGTCAGAGACAGGCTGGAAGCCTGTCCTACGCTAGTTCATCTCCTGTCCGCCGGTGACGCTCAACGAAATGCCGGTGAGATAACTCGCGCCATCACCGGCAAGAAAAATCAGCGCGTTACAGATGTCTTCATAGGTGCAGCCTTTTTTCATCGGAACCTGGTTGGTGTAAAATTGGCGCACGTCCTCCACCGATTTTGCGCCGGAAACCTTGCCGGCCTTGAGATACTGGACGAACAGGCCATTGTTCGGGTCGGTCCACAGCGGCGAATCGAGCAGGTTGCCGGGGCAGATGGCATTGCAGCGGATGCCGTGCGGCGCCATTTCCAGCGCGACACTTTGGACGAGGCCGATGCCGCCGAATTTTGTCGCGGCGTAGGCGGAGTTGGCCGCGCTGCCCTTTTTGCCGGACTTGGAATTGATCTGGATGATGACGCCGCTGCGATTGCGGTTTCATGACGCGGCAGGCGTGTTTCATGGTCAGAAAATTGCCGAACAAATTCACGTTCATCACCGCGCGCCATTTTTCGGCATTGGCCTCGGCAATCGGCTCGGCAATGAGAATTGCCGCGTTCGCCACGACGATGTCCACGCGGCCGTATTCCGAGACGGTGCGGTTGAACAATTTTTCAACGTCCGCCTCCTGCGTCACGTCGGTCTTCAATGCAAACGCCTTGCGTCCGGTCGCCTTGACGATTTCCGCTGCGGTTGCCTGCGCCGCCTCCTCTTTCATGTCGGCGATGGCGACATTGCATCCGGCCTTTGCCAGTGCGCCGCAAATGGCCTGGCCGAGTCCCTGCGCGCCGCCGGTGACGACCGCGATTTTGTTTTCCAGGTTCATTGCGCGCCAAATTCCTTTTTCAACGCTTCCTCGGCGTTTTTGTTCCATTGACCGTCATTGAGCGAATTGGCGACGCCGGGATGTTCTTTGCCGGCTTCGGTGAGCGCCGTGAGCTTCAAACCTTTCGCAAACGGATAAACGATAATTTTGCCGGGCATCGTGTTTTTTTCCACCGCGCGGATGCCATCCACCGCGCCGTCCAGGCCGGCGATGGCGGCGACGGACAAATTCGTGTCGAGCTGGCGCGAAGCGACTTTTTTCAAGACGACCTTCATGTCGTCGAGCGTCGAGCCGCTGGTGCCGATGAAATAACATTGCCTCTCGATGTAGGCGTCCAAATCAATCTCGCCGGTCTTTTCGGCGGGAATACCGGCGAAGATGTTGATGATGGCCTTTGGCGCGGCGTCCTTGACGGCCTGCGCGACCAGCGCCGGGACCGGTGCCATCAGAACGATGTAATTGAATTTCTCCGCCAGTTTGTCCTTGGACGGATTGTAAGTCTTCAGCGCGAGCTTGTTCTTTTGTGCCAGCGGCTCGGACAATTTGCGCAGCGCGACCAGTCGTTCGTCGCTCAAATCGCCGGCGTAGATGGTGACGTTCGGCACGCCCTGGCACAAATCGCGGATGACGTGCATCGTGCCCATCGGGCCGGCGGCGCCGATGATGTTGATTTTGTCGCCCGGCCGGATTTCGGCGGTGGCGGGAATCGCCGCCAGCGCATCGGCCACATTGCCGCCCGTCGTGCCGGTGATGCGGATGCCGCCGTAATGGACCCGGCCAACAGCGGTGACGACCGGACGGCCAAATTTCTTTCCGCCCTGCACGATGACGAACAATCCTTTTGTGCCGACATTGGCAAACAGTTTTTCGGCAACCGCGGCATCGCTGCCGAAATAAATCACATCATCAAAAGTCGTAGGACAGGCATCTTGCCTGTCTCCATTTTTTTCAGAGACAGGCTGGAAGCCTCTCCTACTTTCTGCCGATGGCCTGGCGTAAGTAATTTTTCCGGCGCCATCAATTTTCGGTTCGTTGTCCGCGACGATTAAACGTATTTGCCGTCGCGCTTGAAGGTCTGGCGCTGTTTCTCGACATAGGCGTCCTCGACGCAGGCCCACGGTTCGCACAGCGCGATGGCCGAAGCGGACAAATCCTCCGGCGCGGGTATGAACATGGATTCGCCGTCCGGGGCGGTGATGACGCGCTCGTCCACCATCACGTATTCCTGCAATGCGCCCTCGAAATTGTAGCCGAACGCGGAATTGGAATTCTTCGTCGGCAGCCAGCGGTAATCGGTCTGGACGAGATAACGTTCGCCGGCCTTGAACCGTTTCACATCCGGCCCGACTTTGACGATGCGCACGACGGTTTCGTGGCCAGGCACGACCGGTTTGTCGCCGGGGACGTAATGCGGCATTTGCGCCAGCGCCTCCTGCACGATGCCGCCGGTGATTTCGGATTTGCGGGCGTGGCCGGAAAATTGTTTCAGCAGCTTCAAATCGGAGAAGCACAGGCCGCAGACCTCGACCTGGCAGAGGATTTGGTGCGGCCCCGGCTGGAAGACGGGCTTCGCGTCGTTGACGCGGAGCTGATCGGGGGCGACCAATTGCACCGCGCGCTGTTTTTCAGGAATGGTTGTCATCGGCATAAAATTGGTTCACTTGATTTTTGCAAAAATGTCAGCCGGTGTCACGCCTGACGGCAAACTGCGCCAGACGGTCTTCCGCCGCGGGCTGCAATTCGCGCCCAAGCTTTTCAAAGAAATCATTTTTTGCCGCGACTGTCGAAAAGGTTTTCTTCGCCCAATCGCTCAAATAGCCGAGGCCGCATTCGCGCTGCAAAACGGAATGGGCATAAACGATGTGCGCGCCCTTTAGAAAAACCGGCACCAGCGGCTTGAGTTCCGCCGTGTCGAATGTCGTCCACGAACTTGTTGCCCGGCGCGTTCATTTCCGTGCCGACGATGATCGGGAAATGATGTTTCTCCGCCAGCGCGACCACGTCGTAAAGGTTCTGGAGCTTCTGGTCCTTCACGCCCGGCGTGAAATTGCGGTCGGGAATCACATTGATGGCCGCCGCGCCGCTGGACTTGGCGACCTGGATCAGCTCCTCGATGGCCTTTTCGCCTTCGCTTGTGCCGTCGAGCCATGTCAGCGTGGGAATCGCGCCAACCTCCTGCACGAAGCGGTTCATGTCAGCCATCAGCGGGAAGGAATCCTTGCCCGGCTGCATGTAGCCCGCGCCGCCCTTCTTCATCGTCTTCGACCGGATGAGCGCCTGCAATTTGCCCGCATCGGCGGGACAATCGCCGAGTTTCTGACTTCCAAAACGCCGCGTCGCCCTTTTTGGAATACGCCTCGCAGATGTGGCGTTCGGTGGCGTTGCCGTTGGGCGTGAGCGACAGAACATCCTTGTCGTAATCCAGCCCGACGGGCTTGAGAAAATCATTCACGCGGCGGACCAGTTCGCGATTGCGCGCTTCGGATGTGTTTCGCATTTGGGAGAGCAGGGGATGTTTGACCTCGCGCGGGAAACCGACGCCCATGTGATAAGCGATGCCGGGTTCGCCGGGCGAATTGATGACGCGCGTGGAAAATTCCGGAACGAACGTCCGCGATTCCAGGCTGGCGCAGCGCTTCAGGCCGATGAGTTTGCCCGCCGCCCAGAATTCCTCCAGCGCGTCCAGCACGTCGAAGTCCACGATGCCCGCCGCCGCCAGCCCGCGCTTGCGTGCCAGCCACGCGAACTTGGAAGGCGAATATCCATAGGCGTTGTACGAGAAAAACGTGTGGGCGTGGAGATTGACGTCGCTACCCGGCTCGGCCAGCGCGATTTTGCCGGCCTTTGCCAAATCCCACAATTTCGCCAGCGCGTCCTTGCGTTGCGCGGCGTCGAAACTGTCCAATTGCTGTTCAAGCTGCTCGATATTGCTGCTCATGCGAAAGCAAAGCTTAACAAAAAGGATCGGTCTGGCGTAAGTTTTTTTTGCTCGGACTTAACACGGATGGTCACGGATGAAAATGTGGAAATGGGAAACATCGAACATCCAACGCCGAACATCGAATGAACAGCGGGAGCGGGGAGCATAGAGCGCAAAGAACGCATACAAAATACTGTACCATTCTTTTTACCGGGCAAAGGGTCAATCGTCGTAAGTGGTTGATAGAGCACTCAAAACTTGACCATTTCTTGACCGAAATGGGCCTTGTTTTCACACGGTCAAGTTTTGAAAAGCTGGGAACCGATGATAAAACAGGGCGTTTTCCGGTCTGCAAGCACTTCCAACCACCTGCCTTCATCTGATTTCGGCAAGGCAGGCGGATTTTGAGAGGGCATGTCGCGTTTTGGCGCGTTTTGGCGCGTTTTGACGTTTTTGTCATGCCTCTTTGGTGCGCGCCATGAGGAGCATGGAGCATGGAGCTGGGAAGCCAGATGATGGAATGGCGGGAGTGTGCCATTGTGGCGCTAAATGCCGAATTATAAAACTTTACCATTTCTTTACCAGGCAGAGGGTGAATCGTCGTAAGTGGTTGGTAGAGCACTCAAAACTTTACCTTTTCTTTACCAAAAAAAAGATTTTCATGGTAAAGTTCCTGTTGGCATCCAGCGAGAATGCCAAGACTCCTTACATTGTTTCCCACAGGCCGATGACTGCACCTAATTACACCTAATCACACCAAATGACACCTAATTACACCGAAAACTGGAATTTTCATGAGAGGTTGGCCCCATTGAGGGAACAAAAAGGAACAAAAGGGAACATAAAGGTACATAAATTTGATTTTTTCAACCACCCGCCTACGTCTGACTTCGGCGCGGCAGGCCCGCCTTTATCTGATTTCGGTGCGGCAATCTGCCTTCGTTCCACTACGGCGCGACAAGGGCGGATGAACACGGATGAAAATGTTGAAATGGGAAACATCGAACACCGAACACCGAACTTTGAACATCGAATGAAGAGGCTCCACAATATGGGGTTCCCAAGCGGAGTTGCGGCGACGAGAGGTCGTCGCCGCAACGCACATGCCGGCTGGCGGATGGGCGAACGGGACAAAGCAAATACTTATGTCAAAGAGCACATCAAACCCAGGCTGGCTGTCAATGCAAGCAACACCTGTTTTCAGTGAAGGATGAGCCCGACGTTATTTGCCGAGACTATATGGATGACGAGCCGGAACAGGCTCTCCCTTTTTTGCCAAATGCTTCGAAATTTTTGCGGTCAGAAAAATGACAGGAATTGCTGATGAACGCCGATTAACAGGGTGACTGAGCGGAGAGCCGGACAAAGGAAGATAGAAGATAAAAGATGGCAGAGGGCAGCGGGCGGACGGCGGCAACGCCAAACCTATGAAGGAAACATCGAATGAAGAGCGGAGAGCAGGGAGTTGGGAGAATGGACTTGAAAATCAAAGATTGAATTGTATCAATATCAAGAACCGACTCGTTTTCAGTAGAATGTATTCTATTCAATGTAAAGAACTGACCCCTTTTTGACGGAATCGGGTTTTCGGCAGGACGACCGGGCCGAGGTCGGTGGGGCGGATGTTGGCGCGCGGCACCACGTCACAGACCAGAATCCTGTCACGCAACCGCAGCTTGGCCTCGTTTTTCGTGCAAGTGTAGCGCGAACACATAAAATGAAATTAATCCGCCATCCGCCATCCGCCATCCGGCTTCCGCTCTCAACCTTCAACCTGTTAAAGCGGGAACACGTGCAAACGGAATTTAATTTGATGCCAGCCGCTTTTCAAATCAGGACTGACCCATTTAGGCCAGGCTCTCGCGCCAGGGAGTCAGCAACGTCACCCGATGGGCAAATTCGATTGGCCCGGCGGCCTTTTGTTCCCGGCGCCAGTCGTTGCGCGTGATGTGGTTGCCGGTAAAACCGGTCAATTTGATTTCGCGTTTGGCGATGGCCTGCGCCACCGCCACCGGGTCGGCGGCATTCACCGGCGCATCCGTTGTGAACTGCACAAATGCCGCCTCCTCTTCCAGTTCCAAATCCACATCCTCGCCGTCACCGATCACGGCGCCTGCGAACCGGACACGGAACAGATAGCCGCCGAGATATTTCACGCTGCACTCCTCGGGAAAGACGGACCGGCGCGGGCAACTGTATCCGCCGTCAAGCAGATTGCCGAGGGTGATGTTGAACAGGACCGGGTCCAGCGGTTCCGTCGGCCCGAAATTATCCAGTTCGCGCCAGTCGGCGGTGTGAAAACCGAACGGCTGGAAGCAGAGCTCAAGATATTCCAATTGCCACGCGGGACGCGGTTCGGGATTGGTGTCGGCGGGGACGAAATGAAGATCCAACTGCCAGGCTTGGTTCCCGCGGGTGTCCTGCGGCTCGCCCAGCGTGACGAAGAAACCGCTTTGACTGCGGACGTAGTCGTAGTGCTTCTGACCGAGGCGCAACATGCGGCCAGCATGGGACAAACGGGGGCGGTTGACAAGGGCGGCGATTTCCACGGCGCTATGGTAGGGCGGGTAGTCCCTTGCCCGCCGCATGGGGGAAGAAAAATTCTGTGCAATCTGCGTAATCTGCGGATTCCCCTGCCGGGTCGCGCTCTCCGCAATTCGCAATTCGAAATGGTCAGGGCTTCTTTTCCGGTTTTCATTTTGGGATGGACGATTGGGGCAATTGGCGGTTGAATGTTCCAACTGCGTGAAAGTGAATCCATGAAAATAAAAACTTTAATCGGTCTTGCTGCAATTGCCATTATGCTCGGCTCGCGAACCTACGCGCAAACTTACGATACCAACAACGAAGTTGTTCAAACCTTTGCCGGTTCTGGCTTTTCGGGGTATGTGGACGGCGTTGGACAATTGACGATGTTCAACAATCCGCAATGCGTTGTGGTCGATTCATCAAGCAATTTGTTTGTCTTGGATTTAGGAAATTCTCGAATTAGAAAGGTTGCACCAGATGGAACGGTTTCGACGTTTGCAGGCGGCGGCAACCAAACATCAGGCTATGGGACAAATGCCGACGTGATTTATGGTGGTGTCGGAAATGGAAACTCTCTAGCAATTGACCATGCAAATACACTTTGGGTTGTAAGTTACAACGGCCCTCTGGTTAGTGTTCGGAGTGATGGTTATGTCCAAAATGTTTTTTTGAATGGAACGGCTGAACCTTGGGCAGCTTGCGTAGATTCGGCAAATAATATTTATATCTCGGATTATTTGGGTCAAAAAATTTGGCGCTACAAGACCAACGGAGTTTTAGAAGTTTTTGTCGGTTCAGGAAACACCGGATCGGCAGACGGCAATGGTGTTTTCACTTCTTTCAACCACCCAGGAGCATTGGCCGCAGATACTGCCGATAATATTTATGTTTGGGATTCCAGCAATTACAAAATCCGTCGAATCAACCAAAATCGCGATGTTGTGACATTGAGTGGCGGTTCGTCCAGCAATACCGACGGGCAAAATCCGTCGTTTAATTCAGTATCCGCAATGTGCATTGATAGTTCTGGAAATTTAATTTTGGCCTGCGGTTCATCCATTCGTAAAATGTCCGTTACAACAAACGGAGTGACTCTGGCCGGAAGCTTCACCCAAACTGGCTATACCAATGGTGCGGGCAATTTGGCACGGTTTAACAGCGCATCAGGCGTTTGCTTGTCCGGTGGTTCAATCTATATTGCTGATCTTGCAAACCAACGCATCCGTCAAATCAGCTTCAATCCACAGCAGCAAGTTGTAACGGGAGCAAATCTTGGCATTGGCACTTTTGCCGGTGTCACAATCACCGGCGTAGTCGGGCGCACATATCAGGTTCAATCATCGCCGGACATGACAGGCTGGACAACGCAGGCAACCTTGCTTCTGACTTCAAGCCCGTATATTTGGGTTGACCAAAATCCCAACGCAGGAAACAAATTCTATCGGGCTGTGATGCTTCCGTAAAGGTGAACTTCTCACCATAACTCAAAATGAAAGCAGCACTTCGCGGGAAATACACAATGACACCTCAAAACTTGCCGGATGACACCAAGCAAGTTCTGTTAAGAGAAACCGAGCCGTTTTATTGGCAGATCAAACTGTCGTCACTCGTTCGACAAGACGGACAGGATTACTCGCATTTGGTTGCCCCGTTCAAGTGTTTGCCCGATTTGACGCAAGTGCAAACGGGACCTGGTGTTCTTTGTCAGACTGAAGCAGAAGCAAAGGAGACGTTTGACAATTTGCGTGAACGTGACAAAAGGCACTTGGTTCTAATACAAACGGCGGGATTAGGAATCGTCGGCTGGGCGACGAATCTCCGGCGCATAGTCGACGAAATTGGAGTGATGTATAAAAACTTGCCCGATGGGAAAAAGTTGTGGCTGGCGTATGAGCGCGAGACAGATCAAGACACATTGGAAGTGAATACAATCCGGCGCAAAGAAACAGACACCGAAGGCGAAGCTGATTTTTTAGCTAGGAAATGGTTGGCCGAATACAACCAAAAGAAAAAGGCGTATTTTGATTCCGTCGGCAAAAGCGTTACGCCGCCGCCGCCGCCGCGCTGCACAGAGCTCACCAAGCATGAAATTGAGGATTTGGGAAATGCCAAAATGAAAGCCCTGCAAAAGCAATGGCCGCGATGTTTTGAGATTTTTGAAAGAGGGAAAACAAATCCTGCTGTCAAAATTCCCGACCAGCAAATTGAAGATGCTTACCTCTTGGACTTGGTTGCGAACGGCGGCGACCAATTTCTAAAATCTGTCGAAGGCGGCAAAGTTCGCGCTGATATTGAACTCGTTTCCTCGTTGCACAAAGCGGCGCGAAACTATGCCCGGCGCGGAAAGAGTAAAATCATTGATGCGGCGATTTACCTGATTGCCTTCAAGTGGGAACTTGGATGGTGTTATTTGCCAGACGAACAGCTTGCTGAAAAACTTGGCGAAATCCTCGAAACGGCATTCACGCCGGGACAGGTAAAACAATACCGCTACCGCACGCTTGGACTTGTCTCAAAACACTTGCCCGGCCCACCGCCAAAATCCCCGTAGCAAGTATCTAGGACAAATCCGTTCTACGTTTGTCCCATATACCTGCCGATTTCTTCAATCCGCCTAGAGTCGTCATCAGTTCGCGGATGTCAGTTGATTTGACTTCCCGACATTTATGCAATGACTACACAAATTAATACAAGCGGGGGCAACCAAGCCCAATCAAATACGCCGTTGAGCACGGATTCCTTGGGCGATCACGACCGTAACTTCAAACAAGAATCGCGCCGCAATAAGAAATTGCGTTTTCGCAAATCCAATAAACGTCGCCGCGCTGAAAAGTGGATTTAACCTTGTTCAGTATGACAATTGCCGCACCGGCACGGTGTTTTCATCACGGACGATGGTTATTTGATTTCCAATTATCATGTGGTCAAGGATGCGACGAAGGTTCGTTTGCTCACGGGCGCGGGTTTGATTGACGCCAAGGTGGTGCAGGTGGATGCGGCGAATGATCTGGCCTTGCTCAAAGCGGACGGGAAATTTTCTGCATTGCCCATTTCATCCAGCCGGTCGGCGCAATTGGGCGGCACGGTGGCGACGGTCGGTTTTCCCGACATCGGGTTGCAGGGGTTCGCGCCCAAGCTGGCCAAGGGGGAAATCGCGTCGCTGTCCGGCGCGGGGGATGACCCGCGGTATTTTCAAATCAGCGCGCCGGTGCAGCCGGGCAATTCGGGCGGGGCGCTGGTGGATGAGCGGGGCAACGTCATCGGCATCGTGTCGGCCAAGCTGGATGCGGGGGTGGCGCTGGCGGCGAGCGGGGCGTTGCCGGAGAATGTGAATTACGCGGTCAAGAGCAGCCTGCTGTTGAGCTTCCTCGAATCGGTGCCGGACGTGGACGCCAAGCTCAAAGCGCCCAACACGGCGGATGAGAAGTTTGAGGAGGTGGTAAAGTCGGCGCAAAACGCCGCCGTCCTCGTTCTGGTTTATTGATGTAGCAGCCGACGTGAGGAGGCTCATTATTTCTGTCCGGGAAGTTTGAGCCTCCTTACGTCGGCTGCTACGGTGGAAGGCGGTGGGTTGGTGCTGGTTTGCTGATTCTTTAACCACGAAATACACGAACTACACGAAAAAACAGATTCATTTTGTGTCCGCTTTCGTGTGTTTGGTGTATTTCGTGGTTCATCTGCGGCGTTGGTGGTGCGGGCTTACCAGAGCTTCTCCGGGTAATCGCCGCGCGCGATGAGTTTGCGGTGTATGGTTATTTCTTCCGTTTTGCAGCGGGTGTTTCGTGCAAGGCTGCGACGGGCTCCAATTCCGACCAGTTTTTGATGACGCGCCCGCGATAGTGGCGTTGCCCGGCGCGGAGATGCGCCAGCAGCCGGCGGGGATCGTTGCCAAAGCGGTCGCACAAAGCTTTGCGGGCGGCGCGCACTTCGGCCACGGCTTCGTCTGAATGTGTTTTCATGTCGGTTCTCCCAACAGTTCAAGCGGCGTGATCACCGCCGGCAAGGCCAATCCCAGCCGTTTATTGATGCCTTCAATATGCCTGAACTTGTTCGGATTGGCTAGATGAACGCAATTCCAAGTCAGAAGAATATCGCAGCCGTAAAACGAAGCCAGCGCGAGATGAATGGCATCGGCGGTGGGCTGCTGCGGCATGAGCAGGTTCTCAACGTAGGTCTGGACGATTTCATCAATGCGGGCATCAAGGTCAAGCACGGGCAATTCGTCCAGCAAGGCGAGCGCATTGCGACGCTTCGCCGCGGGATATTGGGGGTCGCTCAATTCATCGCGGACGATAATGCTGGTGGCCAATTCGTGTTCGTGGCGGTGATCGTCCCACCAGCGCCGGGTCCAATTCCGGCGCGAAACGCATTCGGCGTTCCGGCGGGTTTCAAAGTAGAAACTCGGAATCGTGGTTTCGATGTAGATTTTCAGGGACATTCAATTTTGCCCGCGGCCACTTTGTTTGACGTGCTAAAAGTTTTTGTAAAATTTACGCCCAGAGCTTCTCCGGGTAATCGCCGCGCGCGATCAGCTTGCGGATGCTTTCCACGACGCGCGGGCGGTCTTCGCGGTAGGTGACGCCAAACCATGAATCGTTCGTGCGCAGCACCTTCACCTTCGCCTGGCCGGCGGTGACGAGTTCGCCCACGGTGGCGGGAATGTAGCACTCGGATTTTTCCTCCTGTCCACTCTTTTTCAAGAATGCGGTGAATTGCGTCTGCAACTGCCCGAACACGGCCGGCGTGAAGCCCCAGAAATTCATCGAGACCGCCTCGTCGCCGTTGAGCCTGGTGATGGTTCCGTCCGCGCCGGTGTTTTTCGCGCCGCCGCCGTCCGGCTCGATCTTGAGCATCTCGACGATGGACGTGAGGTAATTATTTCCGTCCACGCGGGAGACGCCGCGCGCGACGCTGCCGAATTCGGAGAGCGTGTTGCGCAAGATGAACCCGACCATCGCGTAATCCGGCGTGCCGGAGGTGAGATGCCGCGCGAGCACCTGGTAAGCCTGTTGTCCGTAGAAATCGTCGGCGTTGATGGCGGCGAACGGTTCCTTGATGACATCTTCGGCCATGAGAATTGCGTGCGTGGTGCCCCACGGCTTGGTGCGTCCGGCAGGAATGGAAAATCCGGGCGGCAGCTTGTCGAGTTCCTGATAAACGTATTCCACGGGCACGCGCTTTTCGAACCGCGCACCGACTGTTTCCTTGAACTGCTGTTCGAAGTCGCGCCGGATGACAAAGATGAGCTTGCCGAAACCGGCGCGGAGCGCGTCGTAAATCGAGTAGTCAATGATGGTCTCGCCGGCGGGGCCGACGGGGTCAATCTGTTTAAGTCCGCCGTAACGGCTGCCCATGCCGGCGGCGAGGATGAGGAGTGTGGGTTTGGTCATTTTAGTTCATGGCCGCGAAAGAACACATAGAACACAAAGGCAATTTTCTTCTTTGCGCTGTCTTGCGGCGATTGATTTCATTTTCAAATTTCACTCTGCCATTTTTGGGGCAAGGCTGCAACGAAATTGGCCGGTTTGACGGGCGGGCGCGGATTTTAACGCGAAGGCGCGAAGAGACCAAAGGCGCAAAGACATTGTTAACCACGGATTCACACGGATTCACACGGATGGGAAAAGCCCAATCGAAGCGGGGAGCTAAAAACTGAAAGGGAGGAGAGCGGATACCCAAAAAGAACGAGTCCCGGCCGGGTAGGATGATCCGCCGACCGGGACTGGAATAATGAAGCCGCAAGTAGATGCTGCAGCACTAAACGATCCCAATGGATGTAAGAGGTGCAACTGCCATGCCAAAACCGTATCTATCTCAAATTCCAGCCATTTTCGATCACTACGCTTATTTGCGGTGACGTTTATTGTTCCATGCGGGCAAAAATATTCATGGAACTGGCGGGGTGATGTCATGCCGGATTGTTGCCGGCCAAAGGCGAAGTTACTAACGAGACGGCTCGCGGGGACGTCCGCCACACCATCGGCGGGCGGAGGACTGCCCGCCCTACCTTCATCCCGTCTTCAATTCAAAAGTCCCATCAATGTCGCCTGCGACTCCTGTTTTATGGTCAGCACCTGCCGGAGACTGGCCTGCGCTGCTTCGAGCGTGGTCCGCCTGGCCTTTTCTGAAGCATTGTATTTTGCCAGCAAGTCCTTGAGCTGGTCCGGCGGCGCGTCGTTGTCAACGGCCTGTTGCAACGCGAGGGCTTCCGGGCTGGGCTGATTACCGCCGCGACCGCCATTGTTGGCATTGTTGTTATTATTATTGCCGTTATTACCGTTGTTACCGCCGCGACGACCGCCAAACCCGCCACGTCCGCCACCTCCGCGCGCGGCCTGTTGTGCATCCAAAACCTTCTGGAATAGCGGTTCAACCGCGCTCCAGTCCGTGTCGTTTGTAAATTCAAGCTGCTGGCGGATGTTGTCCAGCCTGCGCTGCTGCATTTGGGCAGGATTGAAATTGCCGCGGTTCCCGCGTCCGCCGCCGTTACCAAATCCGCCGCCGTTGCCAAAGCCCCCGCCGTTGCCGCCGCCATTGTTATTCTGCGCTAAAGCGTCGCCAATGCCCAAGGCGAGGGCCGCAGCCACCGCGCACATCGTGATCATTCGATTCAGTTTCATGTGATGTTCCTTGTCGTGGTTAAATGTGTTCGATTACTTTGGCACCCGGCCTGAATCAATGCTGGTTGGCCGGGATTATGAGGGCAGACGCTTCGGGAAGACAGGTGGTTACATTCATCTACAACGTTATCGTGATGGCCGTCATCCGCCGTTTAGATGACGGCGGATGAATCAACACCGGGAGATTTATTTGTCCACGGCAGGCGACCCGGCCGGCAGTCGAACCGTCACGGTCGTGGATTCATTGGGACTGGAGGTGAACTGGATGCTTCCATGGTGGGCGGCGACAATCCATTGCGCGATACTCAAACCGAGGCCGCAACCTTCAACCACGTCGCTGTGGCTGGAGTCGCCGCGAAAAAAACGTTCAAAGACGCGCGGCTGCAATTCCGGCGCAACCCCGGCGCCGGTATTTTCAATCTTTAATTCGGCGAAGCCGGCATCGCGCCGCAATGAAATGGACGCCGTGCCGTTGGGCCGGTTGTATTTGACGGCGTTGTCGGTGAGGTTCAACAGCAACTGGCGCAGCCGGTGCCGGTCCCCGAGCAAGGTCAATTCTTCGCAGACAGGCAGGCTGATCTGGATTTGAAGAGGCTGCGCAAGAATTTTTGCGTCGGCAAAACTTTCACGCGCCAGTTCATCAAGGCGCACGGGTTCGCGGCGCAATTGAATCTGCCCCGCGTCGGCCTTCATCAGCAGCGTCAGGCCGTCCACGATTTTTGCGAGGCGTTCGATCTCGTCAATCTGGCTTAACAGCCGCTCCTTTTGCGGCGGGCTTGAATTTTCCTCATTCAAGGCCGTTTCCAGTTCGCCGCGCAGGACGGTGAGCGGCGTCTTGAGCTCGTGCGAGGCATGCAGGGTGAACTCGCGGATGCGCTGGAACGAGCCGTCAAGCCGCGCGGTCATGGAATTGAAAACTTCGGTGAGCCGGTCCAGCTCGTCGCCGTTGCCGGAGCGCGGCAAAGGTTCACGCAAATTATGTTCGTGGATTTTTTCGACGGATTCCGTCAATTTCGTCACGGGATTGAGCGCGCGGCGTGTCAACCACCATCCGCCGAGCAGCCCCAAAAGGATGGCCGGCAATCCCGCTTGAAAAATCATTTCGCCCGTTTCATCGAGGGCGTGATCGGCGGGCTGCCGGCGGTGATCATGACGCAGTTGCTCGGCGATTTCGCGGTAGGTGCCCAGGCCGATTATCAGCAAAGACACGATCAGGATGCCTGCATACCACAACGTGAGCCGCGTGCGGATTTTCATTGCGTCTCCTTCAAAACGTAGCCGATGCCGCGGACGGTGTGAAGCAGCTTGGGTTCAAAACCGTCGTCAATTTTTTCACGCAGCCGCTTCACATAAACGTCCACGAGGTTTGTGCCGGGGTCGAAATCGTAGTCCCAGACTTTTTCGATGATGGTCATGCGCCCGCAAATACGGCCCGGCGAGCGCATCAGGAATTCCAGCAGGCGGAATTCGCGCGCGGTAAGCTCGAAAAAATTCCCACCGCGTTGCGCGCGGTGCGAAACGGTGTCGAGCGTGAGTCCGCCCACGGACAGCACGGTGGATTTCGATTCTCCGCCGCGCCGCCCCAGCGCCCGCACCCGCGCGACCAGTTCGGCGATGACGAACGGCTTGGGGAGATAATCATCCGCGCCGGCGTTCAAACCCTCGACGCGCTCGTTCACCTCGCCTCGCGCTGAAAGCAGCAGGACGGGCGCGGCATTGTTTTGCCCGCGCAACTGGCGCAACACGCTCAAGCCGTCGCGTCCCGGCAGCATGATGTCGAGCACGATACCGTCAAAGGGAGTGGCCCGCGCCGCCGCCAGCGCGTCGTCGCCGTTGTGGCAGACATCCACGGCGAAGCCCTCGGCCTGAAGAGCCTTGCGGACAAACGCCGCCGTTTTCTTTTCATCTTCAACGACCAGAACGCGCATGGAATGATACTGTGTTTTAGGCTGCCCCTTTGTCAATGAGCGTCGGGTAAAACACCCGTTGCCGGGAGGATCTGGCAACGGGCGATTTTAGGCGCAGATGGAAACAGTATTAATCCTTGTCGGCTTTTTTCTCGCCGGCCGCTTCCTTCGCTTCGCTGTCCGCCGATTCCTTGTCTGCGGAGATCACGTCGCCAGTCATGGCATCCACGTTGACCTCGGTGATGTCCTTGGAGTCCGGCGTGGCGACGTCGAACGACCATTGCAGCTTGCCGTTTTCCTTTTCCAACTCCGCTTCCTTGATCGTGCCGTTGGGCACTTTGGCCAGCGCGGTTTTCGTGGCGTCGTCCTTGCTGATTTTCGCCCCGGCCATGAGCCTGGCCCGTTTGTTCGCGTGCCTTTCAGCCTTTTCGGAGGCGCAACCGGCGAGCAGTCCAGTCGTCAATGCAACGCAGATCAGAGTTTTAATTTTCATAATAATGTCGTCTTGCCTGTTTTTGGTTTAGTTTGTTCGGTTGGCCGTTTTGCCAACGGCGATAGTTGACCAAACCAACATGAACAGGCGCTGAACCCAAAATGAATTCTTTGTCATCCGTCGGATTTTTCTGGCGCAGCGCAACCGCACCCCGTAAATAAACACCGGTTTGAAACAGGAAATTATTGATGAACATGCATCCCCACCAGGTTTTGACCTTGATCGCATTGGGCACGACGGCGGCATGAAGTTCTGGCCGCTCATTGTTGGAATTGCTTTGCTCGCGGGCTGCGCGCATTTCCAGCCGCAGCCGCTTGTGCCGGATGAGACGGCGGCGCAGTTGGAATCGCGCCGGCTCGACGACGCGGGGCTGGAGAAATTCCTCCAACAAAACCTTGGTCACGATTTGCAAAGCTGGCCACAGACAAACTGGGATTTGCCGGAACTTTCGCTTGTCGCGTTTTATTTTCATCCGAGCCTCGAAGTCGCACGGGCGCAATGGCTCGTCGCGCAGGCGGGCCTGAAGACGGCGGGCGCGCGTCCGAATCCGTCCGTGTCAGTCACGCCCGGCTATGACACCCAAATCCCCGGCAATTACAGTCCGTGGCTTGTGCCGGTCAGTTTGGATATCCCCATTGAGACCGCCGGCAAGCGTGGAAAACGCATCGCAGAGGCTGAAAAAGTCGCCGAGTCCGCACGCTGGAATTTCGTTTCCGCCATCTGGAAAATCCGCAGCGACGTCCGCGCCAGCCTGCTTGATTTCACCATTGCCGGACGGCGCGCTGATTTGTTGCAGAAGCAATTTTTCGAGCAGCAGCAAATCGTGAAATTACTGCAACAGCGTTTTGACGCGGGCGAGATTTCGCGCCCGGAACTCACAACAGTGCAAATCGCCTTGAACAAAACGCATCTGGATTTGAGCGATGCGCAGTCAAAAAAGTCCGATGCGCGGTCACGGCTGGCCGAAGCGCTTGGCTTGAGCGAAGCCGCGCTGGACGGCGAGGGATTGAAGATTGATTTTTCAGCACCGGACGCAATGACGTTGACTTCAGCGGACGCGCGAAAGCTGGCGCTACGCTCGCGCGCGGACATTCTCGGCGCGCTGGCCGACTACGCGGCGGCAGAGGCCGACTTGCGTCTGGAGATCGCCAAACAGTATCCCGATTTGCACTTTGGCCCGGGTTACGCCTGGAACAACGGCAACGCAGGCGACAATCAGTGGAGTATGGGCCTGACACTGGATCTGCCGATGCTGGACCAGAATCAAGGGCCGATTGCCGAGGCCGAAGCGCGGCGCAAGCTGGCCGCCGCAAAATTCGTCGAACTGCAATCGCAGGTCATCGGGGAGATTGACCGCGCGGTTGCGGGCTGGCGCGTGGCGGAAGAACAATTAAAAACCGGGGATGAATTGCTCGCGTCCGAGCAGCAGCAGCAAAAAGCTGCGCAGGCGCAACTTGAGGCTGGCGCGGCGGACCAGTTGGATTCGCTCAACGCGCAACTGGAATTGGACAGCGCATCGCTCGCGCAACTCGAAAACGAGGCGCAGTTGCAGCTTGCGGTCGGTCAATTGGAGGATGCACTGCAAAGCCCGTTGACCCTGCCCGATTCGGTCATTCGAGAAGTGCAAAAAATTCCCGCAAAGTAAAAATGATTTCAAAATATGAACCGTAAAAAAATAATCCACGTCGTCATATGCGGCGGATTGCTGTGGGTCGGCGCGAGCCGCGCCATGGCCGATGCCGATGATAGTGCCGCAGCGGATGAAAAGGTCGTCACCGAAGTTTCCGTCCAAACCGGCAAAATCACCTCGGCCACGCTGCACGGCTATGTCCAGGGCTACGGCATGATTGAACCCGCGCCCGCCACAACTAATCAGCCAGCCGCCGGCGCGCAACTTTCCGCGCCGTCCGCCGGCGTCGTGACAAAGGTGAACGTCCTCGAAGGCCAGCATGTTGAAAAGGGCGACGTGCTGGTGGAATTGAATTCCGGCACGACGACGGCAGAGAATGCGGAACAGGAAGTGGAGCGGCAGAAGGCATTATATGCCCAGCAAAACACCTCATTGAAAAATCTGCAGGACGCCGAGATGCAACTGGCCTTGTTGCAGGTCACCGCGCCGTTGTCCGGCACGGTCGCGCGCGTCAACGTCAAGCCGGGCCAGGCGGTGGACTTGAGCACGGTCGTCGCGGAGGTGATGGATTTGGACCGGCTGGCCGTGAGCGCGGAAATTCCGGCGGGGGAGGCAAACGACTTGAAGCCCGGCAGTCCGCTCGAAGTTTTGACCGACCCGCCCGTCACGGCGAACCTTGTATTCGTCAGCCCGAACGTGGACAAGGACAACGACACGGTTTTGGTGCGCGCGTTGCTGCCGGCGGGCTGCGGATTGCGGCCCGGACAATTCGTTTCGTTGCGGATTGTGACGGCGGTTCACACAAATTGTCTCGCCGCGCCCAGTGAAAGCGTGGTGACGGACGAAAACGGCCAAAGTGTCATTGCGCTGGTGGATGGCGATCAGGCGGCGCAGATGCCGGTGCAAACCGGTTTGCGCGAAAATGGCCTGGTCGAAGTTTCCGCGCCGGAACTCAAGGCGGGTGACACCGTTGTGACCGTCGGCGCTTACGGCCTGCCGGAGAAAACAAAAATCCGCGTTGAAAATTCTTCGGGCGGCGAATCGTCGCCCACCAATCCACCTGACGCCAAATGAAGCCTGATGCCATTTCGCCTTTGGGCCGGTTCGCCACAAAGCACGCTCTGTCCATCTCTTTCATCGCGGCGGCGTTGTGCCTGGCAGGGGTTTTTTGCGCGCTACGGATGCCGTCGTCGGTGTTTCCGCAGACGAATTTTCCGCGCGTCGTCATCCTCGTTGACAACGGCATCATGCCGGCCGACGAAATGATGGCGACCATCACGCGCCCCATCGAGGAGGCGATGAAGGACATTCCCGGCGCGCTCACGGTGCGCTCGTCCACCAAACGCGGTTCGGCGCAGATCAATGTTTTTTTCAACTGGCGCGTGGACATGGTGCAGTCGGAGTTGTATGTGCTGGGGCGGCTCTCGCAAATCCGCAGCGACCTGCCGGCGACCGCCTCCACGGAAATCGAGCGGGTGACCTTCTCGGCATTTCCCATCATCGGCATCAGCCTGACGAGTTCCAACCGCGACATCACGTCGCTCTGGGAAACGGCGAATTATGAATTGAAGCCGCGCTTTCTCCAGATTCCCGGCGTGGCGCGCGTGGAAATCACCGGCGGGCGCGCGCCGGAATTTCACGTCATTGTTGACCCTCTGAAATTGCAGGCTGCCGGCCTCGGCCTGTCAGACGTGAGTGATGCGCTGACGAAAAACAACCTTTTTGCGCCGGCCGGCATGATGGAGGAAAATTATCACCTTTACCTGACGACGGTGGACGGGCGCGTCCGTTCGGCGGCAGACATAGAAAATCTGGTGGTTGCGGTACACGGTGGTCATCCGGTGCAGGTCAGGGACGTGGCGCGCGTCGAACGCGGAGCGGAGCCGGCCTTTTTGTCGGTGACGGCACAGGGCCGCGACGCCGTGTTGCTGAACGTCCAAAGCCAGGCGGACGGCAGCACGCTGGACATCGCCACCGCGCTGAAAACGCAATTGGAGCAGCTCCGGCAGGAATTACCGCCGGACATGCACCTCGCGTTTTTTTACGACCAATCGCTTTTCGTGCGTGATTCCGTCGGCAGCGTATGGGACGCGATTCTTTTCGGGCTGATTCTGTCGGTGCTGATCCTTTATTTCTTCCTGAAAAACTGGGGCAGCGTATGGACGGCCATCGTCACGATTCCCATCACGGTGCTGATGACGCTCATTGCGATGAAGCTGGTCGGGATGAGCTTCAACATGATGACGCTGGGCGGCATCGCGGCGTCCATCGGGCTGTTGATTGACAATGCGATCATCGTCGTCGAGGCGATGTGCGTGAAAATCGCCGCCGGCCGGCCGCGCCTGGCGGGGATCCAGGAGGCCATCGGCGAAATTCTGACGCCGCTCATCGGCTCGACGCTGACGCCGGTGGTGGTGTTCATTCCGCTGGCGTTTTTGTCCGGCATCACGGGCGTGTTTTTTCGCGCGCTGGCGTTGACGATGGTCGTCTCTTTGCTTACGTCGCTGGTTTTGGCGCTGACGCTAACGCCGTCGCTGGCCGCGTGGTTCATCCGCGACCGCGAAAAGATGGAGCACGGCCACGCGCCAAAAAATATGGAGGGCGGCTGGCTGCTGACGCGCGTCATCCGCATTTACGAACGCGCGTTGCGCGCGGCGCTGCGGTTCCGCTGGGTCACGCTGCTGGCCTGCGGCGCGGTGCTGGTCGCATCGGTCTTTATTTACCGGCAGCTGGAATCCGATTTCCTGCCCGGCTTTGACGAGGGCGGCTTTGTGATTGATTACTGGGCGCCACCGGGGACAAGCCTCACCGAGACGTCGCGCCAGCTTGACGCCGTGGAAAAGATTTTGTCCGCGAACCCGGACGTGGAGAGCTACTCGCGCAGGCTCGGTGCGGAAATGGGCATGTTCATCACCGAACCGTATCGCGGCGACTTTGCGGTGAAGCTCAAGCGCGACCGCAAACATTCGACCGACGAGGTCATCGCCGGATTGCGCCATACTTACAACGAACAATTCCCGGCGTTCCGATGGGATTTCCCCGGCATCCTCACCGACGTCATCGGCGATTTGCAATTGACGCCTGATCCGGTGGAGATCAAAATATTTTCGCCCGATTTGAACTGGCTGAAGCAGACCGCGCCGCGCGTGGAGGATGAAATCAAAAAAATACCCGGCATCGTGGACACCTTTGACGGCCTGACGGAAACCGGGCCGTCCATCAATTTCCGAGTGCGCCCCGCCGATGCCGCGCGATTCGGCTTCAGTGTACAGGACATCGCGGATGCAGTGAACACCGCGCAACTCGGCCAGACCGCGTCATACGTTTTGGAAGGCGACCGCATCGTCAACATCCGCGTCCTCGCCGAGCCGAAAAGCGTGGGTCAAATTTCCGCCCTGCGCGAACTGCCTTTGCGAAACGCCAACGGCATGGTCGTGCGTCTGAATCAAGTCGCCGACGTGAGCGTCGAGCCTAGCGAGGTGGAGCTGGACCGTGACGATTTGCGGCAGGACATCATCGTCTCCGCGCGGCTCGAAGGCCGCGATCTCGGCAGCGGAATGAGGGAAATCCAGGACAAATTAAGCCATGACACATGGCTGCCGCCCGGCTCGATTGAATACGGCGGCCTTTACCAGCAGCAACAGGAATCTTTCCGCAACCTCGTGATGGTTTTGCTCGCGGCAATCCTGCTCGTGTTCACCGTGCTGCTGATTGAATTCCGTTCGTTCAACGAGCCGGTGGCGATTGTGTTCGGCGCAATCCTGGCGATGTTTGGAACTGTCGCCGCATTGTGGCTCACGGGAATCACGCTGAACATCGTTTCGTTTCTGGGCGCAATCATCGGTGTCGGCATCGTTGCCAAAAACGGGATTCTCATGCTCGACTTCGTGCAGCAATTGGAAGCGGATGGCGCGGAACTGGTCGAGGCGCTGGTGCGCTCCGGCCACCGGCGTCTGCGTCCGGTGCTGATGACCTCGCTCGCCGCCGCGCTGGGGATGCTGCCGCTGGCGTGGGGCATTGGTTCGGGCGCGGAGATGCTGCGCCCGCTGGCCGTCGCGGTCATCGGGGCGCTGTGCATATCCGTGTTGCTGTCGCTCGTCGCAACTCCGGTGGCTTACTACATTCTGCGCAAAATCAAAAGTTCTTCCCGCCCAATTCAGGGATGATAGGGGAGATTCACGAAACCGCAGCCGGGGTGCCTACGTTTGTACGATGCCGGAACATGGACAACGAAAAAGGATTTGCACATTGCCTGCGCTCCGGCGGGCGAATTATTGTTGCAATGAAATGTTTAAGAAACGCGCCTTCAAAATCATACTGCTGGCAGTCGGCCTGAATTTGATTCCGGCGGCGCGCATTGTCGCCGGCCCGCCGTTCCTGACCGATGACCCGGAGCCGGTGGATTACCAACATTGGGAAGCCTATATTTTCGCCGACGGCGACCATACTGGCGGCGGTTACACCATCAACGGCCCTGCGGTGGAACTGAATTATGGCGTGCTGCCCGACACGCAACTGCATCTGGTCGTGCCGATGACAACAGTGGAAGGAGGCGGCGCACCGGCTGTATCCGGTCTGGGCGACACCGAGTTCGGCGTCAAATACCGCTTTCTGCACGAGACGAACGGCTGGCCGCAAATCGGAATCTTCCCGATGGCCGAACTGCCGACCGGAGACTCGGCACGCGGCCTTGGCAACGGGCGGACTTGGTTCCGGCTGCCGTTGTGGGCGCAAAAAAGTTTCGGGCCGTGGACGACTTATGGCGGCGGCGGCGCGGCATTGAATTCCTCGCCAGGCCAGCGTGACTATCCCTTCGGCGGATGGCTGGTGCAGCGCGATTTCGGGCCGCACCTGACGCTCGGCGGCGAATTGTTCGCGCAGGGCCGGGACACGGACAGTGACAACGGATTTGCCGCGCTCAATTTTGGCGGTTCCTGCAACCTCAACGAACATTTCAGCCTGCTGTTCAGCGCAGGCCACAGCATTGCAGGCGACCAGCACACGCTCTGGTATTTCGGGCTATACTGGACCTGGTAAGCCATTGGATTGAGGATGAGGTGTTGATGCCGCGCCCTGACCTTGGCGCAAGATGCTGTTTGATGTAACCAAACACCACGAATTCCGTCTCTTGCAGCAGCATACCTCGCAAAATCCATTCGACTGGCGGGTCATTGTTTTTTATCCGAACAGTAATTTGGCAAATCGGGAATCACATGAAAACACATCAATCAGCCGGCCTGCGCAACCTCTTTGCGTTTGCCTTCATTATCCTGACCCTGATCGTGGCGATGCCACGCGCTGCTGCCGCGCCGGTTGTCGCCAAGCCTGACGTCAATGTCCCCGTGACCGTCACCGACGACGGCGCGACTTGGACGATGAACAACGGCATTATCAAGACGATGGTTTTGAAACGTTCCGGAAAACTGACGTCTTTGATTTACAATGGCTTTGAGATACTGGGCCGCAATTCGGAAGGCTGGGAACAATATCCTTCCGGCACAGTCACGCCATCTCTGACCATTGACCCTGCGACAAATGGCGGCGAGCGCGCCGAAGTGGCCGTAAAAGGCGTCAATGGCCGGATGGACATTGAAGTGCGCTACACCTTGGAACGCGGCGTCAGCGGCATCTACACCTATGCAATTTATTCTCATGGAACCAACTACCCCGCCGCGGGCGAGGGCGAGAGCCGCTTCATCAATCAGATGACCTCCAGTTTCAATTGGCTCTCGGTGGATGCCGACCGCAATATGCCCATGTGTAACAACGACGATTTGCGCGCGGGCGTCGTCATTCACGCCAAGGAGCAGCGCATCTTGTCCACCGGCATCTACAAGAATTCCGTCGAGCACAAATACAGCTATTGCGCCGAGATGTATAAGCTGCCGGCGTATGGCTGGTCCAGCATCAGCAACCACATCGGCATCTGGTTCATCAATCCGTCCAACGAATATCTGGGCGGCGGCCCCACGAGGATTGACTTGGTGTGCCACATGGGGGCGACGATGCTTGATTACTGGACCTCGGGCCACTACGCCGGCGGCGCGGAGTGCAACATCCCCGCAGGGCAGGAATGGAACAAGGTCGTCGGACCGATTTTTGTGTATTGCAATGCGCTAAAGAAATTCCAGACGCCTTCGCAGACCGACCTCGAGACATTGAAGGCGACCGAGGGCAACCCCACCGTTCCGCCGGCCTGGACCGCCAATGCCAATGCTCTCTTTCACGACGCGTTAGACGAGGCCAAGGTCATCAAGGCCCAATGGCCTTTCGACTGGGTGCAGGGCGTGGATTACGCGCACAAGGATGAGCGCGGCGCGGTCACCGGCCAGATTGTGCTGAACGATCCGCAGGCGAAGACGACCAAGATGCCGCATCTGGCCGTTGGCTTGACCCATCCTGATTTCACCGGCGCAGGTCGGGCCTTTGCCCTGCGCTCGGGCAACGGCAACCTCGTCACTTGGCAGCACGACGCGGACTACTATCAATTCTGGAGCGATGGAAGCGCGAACGGCAAGTTCACCATTTCCAATGTCCGGCCCGGCATCTACACGCTCCATGCGTTTGCCGATGGTGTGCTGGGTGAATTCGCGGCAACGAACATCACCGTTGCGGCAGGCCAGCCGCTGGATTTGGGCAAACTGGACTGGAAGCCGGTGCGCTACGGCAAACAAGTCTGGGAAATCGGCTATCCCGACCGCACCGGCGGAAAGTTCTTCAAGGGCGACGGCGCGAACTACTGGCTCTGGGGCTGGCCAGTGCGCTATCCGCTGCTGTTCCCCAACGACATCACCTACACCATCGGCAAGAGCGATTATCACAAGGACTGGTTTTTTGAGGAAGTGCCGCACGGGGAATCCACCGCCTGGCTGAATCCCGATGCGAAGGATCCCGCCAACCAGCGCTTCGGCTGGGTCAAAGCCGGGACGCCCGGCGAGGATATGTGGCGCACCATTGGTCGCGGTCGCGCGACAACATGGACCATCAAATTCAACATGGACAAGTCCGAGCATGGGCAGGCGACCCTGCGGGTATCGCTGGCCGGGGCCGACGGACTCGCCGGCCTTGCCAATCCCGGCAGTCCCGGTGGACTCGCGGTGGCTGTCAACGGCCAGAGTGTCGGCACCATCAAGACAGTGGCCACCAACGCCCTCCGCTACAATACCGACAAGGGCGTCTGGCGCGAATACACCCTGGCATTCGATGCCGCGCTGCTGAAACCGGGCGAAAACGAAATGCAACTCACCGTTCCCGCCGGCGAACTCACCTCCGGAGTGGTCTATGACTACCTCCGGCTGGAGCTGGATGAGAACCGCACTTTTGACGGCGCACCCCTCGCGATGTCCGATCCACGCTGATGGCGATGTGAAGAGCAGGCTTGATGAACCGGATCAAGCCTGCATCATTCCGTCGAAAAAATCCGTTTCCAGTCTTCCGTCCGGAACAATCTGGCGGCGGTAGCATGGGCGAATACCACGTCCGGATCCCGTTGCAACGCATCGTCGTAATGCCGGGAAAAGCCCTCGCCTTCCAGCGTAGGAACCAGCAGTGTTTTGGCCCGGCCCACCAGCGCGTCCGCTTCTGCTGCAGTCAATGGCTCTTTTGACTCCAGCGCCTCATCCATTGTGACGATGAGCTGTGTTATCGGGCGCAGCCACGCGAACCACGGATCGGTTGTGACCAGTTGCAGAAAATGGTACGACGATCCGACCTTGCCAAAAACCCGTTCATAGCTGGCGCGTTCGGATTCCAGCAACGCCTTATGCAGGCGTAGCAGGGCCTCGCGCACTGCCGTCACGCGCTGTCGTGAGCCTGGATGTTCCAAGCCCGGATGGACTGACTTCTCATTTTCCACGTGCCAATATAGCACACTCTTCAACTGCCTGCATTGCAAAGTGATAGGTCTGGCATTCCACTCCTTAACCTTCAATCGGGCCTGCCGGCACCGCTGGCTTGGGCCTGTGCAGCACCATCACATTGCCCACGCGCATGATGAGGTGGCTGGCCGTCTTTTCCGCCAGTTTTGGGGCGAGTTCCTTCTTCTGCTCCTTGAACTCCGCGAACTTGATCTTCACCAGCTCATGCTGCGACAACGCCTCGTCCACCGACCGGACGAAACCGTCGCTCAACCCCGCCTTGCCCACTTTTAGCATCGGCTCCAGAAGTTGGGCGGCTGCCTTGAACCGGCGTATCTGCGGATTGCTCAAAGGCTCAATCATGGAACGCGCAGTCTAAAGGCTCCCACCGGAATGCCAAACCCAATCCGCCCGCAGGCTGCCTTTGACACCGATTGATGCCAAACCCGCCGCGTTTTTTCACTGATATTTCCAGTTCCGCGATTTCCCGGCGGCAATCCATTGGATGGAGGTCTGAATACGCTTTACGCGAGTTTCCTCGCGCTTGGCATCGGTGATCCACTCGATGTATTCCCGCTGGCAACTGGGGCTGAAATTCTCGAACGCGGCCAATGCCTTTTTATTCTTTTTGAGCGCAGCCAGAAAATAATCTGGCACGGCAACGTTTTTCGCCTTTGATTTCGCCCGTGCGGGATTTTTGATTCCCGCCTCGTTGAGTTCCATTGCTTTCCTGATGTAGCCGGTCAGGATATTGTCACCCGGCAAATCGTCCAGGGAAGTGATGCGGCGAAATTTTCCCCTATTTTTATCCAGAAACAATCTGCCCTTCCAAAACATGAGCGCGCAATGATGTTTGAAAGCCGGAACCGTAAGTAAAATTCCCCTGTACTCGAAAAACGGCAAATTCCATTTGATTGTCTCCTCCACATCCGGACACGCGGCATGGACAAGCTTGCGGATGCGAATCAAAATCGGTTTCGCAAAATCGGCGGACTTGGCGATATAGGCGTCAATGCGCGGGTCTTTCTTTGACATGAGCAGAGGATAAATCGGTGGGGCAACTTTTCAACTTCCGCTTTATTTGCCACTACTTCGTCACAGGCTTGTAATCCTTCCACAGCCATTCGAGGGCTTCGGGCAGGGTTTCTTGTCTCACGCCGCGGTCGGTGTGCCCGGCGTTGCGCGCAAAGACAAACTGGTAATGATAGCCCTTGGCCGCCAGAACCTTCGCCATGTTCTCATTCGCGACGACCCAGTCGTGCATGTTGTCGCGCATGGCGTTGGGGTTGTAATTATCGCGGTCGCCGACTTCGAACCAGATGCGGATGGGCTTGGGCGGGTTGTCCGGGATGAGGTGTTCATGAAATTCCCAAGCGCCGTGCGGGACGTCGGCATTGATACGGCCATTGCTGGTTCACATAGGTGCCGGAATAAGTCAGGACGCGGTGGTAAAGCTCCGGGTGATACCACGCCATGATCAAGGCGCACGAGCCGCCGGAACTGGCGCCCATCGTCGCGCGGGCGTCTGGGTCATGGGTCAATTTAACATTGGCCATTTTTTCCGCGAGCGGCAGCACTTCCTGTTCGACGAATTCGGCATATTTTCCCGACATGGTGTCGTATTCCAAGCCGCGTTCGCTGCCCTGGGCGTCGCCCCCGCCGTTGCCGATGCCGATGTAAATCATCACCGGCACCCGGTTGCTGGCAATCAGATTGTCCAAGGCAGTGAACAGCTGGCGGTCGGTCCCGTCCGCCCCGACAATGAATGGCGCGGCCGTGCCGGGAACATATTGTTTGGGGACATAAACCGATACGTGACGCGTGTAGGGAGCGGAGTGGCTGGTGGTCACGACCGGCTTGGCGGGGTCGGCGGGATCTGAAGTGACAGAAGTGCCGGGTTCGCGCGCAATGCCGGGATAAAATTTGCTGTCCGCCGAACTCATCGTGAAGTTATACACGGTTCCTTGCGGCGCATTGGTGGTTATTTCCGGCGCACGGTTGTGAGTCGGGCCGATGATGAAGTTTCCATCGGCATCCGCTGGCGGAACAATGCCGTCGGGCAATTCCGTGGCCGCGACGAATCCCGGCGCGTGCGGATCGCGGGTGGGCGGCGCAGGGCGCGCGGGTCGTGTCATCGCTGCTGGCGGGTTTGTCATTTGGGCCATCGCCAGATTTGCGCCAGCCATCAAATTCAACATTGTGCCGAGTAGCACGGCATCATGGGTCAATTTGTGAATCTTCATTTTCAAAGTGAATCAAGAATTTGCTTCGACTTGCGATCGTAGTCATCCTTGTTGATCAACCCTTGGTCGTAAAGGGATTTGAGTTGTTTCAACCGGTCTGCGGCGGAGGGCTGTGCTGCCGGCTGTACTGCCGGTGGCTGGGCCGGGGCGGGAGGCGGAGTCAATGGCTGGGTCGCAATCATGTTCTTCAACTGTGTCAGGATGGCCATTTGATCATCGGGAATATGACCTGTTGTGTCGGGACCAACGTTCAAGGCATAAACACGGCCCGCCTCCTGCGCAAAACTGTAATGATCAAATAAAGTCTGGACTGGAAACAGTTGTGCCCGCGGACTCCACATCCAGCCTTTGATGACCGAGTCATCATTGCAACCCAATCCGCGCTCCGGCATTCTGCTATTGTTGAGGAGCACACAATTCGGATCCAACCGCTTGATCAAATCCCTGATCTCCGCAAACTGCTCCGGTGAAAGCCTCCCGATGGCATCTATTTTCTGGATGCGGATACCCGGATACCGGGTGTACAATTCCGTCAAATGCTTCTTGATTAAATCGAAGTAAGCTGGCGACACAGGGCCTCTGGCATGCACCCCGCTTTCGTTGTAACCGTCGGGGATGGAATAATGCACTCCGGGCAAGATGCCCTCCACATTGCACGCGGTGATAAAATCGCCAATGATGTCGCCTTTGAAGGGGCTTTGCGCCACATCATAACCATAGCCAGGACTGTCCCACAGGCAAAAGCCCGATTCATGCTTCACCGTCAGCACGGCAAACGTCATGCCCGCCTCCTTGGCCGCGTGCGCCCAAGCCATCTCGTCCAGCGCTACGGGCGGTGCGAAACGTTCCGCTGGAATCAGACCCTGTTCGCCAGGATGGGCAAAGGTCGCTATGCCGAAGTGGATATAGAGACCGTATTTCAGATCGGGCGTGTTGTTGGTCGTTGCCGGGTTTTCCGGCGCAACACCGACCACATTGGCGAGCGATTGCAACAGGGCCGCCGGACCTCCGGGAGTGGCCGGGTTGACCTGCGAAGCATCCTGTGCAAACGCGGCGGTCAGCAGTCCACAGGTCAACACGGCCAGAGGAACGAGTTTGTTTTTCATGGGTTGAATTGTCAGGTTCGGTTTGATTTTGCGCCTACATTGAGTCCAATATCTCCTTCTTCTTCTGGTCGTATTGATCCTGATTGATCAATCCTTGATCGAAAAGATCCTTGAGCTGTTTCAAACGGTCGGCAGCGCTTGGCTTGGCGGGTGTTCCGGCAGGTGGGGGAGGTGGCGCAGGTTTAGGCCCGAGCACCCCGCCTTGGGATTTGAACAGCTCCTGCACCTCACCGTCAGACAGGGCGCGGTTGAACATCATCACATCATCCATCATCCCGTTGAATGAAGCGTCAACCTCGCCCAAGTTTGCATCGGGATTGGAACGGTTTGCGCCGATGGTCAGATCGTAGGCAGTGTTCGGCAATTCTCCCACCCAGTGTCCCTGCGAGCCTACACGCCAGCCATCCACATAAACTTTTGCAAACGCACCATCGAAGGCGCCTACGACGTGATGCCATTGTCCATCAGCCACCTGAATTCCGGAATGCGCCCAGGTTTTTCCAGGTTCTATGTCCACCTGGCCCCGGAATGATTTTCCCTTGTCGTCTCCGCACATGGACAGGACGTAACCCTGGCCCGTGCCCTTGTCGAAGATGCGACGCCATACCCAGTCCTTATAGGAAGTCTTGATCCATGCCGCCAGCGTCAGATGCGGCGGGTTGAGGCTGTCATTGTTCGGCACGGTGATGTAACTGTGGTTCAGGCCGAACAAGACCGCGCCGCCCCGATGACCGTTGGCCAGCCAGCCAACCCCAAATGCCAAGCCATCATTCCCGTGACCGCTCTTGTCCGGGATTTTATCACCAACCGGTTCAGTATCGAAGTCGTAGTAAAGGACGAGGCCTTGACTCAAGGTGTCAGGCAATGCCGGGCTTCCCGGCGTGGTATCGGCCGCAAGCGAGCCATTCAGGAGGCCGCAGGTCATCAAGACCAGGGGAATTATTTTGGTTTTCACAAAATCAAGGTTCCGTTCACCTCGCCCGGACGGCAATTGGATGCGTTGGGACGAGGTTTTACGCCCTGCCCAACATGAATTCAATTAAAAAAGAGCATTAGCAGTGGCACAATGCAGCCGGCTGGAGGTTCCAAGTCCGTTCGATTCTTGCCGGAAGAACTGTTATGATGCCGGCTCAACGCGCCAGCCAGCCGCCGTCCATGTTCATGATGGTGCCGTTCAGGTAATCGGCTTCCTTCGATGCCAGGAACAGGATGCCGCCCGCGACGTCCTCCGGCGTGCCCCAGCGGGCTTCGGGAATGCGGTCGAGGATGGCCTTGCTGCGGACGGGGTCTTCGCGCAGCGGCTTGGTGTTGTCCGTGGCGATGTAGCCGGGGGCGACGGCGTTGAAGTTCATCCGCTCCTTGGCCAGTTCGTTGGCGAACGCCTTGGTGATGCCGGCGATGCCGCTCTTGCTGGCGGTGTAGCCGGGAACAAAAATGCCGCCCTGAAACGACAGCATCGAGGCGATGTTGACGACCTTGAGGCGCGCATCCGCCGGGGATTTTTCGCGTCCGCCGGTGAGCCACCATTTGGCCACGGCCTGCGTCAGGAAAAACGGCGCGGACAAATTGATTTGCAGCACGGCGTTCCAGTCGGCCTCCGGATGGTCCACAATCGGCGCGCGTTTGATGATGCCGGCGCAATTGACGAGCATGTCCACGCGCCCGCAATCCTTCACGACCTTGGCGATGAAGTCGGCGGCGCCCTTTTGCGTGAGCTTGCCGAAATCCTCGGTGTAGGCGTTGAACTTCGCGCCGAGCGCCTTCGCCTTCGCGCCGGTTTCCGATTGGTCGCCGATGTCCACGCTGACGGCGTGGGCGCCTTCGCGCGCGAACGCGAGGGCGATGGCCTGGCCGATTCCGCGGCTGGCCCCGGTGACGATGGCTACTTTGTTTTCGAATCGTTTTGTGCTCATAAATTTTCAGTTTTCAGTTGTCACAGATTTGTCGACATGGTTGAAACAACAGAGCAACCAAGGTACGAAGTCTTTTCCCGGCTTAGTTACTCTGTGTTCATCTGTTGTTATGAATCATTACCGCAAGTCCGGCGGCTTCACCACATCCATGTCGTCGAACACCTGGTTTTCGCCGGCCATGCCCCAGATGAACTTGTAATTGCCCGTGCCGCAGCCGCAATGGATGGACCAGTTCGGCGACAGCGCGACTTCCTCGTTGTGGACGAACAAATGCCGCGTCTGCTGCGGTTCGCCCATGAAATGCGTCAGCACGTTCGCGCCGAGGTCGAAATAAAAATAAATCTCCGTGCGCCGCCAGTGCGTGTGCGGCGGAATGGAATTCCAGACGTTGCCTTCCTCCAGCGCCGTGAAGCCCATCACGAGCTGGCAGCTTTGGATGCCGCCCTGATGGATGTATTTGTAAATCGTCCGCTTGTTGGCCGTCGCCTGCGAGCCGAGCGGCACCGGCGAGGCATCCTTCGGCTTCATCATCGCGGCGGGATGCGCCGCGTGCGCCGGGCAGCTCAAGAAATAAAACTTCGCCGGGTTCATGGCGTCCTTGCTTTCAAACGTCACCGACTTGGTTCCCATCGGCAGATAAACGCAGTCCAGAGGGTCGAGCGAAAATGTTTTTCCGTCCGCGTGAACCTCGCCCGCGCCGCCGATGTTGATGGCGCCGAATTCGCGGCGTTCCAGAAAAAAGGCGCGTCCGGTTTCCCGGTGATTCGGCAGTTCAACGGGCTTTGCCCGCCGGCATGATGCCGCCAACAACAAGGCGGTCCAAGTCGGTGAACGTGCCGGTCAATTGTCCCGGCGCAAAAAGATTGGTGATGAGAAAAGTGTCGCGGAGTTCCTGCGTGGTCATGCCAGCGACATCCTGCGGGCGCGGCATCCGGCGAATGGTGTTCTCGAACATGAAGCCCAGTTTAAGATTCAGGTTCGCCTTTGGTCAATTCGATTCAAAGGCGGATGGTGAAAGGAATTTTCTTCGCCGTCGGGTGGCATTTGATAAATTGACGGTGTTACTTCCGGAGATTTATGAAAATGATTTTGTCGCGCACAGCGTTCCTGTTTGGGATTCGTTTTATTTTCCATTGCGGATGTTTCCGGCGCATCCGCCGTCGCCCCGGCGATGACATTTTCCGGCGCGACGCCGCTCGAATGGTCGCAGCGGCTGGCGAATTCGGAGATGCCGCGCCTGACGAACGCACCGAAATTGGATTACGCGATGGGATTGTTCACGCTTTCGCTCCTGAAATTGAACGAGCAAATTCCCGACACGAATTTCGTGAAATTTGCCGAGGACAAGGTCGGTTCGCTCATTTCGCCCAACGGGGATATCCAGGGTTACAAGCCGGAAGAATATCAACTCGACGCCTTGAATCCGGGCAAGACCGCGCTGGCGTTGTGGCAACTCGCCACCAACGAAAGTTCCGACCAGCCCAAGCTTTTTTACGCCTGCGCAGAACTGGTCAAACAATTGGAAACGCAACCGCGCACACCGGACGGAGGCTTCTGGCACAAGCAGAGATACACGAACCAAATGTGGCTTGATGGCATTTACATGGCCGAACCGTTTTACGCGGCAATGGGCCGGTTTATGATGAATCGGAATGGCACTTACGATGACGTTGCAAAACAACTTCGTTTGATTGACGAACACACCTACGACGCGAAAACCGGATTGAATTATCACGGCTGGGACGCGGCCAAAATCCAGCCGTGGGCGAATCCGGCGACCGGCTGTTCCTCGAATTTCTGGGGCCGCGCCGAGGGCTGGTATGCGATGGCGCTGGTGGACGTGCTGGATTATTTCCCGACGAACCATCCGGCGCGACCGCAAATCATCGCCGCGTTCCAAAAAACCTGCGCCGGCATCGTGAAATGGCAGGATCCGCAGACCGGCCTCTGGTGGCAGGTGATGGATCAGGGCGACCGCAAGGGCAATTATCTGGAAGCCACGGCATCGAGCATGTTCGTCTATGCGCTGGCGAAGGGCGTGAATCGCGGCTATCTGCCGCGCGCCGATGCGGCTGCCGCCGAAAAAGGCTACGACGGCATCGTGAAAAATCTCATCAAGGACGATGGCGGCGGAAAATGGTCGCTGACGCAATGCTGTTCCGTGGCCGGTCTTGGAGTCGCCAGCGCCGCTGGCCGGCCGCGCGATGGCAGTTTTGATTATTACGTCAGCGAACCGATTGTGAAGAATGACCTCAAAGGTGTCGGGCCGTTCATCCTCGCCGGAATTGAATTGCAACAACTGGCCAACAACCAATAAATTTTGCCCATGAAATTGTCCATACCGCGCACCATCGTCTTCATCGCCCTTTCTCTCGCAGCCAGTTTTCAACTGCGCGCGCAACCAGTTCAGCCGAATATTATCAGACGGCAACCCGGCATGCCGCCGGGATTGCCTGTGATTGATCGAGTCACGCTCACCACCAATTCCGCCAGCCTTTCACCCGACATCACGCCGCAAGCCGTTCTCGACCGCGATGCAGCGCGTGGCCGACTGGCAGCTCGATCATCCCATCACGCTCCGCCCGACCGGCTGGATTTGCAGCGTCGGCGACGTAGGCATGATGGCGCTGGCGGGAATTTCCGGCGACCCGAAATACCGCGACGCGATGCTCGCCAAAGGCGAGACGAACGCCTGGGCGTTGCCCCAATATCAAGGCCGCAAATACCACGCCGATGACCAGTGCTACGGCCAGGTCTGCGCCGAGCTTTATTTTCTCTACCGCGACAACCGGATGATCGCGCCGATGCGCGAGCATTTTGACTGGATTCTCGCCAATCCCGCGCCGCCGCAAAATCGCGATCCGCCAACTCGGCGACGACCAATGGAACTGGTGCGACGCGCTTTTCATGGCGCCGCCGGCGTGGACGCGCCTTTACGCGGCGACGGGCGACGACGCGCTATCTGGATTTCGCGGTGACGAACTGGTGGCGCACGACGGATTATCTTTACAGCACCAACGACCACCTCTTTTTCCGCGACAGCACGTTTTTCAACAAGTCCGAGACGAACGGGGCGAAAGTTTTCTGGAGCCGCGGCAACGGCTGGGATTTCGCCGCGATCGTCCGGATGCTGCAATATCTGCCGATGAACCATCCCGACCGTCCGCGCTTCGAGCAATTGTTCAAGGACATGGCGGGAAAAATCCTTTCGCTCCAGCAGCCGGACGGCATGTGGCGCGCGAGCCTGCTCGACCCGGAGGATTATCCGATGCCGGAAGCCAGCGGCTCGGCGATGTTCACTTACGGCCTCGCGTGGGGCGTGAACCAGGGGCTGCTCGACCGCGCAACCTATGAACCCGCCGTCCGCAAGGCGTGGCCCGCGCTCGTCGGCTGCGTGGATGCCGACGGCAAACTTACGCATGTTCAACCGGCGGGCAGCGCGCCGGTGGAATTCGCGGCAGATTCAACCGCACCTTACGGCGGCGGCGTTTTTTTGCTCGCGGGCAGCGAGGTTTATCGGATGGCGGTTTTTGAAAATGCAAAGCCGATCATTGTTAAAGTTACAAATCCGGCGAATTTTCGGCGTGAAAGTGAGACGGTTGAAATTGATCCCGGCACATTGGCCAAGGTGAATGGATTTTATTTTTTCAAAATCATGGACGGTGTTTCTTCACGCATTTTGGATTCACAGCTTTATGACGCGAGACCGTTCACCAAAGCAAGTTGCTTTTCCAAGTTGACCTTGCGCCGGGCGAGACGCGGACTTTTTACATTTTGGACGCCTCGGCTTTGGCCGCCGTGCCGCCGCCCATCGTGAAGACGACGGCGCGTTATGTGCCGGAGCGGCATGACGATTTCTCGTGGGAAAGCGACCGCATCGCGCACCGCGTGTTCGGCCCGGCGCTGGAGACGTGGCAGGCAGAGCCACTCACCAGCAGCGGCGTGGATGTCTGGATCAAGCGCACGCGCAATCTCGTCGCCGACGTGATGTATCACACCGGCCAGAATTATGACACGAACTGGGTGATGCAGGACGATTATCAGCGTCGGCAAGACCCGCGGTTGCGGCGGGCATGGGCATCTGGGACGGCCAGAAACTGAACGTCTCCAAAAACTGGCGCACCTGGAAGCTCATCACCACCGGGCCGATCCGCTCGGAATTTGAACTGACCTACGACGCGTGGGATGCCGGTGGCGGGCGCATGGTTTCGGAAACCAAACGCATCAGCATTGACGCCGGTTCCAATTTGAGCCGAGTTGAAAGCACTTTCAGCAGCGACGACAAATCGCCGCTTGCAAATCGGCGTCGGTCTGGGCGAGACGGCCGGGTGAAAATATTTTCGCGCCCGACGGTTCGCCGGAAATTGATTCATGGCAAACCAGCACCGATAAAGGTCTGGTCGTGCAAAATCAAGCCGAAGGCTGGATGGCCTACTGGCAGCCGCAGGATTTTGCGAAAGGCACGACGGCGTCGCCATCGTTTTGCCGAAAGGCAGCGTCGCAAGCTTTCACCAACGATCTTCCGAACCTGCCCGCCAGCACATTTGCCGCGCCGACGAACACGGTGACAGGAAGGCCAGCCGGCGCATCCGGAATCTGCTGGCCATTGCGCCGGCGGAAATCGGCAAGCCGTTTGTTTATTATCTCGGCGCGGGCTGGAGCGAGAGTGGCGATTTTCCTGACGCAAAATCGTGGACGGATTACGTCCGCCGCTTCGCCGAGCGCCGCGACCAGCCGCTGCAGGTGACGATTGGGAATTAAACCGCTAATCTTCGCTAATTGACGCTAATCTTTTCTGTTTTTATCAGTGAAGATTAGCGCGGATTAGCGGTTCAAAGTTATTTCGCCATTGCTGCCGCAATCACCTTCATCGCCTCGGCCGTGAGCGCAGTGATTTTGGCCCAGGCCTTTTCCTTGACGAGCTTGCGCTCGGCCATCCACGAGCCGCCGATGGCCGCGACCTGCGGCACGGCGAGATAATCCGGCAGCAACGCCGCGTTGATGCCGCCGGTCGGGACAAATTTCACGCCGGTATGCGCGAACGGCCCGGCGAGCGCCTTGAGCATTTTCACGCCGCCAGCGGTTTCCGCCGGGAAAAACTTCAAATGTTTGCTGCCGAGATCGAGCGCGCGGCCCACTTCCGTCGGCGTCATGACGCCGGGAAACATCGGCATGTCGTTCTTATTCGCCTCGGCCAGCACCGATTCATTCAGGCCGGGAGACACGCCGAATTGCGCGCCCGCGCCAACGGCCTGTTTCACCTGTTCGGCGGAGAGCAGTGTCCCCGCGCCGATGGCAATCTGGGGAACGCTGCTTGCGGATGCGCGCAATGGAGTCCGCCGCGCCCGCCGTGCGGAAGGTGACTTCGATGCAGTTCAAGCCGCCGGCGAGCAAGGCCTCGGCCAGCGGCACGGCGTCGTCCGGCTGGTCAATCACGGCGACGCAGATCAATCGTTGTTTGAGAAGAGAATCGGTGTTCATAAAGTGGGATGATGTTACAAAAAATTTCCCGGATGAAATTAAATCGGCTGGGCGTGTCCTCGATGTCGTAACTCGAAAAAACTGACGCCACGAGTAGCGAACGATTTTGTTATTTTGATTTTCCACTTAATCCGCGTTAAATCTGCGGCAAATGAACATCGCCTTTGAACACCTTGCCATCCCGTCGCCGGATCCCGTCGCCTTGAGAAGCTGGTATGAGCGCGTGCTCGGCGCGCGCGAAATTTTCAACAACGGCCAGAATCCGCCGACGCTGCTGATTGCGCTGCCGGGCGGCGGCTGGTTTGAGATTTACGCCGCCACCGGCACGCCGACGCCGGAAGACCGCGGCAACAACAAGCTCGCTGGTTTCCGGCACGTCGCCCTGCGCGTGGATTCAATTGACGCGGCGAAGACGGAACTTGAAAAGCGCGGCGTGAAATTTACGGAGGAACCCAGACCGGCGGCAGGCGGCGGAAGGGTTTTGTTCTTCGAGGACGGGGAGGGGAATTTGCTGCACCTTGTCGAGCGTCCGGCGAATTTCAAGTTGTCGTAGGAGCCGAGGTGACGAGGCTCATTTCCATTTCGTCCAGCACATTAAAGTTCAGTCAGAGCCTCCTTACGTCGGCTCCTACTTTTTTCGGCGTTCGGACGAGGAGGATTGGAATCGTCGTTTTGTGCCGGACCTGGGTGATGGTGCTGCCGTGAAAAATGTCACCGAACAGCCGGTGGCCGTGTCCAGCCATGGCGATGAGGTCGCAGCCTTTTTGCTCGACCCACTTGATGATTTCCTTCGGTGGCTCGCCGTAAGCCAGTTCCGCCTCGGTG
The DNA here is from genome assembly GCA_963827815.1 of uncultured Verrucomicrobiae bacterium. Taxonomy (GTDB): domain Bacteria; phylum Verrucomicrobiota; class Verrucomicrobiia; order Limisphaerales; family UBA11358; genus UBA11358. The sequence goes on along the minus strand of CAWHCL010000012.1, from coordinate 57,504 downwards.
GAAATTCCGGCGGATTGAAATTCAGTGCGGACTTTTTCCAAATACGCCGTATCTTCGGTAATTTCCGGGCTGACCGCATCTGCACCAAAGGTTCGTGCGGCGTAACCATCCGCCACATGCAGCAGCACCACACGCCCTTTTGTGAGTTTCGCAAGCTGTTTGATGTGTTCGATAATGGCGCGGTCGGTTGGCGTGCCGTCCAACGTCAGGAGAATGGTTTTATACATGGGTCAGCTTTTTTAGTTTATCCGCCTTTGATAACCTGCCAAGCCTGTTTCACGGCATCCGGCAGACCGTAAAAGTCGAAGGCCGTGATCAGCAACGCCGAACCCCACCCGGCGATGAGCAGAAACCAGCCCAATCGCCATTGTCCCATTCGCCTGCGGGAACTGGCGAAGTGTAGCAGGGGAAACATCGCAAAAGGAAGCTGGAGCGCCAGCACCACCTGGCTCAAGACGATCAGATCGGTGATGTTATTGGCCCCGCGGATGCCGATATAGACAGCCGTGGGGATAATGGCCAGCGAGCGGGTAATCAGCCGCCGCAACCACGGCTTTATTCGCCAGTGCATGAAGCCCTCCATCACCACCTGGCCAGCCAGCGTGCCGACAATGGTGGCGCTCTGCCCGCTGGCCAGCAGGGCAACGGCGAAAAGCGTGCCCGCCGCCGCCTTACCCAGAAGCGGCGCCAATGTCAGGTAGGCTGCCTGAATCCAGTCCGTCGAATCATTGAACGGAACCACTTGTCCGCCGGCGACGGTAACGCTGGTCTTGCCGTAAAAGACGATTGCGGCCAGCACCAGGATGGCGGCGTTGATCAGGAAGGCGACCGACAGGTTGGCGATGACGTCATAGGTGTTGAAGCGGATCGCTTTTCGGATTGATTCGTCATCCTTCTGGAACTTGCGGCTCTGCACCAGCGCCGGGTGCAGATACAACACATGCGGCATGACCGTCGCGCCGATGATCCCGATGGCCACATAAATCATGGTGGCCGAACCCAAAGTGGGTGTGATCATCGCCCGGCCCATTTCCAGGAAGCTGGGCTGCGTCTGCGGCAGGACAAAAATTTCGATGAAGTAGCAAACGCCGATGGTTGCCACCAGCAGCAGCACGATGGCTTCGATGGTCCGCATCCCGAACCGCTGCATTGCCAGCAGCAGCAGCACGTCCACGCCTGTGATGATGACACCCCAAAAAATAGGGATATGGAACAACATGAGCAACGCCACCGCGCCACCCAGGACTTCAGCCAAATCGCACGCGATGATTGCCAGTTCCGCCATGAGCCAGTTCGGCACGCGCGTCCACTTGGGATACCAATCATAGCAACATTGCGCCAAGTCGCGCCCGGTCGCTATGCCGAGTCGCGCGGCGATGGTCTGCAGGAAGATTGCCATCAGGCTGGCGAGGCCAACGACCCAAAGCAGTCCGTATTTGAACTGGGCGCCGCCCTGGAGATCGGTTCCCCAGTTGCCCGGGTCCATGTAGGCCACGCTGACCAAAATCGCCGGGCCGAAATAGGCCGCCATTTGCTTCCAAAAGCCGGCTTTGCTGTCAGGCACTTTTACGCTGTTGTGCAATCCTTCCAGCGACATGGCGCCGGGGCGCGAAACTGCGGCGACTTCAGGAGCCGAGCGTTCGTGCAAATCCGTGGGTGTGTTGTTGTCTTTGCCCATAAAGCTGTATTTAATCTTAAAATCTTACGGTGATTCCGCAAAACGGGTTGTAATCGGCCGCTGCCGGCGTCACGCCAAAATAGCAGTCCAAATCAAGCTGGATGTTTTTCGTCACCAGATATTCCAGACCGGTATCCACCGTTCCCACCCAGCCAGCATGACTTTCCGTGGAGAAGTTGCTGAAGAATTCCAAGAAGCCGCTCAACTTTCCCACGATTTGATGATCCAAGCTGGCGGAAGCAATGAATTCTCCATGGTAGCCGTCGCCGTCCTCATTTTTTATGCAGCTGGCCGCCGTTTCCAAGCTCAAGTCCAAATCATACGGCAGGCTCACCGCCAGCGGAAAAATCACGCCGCCTTCGACCGCGTTGTCTCCAAGGCCATCCGTGCTCGTCGGAAATGTGATGTAAGGCAGCAGAGCAAATGCCGTCTTCCCGCCGTCATCGCCCCACAAATTGATCTTCAGCCGCGTTGTGAAGTCGCCGAAGCCAGACTGCATGGTTGATTTACCCGAGCTGTCTTCGGTATGCACATGCAGGTAATTGTCATAGACTAACTGGAGGTCCACGTTGTTGAGCAATCCGACCTTGAAATTAAAATCGCCTGACTCCCATATCTTCGTCGTTGTGCCGTCCGTCTTGTCATAAGTGAAATTGGCAAAATCCATCTCCAATTGGTAATGCCCGGCATCCACCGTATAAGGCGACTCGGTTACATCCGGCCTGTCAGGACTCAAATCGCGCATCAAGTTTTCCGGCACGGGATTGAACAGATTATAGCCGCTTTTGTCCGGCGCTGACGCTTCCTGCGCCCGGACGCCGCATGCGATCCAGCCGAGAAACAACCAAGAGGCGATGGCCATCTTTACCATAAGCAAATCAATGTAGCACTAGATACAATTTTGGACCCAGACTGTCAACAGGAATATGTAGCTTTGACTACAAAATAAAACCTCGACTCAAAAACCGCCATTTGCTTCATTTGCAATAATATGACGCGCTCCATCCGCAGATCCACGGCCGCCGCACGGCCGGCGGTGCCGCCGGCCGAAACCTTCCGCCGTTCGCGGCGCGACCGCGCGGCGGAAACCGCCCAGGATTACGTCGAAGCCATCGCCGACTTGACGGCTTCCGTTGGCGAGGCGCGTGTGGTTGATTTGGCTCGGCGGCTGGGTGTAACGCATGTGACCGTCAACCGCACTCTGGCGCGGCTGAAGAAAAACGGGTTCGTGAACACGAAGCCTTACCGCGCGATCTTTCTGACGGGAGCCGGACACACGCTCGCGGAGGAATGCAAGCGGCGGCATGAAACGGTGGTTGCCTTTCTACGCTCGCTCGGCGTTTCGGAAAAGGCGGCGGAAATGGACGCCGAAGGCATCGAGCATCATGTCAGCTCCGAAACCCTGGCCGTGTTTGAACGCCGGTTGAGGAAAGGTTGATGCGTCCACTCGACATCCAGCCCATCGGCAACGAACTGGCCATCAAATGGGACGACGGCAGCGAAAGTTTCATCGCACTGGAAAAGCTGCGCCGATGCTGCCCCTGCGCCGGTTGCAAAGGTGAAACAGACATCCTGGGCAACGTTTATAAAAACCCTCCACAGCCGCTGCCGCCAAAGGCTTTTGAATTGATTCGTTTCATAACCGTGGGTGGCTACGCCATCCAGCCGGTCTGGGCGGATGGCCACGCGACTGGGATTTATTCTTTTGAGTATCTACGCCGCGTGGCGAACGAGCAGTTGTCCGACTGAAGGCAGGACGGCGTGCTTGCTGGAGCGCGCCGTCAAAAGGGGAACCGTTTTTACTGAACGCTCACTCGGTAGTATCGGAACGTATTTGTCGGGCTGTCGTGAATTTCCATATAACCACCCGTGCCGATATTTGTGGCAACGCCCGTCCAGACCGCCGGGAACAACGCCGGCGAGCGCTGTACGATGTATGTCTTGCCGCCCACGCTCGGCCAATCAATGACGCTGTCCTGCTGGCTTTGGGCCATGGGCTGGTCCAGGCTGGCAGCCAATTGTGAGGTTGGATCCGTCGGGTCGAGGCCGGCGCGATATTTCTGCCAGTTATTGAAGGGGGTGCCATCCGCATCAGCATTGGAAACCGAGAGCAGGTTGTGAACCGTGCCGAAATAGCGCAGCCGCCACGAATCCGAGATACCGTCATTATAATAGGAGTTGGTGCGGCTGGACAAGGTGATCAAGCCGGTCAAGGTGTGTTTGGGGAATGAGGCGAGGCCGTTGGGCGAACCCGATGCGTGATCAAAATGGATCGCGTAAGAGGACAGGCTTGTCGCGTTTGTCGGAATGGTGACCGTCAGGGTGCCGATGACGGCGTTGTTGGAAATTCCCATGATGGTGCTGTCCAACCAAGCGGCGGCGTAATTGCCATAGCCCTTGGAAGACACAATGTAAGGTGCGCCGAGCGCAGTGGTTGTGTCGTTGGGTGTGAACGAGACAGGCACCGTCAGCAGAGGAGAGCCGTCCAGCGGCACGACACTGATATTGAGCATCGCCACGCGCAGGGGATATTTGCCAAAAACCGAGGCCGTGACCGGAATATAAAGAGTCTGCCCGGCTGTGGCCACAAAGTCGGCGGTGGTAAAATTGACGGACGGAGTGTTGGTGATGGAAACGGGGGCAGGGGCGGGATTCAATGCCGGCTGTAACGTCTTGCCGCCGGACGGTTCTTTGACCGCGCTCGGGTTGAATACGTTGGGAACGGCAATCGCGGCGAGGCCTTGATATCCATTTGCTAAATCGTTCGTATGAAACCGGCGATACCATGTCAGGGACGGGTCCAGCGAGCGGCGGAAGGTGACATAAACATCGGATATGTCCAGCACGCCGTTGCCAAAGGGCATAAGATTGATGGTGGTGTCGTTGCCATCAAACCAAGCGGAAGGGGGAACCGGGTCTGGTCCGGCTGGCTGGAGATAACCATAGCCATTGTCTGTATAACCCCCGCCGGCGGAATCCATGCTATCGAAGAAATCACTGCCCGGCGCCTGGAAGGCCGGAGAATTCAAACCATAACAAGCCGCCTCGAACACCTGTTCGACGTCGGCATTGTCCAGGTTGGTGTCGCCGAAATCGCCGGCGTTGAACCAGCGGAACGGATAACAGTCACCAACAATATAGCTGGCTGATCCCACGGTCACATATTTGATCGCATTGAGCGAACCGGCGCCCGTCGAGCCGTTCGTGGGGGTGAAAATGAATATATCCGAACCCGGTGCACCGATGCCGTCAGAGGTTGCCGACGGCCTGCCAATCTGGATCTGGTAGGTCTGCCCGAGACTTGCAGTGCTCGGCACCGGTGAACGAGTAGCCGCCAACAATAACTCCATTGGGCTGTTGAGGATTTGGAAAGAGATCGTCATGCGCCTGCGAATATTTGATCAGATCCTGTTGCAAGGTGTTGTAAAGATTCGTTTCTCCGATGCGTTCCACCCAGCCCACGCCAATGAGATTTTCCGCAGTGTCCACGAATTGAAAAGGAATCAATCCTGCGACATAAGGGTCGTACCCTTCCGGATTAATGTATTCAAAGACCACCGGGTTTGTGGGATTGGGCTGTTCCAGATAGGTTTGAAATCCGAATGCGTTCGGCGTGATGGCGGGGCCAGGATTGGGGCCGGCATTGGTGACGGTCATGTAGAATTGCAAACTATACATGATCTGTCCTGGCAGCGTTGTCAGTGTGACCGGGACAAAAAAAGTCTGGCCAGGGGACGCGACAAATTCGCTGGAGGCCTCGCCGGAGGCAAAGCCAAAGCTGATGGTGTTCGCCACAAAATTGCTTTCTGAAAAAACGTTTGTGACGATGGAACTGGGCTGATAGTTCACCTTAAAGCCCTCGACTTCAAATGTCATGTTGGTGCCGTTTGGAATTGACAATGACAGTGTTGCACCATTCGTAATCGGCCCCACGGCATTGGCATTGGTCGGGTTTGGAATGCTTCCATCCGTGGTATAATAAAACTGCGCCCCAAGCGTTATGCTGGTGACCGTGAACTGGGCGGCATTGGTGCCGTTAATGAGTGGGTTGCTTACGACGAATTGGAACAGTGCCGAGGAAATGGCGCTGTTGGGATGACCGGATTGTGTGCCGATAGCCTTGATGGCAAAGTTCGGCAAAATCGCTGGCACCGGCTGCTGTAGGATATAATTGACGACGGAATTAAGGCCATCCACATAACCCATAGGTGCCGCGATAGAGGCGGACGTGGGAGTGGGGACGTTGGTGACAGTTGGAGTATTCAAATATGTGTAGTATGTCTGGCTGCCTGCGTCTCCCTCGATCACGATGGGTACGTCATTGTTGAAAGTAACCCCAGACGATGAGACGGGGATAAACACCGAAGTAAAGTTGGGCGGCGGGAATGTCACATAGCCGATTTTAGGGTTGGACACCGGGGGCAGTGGTGGCGTGGCGTTGACTTCATTGGAGTTTGTTGGATTTTCACCACCGGCGTTGACGGCGGTAACGACATAGTAGTAAGTCGTTCCATTGACCACATTGGTATCGTTATAACTTGTGGAGGCCGTGCTGATAATGGTTGCGTAAGGTCCACCACTGGAAGGAGAGCGTTTTAAGTTGTAGCTGGTTGCGCCGGCAGACGGCGCCCAAGCGAGGCTAATCAGCCCGAAGTTTGTCGCGGTGACAGTCAAGTTGTTAGGTGCTGGTGAAAACAACGGCATGATGCTGACCTCGATCGAGTTGGGGCCTTCACCGCCGACGTTCAAGGCTGAAACAACATAATAATAGGTTGTCCCATCAAGAACGCTTGTATCCGTGTAACTTGTGCCGGCAGTGCTGGCGATGGTAGTTTCACCACCGCTGGTTGTGGAGCGCTTTACGTTGTAATTCGTCGCGCCAGCGCTTGCCGTCCATGTAAACGTTGCTTGTCCATAGCCCGCTGTCGCTATTGGGTCCGCCGGCGCAGCCGGTGGCTGTGGTGGTGGCGGTGAAAAGCCGGTTCCCGTAATATGACGAATGATATGATAATAATCTTCTGTCACATAAACCGAACCGTCCGGCGCGAAGGCAACGCCAAATGGCATGCGTGCGGCGACTCCACCAGCTTGATCAGGAACTGCTACGGTCCCATCTTGAAATCCCGGATAGGGACTGGTCCAGTCATTGGAAGTGACACCATAAAGATTGTTCACAGTACCACTGGCCAGCACAACCTTGACACGGTGATTGCCGAAATCCGTGACAATCAATTTTCCATCGCCGGACTCGACAACGTCCATGGGTTGAAAAAAGGTGACAGCGTTGCTTGGCGCAGAGTTCCCCACGCTTACAAAATCACCCTGACCATGAAATCCTGCATTGGTAGTCACCAGACCCGTGTTCGGATTGATGAGATAAATTCCGTTACGCGCTGAATCGCAAACGGCGATTAGTCCGTTGTGTTTTACGACAAGGCCCTGAAGTGAAGCGCCCGGCTGGCTGACGGTGGCGACGATGTTGCTGAAGCCGGGTCCCGTGATTTTCAACAACTGATTGCTGTTGACGGTCACATAAATATTGTCGCTGGGATCCAATGCAATTCCGTTGGCGTTGGTCAGATTGACTGCGTTGGTGATCAGGCCGCCGGTGGCGTTAACAACCTCCAAAACGCTACCATTTTTGCCATTGCCGTGATTGAGGACAAAAATGTTATCCGAGCTGTCAACTGCCACTCCAACGGGATTGTTGCAAAAATTCGTGACGAGATTGATTCCAACATAAGCTCCAAGAGTGAAAGTTTGACCGACATCAGATTCTGGACCGGTAAACTCCAGAAAACGAATGAGGTTATTGCCCTGGTCTGCCAAGATGACATAATTGCCGGTGACGTCCACAGCGATGCCGCGCGGGGTGTTGTATTCAGCTTCCGTCGTGATGTCCCCGTCCGAATAGCCGGCGCCTTGGGCGCTGACTCCGGATTCATCCGGGTTGGGGCCGCCGCTTATCCAATTTACGGTGGTGGCAGCAAAAAGATTGGCAGCGGCCAGCAGGAAGGCCACCGTCATCGCGACAACAGGCAATCGCGAACCGAAAAATGTCCACCGACCGGCCTGCCAGGCAATTGCAATTCTCATATAACGGCTTTACTCATGTCTTTTAACATCCGCTTAACATACGCTAAGTAAGTCTGTTCACAACTTTCATCAAGGCGTCGCCGTCGTATTTCCCTCGTCTGAATTCTGGGTGTTGCCAACTTTGTTCGGCGGCAGCGGGTTGCTCCAGTCGCCCCGGGGCTGGGCGCTGTCCAGCCAGGTATGCATCTTCATGGGGTCTTTCATGTATCTCGGTTCGGAGTTGAGGAAATCGTCGGTCGATGGCTTGAAATCCGTATCCTTCGGACGATGGTGGGGGTGATGAAAATCAGGAGGTTGTCCTTGTCCATGCGATTTGTTTTCACTGCGGAAGGCGAGACCCAGAATGGGGATGTCGCCGAGGATCGGGTACCTTGGTGTATTGGAGCGTTCGGGTTGTCCTGCACCAGGCCGCCCATGACGAGTGTGTGGGCGTTGGGAATCAGCACCTGGGTGTCAATGGTTCGCAAATCAAATATATCGGCCGTGGTCACCTGGCCGTTGATGGTTTCGGTGTCCTTCCCGAAAAAGCTCGACACGGTGGGGTTGACCTTCAGCCAGATGAAATCGTTGGCGGAAATGCGCGGCGTGACTATCAGGATGGTGCCCATATTGCTGTAGGATAGCTGAGGAGCCGCCGGCGGTGTTGGCCGTCCCGGCCGTGACATTGATGATCGGGAACGCGCGAGTCACGGAAATGGTCGCGGTTTCGTTGTCCAGCGTAACGACGCGCGGGGTGGAGACGACCTGCGCCTCGGCGGATTGATTCAGGAACGAGAGGACGGCTTTGACGCCGTCGGCGCTAAGGAAGCCTATGCCCGGAGTCAGTCCGCTGGCTGTGTTGAGCGTACAATCCGCCGGGGCTGAGCGAATTCTGCGGCTCGCTGATCAATGTCGTGGCGGTGCTCGAACTTGGAGTGGTGGTGGTGGTGGTGGCGGGATGTCCGCCAAAGGCCGGGACTGTGACCGTCACGGGCGCGCCCGGAAGCGTGGTTGTTGATTGTGAAGATGACGGTTGCAACACACCGTTTCCAAAGGAGACATTCTGGGCTTGCAACGTACCCGACCAGTCAATGCCCTTTTGCGTGCTGGGATTGCTGGACAGTTCAACCAACTTGGTTTCAATCAGCACCTGCCGGGTGGGTGTGTCGAGCTGGCTGATCAGCGTGTCCACATCCGCCTGCTCATCTTCCGTGGCGACCACGACCAACTGGCTGGTGCGCGTGTCCGCCACCACTTTGCTGCGTTTGTCGGTCAAGGTGCTCACGACGGAGTCCAATCATGTTGGAAGTGCTGGCATATTTGAGCTGGATGACGCGGGTGATCAGCGGCGGCGGCGCGCTGGGATCCTTGGTCGTCATCTTGATATATCCCGGTTTTTGGATTTCCGGCGAGTTGCAAACCGTAATTGTCCAGCAGCGCCAGAAGCGCCTGTTGCGCGGTGACATTTTCCCAGCGGATGGACAGTGTGGGTTCGGGTTTGATTTGTCCGTTTGCATCCGGCTGGCCGTAGCCGATTTTGGGATCGAGCAAATAATTGATGCCAGCCAGCCGCGCCAGGCTTTCGATGGCCGTGGTGATCGGGACATCCTGAAATTGAATCGGCAACTCGGCGGCGGCGGCGGGAGCGCTGGCTGCGGCGGCAGCGTTGGTGTTGTTCTCGGTGCTCCCTTCGGCAGCAGCATTGCTCTCGCTGGTCATGATGTTGCTGGTGCCTGCGGTTACATTGCTGGTGTTCGCGCCGGCGGGCGTGGAATTGCTGGTCATTGCGCCGGTGGCGGGACCGTTGCTGGTAGTAAAGCTGACCGGTTGATTGCTGGCTGCTGCTGCGGCTTCTAGCGAAGCTCCGGCGGGTGTGGAATTACTCGTCATTGCGGGAGTGGCGGGCCCATTGCTGGTAGTGAAGCTGACCGGTTGATTGCTGCCCGTCGTGGCTGCTGGCGAAGCGCTCATGGCAGTCGCATTGCTGGTCATTGCGCCGGTGGCGGGACCGTTGCTGGTAGTAAAGCTGACCGGTTGATTGCTGGCTGCTGCTGCGGCTTCTGGCGAAGCTCCGGCGGCTGTGGAATTACTTGTCATTGCGGAAGTGGCTGGCTCATTGCTGGTGGTGAAGCTGACCGGTTGATTGCTGCCCGCCGTGGCTGCTGGCGAAGCGCTCATGGCAGTTGCATTGCTCGTCATTGCGCCGGAAGTGGATTCATTGCCGCCCGCTGTTGTGGCTGGTGCACTGCTTTCAGGCGCGACGCCGCCTGCGGCGTTGGTGCTGGTTTCAGCGGCGGAGGACAATTTGATCACGTTGCTGAGCATGGCGCCATAGAGGAGGTTGCTTTCGGCCAGGCTGGCATCAGTGGCGTTGACTGGCACAAAGCCGGACGATGCAGGGCAAATGCCGCTAGCAAGGTGACAACAATTATTTTAGTCTTTTTCATGGTTTGACTCCCGTTCGCTCCCGCGTGGGGAATGGTAAACAAACATTTCCGCAAATGCAAAAACATTTCCCGCAAGTCCGCCGCCATGAATGTCGCGGCAGCCCGCCTTGAGAAAAACAATCTGTGAAAAAAGATTCATGGTCCTCCGGATAAGGTCAATACGACTGTCGTGCCATTGACTTCTACGGTCGCGGTGCCGGCCTTCGCGTTGATGCTCACGCAATGGACCTGCAGCCGCTGCCCGGATTTGGTGATGACATCTTCGTCATCGCCGGGCGCAAAGGTGTGGTTGTTGATGATCGCGAAAGGGCGTTGGTAAGTCCCCACGATGGCTTTGACGGCCAGGTCGGTCACCACCGGACCGTGAGCGTGGGCGTCGGGATTGCTCTCGTACACACGGGAGGAATCGGGGAAAAACGGGTCACGCCCCTCCGACGCATTGTTGGGATAGATCAAAGACCGATTGTTGAATTTCCGGCTTGGCGGGCTGGGGTGGCGGCGCCGCCGACAGCGCCAGCGGGCCGCCAGCCGCCGCCATGAGCAGCAATGCCGCCATCAGGCACTGAAGGTTATGGGCGCGCAGTTTCATTCAGTTTCAACTTTGCGGGACTGTTGGATTTGTCAAGGCGACGATGTCCATTCTGAATGCCAGTTTTTCACTGTTGTCGCCGGTGTTGCCGGCGGGTTCGAGGGTCAGGTTTGTAATTCGCGCGTGAGGATAGGTGTTTTCAAAATCGGCGATGAATTTCCCCAGGTCGTGATAATAAGCCGTGCCGTTGACCGTGACCTTGAGTTGTTTGTACGGAAACTTGGACAATAAATCCACCTCGCCCATTAATAACTGGCCATTGACCGAATGTCCACCTTGTAATGCGCCTTGAAATTCCGGATTGTGTCGTAAATCCAGGCGGCGGGATCGCCGGTGGCCAGATCACCCTCGGTGTGGGAAAGGGTGTAAGTCAGATCCACCACCTGGGCGGAAATGGTGTCGGCCCTTTTGATGGCGTCTTCCATGGATTGGAGATTGTTGCGGGCGGCCTCATTCCGAGCGTTGATGGCTGAAATGCCGGCATACTGGCGGCGAATCAAGCCAAGGCCGATCACGGCCAGCGCCACCAGGGTGCACATGCATACGAGAATGAGCTGATCGCGCTTCTCCTTTGGAAGTTTGTTCATCGGCTCACCTCGAGGAAATGGCAGTCCAGCGTGAACGTCACATAGGGCTTTCCGGTGTCGGTTTGCGGCGGGGAGGGGGGGCTGGCGAGTTGCACCCCGTTGGTTTTGTTCAGCATGGCCTGGAAGTAGGCTTGTTTGGCGATGGCTGCCCTGAAATTGTTGACCTGGTCGCCGGGATTCGGGCTGAAATCCCGCGCATCAAGATGCACGATGATTCGTTCCTTGACGATGCCCGGGCGTCCGGCAATCACGGTGTCGCCATTTGTTATAGAGTCGGTTCCTTCCGTTAAAAAGTATGACTGCTCCTCGCGCAGCCGGGTCAGTTGCACGTTATCCACCGTGGCGTGTTGCAGCGCGTCGAGCAGATTGCCTTGCAGAAAGCGGGCCGCCTGCAGTTTTTGCAACGCCGACAGTTTGTACTGGATCAACCCGATTTTTTTCTGGTCCGACACCACGCGCTGATACGCATTGGTCTTGGCATTGATGGCCATTTGCACGCCGGTGAAGCGTTCACTGGCCAGGACCGCGTTGACTTCCACCATGCCGCTCCACACAAGGAAGACCACCACCAGCGATACGCCGATGAAGGTGGCGCGTTTGACCGGGTCGTGCCGCCGCAATTCCTCGGCGGCTTGGGCCTCGGCCAGCAGGTTGATATGGATTGGCATAAACCGGTGTCTGATTAAAGCGCCGCAAGCCCGGCCCCAATGGCCACGCACAATTGCGGCCCGACGTGTTCGATTTCCACCGCCTGCTGCCCCGGCAGCGCCAGTTGCAAAAATGCCGCCGGATTCCACGTCTTGCATTCGGCAATCATTTCCGCGTGCAGCATTTCCAGGAATATCTCCGATTTCGCCGCCGCGCCGCTGACAAAGATTTGCGAGATGGGCCGGTCCTGCTGGTGCTCGAAAAAGTCCAGCGATGCGCGCAGCTCGCGGCCCAGCGGCGCGACCTGCGCATCGAACGCGGTGACCTGCAATTCGAGCGAGGCGACATCCCCATTTGGCCCGGACTTGTTTCTCGGCACGATGCCCAGCTTGACGCCCTCCGCGTCGGCGTAGGTGATGTTCATGGCCTCCGCCAGCCCTGTCGTCAATTTATCCCCGCCGATGTTGACGACGCGCGATCAAGACCAGCTCCCCGCGGTCCAGCACGCAGATCGAGGAATGTTTGAAGCCGATGTCCACCAGCGCCACGGAGTCGTTGGCGAACACCTGGGGCATGGCCATTTCAAAGGCGTTCACCGGCCCGATGATTCCGGGCACGATGCAATCCGCGGTAAGCCCGGCATTTTTGGTGGCCATTTGGAAATCATTCACCAGTTGCTGTTTTGCGCCGGCCACAAGCACTTTCAGCTTGGGCATGCCCATGGACTTGGCGGGTTCGGAGGGCTTGCCGGGAGCAGACGCCATCCTGGGCGCGAAGATGTAACAATCGAAGACGTGGTTCGGCAAATCCTGCTGGAGATAACCCTTGGTGTTGTTTTTCAACACCTGCCGCATTTCGCCCACCGGGATTTGCGGCAGCTCCACCTGCCGCACGATGGCATCGTCAAGGCCGATTGCCAGCGTGACAAACTTGGTCCCGCTGCCCAGCGCCTCGGCGACGGAGCGGAGATGGTCGGAAAGCAGATCCGGGGAAAATTTCTTGTCGTAGATCGGCGCATCCAGCACCGCGTACCGGCTCAAGGCAAGCACCTCACCGCGCCGTTCCAGAAGAACAGCCTTTGTGGTGCGGGTTCCCAGATCCACCGCCATCATCTGACTCCGTTTTTTTTTGGTTGCCCCGCCTATAAATGGCATCGCCATGCGCATCCTCTTATACTGTTCCGGCGGCTTATTGCAAGCTGCAATTTGGATAATTTATTATTTTAACCATGCCCGATCCTTCCCGGTTCCGGTAATTTTTATTTATTCGCGGGCCGGACGGTCAATAATCCGTCCAGGTGTTGCGGACTATTTTATAGAACTTCGGTGAAAGCGGCGGAAGTTTGCTGGGGATTGTGAAATTCAGGTCAAAACCCCAGGCGCGCTTGGGTGGGTTATAGACGCTTCCAGTGCCGGGCCAGGGACTGGTCGCGTATTGGCTCGGAAACATCACCACGATTGAGCCGTTATAGGTGAGCGTAATCGAACCGGCCCAGTTTTCCTCCAGCCGCAGGAAGTTCTCGACACCGCCGCTGTAATTGGAATTGGTGGATTGCACGATGCCTTCCAGACAGGCGGCATTGACAGTGGTGTTGGTGGGCGTGCGCGAGCCGACGAGGGTGAGGGAGGTGTTGGCGTCACTCCATTTGCTGGACAGGATGGTGATGGCGTCGCCCAATAATGAGGCGGGATATGAGTTGGCGGTATTGGTTGTGCCGAAGGAAGCCATCGCTGTGCCGCCGTTCGTTTGCACGTTGTAATTGCCATAGACGTAAATCGGTTGCGGCGTGGCGACCGTCAATCCGCTCGTGGTGCGAGTGGAGGCAGGGTCGGCGGAGTGGGGCAGTTGCGCCCCATTGATCAGACGCACGGCTGGCAGTTGCGAAGCGGTCAGTGAAACGTTGTTGTAAACGTAAATGGACCAGATGCCGTGGCCGTTGTTTGCAAAGCTTGTCTTGTTATACCAGTAGCCGAGAGTCGGTGCATTGCTGTTATTGATCCAGGCATTCAGTTTGGCCACGTCAATTTGAACGGCCTGAACCGTGTCGCTTTCGCGGTAATCGTAGTATGAAACATTGGTTGCAAAGGAAAAGCCGGCGTAGGCAACGTTCGTATAGCAATCAATCCCCGCACTTTTGTTCATACTTATAAAGTTGGTGGAGGTGCCGGTGGGGGCGGCAAGTTTGAGCGCATAAAAATCATTTGAGATCTGGTTCAAATAGCCGGGGGATAGGTCGCTGGGATCCTGATACCAGATGGTGAGGTTCGTGCCGCCGGTGCCATTAAGTCCGTTGGCAGAATTGGAGATGATGAGGTCGCATTCGTTGTACAGATACGCCTGGCCATTGGTTGTGTAGGCCGCGGCGTTGGGTGCGCCCAGTCCGTTTGTGACCAGGTTGATAAGGGCTTCCACGGCGGCCGGGCTGGTGTTGGTGCTGTTTCCAATCGGCAGGGTCAGCGAAGATGATCCAGACTTGGGCATGCCGGGTAGTGTGAAGTTTCCACTGGGCGTGCCGGAGTCGGATTTGCCGGAACACCAAGGGTCGGGGATGGGGTTGGAGGTTGACTGATCGTAGACCTGACCAACCGCGGCGACGGTTGAGTTGAAGGTGGCGTTGGCGGTGCCCGCCCAGATGCCTGCATTGCAAAACACCGCGCCATTGATGGGCATCGCTGCGCTCGGATCTATCTCCAGGTTCATATTATAAAAGATGGCAAATTGGAACAGCGGGATGATGGTGGCATTCACATGCTGTTGCACCGTGGCCGTGACGGAGTAAACCTGGCTCAAGGCGGTCGCGGATGATGTGATGGTGCAGGGATACTGGTAGCCTGACAGATTTGCAAACGTGGATCCCACTGGGGCGTAGAAATTGGTGAGGGCGATGGTGACGCCGGTCTGATTGGTGTTGCCCGCGCCGTCGCTGAATGTGAATTGCACGGGCCAGTTTGTCTGCATGGGAACCATCGCGGAGTAGATACTTGAGGCCTGAAGGCTCTCGCTACGGGTCCAATCCCAATCCATCGTGGCCACCACCTCCTCCGTGGCGGCCTCGGCAGCGGCCTCGGACGTAGTGAACAGTTCGTTTTGCTGCGTCACCTTTGCGTTGGAAGAAGCCCACCACATGACGCTGGAAAGCACCAGCAGGCTGGTGGCCATGAAACACCAGGGTCATTACCAGTATATACCCGCCACGGTCGCGGGGATTCAATGCAGTTGATAGTCTCATGTGGGTGCTCGGCTTCGGATTTAATAATCTATGATGCGCCGGGATCGCCCGGGTCTGCAACTGGTAGTAATCATACATGGCGTTCTGACCCGCCACCCCGGCCAGCGGAAATTCCCACTGGCAATATTGGAACTTAATGTGGATGACTCGGTTGTTCACATAATTCGTAAGGATATTGGTAAAGCAATCCTCGGCGTCAAAGGCGTAATAGTTGGTGATAAAGTTGGCGATATTGACGACCAGTGTTGACGGCATCACCGCGTTATTGGAGTAAATCACGCTGCAGACATTGCTGGCCTGCGGGTTCATGAAATAGATGTAGGCAAATGACGTGTTTTGGCCGTTGGGGTTGTTTGTAAAAACGGCTATCGCGTTGCCAATTTGAGGCGTGCCTTCGGGAAGGTTTGTAAATGTGTTGCTGACGGGGTCATAAATAACCACCTCCACCTCGTCGGCGCCCCTGATGGCATCCCGCATGTCGTTCATGGCCTTGCGTCCGGATGCCGTGGAGGTCAGCTTGGTCGCCGCGAGAGTGTACACATGCGCCGCGAAAAATTGCATCGCCGTTATCGCCAGAACGAGTATGGTGCCAATCACCGACACCACATATATTTCCACCAGGGTGAATCCGGCCGTGCGCGCGCGGGGAAGGTTAAGGTTCGAGGAGGTTTTCATGGGTTGTTTGGCTGCGGAATGTTCATTGCCGGTCCGCGGCGCGATAGGTGATCACGGTGTTGGTGAACACCTGCCCGGTGCGCGGAAAAGTCCAGATGCATTGCGACCATACCTCGCGATATTGCGGCGTGAGCGAGATTTGCCGGATTGTAATGTAATTAGTGACAGAATATGGGGCGCCCGACACCGGAACATCCATGATGTCGGTCTGTTGGTAACTAATTGAATCCCCAAGTTGAATAGCTCCGCCAGTGCCGGATCCTACGGGGGATATTTGATCTACAACGGGATTGGCAGACAGGTCCCATTTGGCCGCGCGCACCTGTTCCAGGCCCTGCAAGGCATACGATTGGGCCGCGAGTGACATGGAACTCCATTCCGCAAACCGGTTCGCCTGCGCGTAGCCGTACATAAGCCCCGCCATGACCATGGCCATGATGGCAACGGATATCACCGTCTCAATCAGCGTGAACGCCATGCGTTTGGCGCGAGGCGCACAACCAACCATTTGTCGGGGACATGCCAACATATTCATCAATCAACCACAGACTTGACGGGTTTTCTCCAATCCACTCTCGTAATGGTAGCACACTACGTGCCATACTGGCAAGCCGAATCAAGGTATTAAAGAGAACAAGAGACTACAGGACTACTGACCACGGACTATCAGCCACGGATGGACACGGATTGTTAACCGCCAATAAACAATAATAAACGCTAATCTACCTGAATTGTTAGTCGCAAAATAACGCATACAAAATTCTGCACCATTTTTCCCGGGCAAAAAAGGGTGAATTGACGTAAGTGGTTGATAGAGCACTCAAAACTTGACCGTTTCTTGACCAAAATGGGCCTTGTTTTCAGCCGGTCAAATTTCTTTAACCGCTAATCCACGCCAATAAACGCTAATTGCGCTGAATTTTAACCACCCGCCTTCACCTGATTACGGCGTGGCAGGCGGATTAACACGGATGGACACGGATTTTTAGCCACAAAAGAACGCAAAGAACGCATAAAAAATCACTTTACCTTTTCTTTACCAGGCCCGGGTCCAATCGTCGTAAGTGGTTGATAGAGCACTCAAAACTTTACCTTTTCTTTACCAAAAAAAAGTTTTTGGGTTTCTTTACCGGCTGAAAAAAGAGTGTTGAAAGTTAACCGCTAATGGACGCTAATAAACGCCAATCGAAAAAGGGGGAGCCACCCTTACCTCACCCCAACCCCAATGACCCGCTCGCGCCCGCCCACCCGGCCCGCAGCGGGCCTACGGCTTCGCCGAATTCCTTTCGTTGCTTCCCAAGCAACTCAAGTCCCCTCCCTCGGAGGGAGCGGAGAGGGAGAAAAGTGTTCAACCGCCAAGACGCCGATGGAGCAATCCCACCGGCTTATGTCAAAGAACGGCGGCATCATATCAATACTGGATACTGACGCAAGTAAATAATGTATGTTAATGGATTCTAATTGCGACAATTCGATGAAGTTGTCTGCGGCAGCAAGCCGTCGACAAACACATGGCACAGTGCCGACTGTTGAAAATGATACAACGGCCGATTTCTATAACCGCTAATGGACGCCAATAAACGCTAATCGCTTAAACTCCTGAAATGAAAAAGTAGCGAGGAGTGCGGAGCATGGAGCGAGGAGCGCATGAGGAAAAAGCTGACGGTGCAGAAATGCTGAAATAAGCAACAAGAACCGAACATCGAACGTCGAACGTCGAACATCGAACGTCGAACATCGAACGTCGAACATCGAACGTCAGGATGCGCCCAACTCAGGACACTGTCGAAAAACTTGTCTCCGCCGCGAAGTGAACTATCCTTCCCCCAAGTGAAAGAAAAGTGGAACAAGCTGCCGCCGCCGCGCTGGCGCGCTCTGGCGCGCCGCGGGCTGCCGGTTTTATTTATTGCGGTGTTCGCGGTGTCGCGGATTCCCGGTTTGATGCCGCAGAATTTCAGCGTCGCCTACGCATTTGCGTTTTGCGGGGGCGTGTATTTTTCAAAACGGCTTTCGTGGTGGCTGCCGCTGGCGGTGCTGCTCGCGACCGACATCGGCCTGAATCTTTATTACCAGCGCGAGTATCCGGACGACCACGTCTGGAGCGGGTCCAATCTGGCCAATCTGGCTTTCAATTACGCCGCGTATGCCGTCCTGATTTTTCTGGGCCGGCGGTTCAAGCCGCAATCGTCGTTCACCGCTCTGCTCGGCGGCGGGATTTTGGGCGCCATTTTGTTTTATCTTATCACCAACACCGCGTCGTGGTTTTTCAACCCGTTCAACAATCCCGAATACTCGAAGAACCATGGCGGGCTGGCTGATAGCGCTCACCAAGGGCACGGGCGGGTATCCAACCACCTGGGAATTTTTTCGCAACACGCTCCTGAGCGGCGGCCTCTTCACCGCGCTGTTCGCCGGCGCGGCAAAACTGACCGCGCCCACCGAATCGCCCGCGGACAAGACCGCCGGCGCGCGCGCGCCCGAGCCGGAAGCCGAGCCGGAAGAAACACCGGAGGAAGCCAAGGCGTGACAAAGCGTGACGAGTGGCGCGTGACGTGTGACGTGTGACGAGATTCCAGCAATGGTACGTCAGGTGAAATTCGCGTCACTTGTCACCCGTCACCCGTCACATTTATGAAAATAGGCGTCATTTCCGACACGCACAATTACCTCGACCCGAAGATCGCCGGGCTGTTTGCGGGCGTTGAACATATCCTGCACGCGGGCGACATCGGCAATGTTTCAATCATTTCCGAGTTGGAAGAAATCGCGCCAGTCACCGCCGTTCATGGCAACACCGACATGAACCTGCCGTTCAAGGAGACGGAAACAATTGTCCTCGCGGCGCGCAAGTTTCTCATCCATCACATTGTCAATCCGGCTGCGCCCGGCGAGCGCGTCGTGGAGCGCATCGCGCGCGAGCTGCCGGATGTGGTCGTCTTCGGCCACACGCACAAGCGTTTTTGCGAGACGATGGGCGGGCCTTCGCCGCGCCGGAGTGTCTTTGGATCCCACGAATTCCACACTGCTTCAGTCCCAACCAATTCTCAAAGCGATGCGGACAGCTTCGTCCACGCAGGCGGGATTTTATTTTTCAATCCCGGCTATGCCGGCAAGCCCAAGCTGAACCTGGAGCGGAGCGCGGCCATTTTGCATTGCGGCGCGAAGGAAATCCGCGCGGAATACTTTCAGCTGTGAATTTTAACCACGGATGGATGGACACGGATCAATAAGCAAAAGCAGAAATTTGGAAAACAGAAATATGAAATGAGTCGCGAACGCAAAACAGATGGATCCAAAGTGAAGACGGAAGAACCACGAAAGACACGAAGGACACGAAAACATGGTGGAGTAGTCAGTAGTCAGTAGGGAGCGTAAAGGACACACAAAACATCGAACATCCAACACCGAACATTGAACATCGAATGAAAAGCAGGAAGCGAGGACACCGGGGGCGCAAAGACTTTTTAACCGCTAATGGACGCTAATAAACGCTAATGGGGAAGCGGGGAGCGTAAAAGACACGCAAAACATCGAACATCCAACATCGAACGTTGAACATCGAATGAAGGGGAAGGGGGAAAGCAGAAATTGGGAAATGAGAAAGCAGAAATAAGACCGAGGTGAACCACGAAAGACACGAGACTTTTTAACCGCTAATGAACGCCAATGAACGCTAATAAAAACGGGGAAAAATCAACCACCCGCCTTCATCTGATTTCGGCGCGGCAGGCGGATGGACACGGATGAACACGGATGGGAAAAGCGGGGACCGGGGAGCGGGGAACCACGAAATACACGAAAGACACGAAATTCTTTAACCACCCGCCTTCACATGGTTACGGCGCGGCAGGCGGATGGACACGGATGGACACGGATCAATAAGCAAAAGCAGAAATTTGGAAAACAGAAATATGAAATGAGTCGCGAACGCAAAACAGATGGATCCAAAGTGAAGACGGAAGAACCACGAAAGACACGAAGGACACGAAAACATGGTGGAGTAGTCAGTAGTCAGTAGGGAGCGTAAAAACAGCCAAAACATCGAACATCCAACATCGAACGTTGAACATCGAATGAAAAGCAGGAAGCGAGGACACCGGGGGCGCAAAGACTTTTTAACCGCCAATAGACGCTAATTATAAAATGAAAGATGGAAGAACCACGAAAGACACGAAGGACACGAAAACATGGTGGAGTAGGGAGCGTAAAAACAGCCAAAACTTCGAACATCCAACATCGAACGTTGAACATCGAATGAAAGGCAGGAAGCAAGGACACCAGAGCGTAAAGGATACACAAAACATCGAACATCCAACACCGAACATTGAACATCGAATGAAAGGCAGGAAGCAAGGACATCGGGGGCGCAAAGAATTTTTAACCGCTAATGGACGCTAATAAACGCTAATGGGGAAGCGGGGAGCGTAAAGGACACGCAAAACATCGAACATCCAACACCGAACATTGAACATCGAATGAAAAGCAGGAAGCAAGGACACCGGGGGCGCAAAGACTTTTTAACCGCTAATGGACGCTAATAAACGCTAATGGGGAAGCGGGGAGCGTAAAGGACACACAAAACATCGAACATCCAACACCGAACATTGAACATCGAATGAAAAGCAGGAAGCAAGGACATCGGGGGCGCAAAGACTTTTTAACCGCTAATGGACGCTAATAAACGCTAATGGGGAAGCGGGGAGCGTAAAAGACACGCAAAACATCGAACATCCAACATCGAACATTGAACATCGAATGAAGGGGAAGGGGGAAAGCAGAAATTGGGAAATGAGAAAGCAGAAATAAGACCGAGGTGAACCACGAAAGACACGAAAGACACGAGACTTTTTAACCGCCAATGGACGCCAATAAACGCTAATCGCCAGGGCGCGTCACTTCCGCCTTCATCTGATTTCGACGAGACAAGCCGTGCGCGCCGGTCCTTGCGGACGGTCACCAGCGCACGAACGGCGGGCAGAGGACTGCCCGCCCTACCATTCCATCCGTGTTTATCCGTGTTCATCCGTGGTTAAAAGTCTTTCCACCGCGGCGCGCACCTCGTCCGGCATGGCTGTGGGTGGCAGCGGACTGCCGTAGCGCACGGTGACGTGATATGGAAATTTTTTCGGCCATTTCCAGAAAAATTTCCCGCCCTCGAAACTGAAGATGCTGCCCCAGATTCCGGCGAGCGCAATCGGCACAATCGGCGCGTCCACGTCCTTCATGATGCGCTCGCAGCCGCGATGGAACTCGTCCAGTTCGCCGGTGCGCGTGATTTTCCCTTCCGCAAAAATGCACATCACCTCGCCGCCGCGGATCACCTCGCCGGCCGCATGCAGCGATTGCATCAATTCGCGCGGGCCGAGGCCGGAGGCAATCGGGATCAGGCCGAGGGTTTTCGTGAACGGCTTGATCCACCACAGTTCGTAAAAATTCCGGTGCATCAGAAAGCGGATTTGCCGGTCGGTGGAGGCCATCAGCAGCAGCGCGTCCACGAATGAGACGTGGTTGCTGACGAAGAGCGCGCCGCCCTTTTCCGGGATGTTGTCGCGCCCCTCGATGCGGATGCGATAGACCGTCCGCGTGAGGAACCACAACACCAGCCGCAGCAGCGCGTCGGGCAGCAGGACGACCGCGTAGATCCCGCCCGCCAGCGTCAGCGCCGCGCCCCACCACGAATATCCCCCGCGAATGCAGATTCAACGCCACGGCGAGCATATAATAGACGCCCGACGCCAGCAGGATGCCGAACCACGACAGCAGCGTCGAGGCGGCGATGACGATGCCCTTGCGCGCGGCGGCCGGCCGGTGCTGGATGATGGCGTTCACGGGCACGTTGAAGAAGCCGCAGCTGAATCCGAGCAGGCCGAGGTTCCACGCCACGCCGTTGAACGTCAGCCCCGGCCTTGCCAGCAGTCCCGCGAACAGCGTCAGGCCCGCCATGCCAAGCGGTATCAAGCCGTATTCAATCTTTTGCGCCGACACATAGCCCGCGACCAGGCTCCCCACGCCGATGCCGAGAATCAGCGCCGATTGCAGCCAGCCGCTGTGCGTGTCGTCCAGGTGGAGCAAATCCTTTCCATAAAACAGGATTGTCGGCTGCAACAGCGCGCCAAGGAACCACAAGAAGGCGTTGCCCATGACGCCGAGAAACAGGATGCGGTCGCCCTGGATGGCGCGCATCTGCGCAATGAAGTCGCCGATGAAATTGATGCGGAAGCGCTTTGCCGGGTCGGCGGCGGGCACGCGCGCCACGCCGAGCGTCGTCATCAGGCCGGACGCGGCGAGCGCGATGAGGATGGCGCCCGACCAGATTTGTTTGTTGCCGAACGCGTCCGACAGCCAGCCCGCCACGATTGTTCCCGTGATGATGGCGCTGAAGGTGCCGAGGCCGAAGATGCCGTTGCCCCACGAGAGCTTTTTTTCCGGCAACAGTTCCGGCAGCAGTCCGTATTTGGACGGGCCGAAAATCGCGCTGTGCGTGCTCATCAGGAAAATACAGCAGAGCAGCACCGGAATGCTGCCGCGCCACAGGCCGAACATCGCCAGCGACATGATGCCCAACTCCGCGCACTTGACGCCCACCGCCACGTTGCGCTTGCTGAAACGGTCGGCGAGAAAACCGCCCGTCATCGAGAACAGGATGAACGGCAATGCGAACAGCGCGCCGATGATGCTGACAAAGCGGTTGCGGTCGCCCTCGGGCAGCCCCATCGCGGCGATCAAAAAGATGGCGAGCCATTTGAGCAGGTTGTCGCTGAAGGCGTTCTGGAATTCCACGACAAACATGAGCCAGAAACTGCGCCCGTCTTCGCTGCGCTTCGGCGCGGCAGGCATCGTGTCTGGCGTCCGGGATCTGGCGTCTGGGATTTCGGTGTCCATTGCCTGCAACGTTACTCAATCCTCCGCGCCGGTGGGAATTGAAAAACTTTCCATTGGCATCGGCGGAATCAATGTGCTAATTAGCGGGATTATGTAATTGACGGAAGTTTCCTTCTTGCACCTGAATTTCCATCCAACCTTGTTTGGAAGCAAGGGCATGGGAAGATGGGACAGTCCTGCCGCCTGCAGGTGGCAGGACAGTGGCGCGGACGAGTTTGTCACCTTCTGGCATTGGCTTCCGGCCAAGCGCGCGGGGAGCCATGGTTAAAACAAGTCCTTTGGGAGGGCGTGCCAAAGGTCGGATGAAAGGCCGGGCTTGCGCCAATGCTAAAAGTGTGTATTTTGCATGCATGGAAGCAACCTTGACAGAATTGCGCCGCGACACCTCCCGCATTGTCCGAGCGGCTGACAGCGGCCAGGAAGTCATTTTGACCGAGCACGGCCAGCCGCGTTACCGGCTGGAGCGGATCCGGCAAATTGACTGGAAGGCTGCGGCTGCGGCGCTCCGCAAAATCGGCCCGGTGAATTTCCTCCCGCGCCAATGACCTGGCTCCTGGACAATAACGTCCTGTCCGAATGGTGGAAGCCCAACCCCGACCCGAAGGTCGTCGCCTTTCTTCAGGCCGGCGGCTGGACGGTGCCCGCGCCGGTCATCGCCGAAATCCAGGAGGGCGCCGAAGCCGACCCCAGTCCTGCCAGAAAAATCCAGACCAACGCCAGCCTGGACGAATTCTTGCGCGACTACGGCGATGTGCTGGTCATCAACTTCGACGCCGAAACGGCGCGCACTTGGGGACGGCTCAAGCATTCGCAACATGTCAAACGCCAGCCCCAGCCGCTTTGGGACAGCCTGATTGACGCGATGGCCGTCCGTTACGGCTTGATAGTTGCCACCCGAAACGAAAAAGACTTTCGCCACGCCAAAACCTTCAACCCATGGCGGGACGAACCGGTGCAACCGTAGAGGCGAGGTTGTGGGATGAGATCGTTTCTTTCGCTCCGATGAGCGACTGTTGGAGTTCATCGCCTCAACAGGTCCGCCTTCACTCTCGTTCCGGGCTAAAAAAACGCCTGTCTTTTTGGCCGCAAAACAGGGAGGAATCAACCACTAATCCTGTAACGCGGGTTTTGCCGTGAACGAATCGCGTCAATTCGCCCTGGCCGAGGTGTGGGCGGCCATCCAGTTCCAATCCGCCACGTCCGGCTGGTCCACAATCGTGTCCTTCTGCTTTTCAGCGCGATACAGCCAGTGATGCGTTTCTGAATGACCGTCCGCAAAGGCGAATCCGCAGCCGATGTTGTGATAGGTGCCCGGCACATCATGCCAGATCGGATTGACCATCTCCATGGCGAAGGCCGCGTCGTTCAGGCCGCTGGCGTCTTCATCCACGAACACCCAGAGATCGGATGGCGAGGGCGGGCCGGCATCGGACATTTTGCCAAACGTCCGCCAGGGCGAGTTGCGGTGATGGTTGTGCGCGCCGTCCAGCCACGGGCCGTTGACGGGCAGGGTGGGTGTGCCGCTGTGAACGTAGCCGGCGCCGGTGAATTCCGAGTCATCGAAGCCGGGGTCAATCGTGCCGACGGCCTGGCTCATCGAAAATGTACGCGCGGCCGGGACAATCCTGCCGATGAGCGAGGGGTTGGTGCCTTGATACAAACCCTGCCGCAAATCGGCGGGGCATCTGAACACTGTGGCGTTGTGACCGAGGTAATTGATGAGCAGCGAACGCGACGGATCGAGCAGGATGTCGGGATTGAATTCGTCGCCCTGTCCGATGCCAGCCGAACCGCTGCACCAGTTATAGCCGGGGCTGTTGTTGCCGTCGTCGGGGTTGGGCGGATAGAAATCGTTGTTGTCTCCCGTGTAAAGGTGCATGGCGAGCATGAGCTGTTTGCCGTTGTTGAGGCAGAGCGCGCCCTGCGCCCGCTGTTTGGCGCGCGACAACACCGGCATCAGCATCGCCGCCAGGATTGCAATGATCGCGATGACCACCAGCAGCTCTATCAAGGTGAAACCGGCGCCGTGGCCGGTGGCGCGTAACCTGGGACGTGAGGCAGATATCGCGCAGCTTTTCGTCACGTCACCGGTCACCCGCCACTCGTCACTTTTCATGAAGGCGCGCCAAGGCATCGAATGGATGATTTTCCAGATTGGACAATGAATCAAGCCGGCGGTTCATTGCGTGGTGATTCAGGCAATCCGTGTCAAAGCGCAACAGCCCCCGTTGCGCATGCAGACAAACAACTTTGAGGCCGGACAAAAACCAAGCGCGGCAATGGTCTTGAGGATGCAGAGCGCCAACAGGCAATACAATCCGATTTGGGGAGCCGCCAACATTGACAGGATGACGCCGAGCGACATGGCAGCACCCATGCCGTGGGCAAAACGCATGGCCGGGACATCCAGAAATTCATAATACTTCGTGGGGAACAGCCGCAACACGGTCTGTTGGTAAAACTGGATCATCGGCGAACGTTGAACCTTCAAAATGACCGATAACAACAGAATAGAGAACACGGCGAACACCAGCCAGACGCTGTGGAAGCACAGGGCAATCCATAACAGCGCGGTGAGGGAAATCCGGCAGAACGCAAACGCCGGCCGGGGAATCCGCGCGACTTCGGGTCCCATGGAAATCGGAAAGAACATGCCGGTCTGGTTCCGGTAATCCGCGTAGGTGGGGAATTGCGCAAGGAGCGCCTTCTCCTCCTGTCTGGCGCGGTAATACACACCCGGCAGGAAAACGAAAAGCGCCGCCACCAGTGCAATCCAGTTTTGAAACACCAGAGCAGCCCCGATGAACATCCAGATGAGTCCCGCATAGAGCGGATGCCGGACGAGGTGGTAAACGCCGCCGGTGACCAGTGTGTGGTCCTGATAAATGATGACTTGGTTCCCCCAATTCCGGCCCAGTGCGAAACGGCCCCTGATGTTAATGACCGTCCCAAGGAACAACAGGACAAGCCCGAACACTGCGGCGGGATGATAAACGTGCGGTATTTCATAAACGCCGATGCGCAGCCGGATCAGCAGGTAGAAGGCGAGGAAAAAGAGCAGCATGGAACCGGTGGCGACGATGCACTTGCGCCTGCTATGAACCGTGTGGCCTTTCCTCGCCAGCATGAAATTGATGAACACCGCCGTCAAAACGGACAACGTGCAAAGCGTCACGAGCCATCGTGCGCAGCCCGGGAACGTTTGCAGTTCCTGCGACAGGCGGTCCAGAATGCCGGTGGATTGGGATGCGATGGCGGACATGGTTGTATCAGGTTTGAGGGGCGTTCGCTGGTTGTCGCCGCACTGCAAATCCGGTGGCGCCTAGGGCGAAGATGCCGAGCGCGGCGATTTGATAACCGGAGATTGGCCCGACGATTTGCGGCGTGTCGCGGAGAAATTCGTGGAAGAAGCGGAACAGGCCGTAAGCCATCAAGTAGATGTGAAAATGCTGGCCGGGCAGGATTTTTTGGCGGCGCAAAATCAAGATGACGCCGAGCATCAGCGCGTTGAAAAGGAGTTCCACCAGCGCCGCGGGCCAGCGCGCCACTCCGTTCGCGTCGTTCATCGTGAACCATGACGGTTCGCACACGCGGCCAAGGCAGCATCCGCGCAGGATGCAGCCGACGCGGCCCAGCACGATTCCGACCGGCACGATGACGGCAAACCAGTCGCCGGTGGTTCCCCGATAACCAAGCATCCGCTTGGCGATTTCCACGGCGAGATAGCCGCCGAGCAGTGCGCCGGTGACGGATTTGCCTGTGGCGAGAATGACCCATCGGTTCGGATCGTGCCAGTGCAGCCAGCCTTCCGCGCCAAGATAGACGAGCTTTGCGCCGAGGAACGCGCCCGCCAGCGCCGCCACATAGACCAGCACCAGCCGGTCGTCGCGCTTGATCAATTGCGACCACAGGAAGATGCTCACGAAAATTCCCGCCAGCATCAGCCAGCCGTAGGCGGTGGAATGGAGTAATGGAAATCTCATCGGTCAAATCGGTCATGATTGCGAACAGGCCTGAAAAACGGCGACAATCACTGTCAGGGCAAAGAAAAAAGCCGCCAGTAACACTCCGAGAACGATGCGTGCGGCAACATTTTTCATTCGGCCTAAACATCCAATCCCGCCCACCAGATTGCAGGCTGGAACCACAATCATTGCAATCGGCACTAGCGATTGAGCCAGTGCGTTGTCGTGTTTCACCACGGAAATCAAGATCAGCACCATTGGAATGGGAGCCAGGCCAATGAGCAGCCAGGCGAAGATGAAGTCGGGTTTGTGTTTCTTAAGATTGGGATTTGGCTCGTCACTCATAAATTTACCTCCTCATTTCGATTTGCAATCCGCAAAGCCGGAGTAGTAGCGGCAGAAGGAGTCCAGTTTTCCGTCCGGGCGGATGACGTGCGTGCAGCAGCGGTCAATGCGGTCTTCGTCCCACGTCGCCGCGTCCATGAACGGCTTGATGAACAGCCGGAACGTGTGCGTTTCGTCCAGCTCGAACTGCTTGAGCAGTTCGCCGAGCGGCTCGGATTCGCAGCCGCACTTCATCAGGTCTTCCAGTCTTGTAGCGGACTTTGCGTGCCGAGAAATCCCTGCACGTTTTTGAAGTCAATAAAATCGCTCACCGAGCGGATTTGCCCGTCTATTTTGAGCAGGTAGCCGATGGCCGCGCAATTCGGGTCGCCGCACGGCAGCGGCGTGAAATCATCGAAACGCAGCCTGCCGGATGATTGTCCCGAGGCGGCCAGGATGATGTCCGCGGTGTTGAGGCGGGTTGATGGTTGGAGTTGATAGTTGATAGATTTGGAACCCGCCCGCTGCCGAACATCGGTTGAAAACAGATTCCCCGGACGTTCGGCCACTTCAGGCCAAACTCAACGGCTGCCCAGAGGCATGGCAGATTTTCCGGCGTCACCGTCATTGCGAGCGTGACGGGGATATTCATTTCGCGGCAGCGTTCCAGGCAACGCTCGCGCGTGGCGCGCAGGTCCGCGCCGCGCAAAAATTGCTGGCCCTGCTTCCTGCACGCCGTCGAATTGCAGGTAAAGCTGGAACGAGCCGTAGCGGAACGCCGCGCCGAGTTCGCGCGCGAACGCCTCGTCGTTGGCGATGCGGACGCCGTTGGTGTTCAGCAAGACGTAATCAATCTTCGGATGGTCCTGCAGCCAGCGGAGCAGTTCAAAAAATTGCGGATGCAGCGTCGGCTCGCCGCCGGAGAGTTGGAGAATTTCGATGCCGCCTTTGCGGTCCACCACGCCCTGGATGCGGCGCTGCAAATCGTCCAGCGGCACGGCGTCCACTTTTTGACCTGTCCCAACCGGCGAATCGGCGTAGCACGTCGGGCAGCTCAGGTTGCAGGAGTTGACGATTTCGATGAGCGCACAGGCACGTGGCGAGTTTTTCCATCACGCCGAGGGCGTCGCCGGGATCGGCGTTGCGGCCGAGCGTGCCGGGATTGCTGCCGTCTGCCGACTGGCAGCAGTTTGAGAGACCGGAGCAGCAACTGCTGTTTTCGGACTTCCCTTTTGCGAGCCAGTAGAACCGCGCATCGGAGGCGATGCAAACGCTGGCCTCGCCGTGCGTTCGGACAGGTGCGTTTGAGAAACACTTTCGGCGGAATCCCGCCCGTGCGCCAGACCTCGGCGGGACACGGCGCGTGGCAAACCGGGCAGCGGCTTGTGGTGCGCTTGAGCAGCTTGTCTGTGAGCTTAAAATTTAAAAGCGATGGTTTTTTGGGTTGAAATGAAACGCTCATGCGAAGTTAAAGAGTCATGGATAAATTCATCTGGAGGATAATGCTACGCCAGCTGCACAACCCAAACCGGAAATGACAAAACTCAAAAAGCAAAAAACCGCTATGAAAAAGACGTAAAGAGAGACTTGCTTGAATCCTGTGACGTTGAGGCTTCTCATATACAATATCGCACAAACGATTCCTGAAATCAGACTTCCAAAGATGCCAGCCATGGCGGCGATAGATCCAGCACGCAATAGCAATGACACAAAACTGACTATTGCCGGAGCTGCCAGGAAAATAAGAAACTGCATTGTTGGCAGCGGTCGAATGCCAGGTTTATATTTGGGAAGATTTTTGTCCGATAGCAAATCCTTCCCGCAAAATGAACACCACGGCGCGGAATAGTCGGGCGCCAGTTCCTTTTGGCAGTGCGGGCAGTTCATTCGATCAAAGGGTCGAACAGCATCCGTGTCCGGCCGACATCAGCCAGTTCGCCGTCCAGATGAGCGTGGTGATCAATGTGCCAAGCAGTACGAAGCTCACGCGGATTTCGCGGATACCTGCCGCCAGCCAGAATCCGGCGATGACCGGGCCAAGCGCTACCAGCGGATTTGTCACCTGAACCGTGAGTGTAGCGAGGTGGAGCAGGGATGGCAAAAATGCCAGCGCAAAAAACAACGGCAGTGTGGCGCGGTTGAGCGGGTTTGCAAACGAATACGGGAGGCTTTGAGCGGATCGAATGAGAGTTTTCATAATTCAATCATGCGGCTTGAGCCGACGATAGCGCTTTGCCGTTTGCAGGCAAGCGATTGTTTGCCCCCGGCTTTCTCAGATCGAATTCCGCCAGCCAGGCCGGGCCGGGACCGTGGCCATGAACGGAGGTGTCTTCGCGGCGGCGCAAGCCAGTCGTCCGCGCCAGCAGCCATTCCAGCCCGTCCCAGAACCGGATCCCGTCGAGCAGCGGGTTCAATATATTTGTGACGGTGCAATAATGGCTGTTTTTCGGGTCGGTGTGATGCAGCGCATGATGCCGGGCGGTTTGCAACACCTTGATGTCCTGAAGGAATGAGATCAGGCGCCCGTTTTCCCTGCGCGTGCGATGCTCCCATTTATGAAATTCATTCGCGTTTGCCCCGAGGATTGCAAACAGCCAGACCTGCCACGACAGCAGGCCGAGGCACCACGCGCCGATGACAAGAATGGCCGCCATCAAGGCCAGCTCCCACGAGCTTTGCCACCAACTGTGACGCGTCATGTAGCGCGGATAATGGTGATGGACGGTGTTTGGCCGCCCGACGATTCTGCCGATGAGCGGCGTGTCGTCGCGCACGTAGGCGTCTTCAAACCAGTGGACGAGACCCGCCACAAACTCGGCGGCAAGGACAGTTGTTGCAAACTGTGCGAGCAGGGTTGCGATGGTTTTCATTTGTTTCCTTTCTTGAAATGCAAACGGATCCGGCCTGCGGAACGGCGGCCGCGCCAGGGACAGGTTCCGGCGCGGTCATTTGCATCGTTTCCGCAAGTTCGTTTTGCATGGCGCTTTTGTAACTCACCTTGCGTGGCGGGCGTTAATTGATAAAACTTCCGCGAACATCGCCTGGCTCAATGAACGTCCATCATCTCGAACTTTTTTATTACGTCGCGCTGCACGGCGGCATCATGCCGGCGGTGCGCAACATCCCCTACGGCATCCAGCAGCCGGCGGTCAGCTCGCAGGTGGCGCAGCTCGAGGAATTCCTGGGCGTGACCCTGTTCCGGCGGCGGCCGTTCGAGCTGACGGGGGATGGCGAAAAACTTTTCCGTTTCATCGAGCCGTTTTTCTCGAACCTCGATAAAATTGCCGGCGAATTCCAGGGCGGCCAGGCGCGGCAAATACGCATCGGCGCCTCG
Organism: uncultured Verrucomicrobiae bacterium; assembly: GCA_963827815.1. Lineage (GTDB taxonomy): Bacteria > Verrucomicrobiota > Verrucomicrobiia > Limisphaerales > UBA11358 > UBA11358. The sequence continues at coordinate 27,071 of CAWHCL010000012.1, read as the reverse complement.
TCCGTCGTGTTGCGCGAACATTTGCCCGGGTTTTTGAGGGCGTCCGCAAAAAGTTTCCCGGATTGAAACTGTCATTGCGCGAGGGTTATCCGGCGCAACTGGAGGAATGGGTGCAACGCGGCGAGATTGATTTCGCCATCACGTTGATTGAACGGAAGACCGCGGCGGGACTCCATTCGCTGACGCTGATGGAACTGCCGGTTGTGCTGCTGGTCGGAAAGGGCAGCGCCATCAAATCGGCGGGGGAATTGTGGCGGCGCGACAGGATTGACGAGCCGCTCATCTGCCTGCCGGCGGCGGAAAGCCTGTCAAAGAAATTCCAGGAGGAACTGCAAAAGCGCGGGGTGGACTGGTTCCCCGCCATCGAGGCGAGTTCGGTGGATTTGATTGAGGATTACGTGGCGGGCGGATTGGGCATCGGCGTGTCCATCGCGATCCCGCGTAAAAATTCCCCGCCCAGGGTGCGCGCGCTGCCGCTGGAAGGATTTCCGCCGGTCGTCATCGGCGCGTTATGGCGCGGGTTCAGGACGCCATTGATCGAGGCGTTTTTGGCCGAGGCGCAAAAGCGGGCGAAAGAACTCGTGTGAGCATTTTCATCCGCTAATGGACACTAAGCCGCAAAGAATTCTTAACCGCTAATTCACGCTAATAAACGCCAATGGAAAACAGGAAAAATCAACCGCGGATGAACAAGGATTCTTAACCACGAAACACACGAACTACACGAAAATTTTAACGCAAAGGCGCAAAGAAGCCAGGACGCAAAGAATTCTTTAACCGCTAATCCACGCTAATAAAAAACAGGAGAGATAGACACGAATTTCACGAATTAACACGGATTGGTTTTAGCCACAAAAGAACGCAAAGAACACAAAGAATTTAACGACGATATATACCGGGCCCTATTTCAGAGTTGCCGCTGATGGTTCCGTTTCGCATGCAAGATTCGAAACACAATGACGCGACCGCTTTCAATGCGATAGAACAGCTTGTAAGGAAACCGGCGCGTTGTGATTCATACCACAACCAGGCTTCCCGCAAATCCGCCTCCGCGTTTGGCCGGATGCTGACGCGCCAATTCACGGACGGGATGTTTTACGGATGCGGGCTTCTACTTCGTTCCAGGCCGAGCCGGCTTCGGGATTGCGGCTGTATTCCTCCAATTCACGGTCGAGCAGGGCTTTTTCTTCGGCTGTGGTACCACCGCCATTGAGCAAGTCATGCTCTTCCATTTCCCAAATGCGGTCTAAAATCTCGCGGCGGTCCGCCAATTCCAGCCTGGGCAATTCCGCCAGAATTTCCATTTTGCTCATGGCCACAACTTTAACGCAAAGGCGCAAAGAAGCAAGGACGCAAGGATTTTTTTCATCCGCGAATTGCGCGAATGAACGCTAATAAAAAAAGGAATCAAATTCGCGCAATTCGCGGATGAAAAATCCGTGTCTTTCGTGTGGTTCGTGGTTTCCGACTTTCTTTTCCCCTCACTTGAACCGTACAACATGCCACGGCTGCGGGCCTTCGGAAACCTTCAGCGTCGCGTTGGTGCTGGCCACCAGCTCCGCGCCCGTCCGTCGCAGCCAGGCGTTCGAGCGTCATGCCGCGCAAATGCAGGTTCAATCCGCCCACGACCACGTATTCAATCTGCTTCTGCCTGAACAACTCCGGCGGGTCGCTCAACAGGAAATGTTCCACGCGCCGCGAGCCGAGCGGCAGCCACAGCGAGATGTCGCAGTCATCCTCCGCGCCGATGAAACCGACCACTCTGGTGTCCGGCGGCAGCAACGGGCGGACATCGGCCAGCGGGTCGGGCCGTTTCGCATACACGCTGTAAACATCCAGCGCGCGTGAAATCAAATGCGAGTCCGGATGCCGCGCGGCGAGTCCGGACAAAATGGTTTGGGCCGGCCACAATGGCCGGTCCGGCGTCAAAATCAAAACGATGAACGCCAGGAGCACAACGCCGCCCGTCAAGACACGCCACCAACAGCGGCGGACGATTTGCGATTGGCCGCGGCGCGACGAGCAGCAGGGGCAGCAGCAGGGGATAATAGGGCGCGATGAGCCGCGCCGGTGTGACCATGCCGGATTTCATGCGAAGGCCAGCAGCGCAATCCATGGCGCAAACAATAGAATGGTTGAGAGTTGAGGGTTGAGGGTTGAGGGCTGAGAGGGGGCCTTGCGGACAAAAAATCCCGCGACCAGCGAAATTGCCAGGAGCGCGCTCAAGCCGAATCCGATTCCCGCCCAGTCTTCCGTCGGCAATTCGCCCAGCCACAAAAAGCCATCCTCGAAATTCGCGGTCATCGGCGCGGAAATGAAATGCGGCAGGAGCGCCAGCGCGTGATTGTTCCACCAGCCGGCGAACGGGAACAGCGGCGGGGTGAAATTGGCGAGCAGCAGCAGCAGCGCATTGCCCCAGACGCCGACGAGCGAGTTTTTCATGGCCATCCCGGTGTCCTCGATGGACAGGCCCGACCAGTCGCCGAGATGATGCACGTTCAATATCGCCGTCGGCAGAAACGAAACGACTGCCGCGACGAGGAGGAGTGCCGCGTGGCGAGTGACGAGTGACGGGGGATTTTTACTTCGCGCCACGCGCCAAACGCCACTCTTAACAATCAAAAATGCCCACGGCAGCAGCAGTGGCAGGTTGCTGGCCTTGGCGCCGGTCAGCAACGCGGCGGCCAGGATCGAATGCCAGATATCTGCCGGGCTCTCCGATTTGCACGCGCGCAACCCGAAGTCCACCGCCGCCAGCGCATAGACAGTCGGGAACGTATCGTTCGCGATGCCGCCGGCCTGGAGGATGAAATTGTAGCCCGTCGGCAGCAGCCACATCCAGTGCCACGCGACCCGCGCGCGGACGCCGAGTTGCGTGAAGACGCTGAACACCAGTCCCGGCATCAGCAGGAACGGCACGAAATTGATCAGGAACAATCCGCGTGTGGAATGGGTGAACAGCAGCAGCGGCGCGGACAGCCATTCGATGCCGCAGGCGCGGTCGTTCATCCGGAAATCCGTCGTGTGGATCCAGAACCAATGGCCGTGCGACAGCCATTGCAACACCCGCCCGGCGCGATACGTCAGCCCGGTGTAATTGCCCGGCGCATGGATCGCCCCGCCCGCGAAAATCAAAACCGCCAGCGCGGCGAAGGCCAGCGGCAAAGGCCGTCGTAACCGGCGGAAAGATTTTTTTAGGAACATCGAACATCCAACATCGAACATCCAACATCCAGTGATGCTTTCGGAGGTCTCATTGGTTGTTCGATGTTGAATGTTGAATGTTGAATGTTTCTTCCATCGCAGGAGAAAGATAATGATCGCCGCCACGCCAACGCAGGCCGCATAGCCCGCACGATTCAACTGTCCCGCCGCCGACAGCGTCCATCCCGCGAGACTGGCGAACGCGGAGATCCAGATCCAGAGCCTGACAAACGGCATCATCCAAAAATTAAACCACGAAGCACACAAATTGACACGAAAACATCCGTGCGAGAGAATGCAAAAGTACCAAGCCGCCTGAATTTAACGCAAAGGCGCAAAGTTATTTAAGGCGCAAGGAAAAGAACCAGTTCTTCGCGTCCTGGCCTCTTCGCGACTTTGCGTTAAAAATCCGTGTCCATCCGTGTTCATCCGTGGTTAAAATTCCCCGTGCTCAACGTCATCCACGAAGACGCCGACCTGCTCGTCGTCCAGAAACCGGCCGGACTCGTCTGTCACCCGTCGAAGAACGGCGAGATGTCCAGCCTGGTTGGCCGCGCCCGCTTGTATCTTGTCGCGCGAAGGCCGCGAAGCGGGCGAAGGAATTCTTCCAGAACCAAAGCCTTCGTTCCCTTCGCGTTCTTCGCGCGATGATTTCCCGTTCAAAACTCAACCCTCAACTCTCAACTCTCAACCATTCCCCAACTCTCAACCACATTTGATCAACCGTCTCGACCGCGAGACCAGCGGCGTGGTTTTGATCGCGAAAAATCCACAGGCCGCCGGCGAACTCGGGAAAATCTTGGCAAGCCGCGCGATCGCGAAGGAATACCTCGCCATCGTCCACGGCCACGTGGCGGCGGAGGAGGGGACGATTGACGCCCCGCTCGGCAGGGACGAACAAAGCCATGTCGTCATCAAGGATTGCGTCCGCCCCGACGGCGCGCCCGCGCAGACCGATTTTTTTGTCGAACGCAGGTTTTCACGACCCGCAACGAACAACTCTCAACCATCAACCTTCAGCCTTCTCCGCCTCATCCCTCACACCGGTCGCAAGCATCAAATCCGCATCCACCTCGCGCATCTCGGCCATCCCATTGTCGGCGACAAGCTATACGGCGGCGACGAGGATTGTTACCTGGCCTTCGTCCAATATCGGCTGACCGACGCGCAGCGCGCCGTATTGATCCTTGAAAACCATGCCCTCCATGCCCGGGCGATCAGTTTTTCCTGGCGCGGCCGGCAGGTTGAATTTTCCTGCCCGCCCGAACCCTGGTTCACGGATTTTTTAACCGCTAATTTACGCTAATAAACGCCAATGGAAAACAGGAGAGGATCAACCACCCGCCTTCGTCTGACTTCGGCGCGGCAGGCGGATTAGCACGGATTTTGAACCGCGAAACACACGAACCACACGAAAGACTTTAACGTGAATTTGGCTTCCCAAAGGTAGGGCGGTCAGTCCCCTGACCGCCGCCGTGCGATGGTGGCCATCCGCAAGGACCGGCGCGCACAGAGTGACGCGCCGAACATTGCGGACGCGCGGCAGCGCGTCCCAACCGATTTCAGAAATTTTATCAGCGTTTATTAGCGTGGATTAGCGGTTAAAGAATTCTTTGCGGTTAGAAATTTCGTGTCTTTCATGTCTTTCGTGGTTAACAATTTCCCCGTGTTCGACATCCCAAAGACCATGCGCGCCGTCGTTTATCGCGGCGTCAACGATCTCCGCCTCGAAACCGTCCCCGTCCCGCGCATCGGCGCGAATGAATTGCTGGTCAAGGTCGCCGTCTGCGGCGTCTGCCCCACCGACATCAAAAAAATCCAGCACGGCACCGTCCCCCCGCCGCGCATCTTCGGCCACGAAACCGCCGGCGACGATCGTAGAAGCTGGGAGTCAGGCTCGAGTCAAGGAGTCCGGGATTCAAAATCGGCGACCGCGTCGCGTTGCATCATCATGTGCCCTGCCTGCGACTGCCATTTCTGCCGGCACCGCGCCTTCGCCCAATGCGCCACACTACAAGCGCACCGGCATCACCGCCGGGTTCGAGCCGGCGGGCGGCGGCTACGCCGAATATGTCCGCGTGATGCCCTTCGTCCTGCCCGGCGTCGTGAAAATCCCCGCAAAAAATTCCTTCGCCGAAGGCGCGATGCTCGAACCCGTCAACACCATCCTCAAGGCCGTCAAACGCCTGAACCTGCTGCCCGGCGACACCGTGCTCGTGGCCGGGCAGGGGCCGATCGGCCTGATGTTCACAAAAATTCTGCAACTGCGCGGCATCCGCGTTCTCGCCACCGACCTGCTGGAATCCCGGTTGAAGCTCGCCAAAAAATTCGGCGCGAAACGTGCCGTTTTGGCCTCTCAACTATCAAGCCTCAACCCTCAACTCTCAACCGGTTTCGATGCCGCCATCATCGCCGTTCCTTCCGACGAGGCGGTGGCGCAGGCGTTCCGGGCCGTTCGCGGCGGCGGCCAGATATTGTTGTTTGCGCATACGAAGCGCGATTCCAACCCTCAACTTTCAACCCTCAACTTTCAACTCTCAACCATCTGCGTGGACGAGAAAGACCTTATCGGCAGCTACTCATCCGATTGCACCCTGCAAGCCGAGGTGGCCCGGCTCGTGTTCTCGCGCCGGCTCGACGTCCGGCAACTGATCACCCACACCTTTCCGCTGGAACAAACCGCCGCAGCCGTTGCGTTGGCGGCCAAGCCGACCGGGGATTCGTTGAAAATTTTGGTTCACGTGGGCGGCTAGAGTTTTTAACCGCTAATTTACGCTAATAAACGCTAATCACTAAAGATTTGCGGAAATGGAATCGTTGAATGAAGTGCGGGGAGCACGGGAAATTGTTAACCACGAAACACACGAAAGACACGAAATTTTTTAACCGCGGCTTGCCGCGCCGAAGCAAGCAGCGAAGGCGGGTTGGATACGGACTTTTATCCGCGAATTGCGCGAACGGCCGCGAATTAAAAACAGAATCACATTCGCGGAAATTGGCGAAATTGGCGGATTAAAAAACTCCTTCAGCCCTCCGCTCCCCGCTTTCCCATTAGCCTCCATTAGCGGTTAAAACATCCGAAAAAAGCTTGCCGGAAAACGTCCGTATGCGAATGTTTGCATTGTATGGCAACCATGACCAAAGACGCGACCGTGTCGGTGCGGCTCACCGCCCGCGAGAAATCCGGCCTGGACGCCGACGCCCGCATGAAGGGGATTCCCTCCGGCACGGCGGCGGCGGGCTACATTGCCGAAGGCGTGCGGCGCAGCCGGTTTCCGGCGATTGAATTTCGGGACGGCCAGCCGGGGCGGGTGGCCTATCTGGTGGGCAGCCGGTGGCCGGTCTGGATGATTGTCGAACTGGTGCGGGAACTGGATGGCGACCTGGCCGAAGCCGTGAAGCTCATCCGCAAGCCCGCCGCGCTGGTGCGGATGGCGCTGGCCTACGCGGACGCCTACCCGCAGGAAATCAAGGACAGCGCGGCGCTGGCGGCCCGGCGCGATTACGCCGGCATGAAGCAGGAAATTCCCGAACTGGAGCAGTTGTGAAGATCAAACTGCTGCTGGACGTGCATATCTCCCCGGAAGTGGCGGCGGCGCTGCGGCGGCAATTTCCCGGTCTGGATGTGAAAAGCATCCATGACACCGACTGGGCGGCGCTGGCGGATGAAGTGCTGCTGGAACTGCTGGATCAGGAAGGGCGGGTGCTGGTGACGCGCGACGTGAACACCGTGCCGGTCCACTGCAAGGCGCGGCTGGCGGCGGGCAAGACCTTTGCCGGGGTGATATATGCGGACAGCAAGAAACTGCGGCAGACCGACCAGCGCGGCCTCATCCGGCGGCTGGCGGAAGTGGTGAAAAAGCACGGCAACGAAGATTTCACCTGCCGCTCGGGCTGGCTTTGAAGGTTGAGGGTTGCTAAATGGTTGAGAGTTGAGAACTGAAATGGAAAACATCGTGGCTGGGAGGTTTGAGTTCGTTTTTTCTGAATCCGTGTTAATCCGTGTTAATCCGTGTCTAACGATTGGCGTCCATTAGCGGTTAAAGAATTCTTCGTGCCTTGGCGTTAAATTCAGGCTGTTTTGCGTTCTTTGTGCCTTTTTGTGGCTGAAACCAATTCGTGTTAATTCGTGAAATTCGTGTCAAAGTATTGTCCCTTTGCGTCTTCGGCGCCTTCGCGTCTTTGCGTTAAAAACTGCTTCTTTGCGGTCAAAAATAATTGTTACATTTTGGCGTCAGCACACGTAAAATGCGACCTGTGACGGGTGGCGGATGACGTGGAAAAGCATGAAAATCCCTGTAAATTGAGTGTTTTAATCCGTGTTCATCCGTGTTTATCCGTGGTTAAAGAAATGTTCAAAAAAAGTTCAAAAAAAAAGTTGACACCTCCCTTGCCATCTGGGATATTGTCACCACACACGGTGATAACAGAACAACAACACAACACAAAAATGAGAACAAAAACACTACTCTTATCGGCTGCTGCGCTCCTCGCAGTGGGGATCGTCTCCTCGCAGGCCCAACCTGTCTATTCACAAAATGTCGTTGGATATGCGACGTTGGCATCACCTGCCTCACAATACACCATGATGACCGTCCCGTTTAATATTGGGGTCAGCAACGGTGCCAATGAAGTTTTTGGAACGAACATTCCTGCTGGCAGCACAATCCTGATTTATAGCACGGTGGCTACCAACGTGCCGTTGAGCAATGTCGGTCAGGTTCTTGGGGCGAACGGGACCTTGTCGGTTCCGGCTCAAAGCTATGTGACATATTTCTATGACCCGCAATATGTCAGCTTGGGTTATGGCGCTTGGTGGTCTGATGCCACTACATATCAGAATAATATGCCCATTCCGACACTGCCGGTCGGTCAGGCATTCTTCCTATTGGCGAATAGTGCTTTCACGAATACGTTTGCCGGGACGGTGGCTGTTCCTGTTGGTGCCACTAATTCGGTGACTCTGCCTGCCAGTCAATATTCCTTGGTTGGTTCGGCGATTCCGTATGGTGGTGACATCACCGCTCCGGGTGCGGGTGCCCTCACCAACACCCTTCCTGCTGGCAGCACAATCCTGATTTATAGCACGGTGGCTACCAGCATAACGATGACCAATGTGGGTCAGGTTCTTGGGGCAAGCGGGACATTGTCAGTTCCGGCTCAAAGCTATGTGACTTATTTCTATGATCCGCAATACGTGAGCTTGGGTTATGGCGCTTGGTGGTCTGATGCCACCACTTATCAGAATAATATGCCGGATCCGCCATTGAGTGTGGGGCAGGGAATGTTCGTTCTGCCTAATTCAGCTTTTTCATGGAAGGAAGTTTTGCCGAGCAACTAAACTGATTTAGAACAACAACCAACAACAACAAATATAATATGAAAAAATTAGCACTAACAATCATATCTGCGATGGTCGTGACTGGCGCGGCTTTCGCTCAAGGCTACGTCAACTGGGCGCCTGCAATTGCAGACGTAAGTTTTCAAACCAACACAACGGCGTATTCCCCACTCTTTGGCGGTGGAAGTACCGGCGCCGGCACTGTGGGTCTGACTGAAGCCACTACTGGCGGCGCATTCGATTATGCCTTGTTGACCAGCACAGCAGTGCTTTCAACGGATACCAGCGTTTGGGATGGAACGTGGACGGGTGCCGCTGGTAACACTGGCACGGCCATGACTGGAGGCAATTCCACCGGCTTGTCACATGGTGGTGTTGCGGCTGCGACTGTTAACGGCCAGTCTGGAACTGGTGTGCAGGTCAGTTGGGCGAATGGCACCACTCAAAGTGTTGTCTTGGTTGGCTGGTCAGTCAACTTGGGCACCTCATGGGCGAGTGTTTCAAACTTGCTGTCGGCTCTTGCCAGTGGCAATGCCGCCCCGATCGCTGCGCAGTTGAATGGTGCGGCAGGTCTGTTTGGCGAAACGTCCATTGGGGATGTGAATCCGGCTGCTTCAAGCCCTGGCAATACCATGTTTGCTTCGAGCAGCACTCCCCTCTCAAGTGGGACGCCCATTTTCTCCCTGAACACGCCGTTGTACCTCATTCCAGTTCCCGAACCCACCACGCTGGCTTTGGCTGGTTTGGGCGGTTTGGCCCTGGCGATGTTCCGCCGTCAACGGAAGTAAGTTGTTTGTTCTCTCTCACCCCGCTCCGGGAAACTGGAGCGGGGTTTTTCGTTTTCTAAAACCGGGCTTTAACCGCTAATGGACGCTAATCACAAAATGAAAGATGGAAGAACCGCGAAACACACGAAGGACACGAAAACATGGTGGAGTAGTCAGTAGTCAGTAGGGAGCGTAAAGGACACACAAAACATCGAACATCCAACATCGAACGTTGAACATCGAATGAAGGGGAAGGGGGAAAGCAGAAATAAGACCGAGGTGAACCACGAAAGACACGAAAGACACGAAAATTTTAACCGCTAATGGACGCTAATAAACGCGAATAAAGCTTCTGAATTTGGCAGGGCGCGTCGCTCCGTGTGCGCCGTTTCATAAAAAAATTTGCATTCAGAGGGGCAAGGAGATAATTTCGAGATATGAGCTACACTGGAACAGTTGAGCATGGCATGGTCAAGCTGCCACCGGAAGCGGCTTGGGCTGACGGCACCAAGGTCCGCATTGAGCCGATTGAGCCGGCGCAAGACAGGAATGAATTGACGCGCCGACTGCGGGCCATTGCCGCGACGATACCCGATTTGCCAGCGGATTGGGCGGAAGAGCACGATCATTACATTCACGGCACGCCAAAACGGGCGAGGCCATGAAGGCGGTCTTTTGCGACACTTTCTTCTTTCTGGCTGCGATCAACCAATCCGACCGGCGCCACCACGAAGCCCTGGCATGGTCCAACACTTACGACGGCCCCTTGTTGACGACGGCGTGGGTGATAACCGAGATGGCAGATGCGCTGGCGGAGCGGCGAAACCGTCGTGCGTTTGAGCCTTTTTACCAAACGCTCAAGGAGGACCAACGCATGCGGATTGTCCCGGTGGAACCATCACTTTGGGAGCGCGGCTTGACGCTTTACTTTCAACGGCCCGACAAGGAATGGTCGCTGACCGACTGCATTTCCTTCGTCGTGATGCAGGAGGAAGGATTGAAGGAGGCTCTGACGGGCGACCATCATTTCGCACAGGCTGGTTTCACCGGTTTGCTCCGGGATGAGAATTCCTGAACCTTCGGCGCCAGTCTTTGCGGTTTGGGCGGTTTGGCCCCCTGACCTTGTTCCGTCGTCAAAAGCGAAGATGGAAGAACCGCGAAACACACGAGAGACACGAAAACATGGTGGAGTAGTCAGTAGTCAGTAGGGAGCGTAAAAACAGCCAAAACATCGAACATCCAACATCGAACGTTGAACATCGAATGAAGGGGAAGGGGGAAAGCAGAAATTGGGAAATGAGAAAGCAGAAATAAGACCGAGGTGAACCACGAAATACACGAAAGACACGAAAACATGGTGGAGTAGTCAGTAGGGAGCGTAAAAACAGCCAAAACATCGAACATCCAACATCGAACGTCGAACATCGAATGAAGGGGAAGGGGGAAAGCTGAAATTGGGAAATGAGAAAGCAGAAATAAGACCGAGGTGAACCACGAAAGACACGAGACTTTTTAACCGCTAATGGACGCTGATCACAAAAGCAAAGATGGAAGAACCGCGAAATACACGAACTACACGAAAACTTTAACGCAAAGGCGCGAAGAAGCCAGGACGCAAAGACTTTTTAACCGCTAATGGACGCTAATCAACGCTAATAGCTTCAGGGGGTAATGCAAAATAATCCACTTTTTTCTTGTTTGATTGTTTTCGCAGGTGTCTCCTGCGCGTATCCCAATTAACTTATCCATGAAGGGAAGGGAATCCACGGAATCCATTCCGTCGGGTTGTTCGGAAAACTATTTCTTGAGAGGGTGTCGGGATTTCATTGGGCATGGCATTAACGATCCAGGGAACAGGTTGCAACTGATGTTGGGTGCGTTGGTTATCTTCGCGCTGATATTCGTGGTTTATCGGCCCATCCTGCCGGGAGTTTTTCTGATGGACGATGCGCGGCTGATCGGCGTTGACAATCCGCTTGTGAACGGAACTTTCACGCCATGGACAATCTGGTTCCAGACGGATTTCACACTGGCGACGTTCGGCTGGTGGGTGGAGGCGCTTGTGTTTGGGAAGAACCCGGCGGGTTATCACCTCGTGAACATGGTGCTTCAGGCCATCAGCGGTATTTTGTTGTGGCGTTTGCTTGCGCGGCTGAAGATTCCGGGCGCGTGGCTGGCAGCGGCGGTCTTTGTGATTCACCCGGTTTGTGTCAATTCAGTAGCGCGGGTAGCCGAATTGAAGAACACGCTTTCCCTTCCATTTTATCTGTTCAGTTTTATTGGTTATCTTCACTACGAAAGCCTGGCTTTATATCCGGAAGACGGAATCCAGCCTGAAAACCATCGTTTACGCAACCGCGCGACGCTCTGGTATGTCGTTTCAATGGCCGCTTACGTGCTGGCGCTGCTGGCCAAGACCACGGCGGTGATGTTTCCCGTGGTGCTGCTTTTCTGCGCGGCGTGGCAGCGCAGTCGAATCACGCGGCGGGATGTGTCACACACCGTTCCTTATTTTATCGTGGCGCTGGCGTTCGGATTGATGACGGTCTGGTTTCAGAAGCATCAGGCATTGGTCACGGCGGGACAGGCGCTTCTACCCGCAAGCTTCGCGGAACGTCTGGCCGGAGCGGGACAGGACTTCTGGTTCTACCTCGGCAAGGCGCTTTTGCCGGTCAATTTAAGCGTGGTTTATTACCGATGGAGAATTGATGCTGGCGCGCTGTCGTCATACCTGCCAGACATTCTTGTATGCGCGATTTTCGTCTTATGCTGGCTTTTCCGCCGGAGTTGGGGGCGGCACGCTCTTTTTGGACTGGGATGTTATACAGTCACTCTGTTGCCGGTGCTCGGCTTTTTCGATGCGCAATTTCTTACCATGTGGCGGGTGTCGGATCATCTTCAATACAAGCCGATGATTGCCATCGTGGCTCTGGCGACAGCGGGTTTTGCTGTTCTGCTGAGGAACAAGACTTTATATCCATGCGCGGCTGCCGGACTACTTTTGACACTGGCAGTTCTGACCTTCGATCGCGCGCAGGTTTTCGCCACGGAAGAGGGTCTTCTGCGCGACACGCTCGCAAAAAATCCGGCGGCTTGGGCCGCGCACAACGATCTGGGAGTCATCCTTGCAAAACGAGGAAATTTTGCCGATGCGATCACTCATTTCTCCACCTCGCTGCAATTCAACCCGGACAATGTTGACGCGCACCTGAACCTTGCCCATGCCCTGGCCTTGCAGGGGAAATTCGGGGAGGCGGAAACGCACCTTTTGGCCGCGCTTAAGATAAAACCTGATGACCCTGAGTTGCACAAGGAGTTTGCGAGGATTCTGGAAACCCAGGGAGAAAATCAGAAGGCCATCCAACATTTGCAGACAGCCTTGATTTTCAGCCCTGAAATAGAGACACGGGAGGAACTGGCGTCGCTGCTTTATAGAACCGGCGACTCCCGACAGTCGGCGTCTCAATTTCGTCAGGTGCTCGCGCTCAAACCTGACCAATTGGAAGCCCTCAACAATCTGGCGTGGCTGCTCGCCACCTGCCCTGATGGCACGGTGCGGAATGGGGTCGAAGCGGTTCAGGAAGCCGAACATGCCTGCCGCCTGACGGCGTTCAAGCAGGCGAGAGAGACCGGCATCCTCGCGGCAGCCTACGCGGAAACGGGACGCTTTCAAGAGGCCATCGCCACGGGTGAGTTGTCGGTAAGACTGGCATCTGCCGCCGGCGACAGCCAATCCGCAACTGCCAATCGGCAGCTATTGATGTTTTATCGCGCCGGCAAACCGTGGCATGAAGCGGGTATAAAATGATTGTGAATCGATGGTTGCGGAACCCCAATAAAAAAACCTTCAACGAAACCTTCAACGATTACTTCAATGGAAATTTCGTGTCTTTCGTGTGTTTCGTGGTTAAAAAAGTCCTTTGCGTTAAAAATCCGTGCTAATTCGTGAAATCCGTGTCTAATTTCTGCTTTCTGCTTTCCCAATTTCAGCTTTCCCCTCCGCTCCCCGCTTCCACGTTCGATGTTGGATGTTCGATGTTGAACGTTGAATGTTTTCCGCCATCTCCCATCTTCGCTTTCGTAATTAGCGTCCATTAGCGGTTAAAAAGTTTCGTGTCTTTCGTGTCTTTCGTGGTTCACCTCTCGGTCTTATTTCTGCTTTCTCATTTCCCCATTTCTGCTTTCCCCCTTCCCCTTCATTCGATGTTGGATGTTGAATGTTGAATGTTGGATGTTCGAAGTTGAATGTTTTCCATTCAAGTTTTCTGCCTTCGCAATTAAAAAACCAATGGGTAGGGGACGGGGAGGCCGCCGGCCGGAAACTGGTGTGGCGCAATTACGGTTACGGTGCGGGAGGGCCGCTGCCGTCGGACGTGTTGTATTTGGTCAATGGAGTGGGCGGAAGCAATCCGGGTGGGTAAGCTGGATGCGGATCGTTCATCAGTGCAGCACGTTGCGCTTCAATCAAGATGGCCGTTTCTTCGGGTGTCAGGTTTGAAGCTGGCGGCTGGTACACGCGATTTTGGGTGGAATCGCCGAAATCCATGCCACCATTCGCGCCATTCGCGTCATTTCCACCGCCGCCGTTGATACCGGATGTGCCGTTCGGGGTGCCGCCATTGTTTCCGCCTCCGCCAAACCGGGTGAAACCGCCGGGGCCGTTGTTGCCGCCACCAGCACCGGACGCACCCGGCATCATGCCGGGATTTCCCATGCCGGGAAGCGAGGGGGTTGCTGGCGCGCCGCCGGAGGGCGCATCCGAGAGGGGCAGCATCTGCGTGGTGCCGTGGTTGTCGAACGTCACAAGGCTTTTCTGGTCGTCAATCTTCACGACCTCGATGTCGTCCTGCCGCTGGCCTTCGCTCAAGGTGTAAAACTCGTCCTTGGCTCCCGCCACAGGCTGGGCGGGGGAGACCTTGAATAGGACCTGCCAATTGCCGAATTCGCCCATGATGCCGGCGGGGGTGATTTTGGGCAGACCGGCATCCTTGTTGGCGTTGGGGTCCGGCGGCGGCGCGGGCGGGATCAGGCCGAATATGTTCCGAACCACGATGGTGGAGTAGGGATTGTCCGGCAGCGGATTTTTAGCCGGAGCCGGAGCCGGGGTGGCCGCTTGAATGCCGGCGGTCATCGCCCTTTTCTTCAGGGTATTGACATTTGGCACAAGGGGTCCGGCGGCGGACAGGCTGGCATTAAATGCCATGCAGGCCGCGACGCAGACCGCGATTTTCCAAAGGCGCTTCATGGTTTCAATATACCCCTTCAAACACCGGAGGCAAACAGAAGTTGCGGATTCGGTTTATGCCATCACCCGGGCATTTCCCGACGAAGAACGGTTTGGTTTGACGAACCAAATGCGGCGGGCCGCTGTTTCCATTTCGTCAAACCTTGCCGAAGGCAGTTCCCGATCATCCCGGCCGGATTTTGCCCGTTTTGTCGAGATTGCCACGGGTTCACTTTTCGAGGTTGTTTCACAGGCAACCATTTCAAAACGCCAGGGTTTCTTGTCGGAGCCGGATTTTAATTGTTTGTATGGCGCCTGTGAAAAGCAAAGCAAGATGTTGAGCGGCCTGCGCCGGTCATTGCTGGAATCGCCCGCTTAACCCCTCAACTCCCAACCAACAACTTTCAACTTCCGCAAAGAGGCTTGCATGTAAGCAATACTTGCGCTAGGTTTAGGTTCATGAATGCCACAATTTATGGCCGCGGCCAGATGGTGATTCCGGCCAAGGCCCGAAAGCAGGCCGGGATTGACACAGGCGATGTCGTGTCCGTGGAGCCGGAAGGCGACGGGCGGCTGGTTCTGGTGCGTCTCGAAAGACCGAAGACGCAGGGGCATCACATCCGTCTTGTCCGGCGCCGGGGCCGGCATTCGATTCTCACAGGAGGTCCCGCGGTTACGGCCGACCAGGTTCGCGCTGCGCTGGCGGGGCTGCCATGAAATATCTACTGGACGTGAATTTCCTGATCGCGGCGATTCTGGATTCTCACACGCACCATGGTGCCGCCGAGAAATGGCTTGCCGGAAAGCCCCTGGCCACCTGCCCGCTTTCGGAAACCGGCTTTTTAAGGGTCGTCACCCACCCAAAAATCTACGGCGTGCCGATGCCGATGGCGCGTGAGGCGCTGGGTGATTTCATTACCCGCCATGAACCCGCCTTTCTGCCGGATGATTTGAACGCGTTGAAAAGCTCCGCGCAAAGCTCGGAGCAGGTGACCGATTTTTATCTGGCCGAACTGGCCTCGACACACGGAATGAAGCTGGCGACGTTCGACGCGCGAATTTTGCACAAGGCCGTCGAGCTCGTATCGTGACCGGATTTTTAATCCTTCGACCCTCAAAAAACAACCCTCAACTTCCGCAAAGACGCAAAGATTTTTAACCGCTAATGGACGCGAATAAACGCCAATGGGAAAGCGGGGAGCGCAGAGCTGGGAGCGGGAAGCAAAAACTGAAACGCTGAAATACTGAAATGGAAAAGACAGGCGTTTAACCGCTAATGGACGCTAATTTACGCTAATGGGAAAGCGGGGAGCAAGGAGCAAGGAGCAAGGAGTGAATGATGGATGGCGAGGAGGAATCTGATGCGGAAACACCGAACACCGAACACCGAACACCGAACGCCGAACGTTGAACGCAGAAGCTAAAATAACGAAAGAAACAAAGCGGACGCGCGGCTGGGCGTCCCTGCCGATTTCAGAAATTTTATTGGCGTGGATTAGCGTCCATTAGCGTTTATTCGCGGATAAAAAATCCGTGTCCATCCGCCGGCCGCGCCGAAGCAAGCAGCGAAGGCGGGTGGTCAAACCCTTTGTGCTCACCATTTTTGATTGACTCCAAACCCCCAACCAACAACCCTCTACGCTCAACCGTCAACAGTGGCGTGCTCGTCTAGCGGTTAGGACACGGCCCTCTCAAGGCTGAAAGACGGGTTCGATTCCCGTGCGCGCTACCAATCCCGATTCAGGTCAATAGAATCAATGTTTAGTGAGTTTTTGACTTTCTGAAAACAGGCTAGTGCTAAAGTCTAGTGCTAAAAAGTCCACTCATTTCAGCTATGTTTGAAGCTGGCAATGTTGCACAAATTTGAGGCACCCGCACGGCTTGGCACGGGCGCGGATGCGTCCGCCCGGCTTGATTAACGTCGTCCGATCTGGCGCGGCAAGGCGGGGCGAATGGACAGCACGGGAGTGTAAGGATTCTCTTTGAAGCGTCCAAAATGGACGTGGCTACCGACCCGCATCGTCTGTCCGTGCATGACTCGAAAAATTGGTGTTACAAATTTTCTTTGGGTGGTTTGCCATGACTTTTGACGTTTTTGACTGCACGATATTCTGATTCCGTTCAATGTTTGCAATGGATTCTGAAGTTTTTGACGTGTTCCTTTGTCACCAAATGAAACAATGGCTTTTGAATACGCCAGCATGAGTGGGCGTTTTGTTTCCATTCGGCTTCGTTTCTTCGTTTCTCTTCATCTTGATTTTGTCCAATAATTTGCCGGTGAAAATCAGTGGAAACGAATTCGTTTCCTGTTTGGTTTCCCTTCGTTTCCCGTTTCCACGCTGGGGACGTTGGCTTGTTATTTCTTCCTCCTATCCGAAGTTATTCATGATCTGCGAGCGGGTCCATGGAAAGGCTGCGCAGCAGATAGTGAATAACTTCGCCGCGAACCGGGCGGCGAGCTTATCGGATTGGCCTTTTGGTTTCATATTCGGTATCGGTTCACACCGGTTTCCCGCACCGGCGGGTCAGGCCCGACGTCGCGCAGTCCAATCGATCCACTCAATTCCAAGTCAACACCAGCAAGGAGACCGCCTGCCGGGGCAGGGCAAAATTCAAATCCAATTTTCCTTTTTTCAAGTGCATATTCTTTTGCGGCTCAAGTTCCGTGAGCTGCCCCGCTTTTTCCAGTTCGGCATATTGCCTGTCCGAAAGCGGCAACGGTGAACCCATTTTCAACCACTCTTCGTAGGAGTTACTGTGGCCGGCGTCTACGCGGTAGTGCGCCAGTTTCACGTCGGCATTTGCGAATGGCAGATGGTCCAGGGTCAGTTTCACATTCGCATCCGGCCCGGGCACATCATCGTCGTGATAATGCCAGACGAGAATCGCGAGTTTGTTTTTGTCGAGGCTCGCCAGCGCGGATACGTCGGGATTGCCGCGCACGCCGGATTTAAGAATCGTATGCGCGTCGAGTCCCGCGCTGCTTTTCACGGCGACGCGCTCGCCGCTCATCTTGTCGAACATCCGAAACACGTTCAGCACCGGCAGATCAATGCCGTCGGTGGCAAGCGTGCGGAAACCGGCGAACGGCGGCTGGTCTTCAAATTCAAACGCCCACGTCAGCGTGCCTTCGAGATTCACGCCCCGTTCGTCCGCGAGGTCCAGCGCGCGAGTGAAAGCCGCGGCGGTGTAGCTCGAAAACATCGTCGTGTTGCGGTAGCCATACTGGTTGCCCGTGCAGGCCGCGCAACTGTCCGGATCGCATTCGCCGATGACGATGGGAATGTTTTTCAATTCGGGATAATTCGTGATGAGGGCAAAGCCGGAATCAATGGCGCGCAACTCGTTCGCGATGCCCATGCGGACGTGAGCCGTCGACGAACGCGGGCGAACCTTTGGCGTGGAATGAAAAGAAATCCAATGGCGAGCCGATCTTGCCGGTGACGTAATTTGTCCCGCGCAGGCAATGCTCCAGAAACTCGCGCGTCCACTGGCCGGCATCGCCCGCCGTTTCCGGCCCGCCGACGCGCGCGGTCGGCAACGCGCGGCGCACGCCGTCCACGGCGTAATCGTAGAGCTTGCAATAATCCTGCGTCGTGCCGTGCCAGTAGCTGATGTTCGCTTCGTTCCAGACTTCCCAATACCACTGGTTCACCTCGTCCGCGCCGTATTTTTCGACGCAATGTTTTGTCCATTGATAAACCAGTTCGCCCCATTTCGCGTAATCTTTCGGCGGATACGATTGTCCGCCGGCGACATCCGCTTTTTTATTCACCGGCGGATGGTGCGGATAATTTTGCGGATGCGTGGAGAGCGCCTCGGGCATGAAACCGATTTCCACATACGGCTTCACGCCGCGCTGCGAGATAGGTGTCGAAAATTTTGTCGTTGATGCTCCAGTCGTAGATCGGCGTGCCGTTCGTGTCTTCCTTGTAGGCGCTGGAGGAACCGAACTTGAGCGAATACGCGCCGTCGCCGCTCGTGAGCAGATGATGCGCGCGAAAATAAACCTGCGAGCCGCCGAGTTGGCCGAGTTCGCCGATCAATTTTTTGCCGTCCTTCATGTAGGCGTAGTTCGGCTCGTCCGCGCCGAAGAAACGCCAGATGGGTTTCAATTCGCCGAGGGATTTCCCGGCATCCACCGTGATGGTGACGGGAAATGCGGCAGGCAAAGTGTTCGTGGAATCGGCAGCGATGATGTTGCCGGCAAACATAACGCCGAGTGCGGTGAGAACGATCGTTTTTTTCATGAGGATGATTTCAGTGGTTATTCGGAACTATTTATTGCCATCTTGCTCTGTAGAAATCATTTCATTAACACCGCGTTTTAACGCGGTGAACCTCGAACGCGCCCGGGAAAAACCGTTTAAACGGTTTTTTCTCTTCGCACACCTTTCGCACCCGGCTGAAGCCGGGTGTCAATGAGAAGTTTTCTACAAAGCATTGCCATCTGCCAAGCGAGGGTTGAAGCGAAAATGGATTGATTGCTAGTCGCATAGAATTCCCAGAATTGCCGAATGCATGGCTTCAATAATAATGAAGCATGAAGCAGCTCCGGCATCAAGAACGCCTCGCGAACGTTCCCCGAGACGCGCGGAACGTCCAATCTGCGCGATCATTTCCTTGGTGGAGTCTCTTCCCATTTCGGCAGCCTTGGTGCTTGCGGTCAAGGCGGCATCAAAATCAGAACCGGAATCCAATGCCTTCTCAAAGGCTGTGCAGGCGGGTTCCAATGTATCCACAAGGGTCTTGTCGCCCACTTTGGCGCCGCCGATTTCCTTTACGGAAGCGGTCGCGGCCTTCAACATCTCCAGGTATTGTCGCGCGTCTATCTTCTCCAAATTCCGGGAATGCCGCCAAAGCGTCTTGAAGAACGAGCCATAAAGAGGTCCCATGGATCCTCCAATCTCGCCCATGAGCGCCTCGGCGAGGATCTTGCTTGCATCGGAAAAGCCATGCCGGTCTTCAATGCGCTCCCCAGCCAGGGAGAAGCCCTTGTTCATGTTGACTCCGTGATCGCCATCACCGATTTCTCCATCCACCCTTCCGAGGTAGTCCTTGTTTTGCCGGATGGCTTCAATCGCTTGTTTTATGGCAATCGCACCCCCGGCGTTTTTGAAATGTTTCATGGCGGTTTTCAGCGGAACCTGGGCGTGAATCAAAATTGTTTGAGGGCAATTGAATTGCACGGATGATCAATCAATTTTTTCAGTTCGTCATCAAGTTTCATCACCGTCAAAGTGACTCCCATCATGTCCAGCGAGGTGAAATAGTTGCCCACATAGGAACGGTGGATTCCAATTTTGGCCGCTTTTAAGATCTGGCTGACTCTGCGATAAAATACATAGAGTTCACTCACCGGTGTCGCACCCAGGCCGGAAACCAGCACGGCCACTTCGCATCCCGGCTCAAATGGCAGGTCGGGCAGAATCAGGTCCAGGCACAGGGCCGCCATTTCGTCCGCGGTTTGAAGCTTGGCGACCTTCAGGCCGGGTTCGCCATGATGCCCGATTCCAAGCTCCATCGTGCCCGGCTCGATGTGAAAGTTGGGCTTGCCGACCGCGGGAATCGTGCATGAACTCAAACCAATCCCGACACTTCGGGTATGATCAATCGCCTTCTGGGCGGCGGCGATGACCTCATCGAGGCTGCCACCCATGGCCGCTTTCGCACCACCCGCTTTCCACATGAACACCTCGCCGGCGACGCCCCTGCGTTTCTCCGGTTGAGACTTGGGCGCCGAGGCGACGTCATCATTCGCAACGACAGTCTTCACGGTGATTCCATCATCTTCCGCATCCGCGCGCGCCATTTTCACGTTCATGTTGTCGCCCGAATAGTTTCCATAAAGAACCGCCACGCCCTTGCCGGAGTCGGCGGCCTTGATCGCATCACGAAACGACTTTGCCGTCGGCGAGGAGAAAATTTCGCCCACGGCAACGGCATCCAGCATATTGTCTCCGATGTAGCCAATGAAGGCCGGCTTGTGTCCCGATCCGCCGCCGGTGATGACACCGACTTTGCCGGGGACCGGGGCCTTGGTGTATTTCAGAACCCTGGGATTGGAGGGAAGTTGCCCCACCAAATCGGCATGGGCTTCAACAAAGCCTTCCACCATTTCGTTCACGAGATCGTCCGGATTATTTACAATGCGTTGCATGGAATTGGAGTGATTGATGTTTATTCGGGAAACGTGACATCTTCATGGAGCACATAGTCGGCAAAGGTGGCGGCGGGCGCAAAGAAGCAGGCGACCTTCATGTCCTCGTCGCCCGAATTCCGAAGCATGTGAATGCAGCCGGGTGAAAACAGAATCGCGGATCCCTTGCGGATGTCGAAGACCTCGCCATCGAGGTAAGCCTTTCCAGAACCACTTAACAGAAAGACCACTTCTTCATGATTGGGGTGCGAGTGGGCCGGTTTGACCGTATTGCCGGGTTTGATATTGACCACATTCATGGAGAAACCCCTGGCCACGTTCATGTCGGGCGTGAAGAGCCATTTGAGCGCGCGGCCTGGCATTTCCGTGGCAACGATTTCGTCCTCATTGATGATCATGCTCATAAAGTAATTCTGGTTGAGAGCTGGGAGTCGCGATTATGAATACACCGCGACTTCGTCTTTTTTCTGGTTCGCGCTCAGGATGTAGTCGCTTCCATCATGGTGGAACAATTTTGTCTGGGTGGGGGCGACGTTTCGTTCGATTTCGATTTTTTCAATCCGCCCATGGGACAGATCAAGCACCTTGTGAAGTTCGAGAGCTTCCGAACCGCGGCGGTTTCCCACCACAATCACCGAATCGCCATTAAATTTCCCGGCGGACAATCCATGGCCGAAGCTCAATGTGGAGGTGTAAAGGTTCACCCAGTCGCCGGACTTTTTCTTATAGACATTCAGTGTGTTTCCATGAAATGGCTCAATGGTAACAAGTTCGTCCATCCCATCACGATCAAGATCAATATAGACAAATTCACTTACCTCGCGGCCAAACACCGGAACGATTTTGAAGCCGTTTTCCGGGTCGTGTTCGACCGCAAAAATCCCCTCCTTGCCGGACACGCAAAGCGACTCCACACCGTTGATGATTGCATTGCCCATGCCATGGTTGCGAACCAGGTTGTCGAGCAACAGAGTCGGTTTCCAATCGTTGTTTCCCGCGCCATCCATTGCCACCACAAACAACTCACCCGCTTTTGACCAGTCTTGGGGATCCGCCTTGTGCTTGCTGCATGAAGCGGCAAACAAATAATTAACGCCATTGATGGCGAGAAACTCGCAACGGTGGGCGAAAGGCATATCAATCACCTTGCGGGTTGACCAGTTTCCGTCCGCCCTGGAATGAAGATAAACCCCGGCGCCGTTGCTGATGAAAGGCGGGAATAGTCCCATGACCGAGACCAGATGATCGGCACTGTCAGGCACGGGAACCAAACTCATGGTGCCACCCGGGCCCGGTGCGATCTGTGTGACGGCGCGGGTATCAAGGTTGATCAGATAAGACGGGAACTCGCGTTCCGAGCCGGCGGCCACCATCAGATGACCGTCAAAGGTGAAAACGTTTGCCGTATAGACGCACTCCAGACTCAACAATTTTGTTTTCTTTAACATGAAGTGTGACGGGTTGGGTCGTGGGAAAATTCTTTTTCGATTTCGTAGATTCTCTGGATTTTGGCTTCTGATCTTCCGCCGGCCTCATATTCCAAATTCATCCAGACGGTGACCAGGGTTTTGGCCAGTTCCGGCCCGATGGTCTGGGCGCCGAAGGTGAGGATATTGACGTTGTTGCTCTTGATCGAACGCTCCACTGAATAGGCATCGGAAGCCACCGCCGCATACGCGCCTGCCACCTTGTTCGCCGCAATCGCCACTCCGATGCCGGTGCCGCAGAGCAGGATCCCGCGATCCTGTTTTTTCGCGGCTACCGCCCTGGCTACTTCCAACGCCGTTTCCGCGTAAATGGGGTTGTCACTCCCATAATCGGTTGTTTCGTAGCCGAGTGATTTCAGGTGACTGATCAGAACCTTTTTCAATTCCGATGCGTTGGGATCGCAGCCGATGGCGATGGTTTTTTTCATGGCAAATGGCCGTTGAATTACATGGACTCTAGCATTTCACGGACACGGGTAAAGCCGGTTCGACCGCTGTTAAAAATCGGGACTTTGGTTTTCCCCAATTCGGGTTCGAGGGCGCTCATGGACAATTGGGCCAGAACGATGGCATCTACCTTGGTGGACAGCAGCGCAATCTCGCGCAGCAACATCTCGTTATGTTTCGCCGTGTTTCCCTTTTTGATTTCGGCAAAGGCCTCACTGCACAGCACAGTGGTGACATCAATCTCCTTGCCGGCCTCTGCGGCTGCGAGTTCAAGGAGCCTGGTGGAGGCGGGAACAGTGGTCGGGACCGTGGCCAACAACCCGATCTTTTTCCCTTGTTGCACGGCAAGGTCCATCATCGGCCGGTCAATTTGCAACATCGGAACGTTGATCATCGGACGGGCAACTTCCACCGCGCGATTGAATGTGGAACAGGCCAACAGGATGATGTCCACACCCGCCATTTCAAGGAGGTGCGCATAGGTGGCGAACTTGTATAGGTTCAGTTTGGGAATAACACCCGGCTCGCAGGCAAAATTTGAACATTGAATGGTGTCATCAACATGGTGAACCACCTTCACCTCCGGAATGATGCTGTCAATGAAGGGTTGAACCGCCTTGCTGGTGATCAGCGCCGCGTGGATGATACCGACGGTCCGGTTTGAGATGTTCTGCATAGGATTGGTGTTTATTGGTTGATTTGAATTTTGAGCGGTTGAATTTTCGGGATGACAAGACAGATCAAAATGAACGCGATGACGTGCATCGAGCCGGAAATGATCAGCACCGGCTGGTAGCTGTAATGGTGATCGCGCAGGTAGCCGGCGATCTGGCCGAGCACGATGCCGCCCATCGCGCCGCCGAAACCGACGAGACCCGCGAGCGTGCCGACGGCGCGTTTGGCAATCATGTCGGTCGGCAGAATCATCACCAGCGTGGACCACGATTGCTGGCCGAGAAATGCGATGCGTGGTTTGCTCATAAAATCAATCTGCAAATGTCGGTGCGATGTTTCTTAATAAACGATTGCAAGCACTTCGCAGTTTTGAGTTTGTATCATTCTTGTGATCACGGTAATTGTAAAATATAGAACTGTTGCGGTGCGACGGCATCGAACGGATTTGTAAAATTAAAATGGCCATTGCCATCAAATTGGTTGGTCAGCAACCGCGTCCAATTGTTCAGTGGGGCGGCAAGATTGGTCGTGGCGAGCAAGTAATAAGTGGCGTTGGTATCGCCGGTGCCGGTGAAGATCAGGCCGCTTGCGGAAATAGAAACTGATTGGATAACCGGATGGTTGATGGTCGGCGCGATGATGCTGACCGTGGCGGAGGGAAGGCTTTCGCCGGCAGAATTGAACGCGGTGACTACATAATAATTGGTCGCGTTCGGGATCAGAGCAGAATCCGTAAAGGTAAGATTAGTCAGGCCGCTGGCAATCATAGTATAAGGGCCGTCGTAGTTGATTGCGCGCTTGACAGTATAGCTCACAGCGCGCGAAGCCACATACCAATCCAGCACCGCGTTAGTTCCATACAGCGGGGCACTCAATCCACCCGGCACGCCAGGCAGGATGACAGGTGGAAGCGAGAGGCTGAATGTATTGGTCAGCCGAATATCCGCCGATGAACTGCCCACCATGAGATTATAGTCTCCAGAATCAACAATGAAGGCTTCCGTGTTCGTGTCAAAGTAACTCAACTGATCCACCGACACGGTGAAGTTCAAGGTCTGCTTCTGTTCTGGCAGCAGATAAACCTTTTGGAAGCCCACCAGCTTCTTGATCGGCTGCACAACGCTGCTGGATGCGTCATGCACATAGACCTGCGCCACCTCGGCCCCAGGCACCGTTCCGGTATTCCAGACATCCACGGAAACATTCAAGATACTATCCGGCGCGTTCGTCTGCACCGAGAATACCAAGTTGGAGTAACCGAAGGTCGTGTAGCTCAATCCGTAACCAAATGGAAAAAGCGCCTGGTTGGTAAAGAACATGTAGGTAAAGCCCTGACTGATGTCATATTGGTCTTGCGGCGGCAGGCCAGGAACGGTGGACGATGGATAGACGGTGTAAGGAAGTTTGCCGCTGGGATTCACGTTGCCAAAAACCACGTCGGCGATGGCGTTGCCGCCTTGTTCGCCGGCATACCATGCTTCGAGAATAGCCGGGACGTTGGTCGCAGCCCATGGAATCGCCAGCGGCCCGGCGTTCAGCAGCACCAGCACAAGGTTCGTGTTCGCGGGATAGATGGTTTCCAGCAAATTTTCCTGGGCGGCGGAAAGTTCAAGCGCGGTGCGATCCAACCCTTCTGCCTCGATGCTGGGATCAGTTCCAAGACACATGATGACGACTTGGGCATTGGTCGCCGCTTGTATCGCCGCATTGATCTGGGCGGTCGTGGCGAACGTGGTCAAGTTGCTGCAGCCTTGAGCATAGAGAACCTGTGTGCCGGGGGCGACACGATTGATGAAGCCTTGCTGCGGCGTAACGGCACCCGTGTATCCCCCATAGTAGTTGCCGGCACGAAACGTGGCTGCCAGCGGCCCAATCAGGGCGATTTTGCTGATCTGATTGGTGTTCAGCGGCAGGAAGCCATTTTGATTTTTCAACAAGACGATGGATGATTGCGCTACTTTGAGAGAGAGAGCGATGTTGTTCGTGGAACGGATGACATTGGAAGAAATCTGCGAGTAAGGAACCATCGCTGGCGGATCGAACACTCCCAGATGGAAGGCTACTTTCAACAACCTCATCAGCGCCTGATTCACCACGTCTTCTGATAACAATCCATTAGTCACTGCCGGCACAATGCTGTCGCGATACTGCGTGTCATCATAATCACAACCGGCGGCCAGTGATGCGGCGTCCGCGTTCGGCGCATCGGGGAAAATATGATCTATGTTAATCATATTGCCGATGCCACCGGAATCACTGACGACGAAACCTTTGAACCCCCACTTGGTTCTCAAAATGTCCGTCAAAAGGTTCGTGTTGACGGCACTGTGGATTCCGTTGATGAGGTTATAGGATGCCATGAGAGACTGCGCGTTGCCTTCCGTGACGCCGGCTTTGAAATGCGGCAGAAAATATTCGTAAAGCCATCGCTCTGGCGTGACGGCATTGTATGTTGTTCGACCGTTCTCCACATTATAAACCGCAAAATGCTTGAGCGTGCCGGCCAGCTTCAGGTATTTCGGATCGTTGCCTTGCAATCCATGCAAGTAACTCACGGTGATGCGAGCATCAAGCCAGGGGTCTTCGCCGAAACACTCCTGGATGCGTCCCCAAAATGGATTGCGGCTGATGTTGATGACCGGCGCGCGATAGATCAGCCCGGCCGTCCCGCCATTGGGACCTGGAGTGCCCATTTTGTTGAATGCGCGCGCTTCGTCAGAGATTGCACTCGTCTCCATATAGACAAGGTTGGTGTCCCATGTGGCGGCGGCGGCAATGGAGATAGGGAACAAGGTCGAAGGCTGGGTCATCCAGACACCATGCAAACATTGGTTCCAGCCGCCGTAATTTGGAATTCCCAGGCGAGTGTTCACCGTTCCGAGGTAATATAATTGCGCCGCCTTTTCAGCGAGCGTCATCCGTGAAATTAAATCCGCCGCGCGCGCCTCCGGCGTCAGGGAAGGATCCAGATAAGGAAAGGCCGGCGTGGTTGTGCCGACGATGACGGTGAGCCGTCCGTTGGTCAATTGACTTGTATCCCACGTCAATCCCGAAGCCAGAAAGGGCAGGTTGTAGGTAGAAAATGAGTTGGTATAACTCGCCGCGTTGAATAATGTGAATGTGTCGCCGAGTGCCAATGAATCGCCCGTGGCCGTCACGGTCAGTGTTCCGCCGTAACTCACAGCTGTCATTCCTCGAATCAAGTCGCTGGTCAAATTGGTTCCAGTCTTGTTGATCTTCATGCTCACGATGTAGCCCAACGTCAGAGTATTGCTGATGGTCAACGTGCTGTTGGTCGTTCCACCGGGCGAAAGCGTGCCGCCACTGGTCACCGTGACCGGACCGCGAATGGTGCCTGTCCCGCCGAGGCTTCCAGCACTGACGGTGGTCAAGCCCGTGTAGGTGTTGTTTCCGGTCAAAAGAATATTTCCAAGTGAACCGGAGGTCGTGAACCCGCCCGTGCCCCCAATGGTGGCGCTGATGATGAAAGTTTCCCCGGCGGTGTCGGGGCTGATGCCCGCATGGAAAGCCGCCGTTCCATTAAGTGTAATGCCGCCTGCCAGCGCGCCCACATCCGCCGCGCTGTCGATACCGTTGGGCTGTGTCAGTTCAAGTGTGGCAGTATCATCCAAAATCAGATTGGTGATGGTAATCGTGGCCGCCGTCTTGTCGCGCAATGAACCGCCGGGCTGGACTTCCAGAGAATCACCGAGAAAAGCAAGCGAAGTGGTATTTTGCGGCGTGCGCAGCATAAACGCAGCAGTCT
>CAWHCL010000011.1:0-50612 GCA_963827815.1 uncultured Verrucomicrobiae bacterium | reverse complement strand
AACTGTCAACATCGCTGGTCGGCAATACCTCACTCAGGAAGCCATAGACGAATTTCATCGCCGTGTGGTCGCCGGGGAATTTGCGCAGGAGCACAAGACACCGACTCGAAAAGATCGTTCAGCATAAAAACCTCCTCCAATTTTTGGCATTAAAAAAGTGGCACAACAAAATTGCTTTCAATATTTTTCTGACCGCAATTTAGGCGTGGTTTTTAATTTGAAAGTGGCACATCGAGATAATTGTAAATTTCTTGATGACTGCATGTTATTTGTTTTGCCGAAAATCAAAAGTGGCACAAACGCAAAAATGCAAAAAATAGACGGACTCTTCTGGGACTAAGTCCTGTGCGGATTTTTCAATTTGTTGGGGTTTTGAAAGATTTTTGTGCCACTTTTTGTGCCACTTTGGGGGTCGGAAAGCCACCCGTTTTAGGGGTGCGTGGAAATCAGGCTAAAATTGAAAATAGGCTTGTAAACAAAGGCTGAAACACGTGTGAGGAGAAGTCGCGAGAAGCGGTCAGAAAGTGCGATTTTGAAAATTTTAAGTCCTGTGCGTCTGCCATTTCGCCACACCGGCCAGATGCATCAACGCTAGTCGCGGATTTCCCGAAAGGGAAGCGCGAACTTTTCATTACCGGGCGTAATTTTTATCATGCTGGAAAAATAACGCCAGCCGCTTGCGCCCGCCGGTGCTCCGAATCATTTGGGTTTTCATCAAATATGGCGGATTTGGTCGTTCGGCATGCGCCGTGCTTTGAGTCGTGACAGGTGTGTTTGTTGAAATTGTAGTTTGGGTTGATTTGGGTGGGGAACCCGGCAGCAGACAAAGGTGGTGGGGAAACCTGCGTCCAGTACAAGCTGCCACTTGGAAGGCAGACAACTCGTTTGTCTGAAGGAGGGACACAACGCACGCGCCTGATCGGTGTTGCCCGCAATTTGGATCGTGATTGAAGCGACAAGGAGGTTGGCGTTTCGATTTGCGGCTGGATCGGTCAAGGCGCGTGCGGGTGTTGTCCAGATTGCTGAAAGGAACCATGCCCTACGAGCCGTTCATCAAGCTTCTCGTCGTGACACTGCGCGCCGCGTGGTTTAATTTTCGCGGATGGAACAAACGACGTTGACGCTCGGCCATTCGCCCGACCCTGATGACGCCTTCATGTTTTACGCGCTGGCGAAGGATTTGATTCCGGCGCAGGGCTTCCGCTTCCAGCACGTTTTGCAGGACATCCAGACGCTGAATGAACGTGCCAAGCGCGGCGAACTTGATATCACCGCCGTCAGCATCCATGCCTACGCCTACGTTTCCGACAAATACGCCCTGCTGCCCAGTGGCGCGAGCATGGGCGACGGCTACGGCCCGATGCTCGTGGCCCGGCAGAAATTCTCCCGCGAAGAAATCTTGAAAAAGAAAATCGCCGTGCCCGGAACGATGACCAGCGCCTTTCTTGCGTTGCAGCTCTGGATCGGCAAACCGGCGAAGGAATTCAATTACGTCGTCGTACCGTTCGACCGGATTTTTTCCGCCATCAAAAATGGAACTGCCGAAGTCGGTTTAATCATCCACGAAGGCCAGTTGACGTATCAAAACGAAGGATTGATCGTTTGCGAAGACTTGGGTGTCTGGTGGGGCAAACAAAACGACGGTCTTCCGCTGCCGCTTGGCGGAAACGTCATCCACAAAAAATTTGATCTGGCGACGCGCCGAAAAATCTCCGGCATTTTGACCGAGAGCATCCAGTTCAGCTTGGATCACCGCCCGGAAGCTGTGCAGCACGCGCTGCAATACGCTCGCGACATGGGGCGCGACCTCGCCGACAAATTCGTGGGTATGTATGTGAACCACTGGACGCTGGATTATGGCGAGCGGGGCAGGGAATCCATCCGCCGCTTTCTTGGCCAGGCCTTTGAGCGCGGACTGATTCCGCACCGGCAGGAATTGGAATTTGTGGTTTGAATCGGCGAATTCAATGAGCATCGCCACAAAAACTGGAGATTCGGGAACGACGGGGTTGATGTATGGCCGTCGCGTTCCGAAAAATCATCCGCGCGTTGAGGCTTGCGGCGCGGTGGATGAGTTGAATGCTGCGCTCGGTCTGGCTCGCGCCACGGCCATGGATGATTTCGTTGCCCGCAATCTGCCGGCCATCCAGAAGGATTTGATTGTGCTGATGGGCGAGCTGGGCGTGCTGCCGGAGGATTTGCCGCGCTACGTCAAGGATGGCTATTCGCTCGTCACGCCGGCAATGACGTTCCCGCTGGATGCGTTGGTGAAGGAAATCGAATCGCAGAACGTGACCTTCAAGGGCTGGGCGACGCCTGGTGCGTCACTTAATTCCGCCGCGCTGGACATGGCACGGACGGTCTGCCGCCGGGCGGAGCGGCGGGTGTGCGCATTGAAGGAGTCCTGCACGCCGGTGAACGTTGAGATAGTCATTTATCTTAACCGTTTGAGTGATTTGTTGTGGCTGTTCGCGCGCTGGGTTGAGACAAAAGCGGATCGGGGCGACCGTTAAGGGCAGTCCTATTGCGCGGGCCGGAAAATAAAATGCGCACCTCCCTGGCGGGCGTGGATTTTATTTGTACCTAATTGTTGGCAACGGCCTGTACGGCGGCAACTTCAGCTTTTGCTTCGGCGAAGTCATGTTGGAACGCATCGCTTTTCAGCATCTGTTGGACGATGGCCTGCGCAAGCACCCGACCGGCGTAAATGTCAGTCGGATAATGCCGGGCAATCTCAACGCGATGCCAGCCAATGCTGCGAGCCTCGGCAATGATGGCGTCGTGCTTGTCCGGGAACAAATCGGCGAGCACCAGCGCGAGTACCATTGACTCGGTGGAATGGCCGCTGGGATAGCTGAAACTTTTTTCAAGTTTGCCGTTGGCGAGGCTTGGGTCGGTTACGTATGGACGCGGGCGTTCGTAGAAATCCTTCGCGTTGTCAGTGATGGTCTCGGCATCGGTCTGGATGCGATTGAAAAACGCCTCGGTTTTTGGGCATTTGCCTGGCACAAAGAAGGCGCCGATGTCAGGTGTGAAATTGAAGATGGTGAATTTCTTTTGTGAATAGGCGACGGCGATGTCGTTACTGGGGGCGGCGTGATAAACCGCCCGGACTTCATCCATGTCAGCGGTTTGTTCCGCAGAGTAGGGCAGGGGCGGCGGCGCGAGCAGCGCAATGGCATCCGGTTTTTTGCTGGTAAGATAATGGAGCTGACTTGTTTGAACCGGCTGGCTCGGTTGAGCCATCGTGTCGTCGGCGCATAATGGCGTGGCAATGAACGCGATGGAAAATAAAACTGGCGCGAGGCAAAATTGGGTTATCTGGCGGGAGGTCTTCATTTAGGAATGAGATGGATTTTTTTCACTGCACCACGTGATTGTCATATGACCAACTGATGTCGGGGTCTCCTGGATCAGCAGCTTTGGTGACGGCGTTCGAGCAGACATACTCGTACAGGTACCATGAGGCATGCCCATCCGCGAAGGTGATGCTGCCGCCATTGCTGTGACGGGACGAGAATGCCGTGGTGTAAACATTGGGCTTGCAAATGTCGGTCTGTTTTACAGATCCAAGAGGGCCATAGAAAGGAGTTTCATTAATAAGCGTCCGGCCTTCGCTAAATATGACAAATTTGGAGGGACTCTTTACCATACCAGTCTTGAGGTTCAATATCGAGGAGGGCAATCCATCCAGACCCTTGGAATTCATTCCATATTGAAACCAAATATACCCATAGGGTTCGGCGGCGAGTGCTGGTTCAATGATCGCTGTTGGACATTTAAAAATGGTATTAACGTTGTTGAAAGTGTCTATCGCTGGTTTTTGGTTTGGTCCGGTCCCCGGTTGAATGGCGTAATAAGACAGTGGTTTTTGCACCACATAAGGTGGCAGGGCATTAAACCAGGCATCCCGGCCTTGACCCGCATAATAGAAATCATAGAGGTCGTCCCACTTTGGATTGTCCTCGTTATAACCTCCCGGCGCGCCTGGCGTGCCATTGGGTATCTTGGTTTCGGGATATGTATCCTCGTAATCGTTCAAATAGATGGTTTCAGCCAGTCCCCATTGCCTCAAATTACTGAGGCAGACTGTCCTCCGTCCCTTTTCTTTCGCCTTCGCCAGGACAGGCAGCAATATCGCCGCCAGAATGGCGATGATGGCTATGACCACCAGCAGTTCGATGAGAGTAAATCCGCCGCGCCTGTTTTGGTTTTTCATGTTCTTGAATGATTAATTCTCCTGCCTCTTGGTGTTCCACCTGCAATTCGAATATAAAGTATTCATCCACATTATGAAGACAGTTTGTTACGGGAATATGCGCGACAGGTGACAATTGAGTCACAAAAGGAGCCGGCTTGCGAAATATTTTTCGAAGTCACGAAATCGTCACCTGAAAGCCATTTGCTTGTGATGTGATTCTTATTAACTGGTAATGAAATTTAGGTGGACTTGTAATCACAATTAAAAAAACCAATATGAAAAAACAAATCATCGCATCATGCCTGACCCTATTGCTGGCGCTCGCGGCGCAAGCGCAAACTCCAATCTTTCCGCCGGGGAAAATCGCCGTGTTCAAGGCTGGAACCAGCGATACGAACTGGCCCATGATAACTGCAAGATGTGCGCCCGTTTTTGTGCAGGTATTTGATCCCGCGATGACCAACCAATCCTCCACCAACGCACTGCTTTCCGTGGCCATGTCCACCAATGTCAATGTCCCTGGTTCGGTTTGGATCAATCATCATGCGGGTTCCGAAGGCGGTGCTATTTCCCGCAGCATTGACCGCCGTTTTCTGGCGCTGGAAGGTTACACAGGCAATATTCTAACACCAACTTCTCTAAAACCGTCCACTGATCCCACTGTGACCCGTGGCATTGTGACGTTGGATGCCTTCACGAATACGGTGAGCATTTATTCGAGCCTAAACAACTGGTTTGGCATTCCGGTTGGGGCAGCATCCGGCACACAGGATAATCCCACTGGTATCGCCACAACGGATGGCACAAATTTTTGGGGAACAGGCAATTTCGCCGGAACCAGCGGGGAACTGGACGGAACACTTTTTTACGACGGTGGGTCACCGGTAGAAGTGCAAAACTATATTCAGGCCGCTGGAGAGGCCCGTATTATTGGCGGCACCCTTTATGTGGCGACCAAATCCGCCACCGGAGTTGCCAGCGGCATCTATAATTTTGTTGATCCATCCAGCGGAAACGTGGTGCCGCTCCCTTGGGATCCTAATGTTCCAAACCCTTACTTTAACTTTACTTTCACCAATCTTTTCATCAATTGGGGCAGCACCTTTCAAAATATCCTCAACTTTGACATGAACCCATCCGCCACCATAGCTTACGGTGCGGATCAGACGTTCGGAATCGTCAAATTTACTAACAACGCCGGCACTTGGGTGCAAGCTCCTTACTATTTCACCGCCACGAACCTCGGCACCTACTATGTTGGGCTTGCAGGCAGCCAACAGCAAGCCTCCGGGAATCAGGGCTGTTTCGGCATCTGTGTTGACTGGAGCGGCACCAACCCTGTCATTTATGCCACGACCATGGAAAACGGTTACCCCATCGTCAACACGAAGCAGGGGCATCAAAATCAAAATCGCTTGATCAAGGTTGTGGACACCGGAATCAATCCCGGCACAAATCTCGTGGCCCAGACTCTGGCAATTGCCTCCACCACTAATGAATTTTTCGGCGGAATTGATTTTACCCCGGATCTCACGCCCTTGATCACCATGAACCCGGTTGGTTATGCCACGACCAACGGCGGTTCCGCCCCCTTCAGCGTGACGGCTCAATCGGCCTATCCCCTGAGTTACCAATGGCTTCAAAACGGCACCAATTTGGACGGAGCAACCAGCGCCTCTCTGACCCTCAACAGTCTCGACACCACGTATAGCAATTTCACCTATCAATGTGTGGTGACCAACAATTACGGAGCAGTCACCAGCACCCCGGCAATCCTTATCGTCACGGCCACTGCTGTTTCGCCTGTCATCACCAGCGGCACAAATAATGTCATCGGCTATGTAAACGGAGGGACGGCTTTCGCCGCGGTCTCCGCAACCGGCACCGAGCCCTTCTCATACCAATGGTATTATGGAACCAATGTGCTTGCTGATGGAGCCAATACCAATGGCAGCGGTTCAGGCTATTTCGGTTCACAGACCTCATCGCTGACCGTGACCAACCTTCAAACAACTGATGCCGGTAACTATTATCTGGTGGTCGTGAATCCAGCCGGTTACGCATCCAATCTCGTGGATGTGTTGACGGTGAACTATCATCTTGCGACCATCAGCGCCGGCCTGCCTGCGCCGGCCACCACATTTGTAGGCGTACCCGCATCGCTGACCGCCACCGAGGCTGGAGCATCGGCACCGGTGACCAATCAATGGTTTAGCTGCAACCTCGTCACCACAAATAATATCATCACCAACAGTGTCATGTTGACCGATGCCGGTGAATACAGCGGTACGGCAACACCCACGTTAAATATTGCCGCAACCACCACCAACGATGCAGGTTACTATTATATCGTCATCAGCAATCCCGGAGGTTACGTGACCAGTTCGGTTGCCTTGGTGACAATTCTGGTTCCTCCACCGCTCTCCTCCGTCTCCTACAGCAACCAGCTCTATTTCCAGACCTTCGATTCATTGCCTGATCCGGGTGGCGTTTCAGTCAACAGCATCAATAATCCGAAGGATTCCGGCACCATCAATGGTTTAGCCTACTCGTTGGCGAATCCGTTCGACTTCACCTACCCTGTCATCAACACCAGTTATGTGGGTGGCTTGGCCTTGTCGAAAATGAACGGGTGGTATGGATCGGCTGACACCAATGCGGCCGTCAATCCGCAGGAGGATGGCATCACCAGATTTGGCGCCCAGGACGGCGATCAAACCACGGGTGGCGTGATTGACTTCGGGCCGAACGATGTCATCAACCCCGCCATCAGTGGAACAAACCGCGCGCTGGGATTGCTCTCCACCAGCACAACCGGCCCGACCAGCTTTGCCTTAAAGTTGACAAATAGCTCTGGAAGTACGCTGAACTACATCAACTTGAGCTTCATCGGTGAATTGTGGCACAATGGCACCGGCTCTAGGACCATGTCCTTTGGCTATTCGTTGGATAACACGTCGACCAACTTTGTGTTGGAGTCATCGTCAATATCCAATGCCACGCTCGTACCGGGCTTGAATGTTAGTTTCCCGACAGCCCTTGTGGTCACCACGGTGGATGGAACGCAATCCAGCAATCAGGTCAGCTTGGCTACGAACAATCTGGCCCTATCCACCCCGTGGCAGCCCGGTGCCGCCTTGTGGTTGATTTGGTCCATAGACTACTACGGGACGGGCGCAGGCAACGGTTACGCCATTGATAATCTGAGCGTTTCAGGCACAACCGTACCGACAACCATCCCGTCGGTGACGACATCCGCAGCTTCGAAGATTACGTCCACCACCGTTCAGTTGAATGGCAGCATCAATCCCAGCAATGGACCCACCGCCTACTGGTTCCAATATGGCCCGACTGCCAGCTATGGCAGTTTCACGCCGACCAATATGTTGGGTGTGGTTTCCGGGACGGCAAGCGTAAGCGCCGCTCTTAGCGGGTTAGCCCAATTGAGCGGTTATCACTACAGTCTCGTGGCCACGAACATTGCCGGCATGGTCACCGGGGCAGACATGCTCGTCACCACGTTGACCAATCCGGTGGTTTCAACTTTGACGGCTTCAAACATCACCGCCAGCAGTGCGACCTTGGACGCTTCTGTCAATCCGAACGGCAGCACCACCACCTACTGGTTTAAATATGGCACTAACACCAGTTATGGCAGTTTCACTGTTACCAACAGTCTCGCGGGTGGCGCGGGTGTGTCTATTGTCACCAATCTGATTAGTGGCTTGCTGCAGGGAACAACTTATCATTATTTGATTACTGCTTCCTCAGCCGCAGCCACTGTTTCCGGCTCTGACAAATCCTTCACCACGCTCGCGGTCACACCGCCGCAGTTGGGTTCGGCGGTAATGTCAACCGGTGGGTCGTTCCACTTCGGCTTCACCAACGCAACCGGCGCAAGTTTTAGTGTCTTGGCGACCAACAGCCTGACAATCCCGGTAACCAATTGGCCGGTTGTCGGACACCCGATCGAGAGTCCAGCCGGCTCCGGTAATTATCTATACACCAACTCATCAACCACGAACTTGCAGTTTTACAGGCTGCGCCAGCCGTAAGTATCTTGGGTCATAAGTAGATCGCAAAACAGGGCAGGCGAAAGCCTGCCCTGTTTTTTGCCCATCTTCAGGCTAATTGCCGAAATTCGCGTTTCAGTCATGTGACAAACCGGTGACAATTGATAAGTCAGCCTTGTGAATAACATGTGCTCATTGTCACCGACGTCCCGACCTGCCGGAACACGGCAAAAGCTTCATTTCCGACACGCTTGAATGACTTGATTTGAAGCGTCGGCGCTTCTGCCAACCGGCTAATAACCTTCCCCGTCGGCGATGGTCGGCGCTTTGTTGCCGCCGAAAATCTTCGGGCAGATTGTTAAATGCAACTCATCCACCAAATCGGCGCGGAACAGGGCGTTGTTCAACTCGCCGCCGCCTTCGCAAAGCAAGCGTCTCACGCCCCATTTCGCCCGCAGCCAGCGCAATGCCGCCGCAAAATTGATTTCGCGTTTCACCGCAAACCTTCACTTCGTCCGCAACCGCTTCGCAGGCTCTGGAGTTTCGCTTTTGAAGCGCGGGCGGTTGTTAAAATGATGACTGGGCGAAAAGTGCTTTTTGAAGATTGCCGCGCGTGGATTGATCGAACCGCTGCCGCTGACAATGACGCGCAAATTATATTCAGCCAGCCCGCGCTTGAGCCGCTGCTTCCGGAATTTTTCACCGCCTGTCCCCAAAATGGTCCGCGAAATTTCAACCGTCCGCGCGCCGCACATCACCGCATCCGCCGTGGCGCGGAGTTCGTAGAGATGCTCCAAGTCGCGCTTGCTGCTGAACGAATGAACGGCGCGATTCGCCGTGGCGATTTTGCCGTCCGCCGTCATCGCCATGTTGACCAAAACGAAGGGCAACGGCTTTTCTTCATGGTCTGCGGCTTTTTCATAAAATCAGCATCGCGTCACCGTAACTGAAGAAGCGGTAACGTTCATGAATTGCCTCCGCATAAGCCCGCAAAACCATTTCCTGACCGCGCGTTTCTCCTGGCGTGGCGAACGCGCTCACCAGCATGAGCAGCGTCGAGCGCGGCAAATGGAAGTTGGTCAGCAGCGCGTCCACGACGTGGAATGAAAACGGCGGATGTATGAAAATGCCCGTCTTTCCAGTGGTTTTTGCAAGTTTTCCGTTGTTTTGCGCGGCCACGGTTTCCAGCACGCGCACCGTCGTTGTGCCGGTGGCGATGACGCGGCGGCCGGAATTTTTTGCGGTGTTGATCGAGTTTGCGGTTTCTTCGCTTAACTCAAACCGCTCCTCGTGCATTTTGTGACCAGCAAGCGATTCGGTTTTTACCGGCTGAAATGTGCCGGGACCGACATGCAGCGTTATGAAGCAAATTTCCACACCCAGCGCGCGGATTTGTTCCAGTAATTCCGGCGTGAAATGCAGCCCCGCCGTTGGAGCGGCCACCGAGCCGTCGGTTCTGGCGAAAACGGTTTGATAGCGCTCCTTGTCCTCCGGCAGCTGGATTTCGCGTTCAATGTAAGGCGGCAGCGGAACCTCGCCAAGCCGGTCGAGTTCGCGGCTGATGTCCGCTGTGCCGGAGAATTGCAGCCGCCGCCGGCCTTCGTAATTGGTTTCAACGACGGCAGCATGAACTTTGTCCAGCTTGCCATCGGCGCCGGGGAAAATAATTTGTGCGCCAATACGCGCCGTTTTGCCGGGGCGCATCATGGTCCACCAGTCATTCGGCTCATTCTCTTCGAGCAACAAGACCTCGAATTTGCCGCCGGTTTTGGCGTTGACGCCGCGCAACCTTGCCGGAATCACGCGTGAATTGTTCAGCACCAGCACGTCGCCTGGGCGCAGAAAATCCAGAAAATTTGGAAATCGCAGGTGTTCGACCCGGTTTTCAGTGCGATGCAAAACCAGAAGGCGCGATGCATCGCGTTTGGGCGCGGGATGCTGCGCAATCAATTTCGGCGGCAGCTTGAAATCAAAATCAATGGTTCGCATCAAGGCGAGTTTCAAGTCTTAAGCTTCAAGTTTCAAGCAGTTGTGCAACGAAAAGTTGTTTGTCACGATTTTCGGATTGTGAATAACTGTTGAATAAGACCGAAAAATTGACGTTTTTTTCTGTTGACAAAGTGGGTTAAAGTGGGTAGATATGGGTCGTTGTGGGTGATAATAGTGGTTTCAGGATTTGATGTGAACAAATGAGCGACGCGCAGACAAAAGAGCCGACGTATTACAATTCACGCTTTCTCCACGGTGTGGATGAGAAGCGGCGCGTACAGATTCCGGCCAAGTGGCGGCCCGATAAATCGGGGACGGAGTTGACGGTGATTGTGTGGCCGAAGCATGAGGCTGGAGTTTGTCTGCGGGTTTTGCCGCCGTCTGAAATGGCGAAGATGAAAAAAGACATAGACGCGATGTCGAATGGCGACCGGAACAAGGGCGTCTTGAAAAGATTTATTGGCAGTGAGTCTGTCCAGGTGACTTTGGACAAGGTGGGTCGGATTTGTTTGCCAGATGAAATGGCCCGGGCGGCGGGCATCAAGGATGCGGCGGTGCTGGTGGGGTTGCTCGACCGTTTCGAGATTTGGACCCCGGCCCGCTACGAAAACGTTAAGGCAGCCGATGCGGTGCTGGCGTCGGAAGCCTTCAAAATGATGGAGTAATTATGAAATTAGGAAAATTGTTGTTTGCCGGTAAAAGTGTCGTGAACGGGTCCGAAACGATTTCGTATCGCGAAAACAAACTGGTGGTCCTGCCTAAATTCGTTTCGCCAAAAAATCCTTTTGCGCCGTCCAAGACGCCGGTTGAAACCGCCGCCGCTCCGGCCAAAAAGGAAACAGCGCCGGCGTTGCTCGCCGCGCAGAAGATGCCGCCGATTTCCGGGGCGTCAAAATCCCTCGCGGCCTGGACAACCAGATTGAACCCGGCTTCGCTTTGGTCGGGCGCGGCACCGACAGAGCAAAAAGTGCTGCCTGCCGTGCAGACCGAACTTTCTTTGGATGCCGTCAAGGTGGTTCACAACGACTTGAGTGATGCGGATGTGGAAGTGGTGCCGATCAAATCACGTCCGGCGGCATCCGAGATTCCCGCTTTGTCACCGGCAAAGAAATCTTGGGAGATTTTGGGCGAGCGGCTTTTGCGGGCGACCGCGATTTAATCAAACGAAAAATGCGCAGTGCCAGAATTCATTCACAAACCAGTGATGGCGGCGGAGGCGCTGGCCGCCCTGAAGCTGCGGCCGGGCGGGCGTTACGCCGACGGCACGGTCGGTGGGGCTGGACACGCGGCGAGCATTTTGGCCGCGAGTTCGCCGACTGGATGGCTGTCTGGGTGCGATCGCGATGGCGCCGCGGTTGAAGCGGCGGAAAAACGACTGGCTGAAAAATTCGCCGGACGTTTTGAAATCCGGCGCGGGAATTTTTCGGAAATGGCCAGCTGGATTCTGGCGGGGAATTGCGACGGCGTGCTGCTGGATCTCGGTGTGAGTTCGCCGCAACTGGATTCGCCGGAACGGGGATTTAGTTTTCAGCAGGACGGCCCGCTGGATATGCGGATGGATGACCGGCAGCCGCTGACGGCTGCGGATTTGGTGAACGGTGAAAGCGCAGAGTCAATTGCGAAGATTTTCTGGGAATACGGCGGTGAACGCGAGTCGCGGCGGTTTGCGAGGGCAATCGTTCACGACCGCGCGCTGCGGAAATTTGGGACGACGCGGCAACTGGCGGAGTTGATTGAGAGAATTTCTCCGCGCGCCGGAAGAAAAGCGCATCCGGCAACGAAGATTTTTCAGGCGTTGCGGATTGCGGTGAACGACGAGATCGACTGTTTGAAACGCGGGCTGGCGGCGGCAGCGGAAATTTTGAAACCGGGCGGGCGGCTGGCGGTCATCACGTTCCATTCGCTCGAAGACCACGTGGTGAAGGAATTTGGCCGCGAGCGGACTCGTGATTACACGTTCAGCGGCGAAGTGGACGTGCCGGAATTGAGGCAGCCGTCGCGTGCCGGAATTGAAATGGGTGACGCGCAAGGCCATCGTGCCCGGCGAAATGGAATTGAAAGAAAATCCGCGCAGCCGCAGCGCACAATTGCGGGTGCTGGAGAAAATTTAAGATGGCTGGAAAT
Organism: uncultured Verrucomicrobiae bacterium; assembly: GCA_963827815.1. Lineage (GTDB taxonomy): Bacteria > Verrucomicrobiota > Verrucomicrobiia > Limisphaerales > UBA11358 > UBA11358. The sequence goes on along the minus strand of CAWHCL010000011.1, from coordinate 38,285 downwards.
CAAAAAAATCAGTCGGCGGCGATTCGGTTTGGGCCGGCGCTCAAGGCGTTATTTTTGTGCATGCTGATCGCCGGTTCGGCAATCGGTTACGTCTGGCAGAAGAACGAGATTTACCGCTTGAGCCAGCAGATTCGCCAGAGCGAACTGCGTTTGAGGCAGATGACGGACGGCAATGAAAAGTTGAGGGTGAAGCTCGCGGATTTGCGTTCGCCGCTGATGCTTGACCTGCGCGTGCGCGAATTGAATCTGGGTCTGGCCCCAGCACAGCCCGATGCAGGTTTGGCGGCTGCCGGAGCCCCCAGCCATGCCGCCCGGGAGCAACCTTTCGGCGCGACAGTTGGCTGTGCGGCAGGCTGTCGTTCCTCTGACGCAATGAAATCATCTTGGCCGCCGCTCGTGACGCCGTCGGTTGAGGAACCGATCGCCACGGGCGGCCGGCCGGTTTTACAATGACGAAACGACTGCAACTTCGACGGGTGCTGGCGCTGACCGTGTTTGTCTGCGCAGCCTTCGCCGGGCTCGGCTACCGGCTGGTGGATTTGCAGGTGTTGCGTCACGACGAGTTGGCGAAGCTGGCGCAGGACAACACGCAACGCGAATTCCGCCAGGCACCGCGACGTGGCGACATCCTCGATGCGCGTGGCAATCTGCTGGCAACGAGCATTCCAGTGAAAACCGTCTGCGCCGATCCGTCGCTCATCGGCAACGAGCAGGCCGTCGTGGCACATGCACTTGCGCCCTTGCTGCAAATGAGTGAGGCCGGGCTTTATCAAAAACTTTTCCCGCGCGTTTCCAGGGATGAGAAAGGCGAAACGGTCACGAACAATCTCCATTACGTCCGGCTCCAAAAAAATGTCACGGACGAAACCTGGCAAAAAATTCAACTGGCGATGAGCCAGCTTTCAACTTTGGCGTGGATGAGAAAAAACTGCCGGAGAGCGGGCGCGCCTTTCTCCACAATCTGCGCCAATCCGCCATTTTCGCCGACCCGGACCAGATGCGGGTGTATCCGAACGGCTCGCTGGCGGCGCAGGTGCTTGGGTTTTCGGGCATGGATGAATTCAAATTGGATGGCCGGCCGGTCTCGCAGATTTCAGGGCGCGATGGCATTGAGCTGGCGCTGAATTCCGCCCTGGGCGGAGTCGCCGGCTGGCGCGTGACGGAAACCGACCGGCAGCAGCACGAACTCGTCGCGTTGCGCGACGAAGATGTGCAGCCGCGCGATGGCTTGAACGCGGTGCTGACGATTGACGCGGCGGTCCAGCATATCCTTGAAACTTCGCTGGCTGACGCGATGCAAAAGCACACGCCGGCCAGCATCACAGGCATTGTCATGCGCCCAGGCACGGGTGAGATACTCGCGATGGCAACGCTGCCGGATTATGATCCGAACAGGCCGGATACCATTTCTCCGGAAACGCGTAATCGCGTCATCACCGACGTGGTGGAGCCGGGCTCCACTTTCAAAATCGTCGTTGTCTCCGGCGCACTTAACGACGGAGTGGTCCGGTTGGGCGACCAGTTTGATTGCGAGGAAGGGCATTTTGCCTACGCCGGAAGAATTCTGCATGACCATGAGCCGTTCGGAACATTGACCACCGAGGGCATAATCACGAAGTCATCCAACATCGGCGCGGCGAAAATCGGAATCAAGCTTGGCGAAGACAAGCTTTATGATTACGCAACCGATTTTGGCTTTGGCCACCGGACGGGTATTCCGTTGCCCGGTGAGGTGGGCGGCATTTTGCACCCGGTCAAGGATTGGACCAAGGTTTCCGTCGCACAAATCCCGATGGGTCAGGGCGTGGCGGTGACTCGCCTGCAAATGCTTATGGCGATGGGTGCCCTGGCAAACGACGGCTGGTTGATGCGCCCCATGCTGGTGAGTTGCCTGGAAGACCGGGCTGGCAAAGTGGTCCAAAAATACGAGCCACAGCGTGTGCGACAGGTCGTCGGCGATTTGGCGGACAAGGAGATGATTGAGGCGCTCAAAACTGTCGTGTCGCCCGACGGCACCGCAGCCGGCGCGGCCATGAAGGATTACACCGTAGCCGGCAAAACCGGTACGGCGCAGAAAGTTGAAAACGGGGTCTACGTCCACGACAAATATGTCGCGTCGTTCATCGGATTTTTCCCCGCCGACAATCCGCAACTGTGCATTTCGATTGTGATGGATGAGCCGAAGGAAGGTTACTACGGCGGGCAGGTTTGCGGTCCGGTCTTCCGCGATGTCGCAGAACGATGTGCGAGTTATTTGAACATTCCGGCGGATTCCCCGGCACCGCTGGTGGCGAACACGGGAAATCCACGTTGAAATATCAGTGGAAACACGCTCTTTGAAATTTGCCGCCGAGGCCTGCGACGGAGAAATCTACCGTGGCGCGGCGGAATCCGCAGTCGAAAATGTCTGCATTGATTCGCGAATGGCGCGGGCGGGTGATTTGTTCTTTGCCATCAAAGGCGAGCGTCACGACGGCCACGACTTTTTAAACGAAGCCGCGACCCGGGGTGTTGCGGCGGTCGTCATCGCGCGAAATTCAATCCCGGCGCAATTGCCGAAATGTGCCGTGGTGACGGTTGCTGATGTCCGCGCTGCGCTTGGAAAATTTGCCTCGGCTTATCGAAAAGACTTTGCGTTACCGGTGATTTGTGTCGGCGGCTCAAACGGCAAAACGACGGTGAAGGAATTGATTGCGTCGGCGCTCCGGCAAAAGCTGGCGACGCTGTGGAGTGAGGCGAGTTTTAACAATGATATCGGCGTTCCGCTGACGCTGTTGAGGCTTGGAAAAGAACATAAGGCCGCCGTGCTGGAAGCGGGCACGAATCATCCGGGCGAACTCGCGCCGCTTGTGAAAATGATCCTAGCCGAAGTTCGGCGTGATTACGAATGTCGGGCGCGAGCATTTGGAATATTTTGGCGATATTGCCGGTGTCGCGCAGGAAGAAGGCTGGCTGGCGGAATTGCTGCCGGCGGACGGAAAATTGATTTTGAACGGCGACAATGATTGGTCTGAAAAAATTGCAGCGCGGACGAAGGCGCAAGTGGTCCGCGTCGGTCTCGGTGAAAGAAACGACTGGCGCGCGGAGAAAATCCGGCTGGACAAGAGCGGCGTGACGTTTCGGGTGCGGGCGCCCAAGGAAGCATTTTGCGGCGAGTATCGGATTAATTTGCTGGGGCGTCATCAGGTGACGAATGCCTTGTTTGCGATTGCGGTCAGTGAGGAACTCGGTTTGGGCCGTGCTGATATTCAGCGTGGCCTGGCCGAATGCCAGCCGTCCAAGATGCGGCTGCAATTTTGGGAGGCGAACGGCGTTCGTGTTTTGGACGACGCCTATAACGCGAATGCGGATTCGGCGATTGCCGCGCTGGAAACATTGTGTGATTTGCCTCTGCAAGGCCGGCGAGTGGCGGTGCTGGGCGACATGAACGAACTCGGCGCGCACAGCGAAGCCGCGCACGCGGAAGTGGGACGCCACGCGGCAGAACTCGGCATCGGCCAGTTGTTCGCTGTCGGCAAAATGGCGCCGGTCACGGCGAAGGCCGCGCGCGACGCGGGATTGAACCGGGTGATTGAATTTGCGGACGTGGAAGCGGCGATGAAAGCGGTGAAACAATTTTTGAAAGCCGGCGACGTGGTTTTGTTGAAGGCGTCGCGGGCGTCGCGCCTGGAGCGCATCGCCGAAACGTTGAAGTCGGGGAAAGCGTAAAGCCATGCTGTATTATTTGAGCCAGAAATTGTTGGAGTGGACGAAAGGAACGCCGTGGGCGGACCACCTTTCGGCGCTGCGGCTGTTCCGTTACATCACGGTGCGCAGCGCGGGCGCGGCGGTGACGGCGCTGCTCTTGAGTTGGTGGCTGGGACCGAAAATCATCCACTGGCTGAAACAATTGAAATTCGGCCAGGATTACGCGGACAAGGCCGAGGAGGCAGGCGGTCTGGCCGCGCGCGTTTTGAGCAAAAAAGGAACGCCGACGATGGGCGGCGTGCTGATTGTCATGGTGCTGGTTTTTTCGACGATGCTGTGGACGGAATGGAATGCGCAGGTGGAACTGATCGCGCTCGCGGTGCTGGTGCTGGCCGGGTTGGGCTTTTACGACGATTACGCGAAAATCATCCAGCAGAGCGGCGGCGGCACTCCGCCGCGGCTGAAACTCATCGTGCAAATCGCGCTGGCCCTGTTCGTGGGAATTTACCTTTTGGAATTGCCGGCGACGAGCGAGTTGCGGTTTTCCGACAGCAAAACCGTTGTCACCAGCAATCTCGTGAGCGCCCTGATGTTGCCGTTTTACAAATATCCGCTTCACGCGGGCGCTCGCCGGCGGCCTGCTGGTTGTGCTGCTGGCGATTGTCGGGAGTTCGAACGCGGTGAATTTGACGGACGGCCTCGACGGTCTGGCCATCGGCTGCACGCTCATCGTCGCGTTTGTGTTTCTGGTGTTCACGTATGTGGCGGGCAACATCAAGGCGGCGGCCTATCTGCAAATTCCCTACGTCAGCGGCGCGGGGGAATTGACCGTGTTTTGCGCGGCGCTCATCGGCGCGGGCCTGGGATTTTTATGGTTCAACTGCCATCCGGCGCAGGTGTTCATGGGCGACACCGGCTCGCTCGCGCTCGGCGGCGCGTTCGGCATCATGGCGGTGCTCATTCACCAGCCGTTCGTGCTGGTGATTGCGGGCGGCGTGTTTGTGCTGGAGGCTGCGTCGGTTATTTTGCAAACGGGCTGGTTCAAGTTTCACGCGGATGCGCACGGGCACGGGCCGGCGGATTTTTCTGATGGCGCCGCTGCACCATCACTTCGAGAAAAAGGGCTGGTATGAATCGCAGGTGGTGATGCGGTTTTATATTTTGTGCGTCCTGTTCGCGGTCGTCGCGCTGGCCACTTTGAAATTAAGATAATGAGAATAATTAAAATGAAAGCGGTGTTGGCATTGAATAAAGTGCGTTTTGCTCCTTGCGCAAAGGGCGCGGGACTGTTAATAACTTTGGGCGCAACGGCAAGACTCGCTCGACCCGGCGGAACAGTTTCAATTTCACCCGCCGGCGGAGCATTAAGCGACGATTTCAAGCCCGCGCCAATGAACAGAAACAATTTAACAAGCCGTGGAATTTGCCGAGGGAAAATTTCGCAGCGAAACAATCAAAACCACCTCGAAGAAAGGACGCCATCCGCGCCAAAAAAATGAACAACCCAAATCCATTCGTCCCACAAGGTTCCGTGCTGGAACAAAACAAACGCCGCTCGCGCATGAAACTCGCCGTCTTCTGCGTGCTCGCCGTCGGCGTCTGCGGTCTCACCGCGATGCTCATCCAGGGCTGCAAGCGCGAGCAGAGCGCTGACATCACACCGCCCGTTGATACGAACACGTTCGCGGCGGATACCAATTTGCCGCCTGTCTCAACCAACCCGCCGGTGATGCTGCCGCCAGTCGAAACCAATCCGCCGCCGGTCGTCGCGCCCGTCGTGCCCGTTCGTGCCGGAAGCCATCCGGAACCGAATACGTCGTGGTCAAGGGTGACACGCTTGGGCAAAATCGCCAAGAAAAATGGCGTGACGCTCAAGGCGCTGGAAGCGGCGAATCCAGGCGTGGTGCCGACCAAGCTGAAAGTCGGCCAGAAACTCACCCTTCCGGCTGGCGGCGCGGCCGCTCCGGCGGCAACCGGGACATCGGCAGGAGCCGATATGACTGGCGGTTCATCTGAAGGCGGGGAAACTTACGTCGTCAAATCCGGCGACACGCTGACGAAGATTGCCAAGTCGCACGGCACGACTGTCAAGGCGATTGAATCCGTGAACAACCTGTCCACGACCAAAATCAAAGTCGGCCAGAAACTGAAGATTCCGGCTGCGGCTGTTGCCGCACCATCGCCTGCCCCGGTTGAGGCGCCTGCGCCCGCCGCGCCTGCCGTTGCACCGGTCACAACGCCCGCGCCGGCTGGCACGCCGAACGGACAGTAGCCGCCAACCAATCAGCGGCTGGCATTTGTGAAAATGAAATGAAAGTCGCCGTCACAACTCTGGCGTTTTGTGTCGCCGCCCTGCTGGCGCTGGGGCTGGTGATGCTTTACAGCTCGAGCATGACCCAGGTTGGCGCTCATTATCTGATGCTCCAACTCGTCTGGTGCGCGCTCGGTTTCGTCCTCTGTGTGGCGGCGACGGCCCTCGACTACCAATGGCTCAAAAAAGCGGCGTGGCCGCTGTTCATTTTTGCGCTGGTATTACTCGTGCTGGTCATCCTGCCACTGCCGCATGGCATCACCAAAAAAATCAACGGAGCGCACCGTTGGTTCATTCTTCCGGGAATGCGTTTGCAACCGTCCGAACTAGCCAAACTCGCGCTCATTGTCATGCTCGCGTGGTATGGCGAACGCTGCCAGCGGCAGATGCACACATTGAAACGCGGCGTGGTTTTGCCGGGTTTGCTGATTCTCTCGGTGCTCGGCCTGGTTTTTATTGAACCGGATCGCGGTACCACCATTCTGCTTGCGGCGGTCAGCGGCTCGATTGCTGCTCGTTGCCGGCGTCCGTTGGAAACACGTCCTTGTTCCGGCTGCTGCCGGTGTGGCGGGTCTGGCAATTTCCATTTTGCACGACCCGATGCGCATGAGGCGCATTTTTAGCTGGTGGAATCTGGAACAGCACAAGGACGGCGTCGGCTATCAGGCCTATCAGGCGATGATTGCGCTCGGTTCCGGTGGTTGGACCGGTCTCGGCCTCGGCAACGGCCGCCAGAAACTTGGTTTTGTGCCCGAACATCACACCGATTTTATATTTTCCATCATCGGCGAGGAACTCGGTTTGGTCGCCACGTTGCTGGTCATAGTCGCATTCGTCATCATCGCCATTTGCGGCATTTACATCGCGCTCAATTCCCGCGACACCTTTGGCTTCCTGCTGGCCTTGGGAATCACACTGTTGATCAGCCTGCAAGCCGCCATCAACATCGGCGTCGTCACCAGTGCGCTGCCGAACAAGGGCTTGCCGCTGCCTTTCATCAGCTACGGCGGCTCGAACCTGCTCGCCATGCTTGCCGGTGTCGGCATTTTGTTCAGCATCGCCCGTCATGCACCCGTGCGTGAAAAAATTTCCGAGCCGGTCGTCGAAGCCGGTGACAACCCGTTTGCCGCGAGGGCAACATGACCTACCCGGAAGCCAAAAAGCCCTGCGTCGCCATCGCCTGCGGCGGAACGGGCGGGCATCTCTTTCCAGGACTCGCCGTGGCCGAACAACTCAAACAGCGTGGCTGCGACCTTGCGCTGCTCATCTCGCCCAAGGAAGTGGACCAGCAAGCCGTGAGATCCGCTCAGGGCATGGAGATTATTACGCTGCCGGCGGTCGGACTGCAAAATCGGAATTATTTTTCCTTTGTCCGTAGCTTCTGGAAATCGTGGCACGCGGCGAAGAGAATATTTCAAGTCCGTCCGCCGCACGCTGTGTTGGGAATGGGTGGATTTACCAGTGCGCCTCCTGTTCTTGCCGGGAACACCTTCGGTGCGAAAACTTTTTTGCATGAATCGAACACCATCCCCGGACGCGCCAACCGTTTCCTCTCGCGTTTCGTCGGCGAGGCGTTTGTCGGGTTTCCCGAATCTATTGCGAGATTGAAAGCGCGCAAAGTTTCCGTGACCGGAACGCCGGTGCGCTCGCAATTTCAGCCGCAGGACGCGGCCAACTGCTGCAGCGCTCTCGACCTGGCTCCAAATCTTTCGACGGTTCTGGTCGTTGGCGGCAGCCAGGGCGCAAGCGGCCTCAACGAAATAATTTTATCCGCTTTGCCGCTGTTCACGGCAAAAAAGTGGCAATGGCTCCATCTCACAGGTGTAAAAGATTTCGAAAAAGTAAATGCGGCCTATGCCGGGCGCGGAATCAAGGCCGTCGTAAAACCGTTTTTGACGGAAATGGATTTGGCGCTCGGCGCGGCGACGGTCGCCGTGAGCCGTGCGGGGGCGTCTTCGCTCGCCGAAATCGCCGCGATGCGATTGCCGTCGTTGCTGGTGCCATTCCCGGCGGCGGCTGACAACCACCAGTATTTCAACGCCAGCGCGTTTGAAAAGACCGGCGCGGCGAGGCTGCTCGAACAAAACTTTTTCGATCCGGAAAAAGTGGCTGCAATTCTGGCTGAATTGGTCGAAGACGAATCCGCCCGTTCAAAGATGCAGTCCGCGCTTGGGCAATGGCATATGCCGAAGGCGGCGGAGCACATTGCGGAATGTGTTTTGAATGCAATCGGCGATAAATTCTCCCTCGCCCCGCAAAGCGGGGAGAGGGCCGGGGAGAGGGGTCAAATGAGCTTGAAAATTGTCGCATGACACCGTCCGCCGACATTCTTGAATCACCGATGACCGGTATTTCAAAATTCGCCGGCGAATTGGCGGAACACGTTTCGCCCGCGACGGTCATACGCCGCGATGAGCCGATGGCCGGACACACAACTCTGCGTGTCGGAGGGCCGGCAGACGTTTATATCGAGCCGGCATCGGAGGCGGATCTGGCCGCCGTTGTGAAATTCTGCAGTGGATGCGGCGTGCCGTCTTTCGTGATCGGCCGCGGCTCAAATTTGCTCGTGTGCGACGGCGGTTTTCGAGGCGCGGTCATCTGCCTGTCGCACGGGAGTTTTGCAGGAATCGAATTCTCCGGCGAGCGACTGCACTGCGGCGCTGGCGCGAAACTGAAAAATGTTGCGATTGAAGCCCGGCGCCATGGCTTGAGCGGCATGGAATTTCTTGAAGGCATCCCCGGCAGCGTCGGTGGCGCCTTGCGCATGAATGCGGGTGCGATGGGAAGCCAGACATTTGATGTCGTCGAGACCGTTCGGTTGATGGATTTTGAGGGAGCTTTTCAAGAACTCCTGCCAGGAGAGATGAAGGTTAAATATCGTGGCTGCGACACATTGAAAAATCACATAGCGCTGGGCGCGGTCTTCAAAGGCCGGCCGGATTCACCGGAATCCATCGCGCAACGGATGAGCGCGTTCAGCCAGAAACGCTGGGCGTCGCAGCCCGCCGCGCCAAGCGCAGGTTGCGCGTTCAAGAATCCGCCCTCTATTCCGGCGGGCAGATCTGATTGACGAACTTGGATTGAAGGGCGATGCGAGTCGGCGGCGCAATGGTGTCGCAGGAACATGGCAATTTCATTGTCAATGACGGCAATGCGACGGCGCGCGACGTTTTGGAGCTGATTGCGCTTTTGCAGGCGAAGGCGAAGTCAGCGCGCGGAATCGAATTGCACACGGAAGTTGAAATTGTCGGTGAAGAGAGTTGACTTCCAAAATGGTTGCGTTATGGTTGCGCCATGATAACGATCACCATCAAAGGCCTGTCGAAGGAAGCGCATCAGGCTTTGAAAAAGCGGGCGGTGACGCATGGTCGCAGCCTGAACACGGAAGCCATTGCGGTGCTGGAATCCAGCGTCCGCAGCATGCCGGTGGAGGCTGAGGGGATTATTCAGAGGGCGCGCCAGTTCCGCAATTCGCTCAAGTTCAAGGTGACGGCGTCGGATTTGAAGCGCTTTAAGGAAGAAGGCCGTGCGTGATTGTCGCGGACAACAGTCTGCTGGTCTATTTCTGGCTGCCGAGTGATTTTGCGAAACTGGCGGAAGCAGCGAAGGATCGGGATTAAGGTCTGGGCGTCGCCGATTTTGTGGCGCTCGGAATTTCGGAACGTGCTGGCGGGTTATCTGCGGCGTAAAACGCTGACCGAGGCCGAGGCCAACGCCGCCTACCTGAATGTGCAGAAAGATTTGGGCGCGAATGAATATTCCGTGCCGACCGAGCGGATCATCAAGTTGGTGCTGGCATCGGATTGCACGGCTTACGACTGCGAATATGTGGCGCTGGCGCAGGATTTGGGCGTGCCGCTGGTGACGACGGATAAGCAGGTTTTGCGGGCGTTTCCGAAAATTGCCGTTTCGTTGGAAAACTTTGTGAAGAAAAAATGAGCGGCAGATTGAATATCACCGTCATGCTCGGCGGCCCAAGCGCCGAGCGCGAAGTGTCGCTGCGTTCGGGCGCGGGCGTGGTGAAGGCGTTGCGTTCGCTCGGTCACACGGTTTTTGAGATGGATCCCAAAACACCCGACTGGGTTCTGCCACCGGACACGGATGTCGTCTGCCTTGCGCCGCTGCACGGAACCTACGGCGAAGATGGACAAGTCCAGAGGCAATTGGAAAAACTTGGTGTGGTCTATACAGGATGCGATTCTGAATCAAGCCGTCTGGCGTTCGACAAGGTGCTGACGAAAAAACTTTGCATTGAGGCCGGGGTGCCGACGGCAAAATTTCTGGTCGTGGGGTCGAAAAGCGCTCCGCTGCCGGAAAATTTGCATTTGCCGCTGGTCGTGAAGCCGGTGCGGCAGGGTTCGAGCGTCGGGTTGCGATTCGTTGAGTGCGCCGCCGACTGGCATGGTGCGTTGGCGGAGGCGCTGAAATTTGATTCGGAAGTTTTGGTCGAGGAAAAAATTGCCGGGCGCGAGACGACGGTTGGGATCCTGGATGACAGGGCGTTGCCGGTTGTTGAAGTGCGGCCCAGGGCCGGCACTTATGATTATCACAACAAATACACCGCCGGTTGCACGGAATATTTTTGCCCGGCGGATTTTGATGCCGTGACAACTCAAACGAATCCAAGCCGCCGCGCTCGGCGCGTTTCACGCGGTTGGCGGACGCGATTATGCGCGCGTGGATGTGATGGTGCGCGCGGATGGCTCGCCGGTCGTGCTGGAAGTCAACACGCAGCCGGGCATGACGGAAACGAGCCTGCTGCCAAAGGCGGCGGCGGCGGCGGGATTGGATTACGCGGAGCTTTGCCAGCGGATGATTGATCTGGCGTTGCGGACGAAATAAAAAGTTAAAAAAACTGAATGAAAAAACGGAGATGGTCGGCGTATGAATAAATCCGGTCTCTATTTTTAATTGAACGATGTGGTTTAAGCGCGAACAAAGAAACCGGCGGTTGAGCCGCGGACACGTGCTCGACGTGAGGCTGCGCTCCGAACAGGTGCGCGCGACGCGCACCCGATTGGCGTTCATGGCGATCAGCGTCCCGGTCGTCACGCTTTTCGGTCTTTATCTGCTCTGGCGCACTGGCGAATGGGCGCTCGACAAATTCGTCTATGAAAACCCCGAATTCGCCATCCAGCACGTGGACGTGCAGACCGACGGCGTCATCACGCCGGACCAGTTGCGCAGTTGGTCTGGCGTGAAACCCGGCGCGAATCTGATTGCGCTCGATTTGGCGTCAGTGAAACGCAATCTCGAATTCTGGCCGGTGATTGATTCCGTTTCTGTCGAACGGCTCCTGCCGCGCACGCTGAAAATCCGCGTGACCGAGCGCAAACCGACTGGCACAAGTCAACATGCCGCGCGTCAACGGCGCGAACGGCGTCGCGATTTCCGTCTTTCAACTGGATGCCGGCGGCGTCGTTATGCAGCCGCTCGACCCGCGCTCAAGCCTGATTCCACTGTCGCAGATGAAGAACGGTGGTTTGCCGGTTATCACGGGATTGAACATTTCCCAATTGCAGCCCGGACATTGCGTTGCACTGCCGCAGGCGCAGGCGGCGCTGCAATTGATCTCCGTGTTCGGACATTCGCCGATGGCCGGCCTGGTGGATTTGCGCCGCATTGATGTGTCGGCGCCGGGCGTCGTCGTCGTGACGACGGGGCAGGGCGGCGAAATTACTTTCGGTCTGCAAAATTTGGAGCAACAATTGGGGCGCTGGCGCGAAATTTACGATCTGGCGCAGAGCAGGAACAAAGTGATCGTGTCGCTTGATTTGGCGGTGGCCAACAATGTGCCGCTTCGCTGGACGGAAGCCGACGCCGCGCCGTTTGCGGCGCCAAAAAACTCAACACTTGCACCAATCTGGAGGAAAAATGTTTGACGATTCGAACATCATTGTCGGTCTGGAAATCGGCACGTCGAAAGTCTGCGCCGTCGTTGGCGAACAGGCTGCCGACGGCGCGCTGAACATCATCGGCCTTGGCCAGGCGCGCTCGCGCGGCGTCCGCAAAGGCGAAATCGTGGACCCGAAACAGGCCGAGGAAGACGTGCGGAACGCCATCGTCGAGGCCGAAAGCATGGCCGGCGCGGAAATCAGCAATGTCTATCTCGGCGTCACCGGTGGCCATATCCGCGGCTTCAACAACCGCGGCGTCCATCCCGTTGTTTCCGCCGACCGCGAGATTTCCGACGATGACGTTCAGGATGTCATCAAAAACGCCAAGGCCATCAATCTGCCCACCGAGAACAATCTCGTTCACGCCATCCGCCAGCATTTCTTTGTGGACGGCCAGGACGGCATCACCAATCCCGTCGGGATGCTCGGCTCGCGGCTCGAAGTGGATGTCCACGTCGTTCACGGCAACACGAACCGCCTCCAGAACGCCATCCGCCTCGTCAAAGGATTTCAGATTCAGGTGAACGAAATCGTCTTCAACGGCCTTGCCGCCTCGCTCGCGCTCCTCTCCAACGAGCAGAAGGAACTTGGCGCGCTCGTCATTGACATCGGCGGCGGCACCACCGATTACGTCGTCTATGTCGGCGGCGTCATCAAGCACACCGGCGTCCTCGCGATTGGCGGCGACCACGTCTCCAACGACCTGGCCTACGGCCTGAAAGTCCCGTTGAGCCGCGCGGAAAAACTCAAACTCGAACACGGCTCGGCCGTCGTGGACGAGGCCGCCCAGGGCCGCACCGTCACCTTTACGAACGAACTCGGCCTGCCCATCAAAACCATCAACGTCGGGCATCTCCAGCGCATCATGTCGCTCCGTCTCGAGGAGATTTTCCAGCTCATCGCGCAGGATTTGGAGCAGGCCGGCCTCTGCGATTATCTGCGCGCCGGGGTCTTTCTCACCGGCGGCGGCGCGCGCGTCCCGCACATCGCGAAGCTCGCCGAGCCGGTCCTGCAAATGCCCGTCTCCATCGGCCAGACCAACTCCATCAGCGGCCTCAAATCCGCGCTGGACCAGCCCGAATTCGCCGCCGCCATCGGCCTCGTCAAATTCGGCTCCTTCAAGAACCGCAAACGCGACGGCAAATCTTCCCTCGCGCAGGGTATCAAAGGTGTCTTCGGAAGATTTTTGCAACGCTCATGACCATGACCGGACAATTCTGGAATGATGCCGTTCAGGGAAGTCCCCCTTACCCTGCCCAAGCGGGGATAAATATCCGTCGCTTTTATGAACCACCTGGCAGAGGATTTGCCGGGACCTCAACCGCAAATCAAAAACCATCCGATTGCTGTTCCTTCTCACCCGGGGGAAGAAGGTCTGGAGGATGAGGGCGGTCGTAAAACACAAATTTGCTGATTCAAGAATACCATGAAAACAAAAGATCAGGATTCTACGGAGACCGTCGAACCAAATCAGCGGCCCGCAATTAAAATCTTCGGCGTTGGCGGCGCCGGTGTCGCGTTGCTCGACACCCTGAACGCGGAGGAATTCGCCGGCGCGGGTTTCGCCGCAATTAACACCAACGCCGCGTCGCTGTCCGCCTCGTCCGCAACCGTCAAAATCCATCTCGAAACCAAATTGCTCCGCGGCCTCGGCACTGGCGGCGATCCAGAACGCGGACGCGCCCTCGCCGAGGAACAATTTTCCACGCTCAAATCCGCCTGCGATGGCGCGAATGTCGTCCTCATCATCGCCGGTCTTGGCGGTGGCGCGGGCAGCGGCATCAGCCCCGTCCTCGCGCGCGCTGCGAAGGAGACCGGTGCGCTCGTCCTCGCGTTCGTCACGCTCCCGTTTGTCTGCGAAGGCAACCGCCGCCAGCAGCAGGCGCAGCAGGGTTTGGAACAATTGAAATCCGTCGCCGACGGCGTGATTTGCCTGCCCAACCAGAAGACCTTCAAGCTCATTGACGACAACACCAGCGTCCTCGACACCTTCCGCATCACCGGCGGCCTGCTCGTCGAGGGCGTTGCGCGGCGTCTGGCGGCTGCTCACGCGCCCCGGCCTCATCCAGATTCATTTCGACGACCTTTGCGCCCTCGTGCGCGACCGCCACTCCGAGAGCGCGTTTGCGTTTGTCGAGGCCAGCGGCCCCGCCCGCTCGCGCGAAGCCGTTGAAAAACTCCTCGCCCATCCGCTGCTGGATGAAGGCCGCGCCCTTGCCGACGCCGACGCCGTCCTCGTGAGCCTCATGGGCGGAAAGGATTTGACCATGGCCGACGTCAATCGCGTGATGGAACAAATCGGACGCTATTGCGAGCGCGCCCAGATCATCATGGGCGCGGCGGTGGACGCGGAAATGAAAGGCCGCCTCTCCGTCACCCTCATCGCCGGCAGAAACACTGCTGCCAGGACGGAAACATCCGTCTGATTCACCGGACTTGGCCGCCTCTCGCCGAAACTGCCCCGCGTTCCGGCACCCGCCAGACTTCGCCATCGTCATCACTTTCGCTGGAACAGCGCGAGCATTTGACCGCGCGTCATTCCGGCCGCGCGCGCCGGGCCGCCAACAAGCTGCTCCAGACCCAATTGCCGCTGGCCATCATTTCCAAGGGCCGGTTCGACAAGAGCGAGCCGACCATCCACAAAGGCGAAGACCTCGACATCCCCACCTACGTCCGTCGCGGCGTGTCGTTGAATTGACCCGATAATCCGGTGTCCATCCGCTTGCCGCGCCGAAATCAAATGAAGGCGGGTGGTTGAAAGTTGATTGTTGATGCCGGGGCAATTATTGTCCGTGCGGATGAACTTGAAGCGTTATCTCACGATTTACGGCGCGTTGTGGCGAACTTCCGTCACGCGGGAGATGTCGTTCAAGGGCAATTTCCTGCTCTGGATTCTCGTGGAGCTGCTCTGGTTCGGATTGCAACTGGCGTTCGTCGGCGTCATTTTTTCCCAGACCACAACCATCGGCACCTGGACGGTGTGGCAGGTGGTGCTGCTGACGGGCACGAGCAATTTCATCCAGGAAATCTACCAGGCGTTCTTCCTCGTCAACTGCACGAACCTGTCCGAGCTGGTCCGCACGGGCAAGATGGATTTCCTGATGCTGCTGCCGGTCAACACGCGCTTCATCGTCTCGATGCGGCAGGTGGACATCCCGTCGTTTGCCAACGCCGCGTTCGCCGCGTGCGTGATGACGTTCGCGGCGCACAAGCTGGCGCTGCATCCGACGGTGATGCAATTCGCCGGCTTCGCCGCGCTGTGCGCGGCGGGGCTGCTGGTGCATTACTCGCTGATGTTCATGCTCGCCTCGATCAGCTTTTGGACGGTGCGCGCGCAGGGGATTGTTTATGGCTACTACAATCTGTTCAACATCGCGCGGATGCCGGACGAGGCGTTCAAGGGGACGTTCAAGGTGGTGTTCACGTTTGCGCTGCCGGTGCTGCTGGTGAGCAACGTGCCGGTGCGGGTGCTGGCGGACAAACTTGCGTCGCCGGTGATGTGGCTGGTGCTGATCGGGCTGGGCGTGGTCTGGGCGGCGATTTCGGAATGGTTCTGGCGGAAATCGCTGCGGCGTTACACCAGCGCGAGCACGTGAAATAGTAGGAAACAACGAGAGGAGTCTCATCATTTACGGATATACGATTGACGCAACGCGCCAGGATTGTGGATGGATTCGTAAATCGTAAATCGCATATCGTAAATTCAATCGAAGCCTCGTCATCTCGGCTCCTGCATTTGGATAACAGACTTGACGTTATGCAATGAACGATTAACCCTTGTCGCCATCCAAAAGTGAATCCATGAAAAAAATCCTTTTCCTTGTTGCGCTGTTGAGTGCTACAAATCTTTTCGCCCAAAGCAACGATATCGTCGCCGGCACTAATGCCGTGGTTCAAAATACGGCCACCAATCCCGTTCCGCTTGGCGCAGGATGGATTAAGCGACATGAAGGCTTTGTGGCGCAGGCGAAACAGGGTGGCATTGACATTTTGTTCATGGGCGATTCCATCACCGATTTCTGGCGCAACCGCGGCTCTAACGTGTGGAACCAGTATTACGCGCCACGCCACGCCGCCAACTTTGGTATCAGCGGCGACCGCACCCAGCACGTCCTCTGGCGTATGGACAACGGGGAACTCGACGGCATCCATCCGAAGGTGGTCGTGCTGATGATTGGCACCAACAACACCGGCAAGGAGCGCGACAAAAATACTCCGCGCAACACCGTTCCCGAAGCGATTGCCGGCGTACAGGCGGTGGTTGCCGACATCCGCGCCCGGCTGCCGGACAGCAAGATTCTGTTGCTGGCCATTTTCCCGCGCGGCATGCTGGACGACCCGCAGCGCGCCCAAGTCGCTTTGATCAACACCGTCATCGCCAAGCTCGACGATGGCAACATGGTGCGCTATCTCGACATTGACCCGAAATTTCTTGAAGTCGACGGCACATTGTCCCGCGGCATCATGCCGGATTTGCTGCATCCCAACGAACGCGGCTATCAGATTTGGGCGGACGCGATGGAACCTACATTGGACGGGATGCTTAAATAAATTCTGTCCCGATGAAGCCGGTTTTATTCGTTGTGCGGAATCTGGATCGTGCTGCCGCCGATGAATTCCCGGATGACCGCGTCGCCGGGGATTAAATTGCAATCTGAAACCTGTTTCTCCGTGAAGCCTTCCACCGATTCGAGCAGCGCCTTCACGCGGTCGTAGCGGATGCGCGCATCGAGAAAGCCCGCGTATGGGCGCGAATTCCTCCGGCTTGGGCAGCAGCCCGCTGTCTGCCGATGAAGAACGGCTTGAGCGCGGGCAGGTCGAAAGGCATCCCGCCGTTGATGACGTGGTCGGCCAGCCCCATCAGCGGGATGATGCTGAACAATTCGCCGTAGCGGACGTAATGCCAGTGCAAAATGGTATTGAGCGCGCCGTGGTTGCGATATTTCACGTCGCGCAACATGCGCCGGATGAGCCGCGCGTCCGTGAATTGCGTCAGCCGCTTCGTGCTGCCGTCGCCCTCGTAAATCACGTTCATCGCCTCGATGTAGATTCGGAATTGTGCGGAGGCGTCAATGCCCTCGGTGATGGGCGGATAAAATCCGTGCAGGCAATCGAGCAGCAGAATCTGCCCCGGCTCCAGTTTCACCGGCTTCGTTCCAGTACGCCGGCCTTCCTTGAAACTGTAAATCGGTTTCTCAACCGTCCCGCCGTCCAGCAGTGCGCGCAGGTGTTCGTTCAACAACTGGATATCCAGCGCCTCTGGCGTCTCGTAATTCCGGTCGTTCAGCCAGTCCGTCGGATGCTCGATGGCAGACCAGAAATAATCGTCGAGATTCAGCATCAAAAACTGCAGGCCGTGTTGCTTGAGCCGTCTCCGTCAACTTCACCGTCGTCGTCGTCTTGCCGGAGGAACTCGGCCCGCTCACCCACATCATCCGCAACTTGTCGCCCGCGTTCAGGCGTGACACCACCTTTTGCGCGGCCTCGTCTAGCGACGCTTCATAGGCCGCAAGTGACGCGCCAATCACGTCTTTGATGGATCCGCTGCGGACGCTTTCGTTCAAGCCCGCCACACGTGTGCACGCCGTGCTTGCGGTTCCATTCGAGGATTTGCGCCATTCGCTCGCGCGGAAAACCGTTGCCGGCGAATTGTTCTTTGGTGATCGCGCCTTCCCGCAGCCAATGCCGCCCCCAGCGATAACATTCATAGGCATCGGCGGTTTTTTGGAAACCGTAACTGCGCAGCGCATGAAGCACCTCGTCCTGGATCGTCTCAATCGTCGGCGGAAAATTGGTGATGAGATGGTGCGGATCGGAATTGAGGCAGATGATCGCCGCGTCCGCCAGAAATGCCGCGATGTTTTCATCCGTGCCGTGCGCCACGAAGATTTTGTCATTCACGCCCGGCAGGAAATCCGTTTGAAAGCCTCCGATGGATTCCGCCGCTCGCAACATCGCCCTGCCGATGCGGGCCGGATCGAATCGTACCAGGGCGCGGTTGCGTTTCTGGACTTTGACGATTCGGTTTTGAACTGGCATCAGGCTCGATGATAACGCAACGGGGTGGGGGAACAATTTCTTTCCGGCCTGGAAATGCGCTCAGCCGGTTTCACCGTCGTCATCCAGCAATCGGGCGAAATAAAAGCAGCCGGCAAATGCCAGAATTGATAATCCCCCAATGATGGCGGCCTGCGTGCCGGGCTGCTTCAGGTCGTCCGACCACTGTTCAATCAACAGACCCTGTTTGCCGTAAAGCTGTCCCATCTGCCGCTGCTCGGCGTGGTTGAATCCCTGCATCGAAAGGTCACCGGACACATCGGGCGAACGGGTTCGCAGCCAGTAAAGAACACCCGCGCCGCCGATGCCCAGCGCCAGCACAATGCTGCCAATCTGCCTGAGGCGTCGCGCCCGTCGCTTGTATAATGAAACTGGAGTGGGGGTTTTGTCGTTCACGGAAATATCATAAAATGTTCCGGCAACACGATTGGCGGGTCGAGCCTAAAATATTACGGCAATTCCAGATTCAAGTAGTCATACATAACATGTGCGTCGGCCGACCGGGTTCCCTCTAGGCTCAGCGTGATGATGTTCTCGCCAGTTTTCAGATTCTCCGCTGGGATGCTGACATACTCGACGCAATATTTGGCGTGAATTCCCTCGCGCAGAAGCGCATTACCGCCTTGGACTGAAGGTGAGACCGAAGTCAGCATCTTGCTGTCGTCATTGACGCAGACATCAATCCGTGCTCGTTGCGCGCTGGCGATGGCCAGCGTCATAGTGGCCGCGCTTGCGGGAACACTGTCCAGATTGAAGTGTATCCTCCATTTCCACGGCACGGCGTTGGTGCTGCCGGGTTCGGCGTAGCGGGTCTGCGCATAATTCCAATCCGTCTTCCAATCGCTTTTGTCCACGGTGTAATCAAGCGGATTGGGAAACTCGTTCGCGAAATTCGTCCAGACGTAGCCATGAAAATAATTGTCGCCATGAGCGAACTCTTTCGCAGTGCGGTCCGGAACGCCGATTTCCCACGCGATGCGCGAACCCTTGTGTGGAACATTCCACGTCAAATCACCCAACTCCGTCTTACTTGTTGTGACCGTGACATCCTGCTTGGAGAATTCCCCGACCGCGCCATCCGTGAACGCATAAAGCGTGTATTTCCCCGGCCGAACATTTTGAATTGTGAAATGTCCGCTGCCACCCGCCTTCGCCCAATACTCGTAATGCTTGGATTCAAACTGCCAGTTCCCATTTGTTTCCGGTTGCGCCAGGCCCACCCAGGCATTCGCGCTATTGAGATTCGGTTTCAACGCGTCCTGGACAACGAGACGACCCGATACACTGCCGCGCCCGTTCGCCAGCGGGTAAGCTGGATTGCCCTTTAACCACGCGTAGGGCCACGCTGCTTGTTCCACTTTTGCCTGCGCCTGCGCGTCCGCCCGGCAGGCGTTGCCGCCGCCGTCCTCGTGATTGCAATAAAGCAGGAAGGGGCCGTAAATCTTCTGCCAGCTTTCACCTGCCGCAACTTTGACCCCTGGCCCGTTGTAATGGTCCAGTCCGAAATGAATGAGTGTGCCCCCCGAGGACGACGTCAAATCCTGTTTCGTCGGGCCGTCATTGAAGAACTCGTGACCGCCAAGTACCATCCACGCGCCGATTTTACGCGCGTCGCTCGCGTGGCCCCAGCACCCGAGATCCCAGTAATTCGCGTTAAAATCATATTTGCAATCATACGTTCCCGCGCGCTGGCCGGTGTTGATCTTGATGATCTCTTTAATGGGCGTCGGCGTGGCGCGCCGCAAATCCTCCGAGCCGGGCATTGTCCAGCTGCGCAGTTTGTCTACGTAGATTTTCTCCATTAAATCAGGCGACAACTTCCAGACCATCCGCCATTCGCCCACACTTGTCGCCGGATAATTCGCTGGGTGATCTAGGATGGCATATGAATAAAGCCCCGAAGCCCCGCGCTTCAGTACATAATGAATCTCGATGTCGAACGCCTGCGCCTCATTGCTCCAAACGCTTGTCATGCCGATGTCCACCAGTCCCGGCGTCTGCGCCTTGACCGAATAGATGCAATGCCCCGGAACTCGGTATCGCGGTGGGCCGTCCATGCTGTAATAACCGTCGCGCAACATCTCGTAGCCTCGGAACTGGAGCGAGGTGATCCGGGCGCTCGCCTTGACGATCGTGGCCGAAATGATTCCGTTGGCGAGTACCACCGTGTTGCTGGATTCGATTAGCGTCACATCCGGCCCGGTCATGCCGCCGCCCGGAACATTTGCGACCGCCGGATTTGCGTTCAGAACCAGAAGGAGCAAGGGCAGGACAGACCCGAATAATGTTTGCATGAGTGGTCCGTTAGACGGCAGGGGAATTTCGGAGTTACAACAAGTTTTTAATCCAGCATGATTCTGCAAATTCCGCCTGACAATCCCGTCCAGGCCTCAACCCCGCTTCGCCCGTTTGGACTGCTTCTTGGTACTGACGGCAATGCCGATTGCCTTGCGCGCCCAGTCGGTGAGTTCCGGCACATTTTCCAGTACCTCCGGCGGCACTTCGTGATACGAAATCGTCATCACCTTGCCCTTCGACTCGTAGGTGAACGGCCCCATGCCGCGCGCCGTGTAATCCGCCTGCGATTGCGCATCCGTTTTGAAGAACAGCCGGCCCTCATCCAGAATCCCGAAGAAATGTTCGCCGGAATAAAGCCCATGCGCGCCGAACATCGCCTTTGCTCGCACATCCGGCAGTGCGCTCAACTGGTCGAGCACAAATTCCTTGAACGAGTTGTCAGCCATGCTTGCAAGATAAACCTGTGAAATCGAATTCGCAAAACCGACAGTCCCGCAATCAATGCGCCGCAAACTGCCATTGGTCTTCCGCTTCCATTACGGAACGCGGACTGTCGCTGTTCAACCACGCCAGCGCGACAGCATTGTCTTTCAGGTACGCATCCCAGAATGCCGTGGATAGCGCGAGAATCACACGATGATGATTCGGGTTGCGCGGCTCCTTGTCGCCTGGCAACGCGCGGTCGGTGAACACGGAATGTTCCGCGTTGTTCAACACGACTTCATACTTGGGTGCGAGCTTTAGGTTCGGATATACCGCTAGCCGTGATTCCACATCTTCATCGCCGATGGGACCAACGTCCTTCGTGCCGGTCATCAGCATCCATGGGATTTTCACCGCGCCAAACGCCAGGGCCGCGCCGCCGCCTTTCGGTGAGCTGGGGCTGAACGCGATTGCCGCAGTGATGCGCGCATCAGTGAATCGCTGGCTGCCTGTGGGCAATGCCTCCCCGCTGACAGCCTCTGTCGTGATCGCGCCAAACGAATGGCCGGACATCCCGACCTTTTTCAGGTTCATCCTACCGGCGAGCGGGTGCTGCTTGTCGGTATTCCAGATTTCAAGCTGGTTTAAAACGGCGGGAACGTCCTGCACGCGCAGCAGAAAGTTTTTTAGCGACGCCGCACGGGTCATGTCCGCCATGATTTCGTCCATGGGTTTGTCTCTCCATACCGAATCGTCGCTGCCGGGATGCTGCATGAAGATGGCGACATAACCGCGCGACGCCCAATGCTCACCCATAAACTTGCTGCCCTCGCGGTTGCCGCCCAATCCGTGGCTGAACAGGATGACGGGAACCGGCGAGGTGTTCGTGGGCAGATAAACTCGCAGGGGAATGTCGCGGTTGCGCGCCGCGTCATGCACTGTCAGGTCAACGACTTTTGGTGTGGCTGCGGTGTTTACCGTCAGCGGATCATAAGTTTGCGCTTCTGCCACAGCAATGAATGACAGAGCCACCACAAGGTGAATGATGGAAAATGGTCTCATTTTCAGGCGATCCAGACGCAGTGAATGGTGGAGATGTTACTGCCCATTATTTCTTGAACAGGTCGTTTGGTATAAGCTCTTGACTGGATTGCGTGCTATTTGTTTGCCACAGCGCTGGCGACGGCCTGCTCCAACTCTTCGCCCCGCAAATCTTTGCCGATGACTTTGCCTTCGCCATCCAGCAGAAAGGTGGCAGGGATGGCTTGGATGCCGTATTTGACTGCTAGCTTGTTGGCCCAACCCTGTCCGTCGAAGAATTGCGGCCATGTCATGTTTTGATCCTTGATGAAACTCAACAACTGCGCCTTGTCCTGGTCTAGGCTCACACTGATGATGTCGAAGCCCTGCGCATGATGTTTCTGATAGGTGGCGATGACGTTGGGAAGTTCAGCGCGGCATGGCCCGCACCATGTCGCCCAGAAATCAAGCAACACCACCTTGCCCTTGTGGCTGGCAATGGAAAATGGTTGCCCCGTCACGTCCGTTTCATTGAAATCCGGGAATTTCGCTCCGACCACCAGTGAATCCTGTATCTTTTTCGCCGCTGCGGCTTCTGCTTGCTGCTTTTCCAGTCTCGCGACAAATTGGGTGTCTTTGAAATCGGTCTTGAGTTGATTCAACAATTCCTGGGCTTTGGTGTCATTTTTCAGGACTTCGCCATACAACATGGCTTTCATATATAACATCTGTGCCACGTCATCGGTCTTTTCGCCCTTGTGCTCGGCCAGCAGCACATCGAATTGCTTCAAGTCGTCGGCCAGTGCGCTTTCGGTTCTTTTGCCTGCGGCAAGATCGGTGTTTATTTTCGTGACCAATGCGTGGAGTTCAGTTTTCGCATCTGCGGCGAACCCGTATTGGCCCGGCAACAACAGCGCCGCGACACCGAGGACGATGGCGATTTTAATCTTCATGGCTGTAAATTTCATTGGCATTTGACCACACACTGCCACCGGCTGGCAGCAAGTCAAATCTATAGGGGTATGGACATCGAAAGGACGAAAAAAGTTCGGGAAATTCTTCAGACTGCGGTTATGTTGGCCGGGTCATGAATAAATTCGTTCCATTGCTGGTTTTGCTCGCGGCCGGGTCGGCCAACGCCCAAACCACTCCAATCAAATTCCAGAGCGCACAAGAGCAGACGGGCTTGCTGGAGCTTTACACGTCGGAAGGTTGCAGCAGTTGCCCGCCCGCTGATGAATGGATGTCGCACTTGCAGGATTCACCGCGTTTATGGAAGGATTTTGCCCCCATCGCGTTTCATGTGGATTATTGGGATTCCATAGGCTGGAAAGATGCCTGGTCGGACCCGGCATTCTCCGAACGGCAACGGGCTTACGCGCAACTCTGGCACAGTGACACCATCTACACCCCTGAATTTGTTCTCAACGGCAGGGAATGGCATAACTGGTTCACTGGCAAAGACGGCCCGGCGTCCGGTGGCGGACTGGCCGGCATTCTCACCGTCACTTCCGTGGACACCAACCGCTGGCAGGCGAGCTTTGTGCCGGACAAACCGGCGGAGGCGTATTACGAAATCCACGCGGCGCTGATGCCCGATGGCAATCTTCCATGGGGCGGTTGAGGCCTTCAGCGCGGACTCAAACCACGCGACCTGTCTCGGCAAGTCCTGCGACTTGAGGTTGCCGTGATACTTCATTTCGCCCGGGTCGAGCGTTGACATCGGAGTCGTATCGAGAAAGAAAAAATCCACTGCGTTCGCCGCGTCAATGGTCTCGGTGCGGGCGAAATAACGTGCTGGCATGTTCCAGCGCTTGCTCGTCCCGGCGTATTCAATCTGCGCGTCGCAATTCCCGTGATAATCATGGTTGCCCAGCGCCACATGCCAAGGCACTTGCAACGACGGTGCGGCGTAAACCTGTTCAAACGAGCTTTGCCACTGCGGATCGGTCGCCGAAGCTACGCCGTCCTCGTAAAAGTTGTCGCCTACGGAAATGACAAAACGAGCGTTCAAGTTGCCGGCGGCGATGCCCATTTGCGTGGCGACTGCTGTCTGGTCCGGCTCGCCATTGCGCCCCCAGTCGCCTAAGAGCAGAAAATTCAGACTGCCGCGCGGCACATCTGCGGCGAATATCGAGCGGGGCAATAGGGAACCGACCGCTGCCGCCTGTGTGGCGATGAACAGCGTGCGGACAAATTGGCGGCGCGTTTGTTTCATAAACGTGCTTCAAATTACCGCGTCATCTTTTAGACCAAAACAAAAAGATTGTGACATGAAGGTGACAAAAAATTCCACAACGCATCAACGGGTCAGCACTAATTCCTTGAACGAGTCGTAAGGTGTCAACGGAACATGTTTGAAGTTGGAGCAACCACCCTAGCGAACCTTGTCGGCGGAGTTCTCGATCACAACGTTCGAGAACACGGCCGTGTCGGACTTGTCCGGCAGGTGCGAACAGAAACCAATGCCGGCGTAGAACGGCCCTTCAATGTGCAGTTTGATGGGCGCGCCGAACTGGTGCATCGGTTCGCCTTGCAGGCTTACGAAGAGCGCGAACGAGTCGCCGCGCTTTTCGATGCCGATGCGCTGGGCGTTGGCGGTGACGAGGTCGTCAGGCGAACTACCGCCGGGCAGACCACCGCGGCTGCCGATGCGATATTCCATGTCCTTGATGCGGACGTTCTTCTCCGGCCGCCGCGCTAGTTGGATCATGCCCGCGCCGTGCAGGGCGACGAACGCCTCCTTGGAATCGTCATCAAGATCCTGCCGGATGATGAGGACGGCCTTGCGGTCGCCGTAGCCATTCGTATCCGGGAACGTGATGTCTGCCGCCAGCGAGACGTCGCCGGACATCTTGATCCAGAGATAACGGAACTCATCGCGCATAAAGAGAAATAGCTTTATCGTAGCACCGCCCGTGCGCAACCCCACAACGCATCAACTGGTCGAGCTAAAAGGCAATCTAGCTCGACAAAATCGCGATTTAGAACGCACCGCTTAAGCCAAAAACGATAGGAACCGGCTCAAATTGAAGCATTTAGGCCGGAGATGGTCATGTCCTACCAGATTGCGCTTTTGGAAGTGCTCCGTTAGAAGATGTTTATGGAGTTAAATAGAATCAGCCAAATCAATCCCGCGAATATGCTCAAGGCCATTATCGTTACACCATTGCCCTGCTGTTTTTTTGTCATCAAATAGACGCCGATGAAGAATCCGACAAATGGAATCAAGAAGGCGCAGAAATATCCCCAAAATGTTGTATTGCTGTAACCATCCGTGTCGGTTGATGTAAAAACCGGCCTCTTGGGAAGGATGAAGGTCTCTTTGTAGCACGATGGGCAAAAGGTCGTTTGCTCTTGTCCTTCGGTTTCAAATTCACTTTGGCAATGTTGGCATTGGACGCGAATAATCATTTTTCTTTTTTACTTGGCGCGATTGGTATGAAGTCAAAGTCCAGTATTTTTCACAAAAGCAATAATATCGCTCATTTCTTTTTGCGCAATTGCGTTGTTTTTTGGGTCGTAAAGGATTGCGCTCTGCATGGTAGGTAGTGGCTTGGCTGACAGCACTCATTGTTTCTGCGCTTCCTTCGCCCAAGTGTCCCTGAGAGTGATGGTGCGGTTGAATACGAGTTGAGAGTTGTTGGTTGAGAGTTGAGAGTCTTTATCGAGTGCGAAATAAGCAAGGCGCTCAAACTGATAGCGCAGCTCCGGCTTCGCATCTTTCAGGCTCGGCTCGCATTTGGCCGTCACCACTTCCAGCGAGTGCGGGTTGAGCACGGATTTGAAATCGCGCCCGTCCTTCTCCGGCTCGGCTTCGGTAAAGAGCCGGTCGTAAAGGCGCACTTCGGCGTCAATCGCGTGCGCGGCGCTCACCCAATGAATCGTCCCTTTCACTTTGCGCGCGGCCGTTGCGCCGCCGGTCTTGCTGTCGAGGTCGGCGGTGCAGCGCAATTCCGTGATGTTGCCTTTGTCGTCCTTCACCACTTCGTCGCATTTGATGATGTAGGCGTATTTGAGCCGGACTTCGCCGCCGGGTTTGAGCCGGAAGAATTTCGGCGGCGGCACTTCCTTGAAATCGTCCTGCTCGATGAACAAGTTCGCGGCTGAACGGAATTTTCCGCTTGCCCGGCGCCCTCGTCTTCGGGATTGTTGACGGCGTCCAGTTCCTCGGTCTTGCCTTCGGGAAAATTGGTGATGACGACCTTGATGGGGCGCAGCACGGCGAGCCGGCGCAGGGAGCGTTTGTTCAAGTCCTCGCGGATGGCGTGTTCGAGCACGGCCACGTCGGTGATGCCGTTGTATTTCGTGATGCCGATGTTGTAGGCAAAGTTGCGCAAGGCTTCGGGCGTGACGCCGCGCCGGCGGATGCCGGAAATCGTGGGCATGCGCGGGTCGTCCCAGCCGGAGACGAGTTTTTCGTTCACGAGCTGCATGAGCTTGCGTTTGCTCATGATGGTGTAGCCGAGCGAGAGCCGGGCGAATTCGTATTGCTTCGGCAGCGGGCGCGGCAGGCCGAGGCTTTCGAGAACCCAATCGTAAAGCGGGCGGTGCACCTCGAATTCGAGCGTGCAGATGCTGTGCGTGATGCCTTCGATGTAATCGCTCAGGCAATGCGCGAAGTCATACATCGGGTAGATGCACCATTTGCCGCCGGTGTGATGATGCTCGGCGTGGCGGATGCGGTAGAGCAGGGGATCGCGCATCCAGATGTTCGGCGAGTCCACCTGAATCTTGGCGCGCAGCGAGCGCTTGCCGTCGGGAAACTCGCCGGCCTTCATGCGCTGGAACAGATCCAGATTTTCCTCTTTGCTGCGGTCGCGGAAGGGGGAGGCTTTGGCCTGGCGGCGGTATTCGTCGGTTTCGTCCGGAGTCAAATCGCAGACGAAGGCCTTGCCCTTTTCAATCAACTGCTCGGCGTAATCGTAAATCTGGTCGAAATAATCGGAGGCGTAAAAAGGCTCGAACATTTCCGATTTCCGATTTCCGATTTCCGATTTTGTGACGGCGGGCAGATAAAAATCGCGCTTGCCTTCCTCGGCGATGGTTTCGGGCGTTGCGCCTTTCGGCTTGAAGCCGAGCTTGTCGTCGGCCCAGCGGCTGATGAGCCAGTTCACGTCCTCGGTGATGGAGTCCACATATTCGACGTCTTCCTTGGTCGGGTTGGTGTCGTCCATGCGCAGGTTGCAGATGCCGCCGAACTCGCGCGCGATGCCGAAATTCAGGCAGATGCTCTTGGCGTGGCCGATGTGCAGGTAGCCGTTCGGCTCCGGCGGAAAGCGCGTGTGGATCTGCGGATATTTCTTTTCCGCGACATGCTTTGCGACGATGTCGCGGATGAAATCAGACGGCGCGGCGGGCTTCTTTGTTTTCCAGACTCATAAATTCGGCGCAGGCTAACAAAGAAACCGGTACGATTGCCAACGCAGCAAATTGTCAGCGCAGAAAGGAGCGCAATGAATAAAAATGTGACGGCGCGGCGGCGGCAACATTCAATAAATCCTAAGTGACGAGGCGCTCGGTGCGTTCGACATATAGTTGCGCATCAAAGGTCATCTGTCTAGTTGGTCGACGGATGGCGGCAGGCAGTTGAGTTTGTCAATAAAGCGACTGGTCAGCTTCATTGGTGGTTACGTCGCCGTTCAATCCTTCGATGAACCATGTCCCTCGTCCTCGGCAAGGTTGAGATTGACTTTGCCTTATGAAAATGGATTGAAACAGGGTTACAAGCGCGCACAACTTCTTTCACAATTCCAAAATGATGAGCCGTAAGAAAAGGGGGTGCGCCAGTTTGATTCAGCGACAGCGGGAAGGCAATTTAGTTTTCCCGCACCAGTGGCGAAACTGCTGCGTCTCCGGGTCAAAGGCGAACAATTCGGCGGTGGCGATCTTGAAGAACCACGCGTGAAGCCGCAGCGTGCCGTCCATCGAGTTGTTCCTGCACGCACGGATAACTGTGCAGATTGTCGAGGCCGAACAGCACGTTCTCCTCGGCGGCGGCGGTTTCCCGTTCAGCCGGTATGTGGAGATGCGCGTAATCCGTCTTCAATGTCTCCAGCACGGGCGACGCAAGCTTGAGCCAGTCGCGCAGATGCGGCGTGGAATCGCTGACCGGTGTTTCGCCGAGCAGCGCGGAAATCGCTCCGCATTGCGAATGGCCGCAGACGACGATGTCGCTCACGCGCAGGTTTTCCACCGCGAACTCGATGGCGGCGGCGGTGGAATTGGTGTCGCCCGTCGCGCTGGCGGGCGGGACGATGTTGCCGACGTTTTTAACGACGAACAAATCGCCCGGCTTGCTCTGCGTGATGAGTTCCGCCAGCACGCGCGAATCCGAGCAGGTGATGAAGAGCGTGTGCGGGTTCTGGCCCTCCTGCGACAGCTTGCGGAAGAGCCTCCGGTAATTGCCGAACTCGTCGGTGCGGAACTTGTGGACGCCCTCGATGAGCCGTTGCATCGGGAATTATTGCGCGAGCGTTTTGTTCTTGGCGCGTGATTCTTCGGCGAGCTTTTGCTTGAATTCCGTCAACGCCTTTTGCAATCGCTCGTCGCCGACGGCGAGGATTTGCACCGCCAGCAGCCCCGCATTGCGTGCCGCACCGATGCCGACCGTCGCCACCGGCACACCCGGCGGCATTTGCACGATGGACAGCAGCGAATCGAGGCCCTTCAATGATTTGCTTTCAATCGGCACGCCGATGACCGGCAATGTCGTGAACGCCGCCGTCACGCCCGGCAGATGCGCCGCGCCGCCCGCGCCCGCGATGATGACGCGCAGGCCGCGCTGGACTGCGGTTGTGACATATTTCTCCAGCCCGTGCGGGTCCCGATGGGCGGAGATGACCTTGGCTTCGCTGGCGATGCCAAATTCCGCCAGCGCATCGGCGGCGGCCTTCATCACCGGCCAGTCCGAGTCGCTGCCCATCAAAATGCCGACAACCGGCTGGATTGATTTTTCAGATTTCATGCGCGCGAAATTTAACAAATCACGTGACAAAAGTCATCCGAATTGAATTCGTGCCAATCCGTGAAATTCGTGTCAAAATTTCCTTCAATGACGACCGCCAACAAAGTCACGATCCTGCGAATCCTGCTGATTCCGTTCTTCGTCGTCGAAACGCTTTACTACGTCAAGACCGGCAACGAAATGCACCGGCTCGCGGCGATTCTTTGCTTTGCCATCACGGCGATTCTGGACGGCGTGGATGGCTACATCGCGCGCCACTACAACCAGATCAGCGAGCTGGGCAAAATCCTCGACCCGCTCGCGGACAAACTGCTGCTCGTCTCCGGCATCGTCGCTGTTGAGCTTCAATAACGCGCCGTATCTCCGGCAAATCCCGCTTTGGTTCACCGGCACCATCATCGGGCGCGATTTTCTGATGTTGATCGGCATGGTCGTCATCCATTTCACCGTCGGCAAGGTCAATGTGCGCCCGCGCCTCACCGGCAAGCTCGCCACGGTTTTCCAGATGCTCGCCGTCATCTGGATTTTGCTGCGCTGGGATTTCGACCGCGGCCTGTTGCAGGATCTGGATTCTCGGCGCTGGCATTTTCACCGGCGTCTCCGGACTGCTTTACATTTGGGACGGCGTGAAGCAGCTTGGTTCGCATCCGGCGAGTTCGCCGACGAAGACCTGATTTATGGCAAAGGAAATTCAATTGAAACTAAAGGAAGGCGATGCTCGCGCCGGAATTTTCCGCGGCGACGAACGGCGGCGGGAAAATTTCACTCGCCGATTTCAAGGGCAAAAATGTCATCCTCTATTTTTATCCGAAGGACGACACGCCCGGCTGCACCAAGGAAGCCTGCGCGTTCCGCGACCATTTCGCGGACTTCAAGAAAAAGGGCGCGGTCGTGCTCGGCGTCAGCACCGACCCGGTGAAGTCGCACGACAAGTTCGTGGAGAAATTCAAGCTGCCGTTCACGCTGCTCGCCGACGAGGACAAAAAGATTGTCGAAGCCTACGGCGTCTGGGGCGAGAAAAGTTTCATGGGCCGCAAATATCTGGGCACGCACCGCGTGACGTTCCTCATCGGGCCGGACGGGCGCATCAAAAAAATCTGGCCGCAGGTGAAGCCGGAGGAACACGCGCAGGAAGTTCTGTCCGCGCTGTGATTTCATTTCAGCTGATCGTCCGGTGTGGTCCGTCTGATTTCTTTCCGAACATCTCAGGCAAATTTGGCTCAAAAGATGCCAAAATAGGGTTGGCCGCGATTTCCTGTCGTATGTGCCATGTTCACAGCATGATAGTTGGCAGCCAGCCGGACAGAGACGAGGCTTTGCAAAAGGCCGGATGTGCCGGTTGACGCGGCTCCCGCCATCAAAAGGCGCGGATGCCGGCAGCTGGAGCAAATCGTGGTGAGATTCCGCCCCGAAGTCGATTTTTCAGGTGCCGATCCGTTACGAGTTTGAAACCCCGTCTCACGAAACGCTGCTGCCGGTCTTGAGTGAAGTCGGAAACAGTCCTGGCGGTTGTTTGAGATATTTTGACGCGCCGAAAATGGCGCGTGCGGTTCTTCACCGGGCACGGATGTCCATATCCGCGGGATTTTCCCGCGTCCCCTTGGCGTCTGCTGCCCGGTTTCTATTCAAAGTTGAAAATCGGCTTAACGATCCGCAAATACCTCGTTTGACACATGTGCGCCGAGTGAGCAGAATGCGCGGAGCATAGGAACACATTAACCAAACAACCAAAGACGATTATGGCCATTCCCACAGGATCAAAAGCTCCCGATTTCACCCTGAAATCCAAACAGGCGTCCGGCCTGGTGGATGTGAAATTAAGCAGCAACTTCGGCAGCAAGAACACCGTGCTGCTCTTTTTCCCGCTCGCCTTCACCAGCGTCTGCACCAAGGAAATGTGCGACCTCACCGCCGGCCTCGACGCCTATTCCGGCCTGAACGCCGACGTCATCGGCATCAGCGTGGACAGCCCGTTCGCGCAGGAAGCGTGGGCGCAGAAGGAAAAAATCGGCATCACGCTCGCCAGCGATTTGAACAAGACCACCATCAAGGCTTACAATGTGGTGTTCCCGATGCTGGCCGGCGTGGGCGACACGGCGGCGCGCTCGGCGTTCGTGATTGATAAGAACGGCGTGGTGCAATACAGCGAACAGACGCCGACGCCGAAGGATTTGCCGAACTTCGAGGCGATCAAGGCGGCGCTGGCGAAGCTGGGTTAGAGTTTTGCGGACAACGCATCTCGTTCAGGCCGCTCATTTGGGCGGCCTGAATTGTTTATGAGCTTCGGCGGGGCGGTCGATGGAAGTCATCCATTCGCTGATGGGCCGCAGGTTGCCGCATTCCGGGCAGGTGGTCGCGGCATATTGAGTCTGGCAATGGGGGCAAACGCCCTGTGTTTCAAAAATGTCGAAGGCTTTCCGGCATTTGCCGCAGTGCCAGATGGCAGCCCTGTGGCGGAGACGGTTTTGCAGACCGGACAGGCGAATCCCTCGCGGCGCGGCGCATTCGCCATTTTTACCATCGCGCGCGCCTGCATCAACCCGCCCCAGCAATTCATCAGGATGAAAGCCGCCATGATGCCGAGCCAGACGGATTGCTGGCCAGATAAGCCAGCGCAATCAACCCGGCAACGCCGACAAAGCCGATGCTGCTGGCAATCATCAAACTGCGGGCTCGCCCGAATGCAAACCAAAGCAGCGACCGCAAAATTTGTCCGCCGTCGAGCGGATAAATCGGCATCATGTTGAAAATCAGCAAAACCAAGTTGATGATACCAGACGTTGTTGATGAAATCGGAACCAGTCGGGTGGGCTGTCAGTACCAGCCGAGCTTGCGCGCCCAGCCACAGCAGCGCGTATAAAATCGGAAACAGAATCACATTCACCAGCGGCCCGGCGGCGATGCTCCAAAGCTGCGCGCCGGGACGTTGCGGCGGCGCAACGTAAGCCACGCCGCCGAGCGGCCAGAGGACGATCACGCTGGTTTTTCCGCCGACCGACCGGCAGGCAAGCTGGTGGCCAAATTCGTGGATCAGCACAATCAGGAACAAGCGAAAGACATTCCAGCACGCTCCAAACCGGGGAAGAATAACCTTTTGCCTGGTTGACAAAATAAAACGCGGCGAGAAACCAGGCCCAATGCAAATACACATCAATTCCGAATAGCCGGAACAGATGAAATGAGCCGTTTCGCGTTGGCATTTTTGGAAACTGCCAGAGTCGCGGCGGCGCAACAAGTTTATTGGCCGGATTTCCGTTTCCATTTCGTCACCGGGCTTTAACCGGCCCGCCATTTGGTTTGGCGCGGCTGCTGGCTTAAGCTGGCAACGTGGTGCCAAGAATTTTGATTGTGGATGACGAGAGCGATTTCATCGAGCTGGTGCAATATCGCCTCGCCGGGCTGGGCTGCGAATTCATCGTGGCCAACAACGGCGTGCAGGCGTTGAGCCAGGCGCGGCAGTTCAAGCCCAGCCTGATCCTGCTCGACATCCTGCTGCCCGACCTCGACGGCCTCTCGGTCTGCGAAATCCTGCGCCGCCAGCCGTCCACGAAAAAAATCCCGATCATCTTCATGAGCGCGCTGTCCAGCGAGGTGACCAAGCGCACCGTGGCGATGCAGGCCGATGATTTCTTCACCAAGCCGCTGGATTTGGAACGGCTCCAGCTCCGCATCACCGATTTGCTGCAGCGCGAACTGTTGTCGGCGAAATGATTGCTGGAGTTCGCGCTTTGGCGTGTCCTGATTTCAAAATATTGGTGGGCGCGCACTCCTGAACGCCGTGTCAACTCCAACGCTCCGCTTCGCTTGACACATCGGCGCGCAGGCTTCATTTTCTTGGAGTTATTTTGAGAATTACATGAACGCATCACACAATTTGTTCGGAACGCTTGCAAAACTTTGAACTCGGCAACGGCAAACAGGGGAAATTCTATTCGCTGCCCGCGCTGGAAAAAGCCGGCGTCGGCCCCGTCTCCAAACTGCCCGTCTCCATCCGCCTCGTGCTGGAATCCGTCCTGCGCAACTGCGACGGCAAAAAAGTCAGCGAGGCGAACATCAAGGAACTCGCCAACTGGAAGCCGACCGGAACGCGCACGGCGGAAATCCCGTTCGTCGTCGCGCGCATCGTGTTGCAGGATTTTACCGGCGTGCCGCTGCTCGTGGATTTGGCGGCGATGCGCAGCGCCGTCGCCAAGCTCGGCAAAAATCCGAAAATCATCGAGCCGCTCGTGCCGGTGGATTTGGTCGTGGACCACTCGGTGCAGGTGGATTTCGCCGGCGGCGCGGATTCGATGGCGAGGAATCTGGATTTGGAATTCACGCGCAACCGCGAGCGCTACCAGTTTTTGAAATGGGGCATGCAGGCGTTCGACACGTTCAAGGTCGTGCCGCCGGGCATCGGCATCGTGCATCAGGTGAATCTGGAATATCTCGCCAAGGGCGTTTTGTCCTCCCAAGACCCCAAATCCCGGACGCCAGACGCCATTTACTATCCCGACACGCTCGTCGGCACGGATTCGCACACGACGATGATCAACGGCCTCGGCATCGTCGGCTGGGGCGTCGGCGGCATCGAGGCGGAGGCGGGCATGCTCGGCCAGCCGGTTTATTTCCTCACGCCGGATGTCGTGGGCGTTCATCATCACCGGCGCGATCCGCGAAGGCGTCACCGCCACGGATGTCGCGCTCACCGTCACGCAACTGCTCCGCAAGGCGAAAGTCGTCGGCAAGTTCGTGGAATTCTTCGGCCCCGGCGCGGCGGCGCTGCCGCTGGTGGACCGCGCGACCATCGCCAACATGGCGCCCGAATACGGCGCGACGATGGGCTTCTTCCCGATTGACGCCGAATGCGTGAATTACCTCCGCGCCACCGGCCGCAGCGAGGAAGCCGTGCAAGACCTACGAAAATTATTACAAGGCGCAGGGCCTGTGGGGCATTCCGAAGAAAGGCGACATCGCCTATTCGCAGGAATTGGAACTCGACCTCGGCACCGTGCTGCCCAGCGTCGCCGGCCCGAAACGGCCGCAGGACCGCATCGAATTGCCGAAACTCAAAAGCGAATTCTTCGCAGCGTTCAGCAAGCCTGTCACCGAAAATGGATTCGGCATGAAGGCCGAAGAGTTGTCGCGCTCCGTGCATGTCTCGGCGGGCGGCGAGATTCATCCCGGAGGCGGCAGTCAGAACGGTAGCGCTCAACGAAGCGAAAGGGAGATGGCTTCTGAACATCCCACAGCCGATCCGATTCACACAAGAGCTCCGCAACTGGATGGTAACGTGCGCAACGGTTCCGTGCTCATCGCAGCCATCACCAGTTGCACCAACACCAGCAATCCCTGCGTCATGCTCGCCGCCGGCCTGCTCGCGAAGAAAGCCGTTGAAAAGGGGCTTACGGTCAATCCCACTGTCAAAGCGTCGCTCGCGCCCGGCTCGCGCGTCGTCAGCGATTATCTGAACAAGACCGGCCTGCAACCGTTCCTCGACAAGCTTGGTTTCAATCTCGTCGGCTACGGTTGCACCACCTGCATTGGCAATTCCGGCCCGCTGCACCCGGCCATCGAGGATGCCGTGGTGAAAAATAATCTGGTCGCCGCATCCGTGCTTTCCGGCAACCGCAATTTCGAGGCGCGCGTCCACCAGAACATCAAGGCGAACTTCCTCATGTCGCCGCCGCTCGTCGTCGCGTTCGCGCTCGCGGGCCGCGTGGATATTGACCTCGTCAACGACGCGCTCGGCACCGGCAAGGACGGCAAGCCGGTTTTCCTGAAGGACATCTGGCCGAGCCTGAAGGAAGTCCGCGACCTCATGCAATCCGCGTTGCAGCCGGAAGTGTTCCGCAAGCTTTACAAGGATTTCGCCGCGCAAAATCCCAAATGGAACGAAATCCCGTCCAGCACCGGCAACGTGTATGAGTGGGATCGCAAATCCACCTACATCCAGGAGCCGCCGTTCTTCACGAACTTTTCGTTGCAGCCCGGCAGCATCACGCCCATCACCGGCGCGCGCGCGCTCGGCCATTTTCGGCGACAGCGTGACGACCGACCATATTTCGCCCGCCGGTTCCATCAAGAAATCTTCGCCCGCCGGAAAATATCTCATCGAGAACGGCGTGACGGCGGAGGATTTCAACAGCTACGGCTCGCGGCGCGGCAACGACCGCGTGATGACGCGCGGCACGTTCGCCAACGTCCGCATCAAAAACCTGATGCTTGCCGGCCAGGAAGGCGGCGACACCATTTTCTGAAGAAAAGCACGGGCCTGGAATCTCAAGTGCCCGAAACCACTCCCATGGCGGCTGGCGTCAAGACATCCATTTACGACGCGGCGATGGAATATGCAAAAGCAAGGCACGCCGCTCGTTGTGCTGGCCGGTCAGGAATACGGCACAGGCTCGTCCCGCGACTGGGCGGCCAAGGGAACCAACCTGCTCGGCGTCAAAGCCGTCGTGGCGCAGAGCTTTGAGCGCATCCACCGCAGCAACCTCGTCGGCATGGGCGTGTTGCCGCTGCAATTCAAGGATGGCACCAACGCGCAGACCTTGAAACTCGACGGCACGGAGATTTACGACATCGTCGGGCTTGACGCCAACATCAAGCCGCAGCAGGATTTGACGCTGAAGATCACGCGCAAGGACGGCTATGTGGAAAATGTTTCCGTTCGATGCCGCATAGATACGCCCATCGAAATTGATTACTACCAGCACGGCGGCATCTTGCCTTTTGTGTTGCGCCAGTTGGTGGCGAAGGCGTAGTCGGAACGCCGAACTCCTGTTCGGCCAGTCTTGCAAAAATTAATTGACGAGTCGATCAGGAGATCGGCGCTCCGAAAAATGAAACCGCAAACCAAACGCGAATACTTGCGCAATTTGGTGGCGGAAAAGAATCGTTGGAATCATCCGCTTGCGGATGAGGAGAAAGTGCTGGGCTTTCTCGGCTGGCACGAACGCGGTTACTTGCCGCACTGCGATTTTCCCGGCCTTGTTCAATTCGTCACGTTTCGTCTTGCCGATTCGATGCCCGTTTCGTGTCGCGGCGAGTGGGAGCATTTGCTGAAGATCGAAGATGATCGGGAGAAACGCACAAAACTGGAGGAGTATCTTGATCGCGGAGCCGGTGAATGTCACTTGCGTGATCTACGGACCGCAAAAATTGTCGAGGATGCGATGCTTCACTTTCACAAAGAACGCTACGAATTGCTGGCTTGGTGCGTGATGCCGAACCACATTCATGTGCTGGTTCATGTCTGGCAGATGCCTCTGTGGAAACTGGTGGCGATGTGGAAAAAGTTCGTTGCGGCAAAAACGCTGGCGAAGGTGCGGCAGGAACGCCGATCTCCTGATCGGCTCGTACGTGCGGGTGATAACACCGGGCCGAACAGGAGTTCGGTGCTCCAATCGTTTTGGCAGCGCGAGTATTGGGACACGTTCATGCGTGATGAGGCGCAGGAAAAGAAGGCCGTTTGCTACATCGAGAACAACCCGGTGAAAGCGAAGCTGTGTCGAATGGTGGAGGAATGGCCATTCAGCAGCGCAAGGTTCCGTGATAAATTCCAGCGGTTGATCATTCCGGCAGGAACGCCGATCTCCTGATCGGCTCGTACGTGCGGGTGATAACACCTGGCCGAACAGGAATTCGGCGATCCAATCGTTTTGGCAGCGCGAGTATTGGGACACGTTTATGCGTGACGAAGAACGGCAGCGAAAAGCGGTTCAATACATCGAGAACAATCCCGTGAAAGCGAAGCTGTGTCGAATGGTAGAGGAATGGCCGTTCAGCAGCGCAAGGTTCCGTGATAAATTCCAGCGGTTGATCATTCCGGCAGGAACGCCGATCTCCTGATCGGCTCGTTCGTGCAGGTGATAACATCGGGCCGAACAGGAGTTCGGTATTCCAATTCCCTCTCCGGCCCGCGAGAGCGGGAGGGAGGGTTAGGGTGAGGTAGGGCTGTTAGATTTGTGCCCCGCACCACGCTATTTCTGCTTTCCAAATTTCTGCTTTCCTGTTTTTCTCCTGACTACTGTCTACTGACTTCAATTTTCAGCTTTATTTCTCCGGCTTAACGATAGAAACCACAAACCCATCCGGTTTCAGATATTTTTGCGCGGCGGCCTTGACCTGTTCCAGCGTGACGGCTTCGTATTTCGCGTCATCCAGTTCCGCGCGCTGCCAGCCGAGGCCGTAAAGTTCGTCCAGCGCCGTCAGTTGCGCGAGGCTGCCGAGGTCCTGCCGCGCGATTTTCTTCTGGCCGATGATTTTTGCCTTCGCGCGCTTGAGTTCCTCGGCGGTCAACCCTTCCGTGCGCAGCAATTCCGCTTCTTTGAGCAATTCCGTTTCCACCTGCGCGGCCTTGGCTGGCTCGGTGCCGGTGTAAAATGCGAAGTAACCCGGCGCAAGTCCGGCCATGTTCTGCGCGCCGACGTAATAAGCCAGCCCAAGCTGTTCGCGGATGCGCAGGAACAGTCGCGAGCCGAGGTCGCTGCAACATTCCTGCAACACATCCAGCGCATAACGGTCCTCGCTGTCCATCGTCGTGCCGGTGAACCCGATGACCAGCACCGCCTGCTTCTTGTCCCGCATTTCCTCGACGCGCTTGGATGTGTGGAGGTTGGATGTTGGAGTTTGGAGGTTCAATTTTCCGCCCGGATTCTTCTCCAATTCCCGAACGCCTTTTCAACGGCCGCTCCTGACATCGCCGACATTCACGTCGCCATAAATCGCCAGCACGCAATTGTTCGGCACCGCCAGCTTTTGATGGAACGACCTCAAATCGCCGCGTGGAAATCTTCCCGACAGATTCCTCCGTGCCGAGCGAGTCCAACCCGTAGCCGGTGTCGCCGAACAATCCGCGCCGCATCGCCACGCTCGCGCTCTTGAGCAAATCATCCTTCCGCGCGGAAATGCTGGCAATCTGCACCTCGCGTTCGCGGTCCAGTTCGTTCGGCGGGAAAAATCGGGTTCAGCAGCACGTCGGCGAGCAAATCCAGCCCGGTCGCGAAATCGCTGCTCAACACCTCCGCGTTCACGCCAAAGCTGTTGTTGCCGCCGTAGCTGTCAATGCTGCCGCCGACGGACTCAATCTCCGTGGCGATCTTTTCCGCGGTGCGCGTCGGCGTGCCCTTGAGCAGCGTCTTGGCGAGCAATTGCGTGATGCCGTTGTTCGCGGTCGTTTCCGCCAGCACGCCGCCCTTGAACGCCGCGCGAAACTCCACGAACGGCAGGCGGTGATTCTCCTTCACCAGCAGGCGCAGGCCGTTCGGCAGGTCAAATTTCTTGACCGGCTGGTCGCTGTTCGTTTCCACTGCCGCGGCAACCTTCGGCGACGTGCCGTTCGGCAACAGCGCGTAGAGCGTGCGGTTTTCCGCCGTGAGATATTCGCGGGCGACGCGCTGCACGTCGCCGTGCGAGACGCGCTTGATGGCGGCAAGGTAACGCTCCGAGAACGTGAGATTGTTCGCCGCGAGCCAGCTTCCGCCGAGGTCGTTCGCCTGGCCCTCCATCGTCTTGCGCGTGGACAGCGTGGCGGAGATGAATTGCTTGGCCGCCTTGCTTACTTCGTTGGCGGAAACCGAGATGGATTTCACCTTCTCGATCTCGGCGAGAATCGCGTCGCGCGCAGGCATGAACTTGTCCG
>CAWHCL010000010.1:0-232524 GCA_963827815.1 uncultured Verrucomicrobiae bacterium | reverse complement strand
GTTAGTGCTCCGGTTGTGCCGCAACTAAGTTTTAGTCCTGATTTTAACAACGGCAGTCTGACAAATGTTGCTTCGGGCGTGTTGGCCGATACGGAAAGCGATTTTTATCAGGTGAATGTTCCAGCTTTCGTGAACGGTGCGCCTGTCCTGGGATGGAAGCTGGATTTGACCGCGATCAACGGGACGCCCTCCTTGCGGGTGCGAGAGAATCTTTTGCCAGATAATAATAATGGTGATGGGACTTCGCCTTTCAACACCGTCACCGCCACCATCGTTCCGCCTTATCTGGCACCGGGCACATGGTATGTCGAAGTGAATGCGAGTGGTGCCACCACTTATTCGCTGACCAGCAGTGTCATTACCACCAATACGCTAGCCCATGCTGTTTGGATGATGCCCGCAGTGGGACAGACGAATACCGCACCGGGGCTGGTGTTGCCGTTTATCGGTGACAGCGGCGTGGACACCAATGGCAACCCGCTGCCGGGCGACCAAGGTATTGATCTCAAGCAAGGCCAATATGATTATTATGCAGTGGTTGTGCCGACTAACAACGCTGGTGTGTTGCGCACCGAATTGCAGGCCATCAGTGGAAATCCAAATCTCTACCTGCGGACTGGTGCCGCGCCCACTTTGGCTCATAACGCATTAGGTCAAGGTGGAACTATTTATGATCGCTATTTGACTGGCGGCACAACGGAATATGGCAACTGGGTTCCGCTCAATGGCCGCTATGAAACCCAGCTTACGAATGGTTTATGGGTTCTTGCGGTGCAGGCAAGTGGCAATGCCAATGTGCGTTACCGTCTGCAACTTTCCTGCGGCAATTCAGTCACGAATGGTCTGGTGCAAGATTTGCCGTTGAACGGCGGCAACTTGACAAATCAAAATCTGGACGGTGGCGACTGGCGTTATTATCGCGTGCAAATCCCCGACCCGGCTCCGACGAATTGGGCGGTGACGTTTAGCCGCAGCCTTGGCAGTGCCATAATGTTTGTTCGCGATACAGTGCCTCCTGGTGATGGTGACTATACATCTCCTGGCAATTACGAGAATCCGAATTATAATCCAACACCCTTCTATCCTTATTACGGATCGCATGATTTACAAACGTGGGCTACCGATTGGAAGAATGAAGGCTCTTATCCGCGCTTCGATAATCCTGGAACATATAGCCTGACCACGCCACCCCTTCGTCCCGGTGGCATCTACTATCTCGGATTCTGGTCTCCGGTTGATACGACTTTCTCCGTCAGTTCAGCGACGAATGGTGGCACGATTACTGTGACGAATGCACTTGCATTTGACGGTGGTTTGATCAACACGATGATCCCTGGTTACGGAACCTTGACGTATCGCATGGACGTGCCCCCTACGGCCACGCGCATCCTGTTCAGCGCGTCCAATTCAACCGACATTGACTTCTCACTCGAACAAGGCACTATCGCCTTGGCAGGCGGCCCGGCGCATTGGACTAGTCAGAATCAGCTTAATGTCAGCTTCAATCAATTGCTGACCACACCCAACAACTGGCCGTGGCTGCCAGGTTATTCGTATTACCTTACCGTTACCAATACCTCGCCCAACGCCGAGAATTTCACTTTCACGATGAGTGTGCCAGCCGACCTCGCGCCTATTGCCTTCACCGCGCCGACCAGCGTGACAGCGAACGCACCCAATCCATCAGTCCAAGTGTCGTGGGGCGTGACAAATCTAGGCCCGGCATCGGCATCAGGCAGTTGGTATGATGTAGTTTGGTTTTCGACCAATGGGGTATTTGATGCAAATTCTATTCCTTTGGGCTATTTTTACGAATACAATCAAGCCGTGCCGGCGGAAGGTAGTTACTGGCAGACAAACAATTTGACTCTGCCAATGAATGCGAATGGAAACTATACTTTGTTCGTGCAAGTGGATGCAGGGAATTCGATTTACGAAGCAAATTTAGCCGATAAAATGTCGGTTGGTATTTCCGGCACATTCACACTAACACCGCCGGACTTGGTTCCGGTATGGGTAGTAGCGCCGGCAACTGTTACCGCAACGAGTCCAAATCCGGTTATCACAGTGGCTTGGGGTGTTACCAATCAGGGAATCGGCCCGGCAACTGGCGGTTGGTATGACCGAGTCTGGTTCTCTACTAATGGTATAATAGACGCAAACTCGGTTGATTTGGGTGATTTTTATTATAGCCAGGGCGTTCCAATCAGAGGCAGTTATTTTGAGACCAACTCTGTGACGCTGCCTATCAGCCTCGGCGGAACTGATCATTACACGCTATTCGTGCAGGTGGACCCATACAATTACATTTACGAATCGAACAAGAGCAATAACATTTCGATGCCGGTGCCCGGGACTCTGACATTGGATTTGCCGCCTCAAATCGTCACTCAGCCATTCAGCCAAATCACGGTGCCAGGTGGAAACATTACATTCAGTGTTGTGGCCACTGGGACGCCGCCTCTTATTTACCAGTGGCAGTTTAATAATGCGAGCCTAATAGCCGGGACGAATGCAACGCTGGGCCTCAGCAACGTGCAGGCAACCAATAACGGAGCATATACCGTCGTTATTACTAATGCCTTCGGCGCTGTCACGAGCAGTATCGCGAACCTTCTGGTGTTTAATCCCGGCACGAATTGCCTCACTCCACCGTCAGGCTTGGTCGCATGGTGGCCGGGCAATGGCAATGCAAACGATATTGTTGGCACAAACAATGGGACTTTGGTGGGCGGTGTGACTTATGCGACGGGCGAAATTGGCGAAGCTTTCAGCTTTAACGGAGTTGACGGGGAAGTGAGCATGCCTCTCCAGCCTGTTTCGGACCTGTTAAAGCCTACATTTACCATTGAGTTCTGGGCGAGTTCAGTGGCTGGCGGCGAACCAACATTCGGATTCGTCGGCACCGATGCTGAAAACACTGACTATCCGCTAATATCCTATAACTCCTGGCTAAGCATTGGCAATGGTGCGGGTGGGTATCAATTATTGCCGCGGCTGCCTGTCGCCCCGTCGGCAAGCTCGGCCCACTATGCCATAGTGTGTGACGGGACCAATTACAGTGAGTATTTCGATGGTGTTGTTATTAATTCCCAGCCGATTGCAGTGCTTCCCGCGAGTGCGTCATCCCGCCAATTTGTGATTGGTCAATCAGGGGTCTGCTGTGGCTACCAAGACCCATTTAACGGTTTAATCAATGAATTTAAAATCTACAACCGAGCTTTGTCTTTCACGGAAATCGCCGCGATTTACAATGCCGGACCTAACGGCATGTGCGAGCCGCTTCCGGCGACAAACTTGACTTTCAACACAACCGGACTGCGCTGGACAAGAGGCGGCTTACAATTGCAGTTGGACAATTTGAATGGCGGCTCAGTGGTGATCTACGCCTCGACGAATTTGAATCAGTGGACGCCGATTTATACTAATCCCCCCGCCACAGGCTCGATCCAGTTTCTCGATTCGAGCGCCACGAACTTCCCGACACGCTTCTATCGCGCCGAGGAACAGTGACCGGCGTCTGCGGTTAAAGGAGCCACGCTTCGAGTGCCAGCAGGAGTGCCAGCAAACCCCATCTGGTGGGGGTTAAATTGAGTTAAAAAAAGTCGGTTGCGGTTAAGCTTGACATAAAACGTAACCGCTTTATATTCAGGGCATCAGCGATGCCATAGGCAGTTGATTTCGAGTGGCTTGTGGAAGGCGGGATGCGTCCGATTCCGACCCTCGCCTCCAAGCTTTAATGCTTGTGCATTAGTGTCTTACGAGGCGGCAGGTGGCCACTGCCAGTGAAACTGCCAGTAAAGCGTTTGGAATCGGTTTAACTACGCTTTACCCAGTAGTTACCCACTGCCAACTCACTGCCTGCTCAATTACGAGGGGTCGTCGAGGAAAATAACATTGCCGGCAGAAAGACAATGTTATGAAACCGCAATTCAGTCTCTACCGCCGCAACGGCATCTACTACAGCCAGGACACTCACAACGGCAAACAGGAGAGCCTGCGCACCCGCGACGAAGCCGCCGCCAAAGCCCTGCTGCATTCCAAGAACGAGGCTTTCCGGCAAGCGCCGTCGCGCCGCTCGCATCGCCTGGCCTGCATTGCTTTTCGTCTTCATAGTCTTCACCGTCGCTTTGGCCCAAAAAGAAAGGCGTCCGAACCACTGTGGCTCGGACGCCTCCGGGCCTTCTAAAGACTAGAAGGCGGAATTTGTTGTTCCTTTTCGGAAGATTACGTTCCTTTTTTTCCTCCCTTGAAATCGAACTCCCACCGGATGGCGGGTTTTGGTCGGTAACAGTTATTTATCCCGTAAAAAAGGGTGTTTTTGTCGATCAAATGTTCATACAAAGACCGGCAGTTATCGCGCAAATATCCATCCAGCAGCTTTCGGAAATGTTTGCCGATCAATTCGGCTTTCTCTTTGGTGGAACCTTTCTGATATTCCTTTGGAACCCATTTGCCCTTTACCTGCTTGGCATTGTGATTCAGTAAATCCCAATATTCCTTCAATTTCTCATTCAAATCCTCATATCGGGAACTGCTCCTGTCACCGAGGCTTTCTTGGTCTTCGACGGCATCGGCCAGCACGGTAATTTTTTTCATCGTGTCGTTAATCTGTTTCTGGTCCCAAATCACATCTCGCTCATTCAATTCACCGACCCGTCCTCGCCGGTTGTCGGCATCGGATGCCTGTCATCGAGCATGAGGAGACGCGAGCAAAGACTGAACTTGGCGCGGCGCAAAAGGACACGGCGCGCGAGTTGAGCGCGAAGCTGGCGAGCCTCAAGGGAATTGTGTGGGTCGGCGTTGCGCTCTTCCTTTTCGGCCTGGCGACGCTGTTCTATCCGCCGCTCAAGCTGCTCATCGGCAGCGTCACCACTAGCGCGGCGATCTGTGCCGGTGGCCTCGCGCTGATTATTTTGCCGACATTGATTGTCGGGAATGAACTTCTGATTTTGGCCGGCGTCGCCTCGGCAGTCGGCCTGTGGTTTCTCGCGCATCGGCATGGAAATCTTCGCGGGTTGGTGGATGCTGCCAAGGCCGACTTGGTCACGCCGCCGGAAAAATCATAAAAACATTTTGAATATGAGTGATGACCAGCAACGATTTCTCAATCTCAAGAATTACCCGGCACGGTTAAGAGTCGAGGAGGCCGCCATGTATCTCGGCTTCGCGACGCACGAGATCACCATCCTGATGGCGGAGGGGCTTCTGAAACCGCTAGGACGTCCGCCCGCGACCGGCGTTAAATATTTCTCGGCGGTGGCGCTGGAGGAATTGCGCCGGGACCAAAAATGGCTCGCCCGCGCTTCCGACTGCGTCGTCCAATATTGGAAATCCCGCAATGAAAAGAAAACGGCGCACCGCGGACAGAGCCACGATGCGCCGCGCGTGCCGGTGCTCAATTCAACTGCGGCTTCCCTGAACTGATTCCCGCCGCCGCCAGCTCCGGCTGCGGACGCTCGGCTTTCTTCTCGTAATCTTCCAGGGTCGGCAGCAACACCTGCGCCCGCTTGGCGTAGGTTCGGTGCACGGCCTTGCTGTTGTGGCCCAGCGCTTCCTGCGCGAACCGCTCAGGATACCCGGCTATTTTCGCGCGTTCGGCCCATGCGTATCGGTAGCTGTGCAACGTCACGCCCTTGATATTCAACTGGCGGCAACGCGATCTAAACTCCGTCGCCCGGTCGCCGCAGCGCACGGTTGCCAGATACGGAAACAGCGGGCCTTCGCTCGGCAGGTCCTGCAGGATCGCCGCCACGCCCGCGCCGAAATGCAGCCGCGCCACGCTCTTGGTTTTGCGCCGGAAGAAACTGATGACCTTCTGTTCCCAATCCACATCCTCGGCGGT
The DNA here is from genome assembly GCA_963827815.1 of uncultured Verrucomicrobiae bacterium. GTDB lineage: Bacteria > Verrucomicrobiota > Verrucomicrobiia > Limisphaerales > UBA11358 > UBA11358. The sequence goes on along the minus strand of CAWHCL010000010.1, from coordinate 226,679 downwards.
GAGCATGGCCAGATCCGTCTGCGCCGCTCCCAACTGCCACGCCATTTGGTAAAAGGCCCGGCGCTCGGAATTGGTTTCCCGCGCGACGATGGCTTCATGCTCGGCCAGCGTGATGGCGCGTTTCGGCTTGAACACGGGCTTGGGCCATTGCCGGCGGGGCACGAGCGACTTGGGCAGCCAGTTCATGTCGAGGGCGAAGTTATGCAGCCGGCGCAGATAGACGTTGGTCGAAACGGTGCCGGTGCGGAGAACTTTCAGGACGTGATCAGCGCGGGTTTCGAGGAGCGGCATGTCACGGATGAGGTCGAACGCATGGTCCGCCCAGGCGGTGACGTAGCGATCGCGGGTGTCCTTTTGTTTGGTGCCGGTCATCTCGTCCATGACGAAACGCCACTGACGTTTGGCGGCATCGGCGTCGGTGGCGCTGAGATAGGCCAGCGCGATTTGCTGGTTGAGGATCGGTTGACCGAACGGACAATGTGTGTTGTGTGCCATCCCGGAAGCATTCCTTCATGCCAATTCCGCCGCGTAGCCGATGGTGTGTGCCACACTTGCCACTATTTACCAAAGGCGCAGTCGCGTGAGCGCGAAGCCATCGAATCCGAGTCCCCGCCGATGGGAACGTAGCGGAATGCTGGCCGGCTGATGGTGACAGGGCAGCCGGGACAGCAGGCTGCGGAGTCCAGCGACGGGGTCTCGGACTAATCTGGTATTTACAGTGAGTTCGGTCCTTTCTGTCCGCCGCAATGTAGCTTGCGAAATGGAGGCGGTGCGGAAATGACCGATCTCACGGTTATTGCTGATGCCTTGGCCGTGGCGAAGCCTTGCGGCCTATTGCTTGACCTCGGCGACAGGCGGAGCCTCGCGCCGTATTGCTGTGTCTTGCCCGTGCGAAGCATCGCGGGCTATTTCTTGCTGGCCGGACGTAGTCTCGCGGCCTTTCCCTTTTCGGGCGCGCACGATTTGTGTCCTGACTGTCTCGCCTGTTTGCGGCCGTCGGAACGAATGAGCGGAAGCCAGGCATGGAGCCAGTGAATCTTGTGGCGGAATGCAGGGCTGGAGCGATCGGAGTGGAGCGGGTGCAAAGCTGGCGAGTCAGTCGCGTGCACGGGCGGAACCGTGCCGATACTTGGCACGAAGTGCAAGTGTCGGCTCGGTGAAGGCGGGCTGTTTGCTTTACCCCAGCGAGGAGCGAAGCGACGAGGTTGTATTGCCTGACACCGCGCCTGAAAATCATCCGCCAACATTTCACGGTTGGAATGCGCGAATGATATTCAATCACCTGGAGGCGTCCAACGCACGCGCGGTGTAGCGAAAGGCACGCCGAGGATGACGTTAGAACACCAATGGTGGCGTGCCGGTGCCCGCCAGCAGACCGCGTTAGCGGGCTGCGAGGGCATGAGCGTCAGGCATCCGCGCGTGCGCCCGCATGGTTCGTAAATGGAAACCGTGAATTGTTGGCGCGTTCGTATTTGTTGAGCGCATAGTGATTCAGGAACGTGGCGCGAACCATTGTTCTATTGAGCAACGCGAACTAATTTTATCTTTCGAGTGCTCGCGAATTACCGAAAGCAATCGCATTGGCCACGACTCACAATTTCACCTGGTCGCGTGTGCCGCAAACGATTAATGCTCGAAAATTGGCGTGACGGTCGAATTACCGTTGCCGCGAAAGTTTCAACGGAAATCCGAAATTCGCCCGGCAAATTCATCCATCACATCAGCAACGATGGTTCTGGATTCTCCCAGGATGTCTCTCGCGGCTTTGCGTGGCGAAATGGATCGTTGTGCCGCCAAAAAACCGCAAGTCCATTTACCCCGAATCTGATATTGCGCATCGGCTACGATGGAAACGGTCCAGGCAGTTGGCATTCCCTTTTTCACCAGCATGGATTCAGGCCAACTCTCGTTGCTATTCGTCTTCAATTGAAACGTCCAAAGGATTTGCGGATTCACATTTCTGACTTCGCCGAAAAAACTTAACAATTGATTTTGCATGGGGCGATTATGCCAACGAGGGTTGGACATTTGCTGGGTAAGCCTAAAATTTGTGCGAAACTTCTCAAGGCCGGCGGCGCTGGCTGGCGTAATACTGGCGATAGGCGCAAGTGCGCAAATGGCGGATGACGCGCTCGGATGCCACGAGCAACCACCAGCGCATACGGAACCAGCGACTGATGCTGCGCGGCTCGTGGTGAAGCCTGGACAGCGTAGCCAAGCAACGAACCTCAAACGACGAATAGCAAATGTGAGAACCCGCGACTGCGGGCGGTGCTGTGATGTAGTAGGTGCGTGCCATACACTATTTCTGATGGCACGCACCTACTACGTCACAGCCCGCCGCGAGTGCTGCACATGGGCTGCGGCGGGCAAATAACCGTGGAAGCCCGAAGGAGTCAATTAGACTAACTTTGTCTTTTCCGAAGCGAAGTGGCAGCCATCCAGCGGATCAGCAGACAGCGTGACAGCCTGTGTTGCGCCTGCGGCAGGCTGGCGCGATGGCTGCCCGCTGGATGGCGAACGAAGCGGTTGGTCCTGCGCTGCAACGATGCCGCCTTTGATTATTGTTACGGGTCAAGGGCAAGGATTTGCTCGGAGAACGCTTCATACCATTTGATGACGGTCAAAAATGGTTCTCGCAAATATTCTGAGAAAAATTGGCTGTTGGCGAATTTATCAGCGTCGATCGGTGGAAGTTTCTTCCTATACCAATAACCAGGATCCGGATTGTTAACGCTCAAGCCGAACCCATCCGGCTCGGCAATTGCGCGGAACACTTTTTCAAGCTTAGAACACAATTCCGGATTCTGACTTTGGGACCAATTAGAATATACGTAGGCCTGAAACCTACCATTTCCGTCCATTGGGAAAATCTGATTGACGCTCAATCCTTCAATACCGAAATTGAAAAGCGTGATATTTTGTTTTTTGTAGTTTACCAGCCTAGCCGGCGTAATTGAAATCCATTCTTCTTTTTTTATTCCACTCAAATCACCCACCAGCAGACTGCTGTGTTGGTTGACTATTTCAGAAACCACAATCTTAGCGATTTCTTGAATATATTCGTTCACCTCAATCTCACCGGCTTTCATTTTCCGAAACGTGGACAAGTTATCCAGCAAGCAAACGTGGCTTTCGTTTAATTGAGTAGTCATAAGATTTAGATCAACATTTTTATTTCACGACAATAATTTTCAAGGAACCGAACTAGCAACGGGCTATTGGGAGCGGTTTGCAAGGCTTCGGCAAAAGCATCAAATAGGTCGATACGGCGTATGTTATGTGAAGACTCTGGCGCGGTGACTGGCGGCCTACCATCGTCCGTCAAAAAAACCGCAATCCGCGCATCTTCCGGGATCCCATTGTTCTTGGAGAATGTATTTAACGACTCCACCAATCTTTCAAACTGATCTTCCTCTTCTTCCCTCCCCCGAATTTTGTTCTCAATGAATATTGCAAACACTCCTGCGGCATACGCGGAAATATCGATGTTGTTGTGCCTCTCCCGATCGACGGTATATTTGATATTTTCGGGAATTTTAACACTGAGTTGTTTTAGGAAGGCGCGCAGGAACAAATCGCCCTGTTCGTGTTCTGAATTTTCTCGAAGAAACCAGGCGAGTGCATCGGAGTGTCGCAGTTCCCGATATCTCAGGCCAAAAACCTTCAGAACGCTGAGGTTTGGCGTAGTGAGCACCCGCTGTTGACGAGCATGTCGATACTCTCGATCAAATATTTCAATAAAACGGCCAAACACTCCGGCGACGCTTCGGGCAGATTGCGATATGCTCCTCTCGTAACCTTCGAATGCCGTTTTATATTCGTTGCATTGAGCAACATGATTCATGTGAAAATCATTTGGTGTCCGGTTGAAAATGCAGGGCGATTTTATGCCTGTCAATCTTAAGCAGCAAGCAGGCACTCCAAGAATCTGCAGATCGAACAAGCCTTAATTTTGTATGGTTGTCGGTTGAAATTAAGAACTGTCAAATAAAATGTGACCGTCACCCGCCGTTGCTGGCCGTCAACGAGCGTCGAGGAGCGTCAATGACCGTTGGTTGATTTGGACGTGTGACCAACACGAAAAAATCCCGTGCTAAATTTCGCCCGTGCCGGCGAATTCCACACATCTTGATTACGACGCAAACCTGCCTGCGTGGTTGCGGGCGCGTGATGTCATCGCCGGTGATGAATCCGTCAAATCTGGCGGTGAAAAATATCTGCCGCGCCTGGATTCCCAAACCGACGATGAATATCTTGCCTACAAAACCCGGGCCTGCTTCTTCAATGCCACCAGCCGCACGCTTGATGGTTTTCTCGGTCTGCTGTTTCGTCGTGATCCTGAAGTGAAACTTCCCGACCGCCATGCCGGCATGGGTGGCGCCTTGCGTGTCTTCACTGAAGACGTGGATTTGATGGGGACTTCGCTGTTCACGTTTTGCAAAGCCATTGTTGGCGAGGTCATTGCCATGGGCCGCTGTGGCACGCTGATTGACTGGCAAGGTGCTGGTGAATCGCGCGCCTATGTTGTCCGTTACGCTGCCGAAAACATCCTGAACTGGCAAACGCAACGCATCAACGGCCGCAATGTTGTTTCCCTGGTTGCACTTCGTGAATTGGTGGAACGGCCGGACACTGAAGATCCATTTGCCGTGGATTTGACTGAAACCGTTCGTGTGCTGAAGCTCGAACTGCTGGCTGATGGTGGCACACGTTACGTCGTTGAAATCTGGCAAGAGGTGAAAAATGCCAACAATCGCCGTAAAAAGTCTGAATGGAAATTGGTGGAAAGCCGCGTGCCGCTCCGCCTCGGCAAACCGTTGCCGCTGATTCCGTTCGTGTTTCATGGTCCACGCAATTCGTTGCCTGACGTGGACAAGATGCCGCTCGCCGACATCATCACCGTGAACCTCGACCATTACCGGCTGGATGCAGATTACAAGCATGGTTTGCACTTCACCGCTCTGCCGACGGCTTGGGTTTCGGGTTTCGACAAGGCGGCTGAACTTCGCATCGGCAGCAGCACGGCATGGGTTTCTGACACGGTCGGCGCTGTCGCTGGCTTTCTCGAATTCAAAGGTCATGGCTTGTCCACCTTTGAGAACGCACAGGATCGTGATGAACGAATGATGGCCGTCCTCGGCTCGCGGATGTTGGAAGACACCAAGCGCGTCGGTGAAACGGCTGATGCGATTGAACTGCGTCAGGCTGGTGAGAACAGCATTTTGATGACACTCGCCATGTCCGTGTCCGATTCCATCAGCCAAGTCCTGCGCTGGGTTTATTGGTGGAACAGCACCGAACAGTTTCCCGAAGATGTCAGCGAAGATTTGGTTCTGCTCCAGATCAACACCGACTTCACTCCCAAAGGTCTGACCAGCCTGGAACTCACCGCCATCGTTGGCGCGTGGCAGGCTGGAGCCATCAGTCAGGCCACGATGTTTGATTTGTTCCGCAAAGGTGAAGTCCTGCCGACTGGACGCACAGACAAGGAAGAAAAGAATCTCATTGGCCAAATCGGTCGTGAAAATCCGACCGGGGTCTTTCCCAAGCCTGGGAATTCCCCCGTGGCCGCAACGATTCCGGCAACCACTCCGGCATCAACCAACAACCAGTAAAAAATTATGCCACTGAAAAATAAATACAAAGACATCAAGGAAATCCCCGCCGAGGACGTGCGGCTCTACGTGGAGCGCGGCGGTGAATGGGTGCTGGACGCCGAAGGCGATGCCAGCAAGGCCAAGCTGGATGAGATGCGCAACCACAACATTGAATTGCGCAAGCAGCTCGAGGAACGCGATGCGCGTTTCGCTGGGATTGATCCCGACGAATACCGCCGGCTGCTGGAGGAAAAGCGCAAACTGGAATTGCAGGCGCAAGGCCACAAACCGGAGGAAATCGAGAAGCTCGTGACGGATCGGCTCAAGGGTTTGAAGGCCGATTGGGACAAGCAGTTTTCCGCCGTGACCGCTGAACGCGATTCACTCACCACACGCCTGACGAGCATCCAGATTGATCAAGGCATCATCACCGTGGCCACAAAACGTGGTCTGCGTCCGACGGCGATTCCCGACATCACCGCCCGCGCGCGCACGGTTTTCAAGCTCGTGAATGGCGCGCCGCAGGCTTTTGAAGCCGATGGCAAGACCGTTCGCTACGGCAAAGATGGCATCACGCCAATGACTTTGGAGGAGTGGGTTGACGCGCAAGTGACTGACGCTCCGCATCTATTTGAATCCAACGCTGGTGGCGGGGCTGCCAGCAACGGTGCCGGGGGTGCCGCGGGTTCGCAACGGTCCGTGAAAAATCCCTACCGCAAGGATAGCTGGAATCTCACGGAACAAATGAAACTGCAGAAAACCGATCCCTCGTTAGCGGCACGCCTCAAAGCAGCAGCCTGAGTGGATCACAAGAGAAAGGTTTGAGTTATGGCAAAGACAGCAGTGGCGGACATTATCATCCCCACAGAATTCGAAAAATACGCGATTGAGCGGACGGCAGCGCTGTCCGCCTTCGTGCAAAGCGGCATCGTCGAGAACGCACCGGAGTTTGACGCCTTGGCGTCCGGCGGCGGGCGTGAAGTGAAGATGCCGTTCTGGAAGGACCTGACGGCGACGCGGCAACTGTTGAGTGACAGTGCCACGCTGTCGGTGAACAAAATCACCAGCGACCAGGACATCGCGCGCATCCAGAACGATGCGCAGGTGTGGAGTGTGAATCATCTGGCGAAGGTGATTTCGGGCGACGATCCGATGCAGGCCATCGTGGACCTGGTAGGTGACTACTGGGCGCGCATTGACCAGAGCCTCGTCATCAGCTCGCTGAAGGGCATCTTTGCGGCGGCGACGATGGCAGGCAACAAGCTGGCCATCGCGAGTGAGACGGTGGCAGGGCAGTCGGCCTTGACCCGGCTCAATGGCAGCACCTTCGTGGATGCGACCGTGAAGCTCGGTGATCGCGGCGACCGGTTGACGGCCATCGCGATTCATTCGGCGACTGAGGCGGCGTTGCGGAAGCTGGACTTGATTGACTTCATCCCCGACAGCGAGGGCAAGGCGCAGATCAAGACGTTCCAAGGCCGCCGGGTCATTGTGGATGACACGCTCCCGACTCGTGCCGGCACTACGGATGGCTTGGTTTACACCAGCTACCTGTTCGGCCCCGGTGCGTTCGCGAAGGGTGCGGCGCCGCTGGATTCCACACCGCTGCAAGGCGGCATCGGCACTGAAGGCGTGGAAATCTATCGCGCCGGCCTGGACAGCGATACGGCGCTCATTAACCGACGCCGTTACATCCTTCATCCGCGTGGCGTGCGGTTTAACTCGGCATCGGTCGCGGGCGATACGCCCACGAATGCGGAGCTGGAAACGGGCGCGAATTGGACGCGCGTTTTTGAAAACAAAAACGTTCGCATCGTCGCCATCGACCACAACAACTGAATCACGGCGTCGGCGTGCGGTTCAATCCGCGCGCCGACGCCCTTCAAATTATGGACAAGCTTTTACCAATCATCAGGCGCAAGCGGCGTCCGCTCATTGAGCAAGATACCAAGCCCGTCGAGGTTGTTCCGCCACAACCGCCGGTTGCGCAAAGCATGGGGCAATGATGATTATGGGCAAACCAATGTGCCGGCGGGTTTGACGGGGGTGGCTGGCATTGCCGCAGGCATTGATCACAGCCTGGCTTTGCTGACGAATGGCACGGTGGTTGGCTGGGGCATCACGAGCAATTTATATTCATACGATCCGGACTGGTATGGGCAGGCGGATGTCCCGCCGGATGTGACCAATGCGGTCGCCATCAGCGCCGGCGCATTCCACAGCATGGCACTGAAAACCGACGGCACGGTGGAAGCATGGGGCTATGATTTTTACGGTCAGTGCGATGTTCCAGCCGGCCTGTCCAATGTAATTGCCGTTGCGTGCGGCGGCTATTTCAGCCTGGCCTTGAAAAATGATGGAACCGTGGTGGCGTGGGGCGACAATTATTACGGCCAAACCAATCTTCCGCCCGATCTGACCAATGTCGTCGCCATCGCCGGTGGTGGATTGCACGGGCTGGCACTGAAAGCCGGCGGCACGGTGGAAGGTTGGGGTGCAAGGGGCACAACGGATTTCACGCAGGATTTCGGCCAGGAAAATGCACCGGCGGATTTGACCAATGCGGTGGGAATCGCCGCCGGCTTTTTCCACAGTCTGGCTTTGAAAAGTGATGGAACCGTCACGCAGTGGGGCGACACGTCGCTTGGCCAGACCAATCCTCCCTCCAGTTTGACCAGTGTGCTGGCAATTGCCGGTGGTTATGCCCATAGCTACGCTCTTATAAATGATAATCCCCTGATACTGACGGAGCCTGTGAACGTGGTGACGGCGACGAAACAGGCGGTGAGTTTCAGCGTGGTGGCGAGCGGGGCGACGCCGATGCGTGCGACGTGGTGGCGGAGCGGGAATGGCACCAATCTGGCTTCCATTGTCATCAGCAACAACCCCACAACGACTGTCAGTTTCGGTGGCGGCAATGTCCAAGGCGCGGCGTTGACGAACCAACCTGGCCTGCTGTTCGGCCTTAATTTGATGGCAAATTATTCAGCGTTGACCAACGCCAGCAGCAACACGTTCTATCTGGTCATCACCAACACGCTGGGGTCGGCGACGAGCAGCGTGGCGACATTGACGGTGATGCTGCCGCCGAAGATCACGAACCAGCCGGTGAATGTGGCGACGAATGTGGGGGCGACGGTGTTTTTCACGGTGGGCACCTCCGGCAGCCAGCCATTAAGCTATCAATGGCTCTTGAACGGGACGAACCTGAACCTGGCGAATCCGACGAACGTGCTGGAACTGGATAATGTCTCGACGAATGATGCCGGCACTTACCAGGTCATCGTCACCAATGCCGTCGGCTCCGTCACCAGTTCCAACGCGGTGCTCACGGTTGACGGTTCCCCGACCATCACGGTGCAACCGACCAATGAAAGCGTAATCATTGGCAGCAACGCCACATTCAATGTTGTCGCCAGCGGGGCCAACCCGCTGACGTTTCAGTGGTATTTCTACCAAACGAACAGTTCCATAGTTGCACTGCCAGACGGCACCAATGTCAGCTACGCCTTGTCCAACGCCCAAACCAACAATGCCGGGAACTATTTCCTCATAGTAAGCAACACATTCAATTCGGTGACGAGCAGCGTGGTGACGCTGACCGTACTGACGCCGCCCCAGATACTGACACAGCCTGCGAACGTGGTGACGGCGACGAACAAGGCGGTGAATTTTAGCGTGGTGGCGAGCGGGGCGGTACCGATGCGCGCGACGTGGTGGCGGAGCGGGAATGGCACCAATCTGGCTTCCATTGTCATCAGCAACAACCCCACGACGACTGTCAGTTTCGGTGGCGGCAATGTCCAAGGCGCGGCGTTGACGAACCAACCTGGCCTGCTGTTCGGCCTTAATTTGATGGCAAATTATTCAGCGTTGACCAACGCCAGCAGCAACACGTTCTATCTGGTCATCACCAACACGCTGGGGTCGGCGACGAGCAGTGTGGCGACATTGACGGTGATGCTGCCGCCGAAGATCACGAACCAGCCGGTGAATGTGGCGACGAATGTGGGGGCGACGGTGTTTTTCACGGTGGGCACCTCCGGCAGCCAGCCATTAAGCTATCAATGGCTCTTGAACGGGACGAACCTGAACCTGGCGAATCCGACGAACGTGCTGGAACTGGACAATATCTCGACGAATGATGCAGGCACTTACCAGGTCGTCGTCACCAACGCCGTCGGCTCCGTCACCAGTTCCGTGGCCAGTTTATACCTTCTAGTCAACGGTTCGCTTACGCCGCCTCAATTATGGCTGTTGAGTCACGATCCTCTCAACGGTGACAGCCTCATGGTCGCGCTGCAAGCGGGGAGAAATTATCGCCTCCAGACTTCAAGCGATTTGTCACAGTGGACGGATGTCACAAATTTTCTGAGCGAATCTTCCCTGATTATTTTTACAATCACGGAACTCACCAACCTGCCTTCAGGGTTTTATCGCATGGTAACACCATGATTGAGCAACGGGCAGCAGGCGCGAAGCGGGGAGCGGGGAGAGACGAGAAGAGGAGAGTGGAAGATTGAAGAGGGTAGATGGAAGATGGGAGTCCGAAGCTAGAAGAGCGCAGACAGAACATCGAACGCCGAACGCCGAACATCCAATGAAGGGGGATGGCGGAAAGCGAGACACGAATTGCACGAATCAAAACGGATGGTTAATGCGCAAAAGCGCAAAGAGTTCAACTACGGATGTCATCGGGCATCAATTTTTCATTAATGCGCCTGGTTTCAATCAAGTGTCCGTTGGAATCGTAGCGCATCTCAATCAGCCAGCCGTATTCGTCTTCCGGCCATTGGACATTCGGGATGACTTGAGAGGCATTGGCGCCCAGCGCGCCCAACAACGCCGGGATTTTTTCATGATGCCATACGATCAATATCGCCCTGCCATGTGGCTTGGACTGGATTTCGTCGGCGACTCCTTGAACATCTTTGGCCTTGAACCGGCTGTCAATCGCGAGGCCGAGCGTTTTGCTGGCCGGTTCGATGGTGAGGCGCGGACGATGACTTCCATTCGAATCGGCGGCGGCGAAAATGTAATCCAACTTCAATGGTTGTCCGTCAATGGTGAGATTCTTGAAATAATTGATGTAAGCCTGGGCGCGCGCCACGCCATTGGTGGATAAATTGTAACCGGCGGCCGGTTTTTCGGCGTGACGGATGACGAGGATGAATGTGTCCTTCAATGCGGCGGAGTCTGCGTCGGTCGGCGTTTGAGCGAAAATGGTCGCGGCACCTGACAACGCCAGCATTCCGCAGAACAGCAGGTTGAATCTCATACCCTTATTTTAACGCGCAAATGTATTTGCGCAACAAGTAGATAACGATGGACGGTAGAGCGAGGAGCAAGGGGAAATCAATTTTTGCCACAAGAGAGTACAGAGGATTTAACGCAAAGAGGCCAAAGACGTGAAGATTTTAACCACGGATAAACACGGATTTTCAACGCAAAGACGCGAAGAAGCCAGAGGCGCAAAGGCTTTGACACGAATTGCACGAATTAACACTGATTTCTGACCGCGAAATTCACAAAGCACACGAAGGGACAATCAATTTTTACGAATGGCGAATGGCCAGCACCAGATGCCCTGCGCTGAATCTATTTTGTCAATTGCTCCACCAAAATTGACAATTTACAAGGCTGCGCTTGCATTTCGCGCCCGCTTGTGAAAAATTTCACGAATAGTTTTTATGGCACACGTCAAATTACACATACCGGGTCCGGTCGAGGTCAGCGAAAAAACCTTCAAGGCGTTTTGCTCGCCGATGATCGGTCATCGCGGGCAGGGTTTCAAAGATCTCTACGCGAAAATCCAACCACAATTGCAGCAACTGCTTTACACGAAGCAGCTCGTCTATATCTCCACGTCGTCTGCGTGGGGCGTGATGGAGGGCGCGGTCCGCAATCTGGTGCAGAAAAAGGTCCTGAACTGCATGTGCGGCGCGTTCTCGGACAAGTGGTTCGACGTGTCCAAGCGCTGCGGCAAGCAGGCCGAGGCGTTGCAGGTGGATTGGGGTTCGCCGATCCGCTCCGAGGCAATTGACGCAAAGCTCGCCACCGGCCAGTTTGATGCGCTGACTGTCATCCATAATGAGACTTCCACGGGAGTGATGAGCCCGCTCGCGGAAATCGCCGCGCTTAAGAAAAAATATCCGGATGTGATGTTCATCGTGGACGCCGTCAGCTCGATGAGCGCGCTGCCGATCAAGTTTGATGAACTCGGCATTGACGTGCTGCTCGCCGGCACGCAAAAGGCCTTTGCTCTACCGCCCGGCACGGCAGTTTTCGCCGCCTCACCTGCAGCACTTGCCAAGGCCGCTACGGCCAAGGATCGCGGTTATTATTTTGATTTTGTCGAGTTCCAGAAGAATGCGGAGCAGAGCATGACACCCAGCACACCGAGCATCGGCCATGTTTTCGCGCTGTCGTCCAAGCTTGACGATTTCTTCGCCGAGGGCCTGGAAAACCGTTTTGCGCGCCACAAAAACACCAATCAAATGACGCGCGATTGGGCGGCCAAACACGGGTTCACGCTGTTCCCGGATAATGGGTTTGAATCTCTCACGCTGACGTGCGTGAACAATGGCGCGAAGCCGGGCGGCCGCGCCGTGGATGTGGCGAAGTTGCAAAAGCTCACCAAGGATCAGGGTTTCCTGATTGACGGCGGCTATGGAAAAATCAAGGGCAAGACGTTCCGCATCTCCAACATGGGCGACGAAACCGAGGGGACGATGGGGCAGCTTTTTGCGGCGTTGGATAATGCGTTGGCGCAGCTCTGAGGCGCGAGTCGCACCGGCCAGTCATTGCGGACGGCCAACCCCGGACGCCGCCGAGCGCCGTCCCTACCAATGGTCGGCGCGCACGGAGTGACGCGTCCACCCGGAAATTTGTCATCTGGACAATCCCAAGAACAATCCACCCACTTTCCCCGCCGTCATGGAGCTGCAGGAAGCAGGCTTCCACCCGGTGCATCATTTGAACTGCAATATCAGAAACGTCTGCGGCAGATTCGGATTCACCCCGTTGGTCGCAGAAAAGTTCCCGCTGCCGTCGGTTTGATTGGTGACAATGCGCGCCCAGTTGGTGAGCGGCAGCGACATATTTGTGGAGGACAGGAGCAAATAGGGCCAGTTGGCGGGCGCCCCCGTGCCGCTCAACACGAGATTGGTGTTCACGATGGCTGCATGGGCTATGGCCGGCGGGGTGAGGGTGACGATGCTGAGGACGCCATTGGTGAACAGCGTGGTGGTTCTCCAGGCCAGATTCGGCCCCAATGGCGGCAAAACGAAACTTGTGAACGCACCGGAGTAACCCGCGGCGCTGAACAGTTTGAAACTGTCGCCGCTGATCAGCGTGCCGCCGATGTTGGTCACGTTGAGCGTGCCGCCTTCGGTCAGCGTGCCGGAAATTTTCACCGAATTGTTGGTCGCCGACTCCGCAAGATGGCCTTGGACCTGCATGAATACCGTGCTGCCGGCGGCCAGGGTGAGGTTGTTGCTGATGGTCAACATACCGAGCGGGTTGCCGGGGGCGAGCGAGCCGCCGGAATTGATGGTAACGGCGCCGGAGACAATGCCATTGCCGGCAAGCGTGCCGCCGGAATTGACCGTGACCGCGCCTGAACCTGTTGCGCTGCCGGTCGCATTGCTCGCCATCAAAGTCCCTCCGCCCACCGTGGTGCTGCCGCTGTAGGTGTTGGCACCGCTGAGAACGAGCATGCCCGTGCCGGTTTTAATCAACGACGTGACGCCGGCATCCGCGATCACACCGGCATAGGTGTTCGTGGTGTTCTTCGCACCGATGCGCCAAGTCGGGCCGGTTGAACCGCCTGCGCCGATGTAAGCCGTGGCCCCGCCGCCGAGTTCGCCGATGTCCGTGGTCTGATTATTGGCGTTGATGTTGTATAGGTTGACTCCGTTGTTCAGGAAAATCGCCGCGCTGGCGTAACCGCTGGCATTGTTGATCCGAAAATCGCCGGTCGTGTAATAAGCGCCGCTGCCGCTGGCCGGCGCACTGACATTGATCCGTCCGGCGAATGCGGACCAATCACCGCTGAAATAGTCACGGACATATTCCACGGTGACATTCAGAGTGCCACCGCCGGTGAGAGCGCTGGTGAATGGCGAAGCGTAGCCAAAACGGGCCGGCAGCAGCAGGGTTCCCGTCTGACCGGCCGGCACGTTAAAGGTGCTGGTGCAGCCGCCCCAGCCGCTGCCACTGTCACGACTGCCGTAGCCATTGAATTGAACCGTGCCGCCGGCAAGGGTGATCGGGCCGGTGCCCCAGGCCGCACTGTTCGCGCCAATGTTGCCGGGATAGACCGTGCTGTTGCTGATGACAGTGCCGCCGGAATAGAGGTTGGTGTTGTTGATGGTCAGGGTGCCGCTGCCGGCCAAGATCAATTTGTTGGTGCCGGCGATTGAGCCAATGCCGCCGAGGGTGTAATTCTTCGTGGCATTGAACGTGACCAGGGCCGGCTGCGGCGTGCCAGCCACGTAAACCGGCACATTGTTCGACCCGGTGTTGTCGAACGTCACGGTGTCGCCGTTGTTGAAAATGGTGTCCACGCCGTTGGTCTGCCAGTTGGAGTTGCCGCTCGCATCCCAGATGTTCGCCGCGCCGTCACCCATCCAGATGAGCGAACGCGGAGTGATGACAATGTTGACGTCCGGCGTGGCGCTCGCCTCGGGTGAATTGGGGCTCAGGCCGGTGCTGTTGGTGGAAGCAACGACATAAAAACAGGTGACGCCGTTGGTGAGGCCGGTGTTGGTGTAGCTCGAGCCGGAATAATTGGCGAGCACCACGTTCGTTTCATTGCCGCTGTTGGTTCCGCTGAAGAGATAGTAACCGGTCACTCCGGGAACCGCCGTCCAGCTCAAGGTCACCTGGGCATTGCCGGGGAAGGCCGAGAGACTGATGGGCGCGAGCGGAGGAGGAACGACGGTCGCCGTGGCATTGGTTGAAACTCCCGCAGCATTGACCGCCGCCACCTGATAAGAATAGGTCGTCCCCACATTCAAACCGGCGTCGGTATAAGTGGTCTCGGTGATGTTCTGGACATAAGTGAATGGTCCGCTGCTGCTCGTCCCCCGTCGAATGATGTAGCCCACGGCTCCTGGAACCGACGACCAGTTGAGCACAATGTTGGCCCCGTTAAAAAGCCCGGTGAGCGATCCCGGCGCGCTCGCCGGTGGCGCGGGCAAAGGCACGGCAGCGGCGGCAAAAGAATTGGTGCTCGTGCCGGCGGCGCTGGTTGCGGTGATGAAATAGCTGTAAATGCTGCCGTCTGTCACTGCCGTGTCGGTGAAACTCGTTGTCGTGTTGGTGTTATTCAGAACAATGGTGCCGAGCACATTTGACGCGCCGCCCCCGTTGTCGAACAGGGTGGAACGATAGACAGTGTAAAAATTTGCGCCGGACGAGGCGCTCCAATTCACCGTGACACTCTGATGCGTCGCGGTGCCGATCGTCACGGTGGCTGGCGCAGCGGGCGCGGCGGACGAAACCGCGCCGGACGGGGTGACACCGGAACTTTCCGGCGAGTTGGTGCTGCTGCCGACGGGATTGACCGATTGAACGACGTAGTAGTAGGCGGTGCCGTTGACGGCGGTTGGGTCAAGATAAGTCGCATTGTTCCAGCCGCCGCCGCAAACCGGGCCGATGACCCCGTTGGTGATTGAAACATAGTTGCTGCCTGAGGTTGTCGTCCGCAAAATGTTGTAACCGGTCGCGCCGGGTGTGACCGGCCAGCTAATCAAGTTGCAGTTGTTGCCCGCGTAGGCAACGACATTCGAAGGCGGTGGTGGAACATAGCCGGGCAATTCCAGCCGGATGTAATCATACATCGCATGATCCGAAAATGAAGTGCCGCCGGTCTGGCGGATGCTGATGGTGACTGTGTTTTGCCCCTGGTGCAGATAGTTGCCGGGCACACTCATACGATTGTCCGAAAAACAGCCATGAATGCCCTCGCGAATCGTCGCGTCGCTTTCATCGCTCGAACCACTGTAAGCAGTGTAATAACCGGTGCTGCTGGTGATCAGGTTGCCGTTGACGGAAATGATGATGGCCGCCTGAAAATCCGAGGAAAGCGCGAGATAAAACGAGCCGTTACCCACCGGCGCGGACGGCAGATTGAACATGATGGTGGATGTCGAATTGTTATAGTTTCCGGCCGCATCCACGACCACGGGCTGGCAATAATTCCAATCGGTCGTCCAGCGACTGGAGCCGACCATGTAATTCGGTCCGTTCGGAAAATCAAACGGGTATTCCAGAAATTTCGTCCAGACCGGCATCGGATTTGTCGGGCCGGGACCGATGTCGCCGACCCACCAGTCATCTCCGTGGCGGAATTTGCCGCCAGTGCGGTCGGGATAGCCGATCTCAAAAACCGTCGGGCCGACGCGCGTTGGCGTCCACGTGACCACGCCCAGATTGTTCGTCGCGCCCGCCGTGACGGTCACGCTGAATTGCGGCGTCGGGATGTCCAGTTCGTTTGGCGCACTGCCGCCGGTCTGGGCTTGTGACTGGAAGGTTCCCGACGCGCCGGGACCGAACGCGTAGAGCGTGTAGTTGGCACCGGCGATGACATTCGAGATGGTGAAATTCCCGTTGGCGTCGGTCTTCACCCAGAACTGATAGGATTTATACCATTTTTGAAAATCGTAGGTGGCGCTGGACGACGGATTTGACTGCTGCTCGACGCCGACCCACAAGTTCGAGGCGCTGGCGTTGGGATTGTAAAGGTCGTTGATGACAATTTGACCTTTGACCACGCCACGGCCGGATGCCGGTGTATAATAGGAATTCGTGAACCAGGAATACGGCCACGCCGTCTCCTCGGCGGCGGCCTGCGCCAGCGCGTCGGTGTAAAGCGCCTGCGCGGCGGCGTTCGTCGCGGTGATGGTGTTGGTGATGGCGTTGCAATAAATAAAGTACGGGCCGCAGACTTTTGACCATACTTCACCGGCATTCCAAGACGCATCCGTGCCGCCGCCGTAATGGCTGCCGTGGGGCGTGTTCAGAATGGTCGTCCCGATGTGGCACATCAATTCGCGTTTCATCGGCCCGCCGCACATATATTCCTCACTGCCGGCGACATCCCACAGCCCGATGTTTTTTCCGCCGGTGCCCACGCTGCCCCAGCCCCAGACGCGTTGCACGCCGTAGTCGGCGCTGTATTTGTATTTGTCCTCATAACGTCCGGCGTAGATGCCGTTCGTCCACAACGAACACTCCACCGGAGCGCCCTGCACACCGACAGCCCCAAAGCTCGGATCCACCGCCATCAACCGGTTGCGGTTCGCGTCCACGCTCATCCAGTTGAAGATGGAGCCGGAATAGATGTTGTCCCGGCATTCGCCCAAGCTCAACGCGGCGTCCGGGCTGCGATGAATCCAGATCGGCGTGACGTAAAATCCGGTCGAGCCGCGCACCATGGAGAAATGGATGTCCACCTGGCCGCTGCTGGCCGAGTCGAACAACAGGTCCACTTCCGCATAATTCCCGTTGTTGGCCACGACCGAATACGTCGCCGATCCGGCGCTGAACCCCCCGAACTCCCAGTAAAGCTGGCCGCCGTCGGTCCCCCCAGCCAGCACCTGCTGCGTCATTGTTGAACCGCTGTTGTTGTAGGTGTAATTGATCTGGTCAATGACCGCGCTGGTCTTGTTGAGGTGAATGGAGACGATGCCGTTGGCCATGGTAACGGTGCCGTCGCCGTTGTCAGTGAGCGTGACGTTCGCGCCCGTGCCGTTGCCGCCGCCGGGAATGTTGGCGAAAACGGAGCGTCCAATCAGCGTCAGGCCGATCAGAAGGACGATTTTGATGCGGAATTTTGCAAAGTTTCGGATTTTCATCTGGTTCGGGGTTTAAACGCCACTGGCCGGGGCGGTGTTATTGAATGGCCTTGGTTCCTGGTTTCTGGGTGCAACCGGATCGTCGGGTTAAGCGACTCACTTTTGAACGGCATACAACAGATTTCATGGGTTCAGACATCGGCATTGTGACAACCCTATTCTCGCATCTTTTACGACCTTCGCCATCACCATTCTGGCGACTCTGCGTCGTGGGATCATATCGTTCACAAATCCAACTCCGCTTTTGATTCAATGCAGTTCCCAATTAAACCTGACAAGTCATCACAATACCAATGATCCCAAAGGAAAATCCAACGCCGGGACGGCTTCCCGACCACGAACGCTTCTAAAATCGGAGCCAATCTCGCCTGCCATATTATTTTCATGTATTTCGCACGGTTCGTGGTTTATCCATTTCCCGTGTCCAGCGATTACCAACTCGTCCGCTTGAACAACGGCATTTGCTCCGTGCGTTCGCTTGCGGATGACGAGACGTTCCATCCGGTCATCGGACCGGTCGCGGAGGCGGAGGCGCTTTACGTCAACCAGCTTCGGCTGCGAGAGCGGCTCAAAAATCACTCCGGCGAATTCGTGATCTGGGATGTCGGCCTGGGCGCAGCGGCCAATGCACTTGCCGTCCTGCGTGCCACGCGGGGAATTGCCTGCAACATCCGCCTCGTGAGCTTTGATCACACGATTGAACCCCTGGAATTCGCTTTGAGGCACGCCGCCGACCTCGGCTATTTTGGCGGCTACGAAAATCATCTGGAAGAATTCATCCGCGCTCATCGCGTGACGTTTCAGGACGGCAGGCAGTCGGTGGATTGGGAATTCCACCTAGGCGATTTCCCGGCGTTAATTCAAAAAGCAGAAAGTAGAAAGCAGAAAGTAGAAATTCCCGCGCCGCACGCCATTTTGTTTGACGCCTTTTCACCGGCCAAAAATCCAGCAATGTGGACGTTGCCGCTTTTCACCGATTTATTTCAGCTACTCGACCCGCAACGTCCCTGCGCGTTGCCGACGTATTCGCGCAGCACGATCCTGCGGGTCACACTGCTGCTTGCCGGATTTTTTGTCGGAGTCGGCCATGCGACCGGCTTGAAGGAGGAAACGACGATAGCCGCCAACAGCCTGAATTTGATTACCGAGCCGCTCAACGCCCGCTGGCTCGAGCGCGCCCGCCGCTCACACAGTGCGGAACCGCTACGTGAACCGGTTTATTCCCGCGCGCCGCTGTCGTTAGCGACGGTGGAAAAGCTGCGCCGGCATCCGCAGTTTCAACTTTGAAACACGGCGTAATTTTTTATAATCGAAGCATGAACATTCTTGTCACCGGCGGCGCCGGTTATATCGGGTCTATTTGCACCGAAGAACTCCTCAATGCAGGTCATCAGGTCACGGTTTATGACAACCTGACAGAAGGTCATCGCTCGGCGGTGGATGCGCGGGCGAAATTCATTTTCGGCAAGCCGGAGGTGGACGGCGACATTTTGAACGCCGTCAAATCCATCCAGCCCGATGCCATAATGCACTTCGCTGCGAACGCGCTCGTGGGGGAGTCCATGACGAACCCGAAAAAGTATTTCCACAATAATTTTGTCAATGCGCTCAAGCTGGCCGATGCCGCCGTGGAATGCGGCGTGAAAAAATTCGTCTTCAGCTCAACGTGCGCGACCTACGGTCCGCCGGACAAAATCCCGATGACGGAGGATCTGCCGCAACGCCCCATCAATCCCTACGGCGAGGCGAAGCTGATGTTCGAGAAGGCGCTGATCTGGTATCAGCAGATTTACAAGCTGGAATTCATTGCATTCCGCTATTTCAACGCCGCCGGCGCGAGCGAAAAATTCGGCGAACATCATCGCATCGAAACTCACATCATCCCGAACGTGCTGCTGGTCGCGCTGGGCAAAAAGTCGCACTGCGAAATTTTCGGCACGGATTATCCGACGCCAGACGGCACGTGCATCCGCGATTACATCCACATCAAGGACCTGGCGCAGGCGCACATGATCGGATTGCAGGGGGGCAGGACGGGATTTTACAATCTGGGCAACGGCGACGGGTATTCAGTGAAGCAGGTCATCCAGATGTGCGAAAGGGTGACGGGCAAAAAGATTCCGGCTATTGACAAGCCGCGCCGGCCCGGCGATCCGCCACGGTTGGTGGCGTCCGCCGAAAAGGCGATCCGCGAACTCGGCTGGAAGCCGCAATTCCCGAAGTTGGACGACATCGTTGAAACCGCGTGGGAGTGGCATAAGAAACATCCGGACGGTTATCCGGATTAAGACAGCTGACGTGAACGACGCGAAATCTATTTGCCGCAAAAGAACGCAGAGGATTTAACGCAAAGGCGCAAAGAAGCTAACGACGCAAAGAACGCAGAGGGAGAAGTTTTTTTGCTTGCCAATGGCCCCGGTCGGCAGGCATTTTCTGACATGGCAGCGACGCGCAATTCAACTTTCGACGATCCGTTCTACCAGCCGGCGGATGAGTTCTTCCCTGCAAACAACAAGATCGGCCTGACGTTTGACGACATCACGCTGGCCACGCTTTATTCCGACATCCTTCCGCGCGACACCCAGCTCGACACGCATCTCGCGGATAACCTGCACCTGCATATCCCGGTGATCTCCGCCGACATGGACACGGTGACGGAATCGCGCATGGCCATCGCCATGGCACTCAACGGCGGCCTCGGACTCATCCATTACAACATGCCGGAACGCCAGCAGCTTTCCGAGGTCAGCCGCGTCAAAAACCACGTCCACGGCTTGATTCAGGAACCCATCAAGGTCTCTCCGGAACAATCCATCGCCGACGTGCTGGCGCTCATCGAACAGAAAAAATTCGGCTTCAGCACGTTCCCGGTCGTTGACGGGAAAGGCAGGTTGGTCGGGCTGCTTTCCGGCCACGTCGTCAAGCCGCGTTACGCCGGGAAAAAGATTTCTGAAGCGCTCACACCGCGCGCACAGGTTCATACCATCACGAAAAAGGAGCTGGGCAAGGATCCGATCGCCCGCGCCGACAAGTTTTTCACCGAGCACATCGGCATACACAAGCTGCTGGTGGTGGACGATGACGACCATCTGCACGGCCTCATCACGATGAGCGACGTGGAGCGCATCACGCAGGAGCGCATGGCGCAGTTCAAGCCGGCGCGCGACGCGCATTTCCACCTGGTCTGCGGTGCGGCGTTGAGCACGACGCGCAATGCCTTTGGCGAACTGGATCGCGACCGGATTTTGAACCACGTCAGCGCGCTCGTGGAACGCGGCGTGGATGTTGTGGCGGTCTCCACCGCACACGGCCACAGCAAGGGCGTGGGCGACACGGTAAGCGTGCTGCGCGATGCGTTTCCGAAACTGCCCATCATCGCCGGCAATGTCACGAGCGCGGCGGGCGTGGAATTTCTGGCGGACTGCGGCGCGAACGCCATCAAAGTCGGGCAAGGGCCGGGTTCAATCTGCACCACGCGCATTGTCGCTGGCGTGGGCATTCCGCAGATGACGGCGCTTTACGTCTGTTCACGCGCGGCAGCGAAGAAAAAAGTCACGATTCTCGCCGACGGCGGCATCACAAAATCAGGCGACATCGTGAAAGCGTTGACGCTGTCGCAAGCGGTGATTTGCGGCGGTATCTTTGCCGGCTGCAATGAAGCACCGGGCGATGTCGTGGAAATCAGCGGCAAACTTTACAAGGAATATCGCGGCATGGGCAGCCTGGCGGCGATGCAGGCCGGCTCGGCGGCGCGTTATGGCCACGAAAAAAATCCGGCATTGAAGGTCGCGCCCGAAGGTGTCGAGGCGCTCAAGGAGGCGTGCGGCTCGGTGGACCGCGTATTGGCGCAACTCATCGGCGGCATCCAGAGCGGCATGGGTTATCTTGGCGCGGCGAACCTCGCGCAACTTTACGGCAAGGCGCGTTACATCCGCGTCAGCCCCGCCGGCCAGCGCGAAGCCGCGCCGCATGATGTGGTGGAATTGAAGACGGGAAGTTAGTCAGTAGTCGGTGGTCAATGGTCGGTAGTTAGTAGCCAACAGCCGGTAGTCAGTGGTTATTCGTCCCCGTGATCTCGGCCTATTGATTTCAGATAAGAATTCAGTTGAGGAGCGGGGTTGTCCACCAGTGGCTTGAGTCTTTTTACGTCAGCGGATGCCAGAAGATTTCTTTTGAATGCACGCCGGAGGAAATGCTGCGTTTCGTTCAATGAACCTCGTGCAATCCTTACAAAGCGCCGGTTGTCCTGAAAATTGTGGCGGCCGGTTCCTTCGGCGATGTTCGCACCTACGCTATCGGCACTGCGCACGATTTGCCTGCCGACCGTGTCTTTGGCGAACGCATCCCATCGGATCACAATTGTCCAAATCTCATCGGCCAATTCTTCGGACAACTTGTAGACACGAAGTTTTTCAAAATTTGTCCTGCTCATAATTTTCGATGCGACTGACTACCAGCCACTGACTGCTAACTGATTTCTAAAATACAATCGGCTCGTTGAGCTTGCCGCATTGGTTGCAGCGGGAGCGGTCCACATCCGGGTCGTCGGTGTACACGTAACCACACTTTTTACAGCGGAAAATCCGGTCCGCCGAATGCGTCGGCCAGAAGCGGCGGCGGCGCATTTCGGAATAAATCCCCCAACCGCAGAGCGCGCCAAGCGCCAGCGTCACGTAAATCTCGATGAGGTGGTCAATGCTCATGTCATGGCGCGGCGGAGGTTGTATTGGTTGCGGGCGGCGCGACGGTGCGCCAGTCAAAAATCAAACGGCCGACGGTCATCTGCGATGACGGCGAGAACCGCGCGGCACGGGCGAGTTCAAGCGCGCGCTGGTCGGCGGCGGCGTAATGGCTGGCGGTCGCTTCGGGATTGTCCGACGGCAACGAGACCGCCGAAACCACATCACCAGCCGCATCCACCAGCACCTGAACCCGGCTTGGGGCTATCACATCCGCATACGGCCAGGAGGGCAGGCCCACGGGATTGAGCCATGTTCTTTGCGCCAATTCCCCTTCGATGTGCAACGTCGAATTATCAGCGAACGCCGGCAGCAACGGCAGAATCGGCTCACTCAATTTCGGTTCGGGCTTGAAATCGAGCGAGAACGCAGCGAACTGGTTTGTCTGCATGAATCGCGTGAATATCGCACCGAGATTTTCGGCGGCGGGCGACAGCAGCTCGCCCGGCGGTTCCGTCCAGCGAAAATCCGGCGGTGGGATGGCATACATTTTTGACGCAGAATCGTTCGCAGGCGGCAGGGCAAAGAGCGTCGGGTCATCGAGCGCAATCAGTTCGCTGGAACTGTCCGCCAGTGTAAGCTGTGGAACATTCACTACGGGGCGAGGTGGCGGGATATGCTTTTTGCCGAGGGCAAAAATGAGGGCCACTTGCGCGGTGAAAACGAGCGACACCAGTGTCAGCCACCGCTGCCGTGACCAGCCTTCGCTTGATTGTTTAGGCACGGCAAGCAAGCCTTGGCCCTGCAGTTCGGGTTGGGGCGGCAATCCGGCCACCCCGGGCGCAGATGAATCTGCATGAACCTCATTCATGGCCGGGTGGGCGCGCCGGCGGCACCCGGCAAAGTGGCGAGCAGGGCATTCTGGATGCCGGCGTGATTTGCAAGCAACGCCAGGTGAATCAACTGGTCTTCAGTCACGGATTTATCGGCATGGATGACGAGGGTGAGCGGCACGCGGGATTTTTTTGCCGCGTTGATCAAGCCGGATTTCAATTGCGCTTCGCTGACGATTTGATTGGCAAAGTAAAATCGTCCCCCGGCATCCACGGCCACGGCCACAGTCGGCTTGTCAATGCCCGGCAAATCATTCGCGACTGGCAGTTGCAGCGGAATACCAGGCGTTGGCATGAGCGCTGTGAGCAGCAGGAAAATCACCAGTAGAAAAAACATGGCCGCGAATGGCGCCATTTCGAACGGGCTGCGCAAAATTTTGGAGTTGCGCGGAAATTTCATTTGCCGTTGCCGTTTTCAGTGACGATGTTGACGATTTCGCCCGCGGCGCGTTCCATGTCGAGGACAATTTTGTTGACGCGGCTGACGAGGTAATTGTAACCGGCGTGAGCGGGAATAGCGACGGCGATGCCCGCCGCAGCGCAGATGAGCGATTCCCAAATGCCCGCCGCAAGTGAATTTTCGCCGCTGATGTGCGCATAAAGGCCATCAGTCTGCAACTGCATGAAGATGCGGATGAACCCCACGATGGTGCCGAGCAGTCCGAGCAGCGGCGCGATTTGTGCGATGGTGGCCAGCAGGTTCAACCGCTCCTCAAGCTGCGGCACCTCGGTGAGGCCGGCTTCCTCGACGGCCTCGCGGACGCGCTCGCGGCCCTTATCCCGGTTCAGAATGGCGGTCTTGACAATGCGCGCGACAGGGCCCGGCGTGGCATCACAGATGGAAATTGCCTCGACGATGTTGTCGCGCTTGAGCACGGTTCGCACGCCGTTGAGGAACTCGGCGGAATTGATTTGCGAGCGGTGGCAAAACAGCGCCCGCTCGACAAACACGACCAGCGCGATGGCCCCTGCAATCAAGATCAGCCAGACTATCGCGCCGCCATTGGCTAAAAGTGTCGGCAACATGGGACTTGTATAGGCTTTTGCGCCTGAAGTTCAAAGCGCAAATTTTCAGGAGAAGCCGGAATTCAGGAACCAGAATCCACAAATCTGACCGGGGCGAAAATTTTATGGCCGCTAAATTCTGGCTTCTGAATTCCGGCTTCGGTATTCTGCCCGACATGGAAAAACCTGACCAGCTCCGCGAATTGTTCCGCATGCAAAAGGCGCTCAACGAACGCATCGGCGTCCAAACCGACGGCATGAGCGAGGCGGACAAGACGAAATGGATTTTGAATTATTGCCGCGCCATGTCGCAGGAAATGGCCGAACTCACCGACAGCGTGCCGTGGAAATGGTGGGCAAAATATCAGAAATTCGACGAGCAAAATGCACGCGTGGAGGTCGTTGACTTGTTTCATTTTCTCATCAGCATGGCGCAAGTGCTGGGCATGAGCGCGGACGACGTGTTCGCCGCCTATGTCAAAAAGAACGAGGTGAACTTCAAACGCCAAGAATCCGGTTACACGGTGAAGGACGAAAACGACAACAAGCATATTTGACCGCCGCATTTTCAAGCTCATGAGCAACTGGAAAAACTGGATTTTCAAAGAAGAATCCGTTGCGCAGTCAGATCCCAAAGCTGCGCGCAAACGCGCAACGCTGCTTTCCATTCCATTTGCCATCGTGGGAATCCTTGCCCTCGTGTTTCTTTTGCACGATGAAATCGGCAGCGGATTCAGAATGGAAAGAAAACTGGCGATGGGGCTTTTGAGCGCGGCGGTCGTTTGCGCCGGACTCATCGCGCTCATTTTCGGGATCAGCGCAAAAAAGCACGCGCTCAAGGCCAGCCCCGCAAAAACCGATGACGAAAAACCGTGGCTTAAACGAAAAGACTGGGCCGATGGCCGGATCGCGTCGTCTTCACGCAAAGCTGTCATGGTTCTCTGGATTTTTGTCGCGTTCTGGTGCGGTATTTCCGGCGCAATTTCCATTTTCGTCATCCCACAACAATTGCATCAAGGCAATCACGCCGCTCTCATTGTTCTGGTGCTTCCCGTCGTCGGACTCGCCATGATTATCTTCGCGCTGAACACGACGCGCGCGTGGCGCAAATTCGGCCAGAGCATTTTTGAAATGGGAGCCGTTCCCGCCACCTTAGGTGGCACACTCGAAGGCGAAATCCGGGTCAAAACAAAATTGGAGCCGCAACATGGGTTGCACCTGCGCCTGGCATGCGTCCGCCGCACGACGACCGGCGCGACGAACAACCGGCGCACGTCGGAAAAAATCCTCTGGCAGGATGAAAAATGGCTGCGCGCCGATCTGCCGCAAACAGACATGAACGCCACCAGCATTCCCGTCTTTTTCAAATTGCCCGACTCCCTGCCTGAATCAACAACATTGAGCGGCGACGGCGTCCATTGGAAACTCGAAGCGTCGGCGACATTGCGCGGGCCGAATTTTCACGCCGCGTTTGAAGTGCCCGTTTTCAAACTGCCCGAACCGCCGGTAATCTCCGAAGACCCGACCGCGCAATACCAGATGTCGCTCGACGAGGTCCGGAAACAAATCCATTCAAAAATAGAGGTCAACGATCTGCCGGACGGCAGGGAATTTATTTTCCCCGCCGCGCGCAATCCCGGCTTCGCGACCGGCGCGACGGTCATCTGGTTGATTTGGACCGGCGTCATCATCCTCTTGATTTGCAAGCACGCGCCACCGCTTTTGCCGTTCGTTGCCGGCGCCATGGATCTGCTGATGGCGGCGTTTGTCTTTGACCTTTGGTTCCGCCGCAGCCGCGTGGTGATTGCAAACGGTGAAATAAAAATCGAAACCGCCTGGTTTGATTTCAAAAAGCAAGGCGCGCTGAAAACCGCCGACGCGTCGAATTTTACGACCGACGTGGGCGCGACCGCCGGCCATTCGGCTTATTATGATTTGAAAGTCAACGCGCGCGACGGCAGGGAAATCACGCTCGCAAAAAATTTGAACAACAAACCCGAGGCTGACTGGCTGACCCGGCAACTGGCTTCGGCAACGAAAAGTTTTTCACCGACAAACCCACAAGCGTGACTGCGAAACCAAAAACTTCCGTCCCCGTCCGATGGCGCAAAGAGGTCGAGCGCATCCTCATCACCGACGAACAACTCGCGCTGCGCGTCAAAACCCTGGCGCGCGAAATCGAGCGCGATTTCAGCGGGCGTGAAACCGTTGTCGTATCACTTTTGAACGGCACGGTGATGTTTCTGGCGGATTTGATACGTCATTTGAATCTGCCGCTGCGCCTTGATTTCATCGGTGTGTCCAGCTACGGCACCGGTACGGAATCGGGCGAACTGGTGTTCACGAAGGAGTTGCGCCTGGACGTTCGCGGGCGTGACGTACTGCTGGTGGACGACATCCTGGACACTGGCAAGACGATGAGCCGTGTGCTTCCCAAAATTCGCGCGCTCAAGCCGCGCCGTATAAAAATCTGCGTGCTGCTGGATAAACCGTCGCGCCGAGTGGAAAAAGTGAAGGCGGATTACGTTGGCTTCGAAATACCGGATTTTTTTGCCGTGGGCTACGGACTTGATTTTGCCGAGCGTTACCGCAATCTGCCGTTCGTCGGCGTGCTGCACCCGCAAATTTACAAAGAAGTGTGCAAACAGGTCTGCCGGAAATAATGGAACTCAAACTCATCAGTCTGCTCGGCTGGTTCACGATGATCGCTGTGGCGTGGGTCATTTCCTACAACCGCAAATTGTTTCCCTGGCGCACAGTCATCTGGGGCGTCGGACTTCAATTCATCCTCGCGCTCTTGATTTTGAAAACGCCGTGGGGTGACAAGTTTTTTACTCTTGCAGGGAAAGCTGTCAACAAATTGACCGAATTTGCAACGGTCGGAACGAAGTTTGTTTTCGGCCCGCTTGCCGACAAGGATTTGCTCGCTGACAAATTTGGAGCGGGCAATGACGTGGTTTTCGCCATCCTCGTCATGGGTACAATCATCATCGTCGCGGCCATTTCGTCACTGCTTTATCATTGGGGCATTTTGCAAAAGGTTGTCCATGCTGCCGCATGGGTGATGCGCAAGATCATGCGCACCAGCGGCAGCGAAACGCTATCAGCCTGCGCGAACATTTTCATGGGCCAGACCGAGGCGCCGTTGATGATCCGGCCTTACGTGCCACGCATGACCCACAGCGAAATCATGACCATCATGGTCTGCGGCATGGCGCACATCGCTGGCGGCGTTGCGGCCATTTATGCGACATTGGGGATGCAGGCTGGCTATCCGAAAACCGCCGGCCATCTGCTCGCCGCATCCGTGCTCAACTGTCCCGCCGCTCTAATGATCGCCAAAATCCTTCTGCCCGAAACGCAACAAAGCGAAACTGCCGCGACGATGCCCGCCACCGTGCCGCGCACTACAGCCAATTCCATTGACGCCATCTGCCGCGGCGCGAGCGACGGCTTCCATCTCGCGCTGAACGTCATCGCCATGCTCATCGCATTCATCGCGATGATTGCGCTGGCGAATTATGTCGTCACCTGGCCACAGGCGCATCTCGGCATCGGCCATCCAGCCACGTTGCAAACGATGTTTGGCTGGGTGAACGCGCCGTTTGCATGGCTCATGGGCGTGCCGGCGCAAGATTGCTTGAGCATCGGGCAAATTTTGGGCGACCGCATTGTGCTCAACGAATTTGTTGGCTATTTGGATTTGACAAATCCGTCTACCGCGACGGCGCTCGACCCGCGCAGTTTCACGATTGCGACTTATGCGCTGTGCGGCTTCGCGAATTTTTCCAGCATCGCGATTCAAGTCGGCGGCATCGGCTCGCTCGCGCCAGAACGCCGCAGCGAGATGGCCAAAATTGGCTTTCGGGCGATGCTCGGCGGCCTGCTCGCCGCCTACATGACCGCCTCGCTCGCTGGATTTTTGCTCTAATTTTCAGCCACGGGCAAAAAAATTTACCGCAGCGGTTGATTCAAGATTTTACATCCGCGTCCATCTGTGTTCATCTGTGGTTAGAACATGGCATTTCTGAACGACAATTTTTTGAAGCTCAAAGCCGGCTATCTCTTCCCTGAAATTGGGCGGCGCGTGAAGGCGTTTTGTGACGCGAATCCCGAAGCCGCCAAACGCCTCATCCGCTGCGGCATCGGCGACGTGACCGAGCCGCTGCCAGTCGCCGTCATCGCCGCGATGCACAAGGCCGTAGATGAGATGGCTGCGCGCGAGACGTTCAAAGGCTACGGCCCGGAACAGGGCTACGAATGGCTGCGCGCCGCCATTGCGAAAAATGATTTCCGCGACCGCAACTGCGACGTGGCGGATGATGAGATTTTTGTCAGCGACGGCACAAAATGCGACACCGGCAACATCCTCGACATCCTCGGCGCGAAAAACAAAATCGCCATCAGCGACCCGGTTTATCCGGTCTATGTGGACACGAACGTGATGGCCGGCCATACGGGCGAGGCCAACGAAGCGGGCGCTTACGCCAAACTCGTTTATCTGCCCTGCAAGCCGAGTAATGGTTTCATTCCCGAACCGCCGAAGAAGCACGTGGACGTGATTTATCTTTGCTCGCCCAACAATCCGACCGGCGCGGCTGCAAGCCGCTCGCAACTCGAAGAGTGGGTGAAATATGCACTTGAAAACAAGGCTATCATCCTATTCGATGCGGCTTACGAGGCATATATCACCGATCCGAATCTGCCGCATTCGATTTACGAAATTCCCGGCGCGCGCGAATGCTCCATTGAATTCCGCAGCTGTTCGAAAAACGGCGGGTTCACCGGAGTTCGTTGCGCTTACACCGTGGTTCCGAAGTCCTTGCAGGCGGCCACCAGGACGGGCGAAATGCAACCACTCCATCCATTGTGGCTGCGGCGGCAAACAACGAAATTCAACGGCGTCAGTTACATCGTCCAGCGCGGCGCGGAGGCGCTTTATTCGCCGGAAGGCAAGGCGCAGGTGCGCGGGCTGATTGAGCATTATCTGGGCAACGCGAAAGTGCTGCGAGAAGGCGCGAAGAAAGCCGGGCTGAAGGTTTTCGGCGGCGTGAACGCGCCGTATATCTGGGTGCGTGCGCCGAAAGGCGTTACAAGCTGGCAGGTGTTCGACAAGATTCTGAACGTTGCGAATGTTGTCATCACACCCGGGAGCGGTTTTGGCTCGAAGGGTGAAGGTTATTTCCGCATCAGCGCCTTCAACAGCCGCGCCAACGCCGGTGAAGTCGCGCGCCGCTTGCAGGAATTGAAGTGGTAAATTCAATCAACTGCGAACGAGCTACTCCTCCACGGTTGCGTCTTTGAAAAAATTTTGTACCGGCTTGACCATCGATGGAACAATTGGAAGTCGTAAACTTTCACAATAGTGCATATATGTCACGGTCCGTGATGTTCCGATAAAGTCGCTGAACAAAACGGTGGCCGGCATTTCAAGGTTAAAGATTCCGACGGCTTCCTGCTGACGACATTTTTGGATCCGCTGCGCCGCTGTCGGATGAGTCGTCCATAGACCCGCAGTTTCGTTTAAAAGGGTATTTCTGGCTTGATCAAAAAAACTCTTGGGCATTTGTCTTTCGAGTTTAAGGAGATACTCGGGTATATTGTCAGGAACCTGATTTTTCTTTTTCCAAAACTGTTGGAAACTTTGATATGCCAGAGAATGAAGAATATCCTGCTCCCGAAGACGGATCAGCATGGATTCGAATTTCTCCGAACCAGAAACGTTTATTGCACAACTATCTGCGTGAAATTCCATCTGGCGTGAAAGGAAACAGCTGACTGCATGTCCGCAAAGCATGAGCAACCTTAAAATTTGCCGAGAAAACCAGACGGCAATGTGAGCGCACCACAAAACCATAGCCAAGCGGGAATCTTCAATGGAATTGGACCACTCGTCCAACATTTCATCCCAGCTATCTCGCTCGTAAACCACCCGCACAAACCAGCGGTCAATCCGGTCAACTATATATCCAAACCTCATCGCGGTTCCCTGAGTGAAATGGCCGAACTCATGCGCTATAACCGCCGCAAATTGGCGAATGTCCATTCCAGCCACGAGCGGCAGTCCGATTGTTAAGACCAAATCATTTCCAAAGAAACTCAACCATCCCCGACGAAAACCGGCGGAGGCGTTTAACTCGCAATTCAGGTCAATACGTTTTGGCATCGGTGCCGATACCAAATCACTCACGTGCGCGATAAATTGAAAAAGCTTCGGCTCCAAGGCCGGGTTTAAGGTCAATGCCTCCGGTCGTTTCGGCGAACGCGCAAAAAGAGGCTTGAACATGAAGAAAACTGCAACGGCTCCGCCAAAAAGCGGACCGAAGTATGCAATCAGCCTAAATATATAAACGTAAATTCCGCCTGTAAAACCGGAAACGAGAACCTTAGCATGAACGACATACCAATAAACGCCGTAAATGGCGGAAGCGACAAAACCAATATAAATCATCGGGAGAAAAATCATAATGACGGCGACGAAAAACAACGCCAGTTGGTAATAAGGGGAAATTCGTGATCGGGGGATCGCACCGGCTAGAGCGTTTCTCAATTCTCCGGCAGAAAGTATTTCCGCTTGCGGCGATAAGTTTGCTTCCTCAGACAAAACGGTCGCATGTCCGCAATGAGGACATGTAGCCGTCATTCCCATTCCGTCCGCCGGAAATTCAATTGGCTGGGCGCATTGCTGACACGAACCTCTGACTAATTGTTCCTGCCCCATGACAGAGGCATTAAAAATCTACGGCCACTTACAAGCAAGATTATTTAAATTCACCATTGCGGGAAGGATTTGTTCTGCTATTCTTCCTACTCGTTTTTACTGTTAATTTAACCAAAGAAAACTTATGTCACAGCATCGCAGTCTGCGCGCGGCGTCCACCCTCGGTGGCAAGCGCAATGTCCTCAAGCGCTTTGAGCGCACCGAACTCCTCAAGAAACGCGGCCAGTGGAAGGACGGCGACCGCATCACCGGCCTCCGCAAGACAAAGCCCGAAGTGTGACGTGCAAGTCGCGGTGTCGAGGTGAACGTCGAGTTCCTGCCACTCGTCACTCGTCAGCCGTCACCATCCGCATGGTTCGATTGCAAAAATTCCTGGCCGAGGCTGGCGTGGCTTCGCGGCGCGCGGCGGAGCAATTCATTCTGGACGGACGGATCGCCGTCAACGGCAAAATCATCCGCCAGCTCGGAACGAAAGTTGATCCGGCCCACGACAAGGTGACGGTGGAAGGCAAGCCGGTTCACGTCCGGCGCAAGCTTTACGTGGCTTTGCACAAGCCGGCTGGCTGCGTCTGCTCCCACGCAGATGAACTGGGCCGGCCGACGATTTATGAATTATTGCCAAAAGAATGGCAAATGGTGAGTTCCGTGGGACGTCTGGATTTCAACAGCGAAGGATTGATTTTTCTGACGAATGATGGACAATTCGCATTGCGGCTGACCCACCCGCGCTATGGCGTCCGCAAGAAATATGTGGCGACCGTCGAGGGCGAGGTGGATGGAGAAATGCTGAAGCGGTTCACGCAGGGCATTTTTGACGGCGGCGAGAAATTGAAAGCACTGTCGGCGCGGCTGGTTTCGGGAAGCCGGGCGCGCAGTGTGGTGGAATTGGAACTGGGCGAAGGCAAAAATCGCGAGGTGCGGCGGCTGTTTGAGTCGCAGGGGCTGGTGGTGAAGCGGTTGCAGCGGACGCAGATCGGGAAAATCAAACTGGGCGAGTTGAAGCCGGGCCGCTGGCGGACATTGACAGAAACGGAAATTAAAACTTTACTTTCGGAATCATGAAAACGAATTGCTGGTTGGTTTTGGGAGCGATGCTCGCGACGAGCGCCATCGCGCAGGACAACACGAATTCACTGCCGGCAATGCCGGCGCCGGTCGCTTCGCCGGCGGCGGAAATGGCGCCCGCGCCAGCCACAACGGCAACCGCCGCGCCGGCAGCCGCGCCGGTGACCGCGCCCGTGAAGCACAAGAAACGAGCCGTCGCGCATATGAAAGCCGCGGTGTTGAAAGAGCCGACGGTCGCGCTGGTTGCCGGGCCGGCGGAAGTCACGGTGAGCAATCTCATCGTGCGCGGCCAGGCAGGTCTCAAGGGCGAAGTGGTCTCGCATCTGTCCATGGGCGATGCGGTGACGGTTTTGAGCCAGATCAACCTCGACAAGCACACGGCTGATGAGCCGGCGCAATGGGCGAAAATCGCCTGCCCCACCAATACGCACGTCTGGGTCAGTGCGAAATTCATTGACGCAACGAACAATGTGGTCTTGCCGAAAAAATTGAATTTGCGCGCCGGGCCGGGCGAAAATTACAGCGTGCTCGGCGTCATCGAGCGCGGCACGCCGGTGAGCGAAATCATCACCAAGGACGGTTGGATGGAAATCGAGACGCCCGCCAGCACCTATGCCTTTGTCGCCGCGATGTATTTGAAACAGGAAGCGGCGGCAGTAGTTGAAACCAATACCAACGTGGCACCTACGGCCGACACCAACGCCGCACCAATGGAAGCCGCGCCCGCACCAACGCCGACACCGGTTCCGGAAGCCCAGCCCATCGTCACCGAGGAAACGAATGCCCCGGCTTCAACGGAATCCAATCCGCCGCCCGCAGTTATCCCCCCGCGCCCGAACCGGCGGCTGGTTGACACAAATCTTCCACCACCACCGCCGCGCATCGCGACGCATGAAGGCGTTGTCCGCCACGTCGGCAGCCTGATCACGCCGACGGAATATGAGTTGTATGACCCTGCCACGGACGTGAACGTGGATTTTCTTTACACGACGACGACCAATCTGGATTTAAGCCGCTACGTCGGCATGAGAATCATCGTCACGGGCGAAGAGGGGCTTGCGGAGCGGTGGCCGGATGTTCCCGTTCTGACCATCCAGCGCATCCTGGTGATTGACACAAATGCCGTCCCACAACTCATCTACCGAAGCCCCAAGGCAGCCGGACAACGTCATTGACGGCCGCGCCATCGCCGCGCAAATCCTGCGCGAACTGGCGCAGCGCGTGGCGGAGTTGAAGCAACGTGGCATGACACCCGGCCTCGCGTTCGTGCGCGTCGGCGAGGATCCGGCCTCCAAAGTCTATGTTGGCCGCAAGGAAAAGGCCTGCGCCGAACTCGGCATCTTTTCCGAAATGCACGTTCTGCCGGAACAAACTTCCGAGCAGGATCTGCTCGCGTTGATTTCAAAATTAAATTCGGATCCACGCCTGCATGGAATCCTCGTGCAGGCGCCGCTGCCGAAACATATCCGCGAATCAAAAATCTTTTCGACTGTGTCGCCTGAAAAGGATGTGGATGGTTTTCACCCGGTCAACGCCGGCAAATTGATGCTCGGTGACCCGACCGGCTTCCGGCCCTGCACGCCGGCGGGCATCATCGAGCTGCTCGTCCGCTCGAACGTGAAAACCGAAGGCGCGGAAGTGGTCGTGCTCGGACGCGGCAACATTGTCGGCAAACCGATGGCCGCGATGCTTTGCCAGAAGGGCAAAAATGCCAACGCTACCGTCACGATCTGCCATTCGGCCACGCGCGACATTGCAGCGCACTGCCGCCGCGCGGACATTTTGATCGCAGCGATGGGTGTCGCCGAATTTGTGAAGGCAGACATGGTGAAGCCCGGAGCAGCCGTGATTGACGTTGGCGTCAACCGCGTAAACGGCAAGCTTGTCGGCGACGTGGATTTTGCCGCCGTCCAAAAAGTTGCCGGCAAAATCACGCCGAACCCCGGCGGCGTCGGCCCGATGACGATTGCCATGCTGATGCAAAACACCGTGCGCGCGGCGGAAATGGCCCCCAATCCTCAACTTTCAACCAAAAACTGATTTAATGAACGCGACCCGAATTTTACCCGATTTGCAGGCCTCGCTTTTGTGCGAGGAGGTCCGGCAGGAAGCCAACGGCAATCTTTTCCTCATCGGCGTCATCAACTTCATCCGCGTGCCGCAACTGCCGGTCGTCGCCGGGCGGCTCTGCGTCTTCAACCGCTGGACGGCGGGCCTCGGCCAGTTCACTGAAAACATCCGGCTCATCGCGCCCGACCAGACCACGGTGCTCTGCAAAGCTGAAACGAAATTCGAGTTGCGCGACCCCGCGCTGCATGCCACCGGCGTCATGGTCTTCGGCAACATCGAATTCAAGGCCGCCGGAACCTATTATCGTCGAGGTGATGGTGGACGACGTGATGAAGCTGCGCTATCCCGTGCCGGTCATCCTCGCGCCACCGCCATCCACCAAAAATCCACAAACTCCGCCGGAGGAAAAAAAGTCGTGATTTCTTAGGGCGTGTTGAAATTTTGAACCGGCTCGAAGCCTACCGCTTCAACCGTTCAACGCTTTAACGTATCAATCGTTTGGGATAAACTGCGGCTGGATGAGTTTGCCTGCCGAATCAACCTTCGCATGGGAACCGCTAACGCCGCGTGGCGTCGCGGCGTTCGCGCGCGCGAAATTAAGCCGGCTCCTGCTCGTGCAATTCATCGTCGCGCTGCTCGCCGCCGCTTCGGTGGTCTGGTTTTTTGACGACGGCTGTTTCCCAACCATTATCACAGCGATCCAAAAGCTTCCCGCTGAAGGAGAAATCCACTCCGGCAAACTGGACTGGCATGGTGACCCGGCACAATTGCTTGCCGAGGGGAAATTTCTGGCGTTCGATGTTGACATGAACCATTCCGGCCAGATTCATTCCACCGCTGACGCGCAAATTGAATTTGGCGAAGACTCGATCCGCATTTTTTCGCTGCTGCCAGGCTATTCAGAGATTTTTTATGTCCCGGACCGGGTCGCGCCGTTCAACCGGACGGAACTCGAACCGCTCTGGGGCGCATGGGCGGTGGAAATTTTGTTCATCGCCGCCGCAGCGGTTACAGTTGGTTTGCTGCTTGCGCTGGTGGATTCTGGCGACGGTGTATTTTCTGCCCGTCTGGATTCTCGGATTCTTTACCAACCGCGATTTGAATTTACGCGCGAGTTGGAAATTATCCGGCGCGGCGCTGCTGCCGGGCGCGTTGTTAATGGCGGCAGGCATCCTGCTTTACGACGCCGGCCTTCTTGATCTGGTTTCGCTCGGATTCGTTTTCGCGGCGCATTTCGCGCTGGGCTGGATTTACCTGTTCTTGAGCCAGCTTTTCCTGCCGCGGATTCCTGCAACAAAGACGAAGGCAAACCCTTTCAAATAATCTGCAGAAGTTAAGGTTTTCTCCTGTCAACGCGCATGAGCCGAAGCTTGAACTCCAACGCAAAACATTTAGCCTGCATCCATGTCAAACCTGCCGTTTGAATTGCTCCTCGCGCTGCGCTATCTGCGGCCCAAACGGACATTTGTCTCCATCATCACGCTCATCTCCATCGTCGGCGTTGCGCTCGGTGTCGCGGTGCTCATCATCGTCATCAGCGTCATGAGCGGGTTCGACCACGATTTGCGCGGAAAAATCCTTGGATTCAACGCGCATTTGAAAATTTATGGCCGCGGCCAGTTGATCGAAAATTATGCGGACACGATGCGTTCCGTCTCATCGAATAAAAACGTGCGCGGCGTCGCGCCCTTCGTCCTCGGCCAGGTGCTTGTGGAGACGGAGCCAGTGGATACGAATAAGGAGGAATCGCTCACCGCCGCGCCGTGGATTCGCGGCGTTGATGTGAACACGGAAGATTCCGTGAGCGTTCTGCCCAAAAGCATTGTAGCCGGCAGCTTCGACTTGAGCGGACGCGGTCTGGTGATTGGCGGCGACTTCGCAAACAATATGAATTTGAAAGTCGGTGATCGTGTTTTGATTTATTCGCCCGCCGATTTGAAACGGATGAGAGAGCATCAAGGCAAGCCGAACGAGGAAGCCGTCCTGCCGGATGATTACACCGTGACAGGCATTTTTAGCACGGGCTATTATGATTTCGACGCCAACGTAATCGCCGTCTCGCTTGAAAACGCGCAGGACCTTTACAACCTCGGCGACAGCGTTCATGGCTTGATGGTCATGCTCAATGACCCGTATCAAGCACCGGAAGTACAGGGCGAGTTGCAGCATTCACTGGGCGATAATTATCACGTCACCACATGGATGCAGGATAACTCCGCGATTCTCGGTGCGCTGATCGTTGAAAAGAACGTCATGTTTTACCTGCTCTTTTTCATCGTGCTCGTCGCCGCGCTGTGCATCTTGAGCGCGCAAATCACCTTCGTCGTCCAGAAGACGCGCGAAATCGGGATGCTCAAGGCGCTCGGCGCAACCAACCTCCAAATCTCCGGAATTTTTTTGACCCAGAGCGCCATCATCGGCGTGCTCGGCGTGCTGGCGGGTTTGGCACTGGGAATCCTCGCAATTGCCTATCGCAATGAATTTCTCGAATTCATGCGCCGGGCAACCGGCTGGGAGCTTTTCCCCGCGTCCATTTACGGCTTCGGCGAACTTCCGGCCATCCTCGCGCCGCGCGACATCGTGGTGATTTGCGTCAGTTCCTTTGTCATTTGCATACTGGGCGGCGTCATTCCGGCGTTCCGCGCCGGCCGTTTGAAACCCGTGGAGGCGTTGCGCTATGAATGAACCACTGCTTTCCGCACGCGGCCTCTCAAAATCTTACACGATGGGCAGGCGCACGCTCGAAGTCCTGCGCGGCGTGGATCTCGACGTCGTCAGTGGTGAGTTTCTCGCGTTGCGCGGCGCGTCAGGCGCCGGCAAAAGCACCCTGCTCCATTTGATTGGCGGGCTTGATTCGCCAAACGCGGGCAAAATTTCCTTCAACGGCCAGAATCTCGCCGCGTTTTCCGAATCTGAACTGACGCACTTCCGCAACCGCCGCGTCGGTTTTGTGTTTCAGGCGTATCATCTCCTGCCCGAACTCACCGCGCTTGAAAATGTCTGCCTGCCTGCGCGCGTTGCCCGCGTGTCCGCTGCGCAGGCCACGACGCGCGGACGCGAACTGCTGGCGCGCGTCGGCCTTGGGGAACGTACCGAACACAAGCCGTTCGAACTTTCCGGCGGCGAACAGCAGCGCGTCGCCATTGCCCGCGCACTCATCAACAGACCGGAATTGCTGCTCGCCGACGAGCCGACGGGCAATCTCGATTCTCGCACCAGTGGTGAAATCATCGCGCTGCTCAAGACTCTTCATGCCGACAAGCAGACCACCCTCGTCATCGCCACACACGATGCGAATGTGGCAGCTTCGGCGCCGAGGGTGATAGAACTCGTGGATGGACAAATTAGTTCCTCCTCGTCTTCGTAACCGAAAACAGGAATCGAGGACGACAACAACGACGACTAGGAGGAAGAATGAGCCGCGACTACTGGGAATCCCGTTATCAATCCAGCGATATGCCATGGGAAAAAGGCGCGCCGTCGCCCGGACTTGTAGATTTCCTGGCAGCGCATCCAGATTTACCACGCGGAACCGTCTGCGTGCCCGGCTGCGGCACCGGCCACGACGCGCGCGAGTTTGCGCGGGCAGGTTTTGACACCTACGGATTTGACATCGCACCGAGCGCCATTCAGATCGCTGCGGAGAAGACAAAAGCAGCCGGTCTTGAGGCGAAATTCCAGCTTGCCGATTTCCTGCACGACGAGCCGCCGCAGAAATTTGACTGGCTGTTTGAACATACTCTCTTCTGCGCCATCAAACCACAGGAACGAGACGATTACGACCGCGCGGCTTTACGCTGGCTGAAGCCGGACGGCCAATATCTGGCGGTGAATTATATGATTCCCGACAAGGACGGCCCGCCGTTCGGCACGACCCGGGAAGAATTGTGGCGGCGGTTTTCGCCGCATTTTGAGCTGGTCGAGGAACTCGTGCCGCGCTCCTATCCGAACCGGACGGGGTTGGAATTATTGTTGTGGTGGCGTCGAAAAGCCGGTTGATAATTTCCAGCCCGGCCTTAAATTTTAGCTGTCATGCTTGAAGATCGAGATTATATGCGCCAGCCGGCTTATCATGAGCCGCGCATGTCGCTCACTGTTGCGCTGCTGATTATCAACGCAGCGGTCTTTCTCGTGCAATTGGTGGCGTCAAACTCGGAAATTGAAGGCAGATATTTTGCGCTGAGCCTGACCGGGTTGAAGCACGGTTATGTCTGGCAGTTGCTGACGTTTCAATTCATGCACGCCGGCTTGATGCACATCCTTTTCAATTCGCTGGCCATTTATTTTTTTGGACGGCCGGTGGAAATCGCCCTGGGCCGCCGCCACTTCCTCACGCTGTATTTGTTGAGCGGAGTCATCGGCGGTCTCGTGCAAATGCTCTTTGCGTATTTGATTCCCGCCTTCGACGGCGCCGTGGTCGGCGCTTCAGCGGGCGCAGCCGGATTGGTTGCGGCCTTTGCCATCCTGCATTGGGAAGAGCGATTCAGCATACTGATTTATTTCATTCCCGTTAACATGACAGGGAAAACCCTGCTCATGGTCAGCCTCGGACTGGCATTTGTCGGCATGTTGATACCCAACAGCGGTATCGCCAACGCCGCGCACCTCGGCGGCATCCTGACGGGTGGATATTACGTGCGCCTGTTCATTCAGGGCCAGTGGCCGCGCTGGAATTTCCCCACCCGCCGTGCCGCGCCACGAGAACTCGCAGTCAAGCGTGCTGGCAAAAGCGCGTTCTGGCATTCGGCGGCGGTCAAGCGGGACGACGAATCCACCGACGAATTTCTGAAAAACGAGGTGGATCCGATCCTTGAAAAAATCTCCGCGCATGGCATTCACAGCCTGACGGCGCGCGAACGCGAAACCCTCGAAAATGCGCGCAAGAAAATGACGGGCCGCTGAAACGATTCAGCGATTTAACGATTCACTTTCCCGCAGTTTTCCCGTTTCATTAGGCCATGATTACGCGCTATTCACGGCCGGAGATGCGGGCCATCTGGACGGACGAAAACAAGCTCCGCCTCTGGCTGCAAATCGAACTGCTTGCCAGCGAGGCGCTAGCCGCCGAAGGCGTCGTGCCCAAGGCCGACCTCACCAAGATCAAGGCCGGCGGGGACAAATGGTTCGCCGACCTTCCGGGCCTCGTCGCGCGCCAGCGTGAACTCGAAAAAACGCTCAACCACGACGTCATCGGCTTCACCACCGCCGTCGCCGAGAAAATCAACGACGACGCCAGCCGCTGGTTTCATTTCGGCCTCACGTCCAGCGACATCGTGGACACTGCGTTCGCCGTCCAGATGGTCCAGA
The DNA here is from genome assembly GCA_963827815.1 of uncultured Verrucomicrobiae bacterium. Lineage (GTDB taxonomy): Bacteria > Verrucomicrobiota > Verrucomicrobiia > Limisphaerales > UBA11358 > UBA11358. The sequence goes on along the minus strand of CAWHCL010000010.1, from coordinate 187,478 downwards.
GCGCGGACATTCTCATCGCCGACGTGAAAAAGTTGCTGCCCATCATCGCCCGGCGCGCAAAGGAATATCAGATGACGCCGTGCATTGGTCGCAGCCACGGCATCCACGGTGAACCGACCACGTTCGGTCTCAAGCTCGCGCTGATGCACGATGAATTTGGCCGCGCGCTGGAACGCCTCGAACGCGCCCGCAAGATCGCCGCCGTTGGCAAACTTTCCGGCGCCGTCGGCACCAACGCGCACCTGTCACCTGACGTCGAGAATTTCGTCTGCAAAAAACTCGGCCTGCACCCCGCACCCATCGCCACGCAGGTCGTCCAGCGCGACATCCATGCTGAATTCCAGACCACGCTGGCCCTTGTCGGGGCGAGCATTGAGCGCTGGGCAGTCGAATTCCGTCACCTCCAGCGCACCGAGGTTCTCGAAGCCGAGGAACCCTTCACGAAGGGACAAAAAGGCTCCAGCGCCATGCCGCACAAACGCAACCCCATTACCTGGGAACGACTCACCGGCCTCGCCCGCGTGCTGCGCGGCAACGCCATCGCCGCCCTTGAAAACGTCGCCCTCTGGCACGAGCGCGACATCTCGCACTCGTCGGTTGAGCGCATCATCTTCCCCGATTCCTGCACGCTGCTCGACTATATGTTCGGCCTGCTCACGCGCCTGATGGACGGCTTGAACGTCTATCCCGAGAACATGAAGAAGAACCTCGGCCTCTCGCTCGGCATGTGGAATTCGCAGACCGTGCTGCTGGCGCTCATCAAAAAAGGACTGACACGCGAAGCCGCCTACAAGCTAGTTCAAGACAACGCCATGAAGACATGGGAAGTAAAACACGCCGGACGCGACGACGCGGATTTTGTCGAGCAACTCAAGTCCGACCCCGACGTGGCGAAACATTTCAAGAAGGGCGAGCTGGAAAAACTTTGCTCCCTCGACTTCCATCTCAAGGAAGTGAAGAACAGGTTCAAGAAACTGGGGCTTTGAATTGTCGCGACGGGGAACGCCAATCCCCGGCTGCTTTCTTGAACCATGCCGACGGTAATCAGCATTAGATAAATTCAGTTTTTCATTGAATTGCTAAAAGCTGCCGTTAAAGTGAAACAAATGAAAACCCTGACGCTGCTGTTGCTTTCGGCGGTGTTTATCATTCCTGCCTTCCGAACCGGGGCCACGACGTTTTATGTCAATGTCAGCAACACTGTTCCGGCATCGCCTTTCATCACATGGGCAACAGCCGCGACGAACATTCAGAACGCCATTGATGCTTCCTCTGATGGTGATTTGATTTTCGTGACCAATGGTGTTTATGCAACCGGCGGAAGCGTGGTCTACGGCTCGTTGACAAATCGGGTGGTCATCAACAAAGCAGTCACCGTGCAAAGCGTCAACGGCCCGGCAAATACATTCATCCGGGGCAATTCTTCTTTAGGCAACTTCGCAGTACGCTGCGTGTATTTGACCAACAACGCCACACTTCTGGGTTTTACCCTGACCAACGGCACGACAAGGTCGTCTGGCGACAACTACGAAGAACGATCCGGCGGTGGCATTTGGTGCGAATCCACCAGCTCAACCGTGTCCAATTGTGTCGTCGTTAACAACAAGTCTAGCTTGTGGGGAGGTGGAACGGTTTCCGGCACTTTGATTAGTTGCACATTGACGAATAATACAACTTCCGTGCCCGCCACTTCACAAGGCGGCGGGGCGTTGGCAGGCATACTGACCAATTGCATCATCGTGCATAATTCGGCTGCTTTCGGCGGCGGCGCTGCTTCCAACACCCTTTTAAACTGCACACTGGCCGGCAACTGGGCAACTGTAAGCGGCGGGGCAACATATTCCAGCGCGCTGACGAATTGCACCTTGTCCGGCAACTGGTCAACAAACGGCGGCGGGGCGGCTTTCGGCATGCTGGTTGGTTGCACGTTGACAAACAATTCGGCTGGTAACGGCGGTGGGGCCTGTTCCAACAGGCTTATCGGATGTTTGTTGATAAATAACAAGGCTATTACAAACGGTGGCGGAACATTCTTCTGCACATTGAGCAACTCCACTCTGTCAGCGAATAGTGCTTTCGGCAGTGGATTTACCATGGGTGGCGGCGCATACGGAGGAATGCTCTACAGTTGTGTGGTTTCAAATAATTATGCCGTCCATGGCGGCGGCGTGGCGTCCAATTGCCTCACTGGCTGCATTCTATTTTCCAACACGGCTGCTGATGGCGGCGGTGCTTTTTCATCCACATTGAATTCCTGTATCCTGACCAATAACACAGCGAGCTCGCAAGGAGGCGGCAGCTATGGAGGAGTTTTGAATGGTTGTGTTCTGAATGGAAATCGGGTTTCCATGTATGGCGGTGGCGCTGAAGGTGGCAATTTGAATAACTGTCTCCTCATCCACAATTCTATCTATGGACCCAGCGGCGCAGCCACCGCAGCAGATAACTGCAATTCAACCAACTGCACAATAATTGAAGATTTTGGCGCTGGCGGTGGAGGACCAGCCAGCGGCACTTCCGTGAATTGTATCATCATACCCGTTGGCCCAGCGAGAGGTGTCGGGGGAACCATACTCAATTGTTGCATATATGAACCCGGAATTAGTCCGGGAGCCAGTTGGATTACCAATGACCCAGCATTTGTAAACCGTGACGGCGGCGATTACCATTTGCAGTCCAATTCACCCTGCATCGACGCGGGGAACAACGCTTACACAAATTCCATCACAGATCTGGATGGGCGTCCTCGTGTCGTGAATGGAACCGTGGACATCGGAGCATACGAATTTCAGGGAACAAATCTGGAACCATTCGTTGTATGGCTTGATCAATACGGTTTGCCTGATGACGGATCGGCGGATTATGCCGATTCGGATGGGACCGGCATGAATAACTGGCAGAAGTGGATAGCCGGACTGAACCCCACCAATATCGCATCTGTATTGGCACTGAAACCACCCGCAGTCACAGTCTCCAACGCCACCATCACCTGGAGCAGTGTCACCAATAGAACTTACTACGTCCAACGCAGCAGTAATTTGTCACAATCAAGCTTTTCATCCATCCAAAGCAACATCGTCGGCCAGATTAACACAACAAGTTACACCGACACCAATGCTGTCGGTTCAGGTTCATTCTTCTACCGCGTCGGCGTGCAGTGATGTTGAGGTTTATTTCACCCACGCACTGACGGGCTGGCTCCATGGGCCTTGGCCGTGCGCGTTGCTAGCCGCCACGCGGAACCAGTATTTCACCCCGCTCTCCAGTCCGGTCACTTCGTAGGATTGCCGGATGCAGTCGGCGCATTTTGTTGTCGAAGCGGAATCGAGGCTTCATTAAGCTGCAGCCAATATGTATTCGCCCACGTCAACACGTTACGACTCGACTGAATTCTATCGCCGTTGCGGCCGCTCCGGCGTCAAGCTGCCGCTGATATCGCTTGGCTTATGGCACAATTTTGGCGCGAAAGATTCCTATGACAATGCCCGCGCCATCGCGTGTCGGGCGTTTGACCTGGGCATCACGCATTTCGACCTCGCGAACAATTACGGCCCGCCGGACGGCTCGGCGGAGGAGACCTTTGGCCGCATCCTGCGCGACGACCTCGGCAAATGGCGCGATGAAATCATCATCACCACTAAGGCGGGTTATTACATGTGGCCGGGGCCTTACGGTGAATGGGGTTCGCGCAAATACCTGCTATCGTCGCTTGACCAATCGCTCAAGCGGATGGGGCTGGCTTACGTGGACATCTTTTATCATCACCGGCCCGATCCCGACACGCCGCTGGAGGAAACGATGGGCGCGCTCGCCCATGCTGTCCGTAGCGGCAAGGCGCTTTACGTCGGGCTTTCAAATTATCAACCCGCCGACACCGTCCGCGCCGCGAAGCTGCTGCGCGAACTGGGCACGCCCTGCCTCATCCATCAGCCACGTTACAGCATGTTCGACCGCTGGGTTGAACCGCAACTGCTTGCCACGCTGGAGCAGGAAGGCATCGGCTGCACGGTATTTTCGCCGCTGGCCAAGGGGCTGCTCACCGACCGTTATTTCAAGGGCGTTCCCGCCGATTCCCGCGCTGGCCATGACACCCGCTTCCTCCGCCCCGCCGATATCACTGATACAGTGCTGGCGAAGACGAAAAGGCTGAACGACCTCGCGCAATCGCGCGGGCAGACGCTGGCGCAAATGGCCTTGGCGTGGGTATTGCGGCACAAGGCCGTGACAAGCGCGCTCATTGGTGCTAGCCGCGTGAGCCAAGTGGACGATTGCGTGGGCGCAACCCGCAACCTGTCGTTCACGAGCGGGGAACTGGCTCAAATTGAATCCATTCTTTCGCAATAGCGCGGGGACTGTAACCACGGATGGACACGGATTCTTTTAACCGCTAATAAATGCTAATCGCGCGGAATCGTTAACCGCAAAGAGCGTAAAAAATTACTTTACCTTTTCTTTACCAGGTGGAGGGTGAATCGTCGTAAGTGGTTGATAGGGCGCTCAAAGCTTGACCGTTTCTTGACCAAAAAAGGGGTGTTTTTCACGGTACAGTTCCTGTTTGCCTTCCATTCAGATCGCCCTGACACCTTACATCGTCTTACAGGCTGACCACTGTACCTAATTACACCCAATTGCACCTAATTGCACCAGAAACCGGCTTTTTCATGAGGGATTGGCCCCATTGAGGTTACCTGCGGTTACTTCCGGTTACCTAAATTCAATTTTTTCAACCACGGATAGACACGGATTGGTATTAGCCGCAAAAAAAGCACAAAGAACGGAAAGATGCTGAAGGCGCAAAGGGAACAAGGGAGCGGGGTTGCGGCGACGAGGGGTCGTCGCTGCAACGCACAATACCGGCTTTGTACCAGGTGAACGGGATAAATCAAATTCTTATATCAAAGAACCGGCGCATAATGCCATCAGCCAGTCGGCAACGCAAGCACAAAAAGTATCATTTTTTATGATACACTACAAGGCCGTTTCAATACAGGGCGGCCCGAGAAATCAACAGTCAAAAAACTCTTTTGCGCTGCGCACGTGCTGTGATTATTCTGCGCGCATGGCCTGGCGCATTCATGACAGCGTGATTCGTGGCGAGATTGACAACCGCGTGAAGGGGATTGTTCGCGGTAAAATCTGGGTCGAAGGACGCGCCGAGCCGGTGATTCTCGAACTCAAGGGCAATGCCTGGCCCGATCTCGCCGGTTGTCTGCTCACCTTCACCAATCCGCTCAAACGCATTCCACACCCACACATTGGCACATTGAATCCCATCCAGCGCGGCAGCATCGGCGACCTCACGGCGTCGCGGAAAGTTCGCGTGTTTGACATTCCAATGCCGGAAGCCTACCTGATGTGCAAGCGCGGGGAGAAACCACCGGAACACATGGCCAATTCGCTTTACCTCGAATGGTTCAGCGAACAAAACGGGCGCGTGGTGATCGAAAGCACGGATTACAAGTTGAACATTTCAGCGCCGGAATGGCGGCTTACGCCTGAAGAGGACGCGGAGCGCGCAAAACAAGCCGCGGTCGGCATGGATGATTTCATGCGGAAGTTAACCGAGGCCATCGAGCGACATCAACGGGGGCAGAAAGACCCGGAAGCGGAATGGGACGAACACGATTATGAGAAGTTTCTGAAGGAATCCGACGCGCGCACGGACAAACACATGGAACTTCTGGAGAAATACGGCGACTCTGACGAGGCCGAGGAAAAAATTGCGAAAGAGATGGGCTGGTTGCGCGAGTTGACGGAGGAGGAGGCCGAGGAAGAAAACCAGCGGATCGAGGAAATGAATCGCGCGTGCGAGGAAGCATTGAACGAGCCGCCGCCTGAACCCGAACCGCATCGCGAGGGGATTGACTGGATTCGCACGAAGGATGGCGACATCCGGCATCCGCTCCAGCATCGTTGCTTTGAAAGCGCGGTGAAGTTCTGGCATGAAACCGACGAGCTAGGGTTGAAGAAATGCGAGGATGATGATTTACAGCAGTTCATCTTTGAATTTCAAACAACGGGTGCAAAACTGGCGGGCGCGCTGAACGGCATCGCCCAAGACCGCGGCACTGCCAATCCGGCGTTCACCGTTGCGTGCCTGAAACGCGCACTGGATCATTTGCACAAATCACAGGCCGGACTTGAAGCTGTCGCACCGAAACGGCTTTTGCCGGGGAAAATGATTACTGAAGCGAGGAAAGAGTTGTTTGAAATCCGCGAGGGCATCCTCAAGTTGATGGATGAATTTCGAGGGCGCAAATAGTCTTAAAAGCGTCAGGCGATTTCGATGCCCACGGGGCAATGGTCGCTGCCTGTCACTTCCGGGCGGATGAAGGCGCGTTTGAGGCGCGGGCGCAACGCCTTGGAGACGAGGAAGTAATCAATGCGCCAGCCGACGTTGCGGGAGCGAGCGCCGCCCATTACGCTCCACCAACTGTAATGTCCCCCGCCCTGCTCGAATTCGCGGAAGGTGTCGAGGAAACCGCCCTTCACAAAGCGAGTCAAAGCCAGTCGCGCTCCTCGATCGGTGAAGCCGTGGTTGTGGACGTTGGCCTTGGGATTGGCGAGGTCAATCTCGGTGTGCGCCACATTCAGGTCGCCGCAGAAAATCACGGGCTTTCGTTTCTCCAGCTTTTTCAGGTACGCCAGAAAGTCTTTGTCCCATTTCTGGCGGTAAGCCAGGCGCGACAAATCGCGCTTGGAGTTCGGCACATAAACGTTCACGAGGAAGAAATCGGCGAACTCGGCGGCGAGGACGCGGCCTTCCCTGTCATGCTCGGCGATGTCAATGTGCGGGATGACATTGAGCGGTCGCATCTTGGTGAAGATGGCCGTGCCGGAGTAGCCCTTTTTCTCCGCGCTGTTCCAGTAGGTGGTGTATTTGGCAGGCCAGAGTTGCTCCACCTGGTCAGGCGTGCATTTGGTTTCCTGCAGGCAAAGGACGTCGGGCTTCTCGGCGTCGAGAAACTCCAGAAAGTTTTTCTTCAGCACTGCGCGCAGGCCGTTGACGTTCCATGAAATCAGTTTCATGAGCAGAGGATAAACCACGGGTGGACACGGATAAACACGGATTTATTAACCACGAAATACACGAAGAAGAACTGAAACACTGAAATGCTGAAAGCTGAAATGGGCGGCAAGATAACAGAAGTGAACGGTCTCCTCACCCCGGCCCTCTCCTCCTCTTGGGGAGGAGAGGGAGAAGACAGTTCAACCACCCGTCTTCATCTGATTTCGGCGCGGCAGGCGGGTGGACACGGATAAACACGGATGTTGTACGGGGCGGACGTTGACGGCGTGAGGGCAGATGGCTACTTTTGGCGACCGGAATGAAGAACCTCACAACATGGAGCGGTTTAATCCTCCTGCTTATTACAGCACAAGGCGCGTTTGCTGGCGAACCATGGCAGGATGCGCTCGGGCAAATGCCGCTGGCTGCGGGCGTGACGGAATTGAACCGGACGAACTGTGTGCCATTGATGCTGGGCGCATTTCAATCCAACGGTGTCGTGAAGGCACTCATTTTCATGCCGGGCGCAACGGATGAGCTTTATTTTTTCCGGCGGGCGCATGCGACGCTGACCAATGCCAATCCTTCGTTGCTTGACGCGGTGACGGCGTTGACGAATCAAACCTACATCCAAGCCACATTCCAGCCGCCACTATTGCTGCTGCACACGACGGAAGATTCACTGGACGTGATTGCCGTCGTCAAAAACGAATCCACAGCGGCGAAATTGCATCAACGGCTCGTGCCAGGCCGCATGGTCTTCAACGACGCCGATTGGGGGGCCGTGCGGACCGCGCTCAAGTGGAAACTAAGCATCGGCCTGCGCCCGTTTGAGAGCGATCCGGAGACGTGGCATTTCTACCGGCACAGCTTTGCAGCATACGACCTCACGGATTGGGAGATGCTGGAATCGCTGGCGCTGGCGGGCAAGACGACCTTTACCGCCCACTGGCTCACGGCGGAATTTCAACCGGATGCGCGGACAGGCGTTGTGCCGAAATTGGATAGGTTTCCAGCACTTTAGCCGAGGATACGAGACACGAATTTACGCGAATTATTTTCAACCGGGTCGAATGCCAAGACGCCGAGGGTAAGGATCTTTCTAACCACGGATGGACACGGACAAACACGGATTTTTTAACCGCTAATTTCCGCTAATAAACGCTAATAGAATACAGGAGAAGCAACCATCCACCTTCATCTGATTTCGACGCGGCAGGCGAATGGACACGGATATAACTGCTGAAATGGAAAACATCGAACATCCAACACCGAACTTTGAACATCGAATGAAGAGCCTCCACAATATGGAGTCCCAAAGGGGACAGGGATTTTTAACCGCTAATGGACGCTAATCGTTAACCACGAAAGATACGAAGAGGCACAGAATATTAGCCGCCGAGTCCCACTATTCCGGGACAAATGCGATAACGCTTAGCGGTGGCAGATACAATTCGGCCGAATGCTGCTGGCCGTGGCATGGAATGTTTCCCGCCGTAACGCCGCCCAAATTGCCCTTGTTGCTTCCGCCGTAGATTCCGGCGTCGCTGTTCAGCACTTCGCGCCATTTGCCCGCGCGAGGCAGGCCGATGCGATAACCCGGACGCGGGACCGGCGTGAGATTCAGGATGACCGCGACCTGGTTCGCACCATCGGCTGTCTGGCGCATGAACGAAAGAATGCTGTTTTCACGGTCGTTACAGTCAATCCACCAGAAACCAGCGTGGTCGTAATCCGCCTGCCATAGCGCGGGCGTTGCGGCATAAAGCCGGTTCAAATCGCATACAAATTTTTGCAGGCCGCGATGGAACGGCCCGGCGTCGAGCAGCCACCAATCCAATTGGGCGTTCTCGTTCCACTCGGCGCGCTGGCCGATTTCGCCGCCCATGAACACCAATTTTTTGCCTGGGAACAGCCATTGATAGGCTAGTAATGCACGAAGATTGGCAAATTTCTGCCAATCGTCGCCAGGCATACGGCCAATCAAGGAAAGCTTGCCATGAACCACCTCGTCATGGGAGAGCGGCAGGATGAAGTTTTCGTTGAAATGGTAGAGCATCGCGAACGTGAGATCGTTCTGGTGATATTTGCGATGGACCGGCTCGCGCTTGAAGTAGCCGAGGGTATCGTGCATCCAGCCCATGTTCCACTTGAAGGAGAAGCCGAGGCCACCGAGATACGGCGGGCGCGTCACCAACGGCCATGCGGTGGATTCCTCGGCAATGGTCATCACGCCGGGAAACTCCGTGTGCGTGATGTGGTTGAACTTTTTCAGGAATTCAATCGCCTCCAGATTTTCGCGCCCGCCGAACTGGTTTGGAATCCACTGACCCTCCTTGCGCGAGTAATCGAGATAAAGCATCGAGGCCACGGCGTCCACGCGCAGGCCGTCAATGTGAAATCGCTCGCACCAGAACAGCGCGTTGGCGACGAGAAAATTGGAGACTTCATTCCGGCCGAAATTGAAAATGAGGGTACCCCAGTCCTGATGCGCTCCTTTGCGGGGGTCCTCGTGCTCGAACAGGGCGGTGCCGTCGAACTTTGCGAGCGCCCAGGTCGTCGCGCGGGAAATGCGCTGGCACCCAGTCCACGATGACGCCGATGCCGGCCTCATGCAGCGCGTTGACGAGAAACCGGAAATCGTCCGGCGTACCGAACCGGCTGGTGGGCGCGTAAAATCCGGTGACCTGATAGCCCCACGACGGATAATAGGCGTGCTCGGCCACGGGCAGAAATTCGACGTGCGTGAAGCCGAGGCGCGTGACGTATTCGACGAGCGGTTTTGCCAGTTCGCGGTAGCTCCACGATTCATTCGCCGATTTTTTCTGCCACGAGCCGACGTGGACCTCATAGACGCTCATCGGCGAGCGCAGCGCGTCGCGCTCGCGTCGTTTCTTGAGCCAGGCGGCGTCGTTCCACTTGAAATGTTTGCTGTCCCAGACAATGGCGGCCTGCTTGGGCGCGACCTCGAAGAAGAACCCGAAGGGGTCGGTGTTCAACTTGATGTCGCCGTGGGCATCGCGAATCTCGAATTTGTAATGGGCGCCCTGTCCGACGCCGGGAATGAAGATTTCCCAGACACCGGACGCGCCCAGCAGCCGCATGGGATGAAACCGCCCGTCCCAATTATTGAAGTCACCGACGACGCTGACGCGCTGGGCGTTCGGCGCCCAAACGGCGAAGCTGGCGCCATGAACACCGTCAATCGTGCGTAATTGAGCGCCGAGCTTCTCGAAGATTTTACGTTCGTCACCCTTGCCGAAGAGGAACAAATCCGATTCGCCGAGAGTCGGCAGAAAGGAAAACGCATCTCGCGTGCGGCGCGTCTGTCCCTGATGATTGGTAATGACCAAATCATAGGCATAAACCTTGTCCGCCGATTTGGTGACGGCCTCGAAGACATCGGTTTTAGGAATCCGTTTCAGATCCAACTTCGGTTTGTCCTTTTCGTGGGTGGGCTGGATTTCGACCTTGGCGGCGTCGGGGAGCAGGGCACGGACGACGAGACCGGAACCGTCGCCGAGCGGGTGCATTCCGAGCAGCGTGTGGGGCGACTGGTGCGTCAACCCAACGAGGCTGCGCAACTCATCTTTGGTCAGCAACATGACGAGCAAAGGTTAGCAAAGTTTGTTTACAAACCCAATGCTGATTGTTTGAAACAATCGGCATCCATTTGGAGCAGAGAAGGAGAAAATGGTTTAACCACCCCCCTTCGTCTGACTTCGGCGCGGCAGGCGGATGATCACGGATGGACACGGATTTTTTAACCGCTAATGGACGCTTATAAACGCTAATCAGCTGATGGGTTCCACGCACCACCCCGGCCCAATGACTCGCTCGCGCCCGCTCACTCGGCCCGCAGCGGGCCTTCGGCTTCGCCGAATTCCTTTCGTTGCTTCCCAAGCAACTCAAGTCCCCTCCCTCGGAGGGAGCGGAGAGGGAGGAAAATGAGCGGGTGTGTCCTGCCGAATGTCAGAGCGAGGCGAGAATCCGATCAATCTGCAGGGCATGGGCGTCCAGCGTGCCGTCGGTCCAGACCACAAAATCGGCGCGGGCGATTTTCTGCTCGACGGGCATCTGGGCGGCGATGCGTTGTTGGATTTGTTCCGATGACCAGCCACGAGCGAGCAGACGTTCGCGCTGGGCTGAAGTGGAACACGCTGCACACAGGATTTTGTCGAAGTGTGATTCGGCCTGCGTTTCAAACAACAATGGAATCACCACAACGGCGAGCGAATGGCCTGCGCTGCACCCGCCGTCGCCCTGCTTTGGCGCGACACGCCAGGCTTCGATTTGGGCTAGCCAATGTTCGCGGATGGGCGGATGGAGGATGTCCTCGAGTTGTTTACGGGCGTCCGCGTCCGCGAAGACGATCCGGGCGAGTCCAGCGCGGTCCAGTTCGCCGGTGGGACTGATGATCTTTTTGCCGAAGGCGGACTGGATGGCTGCGAGGGCGTGCTGCCCGGGCCGGACGAGCTGGCGTGCGATTTCGTCGGTGTCCACGACCTGCGCGCCGTGCTTGCGGAGAAGCGCGGCGGTGGTGGATTTACCCATGCCCACACCACCGGTGAGTCCGCAGACTTTCATCGAGCGGGGCGCGTCACGGACCTATCCGGTCACGGAAGAACACGTCGGGATGACCCGGGACAATCGAGTTGGTAAAGGTGAAGGGACCGATGTTGGTAAATATAGGAACCCAAGGCCCGACGGCCAGATTGGTTGTTGTCTCAATGATATTGGTCTGGCCCGCCGCGCTGGTGATGGAGAACAGGAACTTGCCGCCGGCGGCCGTTGCGGTTCCGGAAAGCTGCGGCGGCGGGGTGGTGCCCGCGTTGATGGTAGCGGAGGCAAAATCGTCATCAGGATTCGGATCGGGCGTATTGGCATTGACGATGGCGGTGCTGGTGAAAGAACCGGCGGAGCCGGGCTGAACGGTCACGGTGAGCTGGCCACCGGCGTTGGTGTTGAGGTTGCCGACATTCCATGTGAGCGATGTCCCACTGCGATTTGTTGACCCAATTGTGGGCGTTGCCGAAATCAAAGTGACACCCAACGGGAGGGTTTCCGACACAAGCACATTGCTGGAAACGGAAGGCCCATAATTGGTGACCGTAAGAACATAAACACCATTGCTAAAAACCGGCACAGTGCCAATGGAGGCCGTCATCAAAAGTTGATTATCCGCGGCCGCGCCGACGGGATTGGCGGTGGTCAAGGCCAGGATCCATCCATTGGAGATCACACCAGAATCGAACGAGTCGCCGTCATCCAACTCGAAGAGATTCCAAGAGCCGTTCGGGTTTGCACCGTCAAGGGAGGCAAGAGTGGAGCCATAAGGCCCCGCCGGCGCAGAAACATGGGTAATGGGATTAACCGTTGCAGCCAGGGCGAAGATCAAATTGGTGCCGTTGGGAGTTCCCAAGCCGGTGCAAAGGTCGTAGCCATTGGTTGCGTTAAACAAATTCGGGCTGCCGCTCCATTTATTATTGCTGGTGGTGATGTCGTGAAAACAATTTGCATAATTTGGCCCGGTAGCGATGGCATAGAGCGCCGGATTGATAAAACCGACCGATGCGCGGCCCCCGCTCGCGGCCAACTGATTGACCAGCGCGGTGAAACCCGCCCACAACGGCGTTGCGCAACTGGTGCCGCCCACCCCGATGTATTCGAGGCCGCCATCAGCAATGACCAGAACATCGTCCGCCGTCAGCGCCACATCGGGGAAATTACGGAAGGTTGTCGAGCCCTGCGGTCTGGCCATGTTGATATTGGTCTGCCAGCTTGGAATTGAATAGTAGGTGCTGATGCCACCACTGCTGCCGACCCCATCATAAACGGAGCCATAGCGGACATCCCAATTCCAAACAGTTTCCGAAGTATAGGAAGCACCAGCACCCTGCATCCTCAAGGTTGTGCCGCCAACAGAAGTCAAATAGGCGCTATCCGAAGGCGTGCCAAAGCCAAATGGACTATCAACCGTTCCTGCGGGATAGGCATCGCCATCACCGGAAGCTGTGAAGAAGGTCTGGCCTTGAACTGCCATTTGCTGAAAAATCTGGTCGGTGGTCGGGGTAGGTCCACCGGTCCAACCCCAAGAACAACTGACCTGGGCAGCCGAGTCGTCCGATGCAATGCGGTTCAGCACATCATTCGGATGAAAATTATAGGGGTCGCCTTCGTAAAGAATCACCTTGGACAGCCCCGGCGCCATTGAAATCACCATTTCAATATCGAGCGACACCTCAACTTCCCCACCATTGCCGGTGGGCAACCCATTAAACCCGTCTATCAATACGTTTTGCAACGGCACACTTGGGCGGCCAGCCAAACTTTCATAAGCACTGATGTCGCTGGCCAGATAGCCATCGAACTGAACCAGGGCGATGGTCTGGCCGGTTCCGTCGAGCGAGGTGCCGGGAACATAGGCATTCCGAAAATCATTTCCGATGTAATTGCCAGCCGGCCCGGAACCGGTGGTGGCATTCGGCGTGACATTCCCCTGCAAACCCGTCGTCACATTCGAGGGAACGTTTGCCGGTTTGAGTTTGTAATTCGGATGCGGCCGGCGGTAACTATCCAAACCGCTGATATCCTGGACCGGAAGAGCGGAAGGGACGGAAGGCTCGGCATCCGGCGCAAAGAAGTCGCGGTTTTCCGTCGGGTGATGATAGACGCGCAACGTTACGCCGAAAGCCCTTCCGACATCGGCGGCATTTCCGGCAACGTCCAGCAACATGCGATTGGGGTGCGTACCGACAACCGTCAATCCAGCGGCCTTCGCAAAATTTATCACTGCCTGATAATCCTGCGCTGACGGGCCAAATTGCGCGGTGAACTGTTCCGGCGTGAGGTAATGATGATAATTGGAGCTGGCCGGATCATAGATTTGCTGAAGCAAATTGGTGAGCGCCTCCCGGTTGCGCAACGGCAGGCCAATGGCCAGATAGAGGTTGTTCGTGGCCGGCAGCAGCCCCTTTGCCTGCAAACGGGAAACCACAGCCGGCACATGGCCGGACAAGGTCTTCATGGCCGGCTGCTGCGCGGCGGCGCTGGAAAGAAAGACCGCCGTCAACGCCGCCAGACCCGTGCCCATCTTAAAAAGTCTGTTCCTCATAAAGGCTGATTGGATTGAGGTTGCGCATGGCTGTCATGGGAAAATGGGCGCCCCGCCGTATCGGGTGGGTTTATAAACGCCGTTGGTGATCTGGCCGTTGTTCGGCAGGGAATTGGTGGCCGCGTCGTCAAACATGAGCGTGACGTTATTAATCGGCCCGCCATTCCCCCCGCCACCCGCGTGGGACATGAACAAGGTGTCATTTTGATTAGGCGACACGAGCAGAGTGTTGATGGCCGATGGCAAGGTGTGGGACATGTTCGTAAGCGTGACCGTGGCCTTGATGAGCACACCGCCGAGATTGCTGACGGTAATAGAGGACGGATAAGGCGAACCGGTTGCTGCGGCATTGATGATGATGGCGTTGGTATTATAGAAAACGGTCGTCCAAGTGCCCAAGGTGTAGGTGAACACGGCAGTGCCGAGGCTGGTCACACCGTTGGTGAGGAGGAACGTCGCGACGATCTGCTGGCTGTTGGTGCCGACGGCGGTAAAACTGAAAGCGCGCGAAGCGGACGGACCGCCGACATTCAACTGGCCATAACTGACGGCAGTGTTTGGTGACGGCGAGGTGACGCCGTTGGTGGCCAGGAGCGTGGCATACAGGTTGGTCACAGTGTTTCCGCCCTCGGCGCGGAACGCGAACCACAGCTTGACCGCCTCGCCCGGGTCAATGATGCCGTTGTTGTTGGGATCGCCTCCCGGCTGGTAGAACGCGGAGCCCGCCGGAACCACCAGACTGCCGCTGGTGTCATAAATGGTGAGCGTGGCGGCGCTGGGCGGAGCGAGGATGCCGCCGGTGGGACTGGACAATTGCAGGAGCACCGTTTTATCCGGCTGAACGGTTGTGCCGGCAATCACCGTCACGGAGAACGTCTGGCTGGTGACGCCGTTGGTGAAAATGCAGGTGCCGTTGGTCGCGATATAATCCGTGCCGGCAACGGCCGTGCCATTGGCGGTGGCAAAGTTGACCATCGAGACCGTATTGGTGTTGTCCGTCCGGAGGATGGTAATCGTCACGGCCACGTTGGTCTTGTTGCACGGTGTAAGTCGGGCTTGAGAAGCTCAAGCCGGAATTGTTGTCAATGATGGTCACGACCTGGTTGCTGGGCGAGGTGATTTTGCCGGGGGCGGTCGCGTTGGTAAGAACCACGGAGAAGGCGCGGCTGCCGGTGATCAGGCTGTTGTTGCTGATGGGAACGGTGATGGAGTTGGTCACGGCACCGTTGGTGAAGACGAGCGTTCCGCTCTGGCCGGTATAATCCTGACCACTGACGGCAGTGCCATCCACGGTGTAATATTGCACGGAGAGCGGCACGGAGTTGGAATTCACAATCGCCGGCTCGATGCCCGGATTGGAGCAAACGACGGGGATGACGGCAACGCCGCTGGATTTGAAGATGCTCATGGTTGAGTTGGTGAAACTCAATCCCGCCGCGCCCGCCTGGAGTACCACCAGCGTGTTGCTTGGCGCCACCAACTGGGCGCCGGAGGTGGGAACGGACAGGGTCATACCGAACGCCAGATTGGTCGTCAACTGATTGTTGATGAGGGGCACGGAGATCGTCTTGAGGATTTCGCCGCTGACAAAGTTCAGCGCGCCGGTGGTGGTATTGTAATTAATTCCCGCAAGGGCTGTGCCGTTGGTGGTGGCGTAGTTGACCTGGAAGCCATTGGTGGGATTGCCAATGCGCTGGACAAAGATGAGGCCGGTGCTGTTGGTCTCGCTGACGTAATTGGTGGCATTGAGGAATGAGACGCCGAAATTATTATTCAGAATGGTGACGGTGGTGTTGGTCGGATTAATCAGCGTGGCGCCGCCTGGTTGGATTCGACAACACCAGCGGAGAAGCGTCACGCGGAGGATGCACTGAGACTATTGGTTCACCAGCGGCACGGGGAAGGTCTTGACGGTTTCGCCAGCGCCAAAGGTCAGCGAGCCGCTGACAGAATTATAGTTGATGCCCGGCAAAGCCGTGCCGGGAACGGTGGCGTAGTTGACGGAAACCGAGCCGACGGAACCATTCGTGCGCATGACGGTGACATAAGCATTCGGATCTGTTGAATTGACCGTGTAATTGGTCGCGGAAAAACTCAACCGGCCCGGCGCGGGTGTGGTGTCAATGATGGTCAACGTCGCGTTGGAAGGCGCAAACAGGAGCGTGTTCGCGGCGTTGGTCAACGCCAGACCGACCGTTTGATTGCCCTCCGCCAAACCGTTGTTGATGACGGCAAGCGGGAACGGCCACTCCGTAATCGCCGGGATTGAAAGTCACGGTTCACATTCGTCGGGACGTAATCCATGCCGGCGAATGGCCGTGCCGTTGGTGGTCGTGTAGAAATCCACCGTGCAGGCATTGCTCGTGCCGCCCTGGCGGATGATGTCAATGGACGCCACCCCGTTCTGGACATTTTTCAGCACCGAATAGAAAGTGGACGAAAAGCTCACCGCGCTGTCATCGTTCACAATCGTCAACGTGGCAGTCGGCTGATTGCCCAAACCGCCCGCGGGCGTGGGATTGGACAGCACCAGACCCACCAGCAAATTGGTCGTGATGGCCATGTCGTCCATCACCGGAACCGCCACCGTCCGCAAAACCTCGCCCGCCGGGAAATCAACATTGAGATTTTGGGGCGTATAATTGACACCCGCCACGGCCGAGTTGACGTTGGTCGTGGAAAAATTGACGAAAACGTCGCCCGAACCGTCGGCATTGGTGCCGCTGGTGCCACCCGTGCGCAGGATGGTGATCAGCGCCATTACCGCCGTATTCATGCACCTGAAAATTCGCGCGAGGTGAATTCGAACTGGCCCGAACCGGTGATGGAACCGCCATAAATCCGCGCGATGTTGGCATACGGCTGGTCGTCATACTGGCTGAAATTGCCGCCAATCACCAACATGCCATCCGCCGGCTGAACAACCACGGCGTCCACGTCGCCGTTGGCGCCATCCCCGAAATTAATCGTTGGATCCGTCGCGCCGGTCGGCAGCAGGCGGGTGATGTGATTGCGCGTGACGCCGTTGGCCTGGGTGAACTGGCCGACCAAAATAATCCGGTTGTCCGCCTGCAACGCGATGCCTTCAACCGAGCCGCTCGTGCCGGCGGCAAAATTCGTGTCCACGGTCCCGTCGGTGTTCAAACGGAGAACATAATTCACGTTGGCGCCGTTAAAATTGGTGAAGCTGCCGCCCACCAGCACGCGACCATCCAGTTGAATGGCCAGCGCCCGGACGACGCCGCCGGTCGCGCCGAGGCCGAGGTTCGCGTTGAAATTCGTGTCGAGCGAACCATCCACATTCAATCGCGCCAGACCGTTCAAAGGCGTTCCGTTAAAGTGCGCGAACGCGCCGCCAATCAACAAGCTTGCCGGCGTAAAGAGAATTGGTCGGATAAGCGGCGACGGCATACACCGCGCCGTCCGCGCCCGAACCGACGGAGAACGAACCGTCCGCGGAACCGTCATTATTCAAGCGCGCGATGCCGGGACTGATATTCACTGCTGATGTTGCCGAAGGCGCCGCCGACGTAAATTTCGCGGACGCCGTTGATAAAGGTTTCCGCAACGGCATTCACCATGTTGTCCGCGCCGGGGCCGGGATTGAAACTGGTGTCCAGGGAACCATCGGTCTGCACCCGCGCGATGAAATTGCGGAAGACGCCGTCAACGGAACCGAAGGAGCCACCCAGCAAAATACGGCCATCGGTCTGGCACGCGATGGACTGCACCGAACCATTCGCCCCGGCGAGGCCGGAGAGGAACGTGGTGTCCAGCGTGCCGTCCGGGTTCAGGCGGGCAAAGCTGCCTTCGCCCGTGGTGCCCACGGCGGTGAAATTGCCACCGGCGAGAATCTGCCCGCCGGGCTGCAGGGCGAGCGAGAAGACGCTTCCATTCATGCCGGCGGCATTGAAATCCGGTGTCCGGCGAGCCAGGCGGCCGGTTGTAGCTTTCCGCATCCAATATCTGCACCTGCGCGCCTGCTGGCGAACCCAGGGCGGCATTGGTCGGATTGGACAGGGTGACATTGAAATAGAAATTGGTGGGCGGGCCGTCCACGATGCCATCATCCATGACCGGCACGGCAAAGCTGGCACTGACCTGGTTGGCGGCAAAAACGAGGGTGCCGAGGGTGTTGGAGTAATTGACGCCGCTGGTGGTATTCTGGCCATCGCTGGTGGCGTAGTTGACGGACACCTGCCCGACGGCGCCGCCCGTGCGGGTGACGGTGAGGGTGGCGTAACCGCCGTTTTCATTGACGTTGTAAACCGGCGCGCTGAACTGCAACGCGCCGTAGCTGTTGTTATTGCTGATGGTGAGCGTGGCGTTAGCTGATGGCGCCCATGAGCGCGGGAGTATTGGTGAGTGCCCACCGATGGGATTGAACAACAGAACCCGAAATTGCCTGTTGGTGCCAACGATGCCGGTGTTGATGAGCGGAACGCTGATGATTTTTTGCGAAACGTCCCCGCTGTTCCAATTCAAGGTGTTGGTGGAGCCGGTGTAATCCCTCCCATTCAGGGCCGAGCCGTTGGTGGTGTAGTATTGGACGGAAACGCTGCCCAAACTGCCGGCGACGCGGTTGACGACAAAGGCGATGGAACCGGAGCTTTCAGTGGCGCTGAAGTTGGTGGCGGCCAGAGTCAGGTAACCCCGGAAATTGGGATTGATGAGGCGGAGGATGGCGTTTGATATTCCATAGGTCGCGCCTGCCGGCGAGGTTCCGAGGGACGACAGCGCCAAATCAACCGTCTTTTCCACAATGTTTGTGTAAATGAGGCCATTATTGTTGACCGCTACATGAAATGCGTTGCTGACAACACCCTGGTTGAAAACCAAAGGTCCGGCATTGGTAAGGCCCGTATAATCCGTGCCCACCACCGCCGTGCTGTTGCTGTTGATGGTGGAGTATTTCACGGAAATGCTGCCCGCAATGCCGTTGCTGCGAAGCACGCTGATGGAAGGGCTGGCGTTGGTCGCGACATAAGTTGAGGAACTGAAACCAAAGACGCCCGGCTTCTGGGTATCGTCAATGATGGTGAGCGGCGAGAGGGAGGTTCCCAATGCGGCGCCGAGCGGAATGTTTTCACCGCCCAGATAAAATTGATCCTGCCTGCGCGGGGTTGGCCAGTTGGAACTGGGCATTCAGATTGCCCGGGTTCTGGGTGTCTTTAATGATGCTGACCGTGACCGTGGACAGGTTGTTCATGGCCTTATCCTTCGTAGCCGTTGTCAGACTACATGCCGTAAGGATCCACCAGAAAACCGTTCACGCCGGACAAGCCGTCCTCGTGCATGCGCGACGGATAGGATATCACGGTATATCCCAGTCTATCCAAAACAGTGGCGGAGCGCCGCTATAAGCGTAGTCGCTGCCGCTTTGTGCCAGCCCCGGCAGCACGGAAAAGGCGGCCGAAATCGGACCCAAATTTCCATTGGTCCGCACCAGACCCACGGAAAGCGACGACTGAGCTTTTATTCGCCGAATAACTGGTCTGCTGCAAACTGATATTGCCGGGGCCCGGCGTCGAACCGCCGATCAAACGGGCGATGCCGCTGCGGTTGCGAACGCCATCGCGCGTCTTGGGCTCCACCCACAAATTCGGAATCGGTCAAAACTTTCGTCATAACCCAATTCGTCATCCAAAACGTCGCAGACATTTGTATCCGCCTGGCCGCCGCCCACCTGCTCGAAGGAGCCGCCGATCAGCACATTGCCATCGCTCTCAAAACCCGAGGCATAGACCGCGGGCGAGTCATAGGAATAAATCCGCTTCAAACCGGCAAACTGATTGTAGGCCATGTCCAGGAACGTGGTGTCCACCGTGCCGTTGGAATACAAGCGGGTGAAACCACGGCGATGCGTGCCATTGAACGATGAGAACGCCCCGCCGACATACATCGAACCGAACAGCGGCTGAAGGGTGATGTTATAAACCACGTCGTCCGCGCCGGTGCCGACAAAAAAGTTGGTCGTGTCAATCGAACCATCCGCATTGAACCGGACGATATGATTATAGGAGTTGCCATTGACATGGGTGAAGACGCCGCCCGCGACGACCTGATTGTTCAACTGCCACCCGAGCGCCAGCACCGTGTTGTCCGGCCCCGTGCCGGGATTAAAGGTGGTGTCCAGCACCCCATTGGTGGTGAAGCGCGCGATGTTGGCGTAGGACTGCCCGGCGACATTAAACTGTCCGCCAACGAGCATCCCGCTGACGTAGCGACGCAGTCACCGAGGCGGTATAAGTCCACGTCAACACGGGGTAAGGCGAGCCGCCCTGATTCATAACGATGGCCAACTGATTGGTACTGACGGTACGCAGAAGTCCCGTAGGGCCAAAGGGAATCACAATCGTGCCGGCGCCGATGTTGGTGAAAGCGCCCAGACTGACCCCAGCCCCCGTGACGGTGTTGGTGCCACCGTAAAAAACGCCCATGAAATTCGTGTAGAGATAACTGTTGTAATTAATTGTCAAGGTGCCGGACGTCAACGTGCCGAGATTGATATACTGAACGTCCTCATTGGGACTGTTGGTGGGATCATTGCGGATCAGGCTAAAAACCGTGGACTGGGGGAGCGCCAAGGCATAAACCGAACCGTTCAAAGTGCTGCCGGGGTTGAAGGACGCGTCCAACGAACCATCGGCATTCAACCTTGCCAGATAATTGCGCGCGACTCCATCCACGTGGGTGAAATCACCGCCGATGACCACCCTGCCATCCGGCTGCACCGCGACCGCGCGAACCGGCGGCATCCGCGCCCGAACCCTGGGAGATGGAAAAGGCCGAGTCCAGCGAACCATCCGCAGTTCACCCGGGCAAAGTTGCCGACGCCCTGGTCGTTATAAGACGTGAACGCGCCACCGATGACAAATTGACTGCCGTAAAGCGCGAGGGCGTTGATGGCGCCGCTGGCGCTGTCGCCCGGATTGAAGGAGGTGTCCATCGAACCATCGGTGTTGAGCAGCGCGAGGTTGTTCTGGGCATAGCCATTATAGGATGAAAAAATTGCCGGCGATGATGGTCTCGTCATTGGTGAGAACCGCCAGAGCCATACACCTGGCCTGAAACGCCGGGATTTTCCAGATTGTTGACCGGCCAGGTTTGTGGGACCTGGGCGGGCGGCAGGGCAAGGTCGCCGTTGAAATCCGCGTTGTAAAGCTCGTCCACGGAACCCGCCGGGGGATTTTGATCATTGAACAAAATGGTCACCGTCGTTTCGCTGTTCATGCCCACGAGCACCGGCACATTGTGGCCACCAACAGTTTTTGTCTGAAACAGCTCGATCTTGAAATCCTTGTTGAATTTCGTGAGGCTGCGCGTTGGTCACGGTGAAGGTGATGGGTTGGTAAGGGCTTCGCCGGCGCCAGTGCGCCGGAAAACTGATGGTGCCCGTAAGCCAGGTTGAAATCGGAATTTCTCCCCTTAAACACATTGCTGGCTGGGCGGAGTCGGGACGGCATAGTCGGAACCCGGCTGGAGCGGAAATTAAGGCGTTCTCCTCTTCGTCAGACTTGCTGATCATACACCGAGGAAGTTGTTGACCCGATAATTGAGGGTCTGAGCGCTGGCATTCGTTCCAAACCGCTCCACCCAAAGAGTGACCTGTGTCCACGGACTATTGGTTCCATTCACATCCGCCGGCACGCGATAATTGGCCTTCTCAAAGTTGAAAATGGCATTGGTGGGATAAAGGGCCAGCACGTGTTGGTGGAAACAACGTTGGTATTGTACAAGAAATTCGGCGGAACATTGGTATCATAAACAGCAACCATGTTGGTTAACAACTGCGGAACGTAGTCAGGACCGTAAGGATCGGCGCCTGTATTCAAGATTTTCACCATGGCGGTGCTGAACGACGGATCCACGCGGGGCGGGGACACGTCGCTGGATTCGGACGGGTCCAACTGGGGATTTGACAGCACCACTCCAAAATCCATGTTATACAAGTTGGCCCCAGAATTAACAATTGGAACGAGAATGGTCTTGCTCATTTCGTAATCGTCAAAAACAAGAGTGCCATGAACGGATTGATAATCAATTCCGGCGAAGGCGGGAACGTCATTGAACGGAATGGGCACAAAAGTACCATCTTCGGTAGAATAATCCACCGTCACGCGCCCAGTAGAGCCGGCGACGCGGGTGACCGTCACCAAAACGCCGGGGACGTTGTAAGTGTAATAGGTGGACACGGCTGAAAGAGATTGGTTATTAAGCCCCGCGGGCGTGGCACTTTCCGTCTGCGCCGTTTGATAAAGCTGCTGCCCCGTCTGCAGATCCCGATCTTCCGTGGCCCAGCGGAAAACGCCTGAAGACTTGTAGGCCCAATTCAGCGAAATGGGACCCGCCGTCCCGCTTTTTGTATCCACCGCAAAGTCATAAGTCGTTCCACCCTTTGCATTGAAGCGAAGGCCGCTGGGACCATAGTAAGGCTGATAGTAACCAAATACCGGGGTGGAGCCGGGACCAAAGAGCGCCGCTTCCGAGCTGTCGGCTGTTTCATTAGCGGCTCCACTGGACTGCGCAAGACTGGTGTTGACCGGGAAAAGGTCGTCATTGGCCGATATCTGGTTAAGGTCCGCCAGACTGGTGCCAGTATAAACCGCCAGCACCGTGTCCAACGCTGCTGCCGATGGTATCCAAGGTTACTTCGCCATCCGACGGCGCAGTCCACTGATACCAAACCGAGGCGTTTGGCGGAGAACCGGCGATACTTGGTTCGCCGGGCTCATGGGTGGCAACCGGCTGTTGTTCACATTTGTAGTGCCCCAATCGCCCGTCAGAACGGCGGCGTTGGTAAAGTTGTCGTTGGAGGGCGGAGGAATAGGCGGGCCAGAGGACCAATTCAACTGAATGGCCCCGGTGGCACTCTGAAATTGATAACCCGCCACGGATATGTAGTATGTCCGCCCCGCCACCGCCTGGAAGCTATTTGTGGAATTATAAAAAGTTCCACCATAATAACCGGAGTAGCTATAGGCCACAAACTGCAGATTGCTGATACTACCGCCAGCCTTATTTGTAAAAACCTGTACAAAGGCCAGATTCGTGCCAAAAGCACTGCCGTTGGGATCAAACTCCGTGGTTTCATTGGTGGAGGCCGTCCATGAATACCAGACCGAAGCGAAGACAGTAATACCATCTAAATTTTGTTCACCCGGCTCTATGGTTGCTCCCACGTTGCTATTGGTCGTTGAACCCGTGTCGCCATAGGGGGTGAGGTCAATCGCGCTGGCAAAATTATCATTTGCCGGCTGCGCATGGGCGACGCTCAACGTCAAACCGGCCAGAGCCATAAGTCCCAGCCTTGCCAAGCCAGCGCTCCGGAGTAGGCTTCCCAGCCCCCGGCCTGCAAATGTTTGCATGTTCGTTTTCACAAGTTTATTCCTTCGAGCCTGACGCAACGCAAAGCGCCAGACATTCACCAAACAAATCAACGTTCGTTGTGCACAGTTTCGGCATTCATCAATATGGATATGTCAGCCACGGATAAATCGAAACCCTGTAAAACCGTCCAGGAACGGATTTCGGGTCAAAAATAATGATGTTTGTCACCGGCCCGGGATATGGACTCGGCGTGATAAAAGGATTTGTCGGAATATAAACATTCGACAAAAGCTGCCAGTTCACAAGATTGGTCGAATAGAGAACGGTGTTGGTTGCCAGCGGAACAGCATCCCAACTGATCGCCACGGTGTTTGCCGGCTGATTGGTCGGATACACCGCCAAATTGATCATGCCCGCCAAGAAGAACGGCACGGGGTCAGAGACGTTGGCAATACCATTGCCATTGGAATCAATGTCATGGCTCTGAGCCAACGCAACATTTACCGTATTGGTCACGCCGGCAGATAACGATGTTGGTGGAACTGAAATAGCCGGCGTAAGACGGGACCCATCGAAGATGGCCGTTATTCTTTTGATCCAGTTCCTCCGACACATCACCAGCGCCCTGGGAAATCGCATCGGCATAATAAATCACCAGATTGGTATTAAACGACAGCGCCAGCAGATTGTTGTGGATGTCCCTGCCGGCCAAATTGGTCCAACTGGCATAATCGCGCAGTTCCAAACGGTCCACATAAATCGCGTTGCTTGCGCCGGTACCGTAGAATTTGAACATACTGTTTTTCCCCTGCGCATCCAAAATGAGATGTCCCACCGCGACATTGTTCGTGTAGCCCGAATTGGAAACGCCATCATCCAAGCCCGACCAAAGGTTATTGATGGTGACATTGAGATTTGTGACAAGGCCACTAACTGCCTGAGGAGGCACCACGTTGGAAACCGTCGTCCCCAGCAAATCGCCTGACCGGCGGCTTGATAGGCAGATTGAAGCCGTTGTTAAAATAAATACCCGGGCTGGCGCTTGGGGCCTTGCCGCCAATCTGCCAGATATTGCCGTTGGTGGCACCGGTATCCGCCAGCAAATTGGTGACCGTAAGATTCAGCGCGGCCCCAGCGGACAAGACCGAGTTGCTTGCCACCAAGCTGGCTGTCCCAATGGTGATGTTACCACCGGCAACAACCGAGCCATTCGTCATGGTCGTGGCCAGGGATTGCAGGTTAAAGCTGCCGGTGCCGGAGAAGAACGTCCCGTAGTTTTCAAAATCCAGCGCCCAGATGGCGGAGCCGCCCAAATTGCTTACGCGGCCGCTGTTGACGAAGGCGCCATAAGGCTGTGCGGCGGAGCCAAAATTGGCGAGATTCATGGTGCTGATGCCGCCGTTGTTGGTGAGCCAGAGCAGATTCGGCAACGAACCCGGCCAGAGTATGCCGGCTGATTCCAAGTTCAACTCGCCGTCGGCGGAACTCGCGCCATTGCCAAAGACATTGGTCGTCAAGGTCAGGCTTTGCGCGTTAATGGACAGCGATTGCAGGACATTGAGCGCGTCACTTATGACCACGCTGTTGGTGTCATGCAAAACCAGGTTCTGCACCTGGGCGATGGATGTTGGCGCGAGCTGACTGGCAACAATTTCGATGCGAAAATCGTTAGTCACTGCAAAGTTGTTGGTGGCAATGGGTATGGCGTTGGAAAATACGATGGAGGTGTTGGTGGTCAGGACAAACCAGCGCGTACTCCAAGCCTGACACGTGCCGCCCCAGATTGGAAACGACTGGGGCAGAAGATTGGTGAAGGCAAGAGGCCCATTGAATCCATTGGTGACGCCGAGATTGATGTCGCTGAACGGCGCGGCGATTCGCGCGCCCGCATTGCCATCATATTGATTGGTTGCCCGCAACGAAAGATAATCCGGCTGGGTAATCTGGGCCAGCGCCAAATTCAGCTCGTGGCTGGCATTGATCTGAATCCGGGCGGGGAGATTCGTGATGGAGTGATTTGGAATGCTGTTGGTACCCGCACTCGTTGCGATCAACTGCGCGCTGACATAGGCAAAACGATTGCTGACGAAACCGGAATCGAACACATTCAAAAAGCCGGCGGCGGTGGGGGTGCCAAGGCCTATTTGCGTGGGGCTCTCTGTGAACGTGAAATTAAACGGCACGCCATTGGCAATCGGATCGTTGGTGGCGACAGACTGGAGATAATTATCGTTCAGATAGAGGTAATGTGTGGCCGGAATACCTGTCGCCGGGTCCACATAGGAGCCGACCCATTCAACGGTGGCGTTGCCGCCGCCAACAAAACCGGCGCTGTCGAAGTAGGTATTGTGGGAGACGCCGGCACCACTGGTATCCTGCAGGAAAACCGCCCGGTATATGATGGTGTTTGTCCCGACCGCTGTGACATTAAAATAAGGCGTCGTATTCAGCGGCAGGTTGGGGAAGCCATAACCGCCCGAGCTTGGCGGCAACAAACCACTCACGGGAAATGAAGGGAACGCGTAGGTTGACCCCAAATCAAAACTTGCATCCCAATCACTGTTTGTGTCCTGACCGATCTTGCCAAAAAGCCCGACCGCCTGGGCGGATCCCTGGCCACCCGCTATGCTGAGCGCGCTGCCGGTCAAATCCACATTTTGCCCGGTGAATTGCAACAGGGCGGACGTACCCGTCGCGAGCGTGCCCTGATTCACGATGGTCAAATAGCCCGGCACGTTCACGGTCCCGGGATTCAGGATGTTGGTTGCCCAGACGACGCACTGATAACTGCAATCCACCTCGCCCGCATTATAGAAGGTGCCGGCCATCTGCTGTGAAATCACATTGGTTGTCTGCGTCATGAACCAGAAGCCGTCGTCGCTGCTCATCAAATTGTTGTTGGTGTAATTGACGGTGTTCAAAGTTTCGTAATAGTTGTTGGCCAGATCCGAGATAATATTCCAATCAATGATGAACACACCGCCGTTAGCGTTGACAAAATTAGTCGCGTCAATCTGGGGTGGATAGGTACCTGCTGCGCCGGTATAATCCACGGTGCCGTCATTTTCATACATTGGGTCCGTGGCCAATGCGGCGCGCGTCATCAGCAGGCCCAACATTGCGCACAACCGGGGCCATTTCATCAGCCGGCCCGGAAGAGTTGTGTAAAAGTTATGTGTCATAGCGCTCATGGGATGGTGATCGAGAAATACCATTGCACGCTTCGGGCCAAAGCATCGGTCATAACGAGGTAGAAATCAAATGTGCCGGATTGCGTGGGGGTGCCGGAAAGCACCCCGGCGGGCGACAATGTCAGTCCCGGAGGCAATCCCGATGAGGGGACCGACGGCAGTCCCGTTGCCGTCCAAGTGGGCGGCGGGGAATAGGTAAACGCACCACCCGTGGCCGTGATGGTATTTGTGTAAACGATGCCGACGGAGTTCGTGTAGACGAATAAATAGGGCGACCCGTTCGTCCCATTCGGCAGACCAGCCGGGGCAATCTGGACCAAAACCTGGTTCTCCAGATTCTGAATGCTACTGCCGTTGGGATAAACCACCGGGTCATTGGTCGTGCCATCGTAGGACGCCCAGACAAAGTAAAATGAATAGTACAAATCGTTTCCGTCATTGCCGGGGGTTTCGGTGAAATAGGGCGTTCCATCCATGATATCGGTGTTGTATTCGTTGTAATACACCGGACCGACCTTGTCGAATGTGATGGTAGTGGACGGGGTGATAAGCCCCGGCCCGGCCAGTCCCGGCAAAATTTGGGACTGGTCAAAATTGAGGTTGCGCGAAAAACTAAAGCAACCACGGGATGAGGAGTGCTGGAGGGACCCGTAGCCAAATCCGCGGCGGAAAAGATGAAATCAGGAGTGGTCACCACGCGCTGGAACGCCTGATTCACCGCCTGGCTGTTGGTGACCAGGACCGATCGTGAAGGCATTGGTGATGGGCTGGAAGAACTGGCCGAGGAGCGAATCATAATTGGCCCGAACAAATTGCATCCGCTCAATGCCCTCACGCAAACCCGGGGCCGGCGTGGCAGTCCCGCAATTGATTGGCTGGACAAGAAACTGGTGGGGCGTGAACGAAGTGACGGTGCTGACCGTGTCCACAAAACCGTTCGCGTTGGTGGCCGTGGAAACAAAGTTAGTGGTAAAAACCGGAGGCAAAGGCAGTTCGCCAAGGATGTTGAACCCGCACGCGCCGGTCGGAAGGATGAGATATTCCCCGGACGGCACATTGACGGTTGTCGTCGAATAGGTGAAATTGGCATTCGTTACCGGGGGCGGCGGATAGGGCTGGCCCGGCGCTGTGTTCGGGGTGAGCGAAGTCGTCAACGTGGTGACAATGCTGTTGGTAGAAAAACTCAAAACGATGTTGGTGCTGGCGAGAGTGATGTTCGGGTTGTTGGTCAGATTGCCATTGGTGATGACATTGGCAAAAGTGGTCACATACAGTTGCTGGTAACCGCAATTGACCACGGGCGAGAGAACCAACGCGCCAAAATTAGCAGGATACGGCGCGCCATAATTCTGGCTTGGGATGGATGCGACGTAATTGGTCGTGCAAACTTCGGCAAAATAACTCGAAGAACCCGCCACCAACACGCCCGGGAACAAGGCTGGAATCAGGGTCGGAGCATTGGTTTGGGCGGACAACATCAATGCGGTGAGGCTGGAACTGGTGATGACCTGAACTGTGCCGAGATTGGTGGTCAGCAACAACCCCCCTGCGGGCGGGCTTTCAAAGTTGATGTTGTTGGCGGTCAAATCATAACGCAACCCGGCCACGTCATCCCGCGTCAGGCCGGTGTAAAATTGACCATACGTCAAGCCAACGGACTGAAACGAAGCGACCGGTGAATAGGTGTCCGCCAAAGGATCCACGGAAAAAGGGACGGACAAAGCCAGGGGATTCGGCCCCGTGCAAAACTCCACAATGTAGTAGCTGTAGAGGGTGTTGTTGACGTAAGGCGAGTATTGAAGCTGATTCAACGGGCTGGTGATGGAATCAAAATTTCTTTGCACCACGAGATATTCCATGCCCACGGGACAGGCAATATTGCCGACATGAGCGCGATCATGCAGGGTCCAGTCGTAGCGCACCGGGTCGGCCAGCCCCAACTGCTCCACCATCGCCCCCAGCGTCCACGATTTCAAATCGAACAACCCGAGGGCCTCCGCCTGATAATTCAAGTGCCGCGTTTCCAAGGGAAACTCAGAAAGGCTGGGGCTGTAGCTGTCCACGTTCGTCAGTCCGTTCAAAATGGCAAAGGAGCTGTCCACCGCCGAAACACCGTTTGAACCGAAGAAATCCAGAAAATTCGCATTACAAGCGTAATACATCACGGGCAGGTTGCGGCGATATTCCTCGCCGATGTTCTTCGGCGCATTGAGGTCGCCACCCAAGGCATACCCGATCACCGCCTGCTGCCAAGAGTCACCGGCGTTGCCAATCGGCCCGCCGAGCGAAAACGCCCCGGCAGTTTGAAGGCCGAGCGCCATCAAACCCAACGCGACAAATTGTTTCATCACTTGCTGCATACTCATTTCATCAACGCTGCAACAGCACGCGGTAGTAACCCGCCGGAGTGCCGCCGACATTAATCGAATCGTTCGTGCCCGCCGCAAACCGCGGCGAACCCAGATTGCTCCACGAGGTCAAATTCGTAGTCACCTGCACCTGGTAGGTCAGCCCCGGCTGCGTGTTCCAGTTCAAGAACATCCCTTGCGGCGTCCGGGTGAGCACCTGTTGCAGCCATGTGGCCGGCTCATACGGGATGCCGCCGCTCAAAAACAACTGCAGAGTGGTGGGCGAACCGGACGAACTGCCCGGCGGGGGCAGGTTTGGAGCCGGCCAGCCATTTGTGTGATAAGCCCCGCCGTAGTATCCGCCGAAAAATGCGGCCATCCATTCATACGGAATGCCGCCCCAATTCAGCCCGCTCCAAGTCGAACCGCTGGCTGAAGGCGACAGCGGCGAGCGCCGCCCGTCCGTCCTCACGTAATCCACCGTGAATGAATGCGTGCTATTGGTGGTCAAGCCATTCGCGGCGGTCATCGTCCAAGAATTGCTGGTGACGACGCCAGTGGGCGTTCCCGATCCATCCACGTAAACCTCAAAATTGGAGACGGAAATTCCCAGCAACACGGGCCACGAGACCTGCAACTGCGGCTGATATACATTGTTGCTCAAGGTGAACGGCGCGACGACAATCGGCGCATTCATCGGCAGCAGAATGGCGGCGACGTTGATATAACGCTGCGCAAACAAATCAAAGCCGTAGGGACTGCCGGCGTAGCTGGTCCAGACGGCAAGAAACTGGCTCACACCATCCGAGGCCACAGCCTGCTGCATCTGCTGGCCGGCGGTGGTTGTGTTCACAAGAAATTCACCGCCCACCGGCGAACCGTTCTCGTGTACGAACTGTCCATAAACGCCCTCGCGCGAACCGTCCTGTCCCATGCTCGTCCAGGCCACCAGATAATCCCCGCCAATGGAACTGATGCGCGGCTCGTATTGATTGCCCGGCAAATGGGTATTGACACGGAGAGTCGCCCCGCCAATACCCGCGCTGGAAAAAGTCCGCGCATAGATGTCCCAACCGTTGGTCTGGTTGACCATGTCGAAGCCCCCCCATGCCACCATGAAACTGCCGTCCGCCGCAACCGCCACGCTAGGATTCGCGCAGGGATTCAAGCTGTTTGTGTCCACGAGTAATTCGCCGCCCTGGGGAAGACTGTTGCTATTATAAAGCCTGGCGTAAACATCCACGCTCGGGACCGTGGCGGTGCTGCTTATAATATAGGTTGAATTGGTCCCCAAAACTGGCGCCACCGCCTGTTCCTGCTCCGAAACCCAGGCGACAACGAACCCGCCGTTGGCGAGCGGCGCGATGGCCGGCGTGCGCTGGTTGTAATTCGTGAACTGGTTCACCAAAAACTCGCCGCCGATCTTCTGTCCCGCCGTCGAAAAAGTCTGGCCATACACATCCTGCAAGCTGTTGGATCCCGCCTCGTCATAACTGCCCCAGACGACCACGACGTTGCTGTTGTTCAGCACGGCCACGGCGGGGTTGATCTGGAAATTATTGGTGAACGTGTTGACCATCACGTCCGTGGATGGTCAATAAAAATATTGCTCGAATTCAGGAATCTCGCGTAGATGTGCTGATTCAGCCCCTCCACACCGCCCTGCCAGACGAAAACCGCGCCGCCGTTTTTCAACAGCGCCACGCGCGCGTTTTCCTGGTCGTTTGTGCCCGTCACATTCACGCGGAAGGTGCTCAACGTGCCGGACAGGGTGCCGTCCAGCCGCTGCGCGCTGACGCCCCAGCCGCTGCCGTCGGTGGCGTTGTCCTGCCACACGACAAACCCGCCGTTGGTGTTCACCGCCACGTCGGGCCAGACTTGATCGCCCGGCAACTGGCCGACGACGGCGTATTCCGTCCCGTTGGTGGTGTAATAATTGGTCTGGGCAAAAACGGCGGCGGGAACCGCGAGGAACAACCCCCAGCAAAAGCAAATGGCGGCCTTGCGGGCAAACGACAACGACATGGGCAACACCGCAGAACGCTAAACGCATCAGGGCATTTTGTCCAAAAATTCTTTCGACAAAACGCGTCCGGCGCGGCTGCCCGCGCAGCCGCGCTTCGCGGCAAATTGCCGCTTCATCTTCCATCGAACTTCGCAAATTCATTTTTTCAAATCAACGCCGTCTGCCGCTCGCGCGGCGATTCCGCTTCCAGCGCGGCCAGCATTCCCTTGAATCCCCAGCGCGCGAACAATTCGCGCAGCCGCCCGGCATCCGCCGGTTTTACCGCCAGTTCCGCCGGCGAAAAATCGCACGGCAAATCGTCCCGCAACCGCACCAGTTCCCGGTTGCGCCGCACCGCGTCCGCCGCCCCGCGCAACGCGCCGCGCACTTTTTCCGACTTCACCTCGTCCAGCCGCCGGAACAATTCCGCGACCGACCCGAACTGGTTCAACAAATCGGCGGCCGTCTTCGGCCCGATTCCGGGCACGCCCGGAATGTTGTCCACGCTGTCGCCCATCAAACTCAACCAGTCCACGATCTGCGACGGCTCCACGCCGGTTTTGGCGCGCACCTGCTCGTCCGTCCAGACCGTCTCGCTCTTGTCGGCCGGGTTCAGCAATCCGACCCGCGCCGACACCAACTGCATAAAATCCTTGTCGGCGCTGGCGATGACCACCGCCATGCCCGCGTCCGCCGCGCGCCGCGCCAGGCACGCGATGTAGTCATCCGCCTCGACCCCGTCGCGGCAGAACGACGCGACGCCCGCCGCGTTCAAATAGCCCACAATCTCATCCAACTGCGGCTTCAAGTCGTCCGGCATTTCAGGCCGATGCGCCTTGTATTCCGGCAGCACCGCGGTGCGCTCGGCGCTCAAGCCGCCGTCCCACACCACCATCAAATGCGTCGGCCCGATGGCCGCGCGCATTTTCGCCAGCATCTTGACGAAGCCGTAAATGGCATTCGTCGGCGCGCCCGACGGCGACCGCAACCCGCGAATCGCGTAAAACGCGCGATAGGCGTAGGCGTGCCCGTCAACGATCAGCAAAATCGGTTGAGGCTTCATGGTTGAGGGTTGAGAGTTCAAACGCCTTGCAACCTTCAAACGCTCAACTTTCACACTATTGCGGCGGCGGCGCGGCGGCGCCAGTGGCAGCCGGGTTGGGCTGAAACGCCTGGCCTTCAACCACCGGCTGCGCCGGAATGGTCGACCGGGTTGAACGGCAGCTCGTCGTCCGAATGCACGCGGTTGCCCGCCGGATCCACAATCGTGGCCGTCACAAAAATCATCAGGTTATTCTTCGCGCTCGTCTTGGACTGGCTTTGAAAGAGCCGACCGACGAGCGGCAAATCGCCGAGGAACGGCACCTTGTCCTTGGTGGTGTTGATGGCCGAGGAAATCAATCCGCCCAGGACGACGGTCTGGTTGTCCCAGATGTTCACCTCGGTGACGATTTCGCGCACGGTGAAGTGAGGCAGAACCGTCGGCAACGTGGCGGTGCCACCGGCGGACACGGCGGTATTGGGCGTGTATCCGGGAACCGTCGGCACCGTGTCGTATTGCAGGAACTGCAACACCTGGGGAATCAACGTGAGATTGATGGTGTAACCATCGGACAAAACGTAAGGCACCACGTCCAGCGTGGGGCCGATCTCAAACTGCTGCGTGTTCGGCGTGACGGCGGAGGTGCCGGCGGCGGTGGCAGCCGTTGTTGCCGTTCCCACCGTGCCTGGCGTGCCCGTCTGGAAGCTGAAACCGGTGAGGATAAACTCGAGGTCGGTCGCGCGCATCTGGGTCTGGCGACCGCTGGTGGTGACGGCTTCCGGTTCGGCGAGGGTTTCCACCCCGGTGCGCTGTGACAAAGCGCCTAATGGCCACGCGAAAATTCGGATCTGTCAAAATGCCGGTGATGGTGGCGAGAGTTGGACCGGTATTGCGCAATCCGCTTGTGAGCAGTTGATCGTTGGCAGAGGGCGCGATGACGCTCGCCGTGGTATTGCCGGGGAAGGCTGCCAAGCGGGTTGGCCGTCGAGACCGGCACGGTGAGCGAAGGCGCACTGCCGCCGTTGGCAATGACATTTCCATTGATGAAATTGCCCAGATACCAGTCGAAGCCCAGCGCGGTGCTGTCATCCTGTCCCACCTCGATGAACCGGGTCCTGATATGCACTTGAGGCGCCACCTGGTTCAACGCCTGAACGGCACGTTCGATGGTGTCCAGTTCGCCCGGCGTAGCCTTCACGAACAGCAATCCCAAACGGTCGTTGAAAGCGATACTCCTGCCAGGCGCGGTCGCTGACAAATTCACCCCGATGGCGGTAAAGAAAGCCTGCGCCACCGCGGTGACATTTTGCATCTGATTGGGAGACGGATTGATGTAACTCAACCCGCCGACGCCGGAGTTGGCACCAACTGTACCGCCGGCAGTGCCACCGGCAGTGCCACCGGCACCGCCACCGCCACCGCCACCGCCACCACCGCCACCTGTGCGGCCGCCACCCCCGTTGCCACCGCCACCGCTACTTCCCGTTACCAATATCACCGGCACTGTAGCGCCACTGACGCTGCTGCCGTTGCCGCTGTTGCCGCTGTTGCCGCCACTGTTGCCGCCACTGTTGCCGCCGCTGCTGCCGCCGCTGCTGCCGCCGCTGCTGCCGCCGTTGCCGCTTGAGGAACTGTTAGCACTGCCAAAATTCAATGTGGACACATTTTGCAGGCCTTCGTAAAAGGTGTTTGGATCCACCTTGAACACGCGCATCTCAAGCACCGGCGGTTCCGGCCCAGACGGCTTGGCTGAAATGACCACCGCATAATCTTCAACGGAATATTTAATGGGATGATCGGCAACCAGCACGATCGCGTCGAGCGCATCGTGAAGTGAAATGTTATTCAGCGTCAGCCTGACGTTGATGGTGCTGGCGTCCACAGTTTCGGGGGTGGCGCTGGCCCCCGGCGCTTCAGGCAACCCGGTGGTGGCGTTGAGCGGACCCGGAGCCCCGGCGCCCAGCCCGCCAGCAGCGGCTGCCGAACTGGATTCCACATTCGGATTGAATATAAAGTTGATGCCTTTCTTCTCCGGGTCGCGCAATCTGGACTGTTCCGTCAGGTAACGGATGACTTCGCTCAACGGCAGGCCGTCCGGCCAGGAAATCGAATCCAACTGGATATTATTCAGCTTGCGGTATATGACTTCGCGCCCGACCCCGGTGTGGATGTCGTCGTTGGTGACGTAAGGATTGGGCACGGGCAGCCCAATACCAACCTTCGGCGACCATGACTTGGCCACCTGCACCATGCTGTTTTGCGCCTGGGTGGTGCGGTTGTTTTCCTCGCGGGCGTAGTTGGCCTGCTTGACCAGGTTCAAATAGTAAAATGCGCCTTCGTTGTCCGGATCCAATTTCAAGGCCTGATTCAATTTGACCTCGGCCTCCTCAAATTTGCCCATTTCATAGAGCAGTTTACCGTCCTGCACCAGTGTGCCGGCCTCCGTCTTGTCATTGGTCACCTGCGGAATCCGCTCCAATGTGGCCACGTCGGGCATGTGGCCTTTCATGGCCGCCATTGTCTGGTCGTTTTCCTTTTTGAAAGCGATGGCGGCGGCATTGTGCGGGTCCACCCTCAAAGCGCGGGTGACTTGCGCATCGGCTTCGAGAAGATCGCCGTTGTGCTGGGCCTGGCGCGCGAGTTCCAGCCGGGTGGCCACAAGGCCGGAAATAGTCTGGGCGGTCTCGGCGTCGATGCCGGAACCAATCTGGTCAACGAGCGCCTTGGCATCCTCGTAAAGCTTGGCGGCACCGAGCAGGTCGCCGCGCGCGGCGGCATTTTTGGCGTCTTCGAGTTTTTGGCGCAGGAGAATGGTGTTGGCCTGATCCATCACCGCCCGGTTGACGGCCATGTCGGTGGGGCTGTTGGTTTGCGCCGGCAACGCGGTGGCGAGCAGTAAAAGAAAACCGAGCGGGAGAAAAACAGCTTTTGTCATGGTCGTTTCAGGTTCGTCGTAAATCGGCGGCGTGTAATGCGACAATTCTAGCACTCAAGGTGTGTAAGGCAAAGTGTATTTTTTTTGGTTCGACTGCGCCAACAATATCACTTCGGTTTTGATCGATGGCAATAACATTGTAATCGTCACCGGCGAAACTTAAATGATCTCCCACCCGCAACCCGGTGACGCTGACTTTTTCCGGATCATATTTCAAATCCGCCGAATAGGCATCCACGCGCCGGAACGGATTGTCCTTCGACAAGGTCACGGGGCGTCTGCGTTCCGGCCAGCAACAGGACCAACTGATCCGGATTTTCCGGCGCGCCTTTCACGTCCTTGAGGGTGAATCCCTCATTTTTTCCACCCACCATCTTGTCCGACACCGTTTCGCCCTTCGAGGCGTAATGGGGCCGCTTATGACGCTGTGCCGGGATCGGCGCCGTCTGATCCTCTATACTGAAAACGTAACGCGCACCCGGTTCGTTGGTAATCACCGAATCCAGCGCGATGGTAAAATAGAGCGGTGTGATTCTGGCGATGACTGCGGCACCCGGTCCGATTTCGTGACCGGTCGTGATTTTCATCAGGGTGCCGTCCTTGTTCTTCACCCATTGCACCGGATTGAACAGTTTGTTCGTGGTCGAAAAATCCAAGTCCTCCGGCGATTGCAGCCGATCCATCACATTCGTCTGCCGGGACAAATCCAAATCCGCCAACGGCACGGCTTTTGGATGCCTGACCGTATCCCGCAAATCCCTCATCCGCTGCTGGTCGGAAATAATCATCACGGGCATGAACGCCAGCACGCCCACCAATCCGAGCAACACGAGGCTCAAAATAATCTTCTCGTAATTTTTTTTGATGAATTCCATGCGTTCAGTTTTTCGGCGTCAATTTCACCAGTTCAACCGTCAGGGTGACGCGCAACAATTGTTCATTCAGCACCGTTTGCAACCCGCCCTTGCCCGGCATGGGCGCGGCCGGCTGGGGCGCGTTGGGGTCGGTGGCGGTTGCGCCAGCCGGCTGGATATCAGTCGCCGCGCCGGCCGGCTGAACGCTGATGGTCTTGACGATGAACCCGTTTGGGGAGGAAGCAAACGCCCCGAGCACCCGTGCGATTTCCGGGCTGAACCCACGGAACGTCACTTCATAAGGCACCAGCACCGCCAAATCGTTTGTCACGGGTTGATCGGTCAGATAATCCGTCTGCGGCCCGCTCGCATCATCGGGCGAAACGGGGACGCGCTGGATGCCGTCGAGCGCATTGATGCCCGTCCCAAAAAG
The DNA here is from genome assembly GCA_963827815.1 of uncultured Verrucomicrobiae bacterium. Classification (GTDB taxonomy): domain Bacteria; phylum Verrucomicrobiota; class Verrucomicrobiia; order Limisphaerales; family UBA11358; genus UBA11358. The sequence continues at coordinate 151,217 of CAWHCL010000010.1, read as the reverse complement.
AATTTCCGAAATAGTCTTCACCTCGCCGAGTTGGACCGACAACGGGTCAAGGCTGCCGGGGGCGAACGTGAGCCGGTCCATGTGCGCCGTGAATGAAAAATCGTATAGCGGGGGCAGCACGACATTCGCGGCGTCGGCTTCATGCTGCAACTGGGCTATGGTCTGGTGCAGCGCACCGGCAAACAACTCGCCCGACACGGGGCCATTGGCCGGCCTGGGAATGGGCGCAACCGGCTGGAAATATTTTGTGGCCTGATTGATCCACTGGCGGAGCCGGCCTTCCTGGTCCCTGGCGGCGGCGATGTTATCCACCGGGCCGGAGCCGGGGGAGGGCTTTGAGCTGGCTGCTGTGGACCACTGGCTGTAGACCTCATTCAACCTGGCAAACGCGTCCTGATTGTGGGACCAGCCTGCGTAATCGTAATAGCCGGCGGCGCCGAGCAACCCCAGCGCCACGACGAGGCCAATCACAAAAAATAGATTTCGTTTGAGCCAGCCCATAATCACAATTGCAGCGGGTTCTGCGGCGAGACGGTGATGGTGAAAGTGAACGTGCCGTTGGGGTCCACCGGCGAAATCTGGGCAGAGGGCTGCACCGATTTGGGGTCAAACACCGGCGAGGCTTTCAACTCGCGCTCGACGGCATAGACAATTTCGTTGTTGGCGGCGGAATCGATGCCCGACAAATCCACCGCGCGGCAGACCAGTGTGATGGCGCTGATTTGACCGGGTGTGCCGCCTGCCGCCGCCTGGGGTGCGCTGGTGTCGCCGGGAGCAGGACTTGCGGCTCCCAGTGTCATCTGATCGATCCAGATGCCAGCTTCCATCCCCAGTTTTTGCGCTGCATACTTTTTCCTGACCTCGTCCTCGGAGCGGATAAGAACCCGGCGACATTCCGCCAGGATATCACCCCAGTAATACCGATCCTCCATCCAAGTCGTGATTTGACTCAACTGGTTTGAGGTTGTCAGAAGCTGGGCATTGGCCGAATTCATCCTTGTCACCTGGGACTGAATCGCCTCAACCTGCGGCTGTATATCACTGATTGAGTCTTCCTTGGCAGACGCCAGTTTTTGGAACAGGAACCCAATCGCCCCCGCGACCAGCGCCAGCAGAAAAAACGTCGCCATGAAATACGGCTTCTTTTCGTTGAACGCGCGCCAGCGCAGCGTGCTATCCGGCATCAAATTCATCTCCACGGGGCAGTTCGCCAGATTGCGCAACCCCAGCCCGACGACCTCGCCGAGAGAATGGGCCACGCGAGCCAGTTCCTCGAGATTCACCGCCGGATCAATCTGGACATTGCGGAACGGGTTGAAGTATTCGACCGGCACGTTCAACTTTTCCGCGAAGAACTGGGCCGTGTAAGGCATGATGGAGGCGCCACCGGACAGGAACACCCGCTGCGGCGCAGAGCCGCCCTGCTGCCCGCGGTAAAACTGCATCGTCTGGTTGACCTGGATGTGGAGCTTGGTCATGAACTGCCGGGCAATTTTTGCGATGGCCGCCTGGTTGGGATTTTCCGGCTCCTCGTAAGCGCCGCCGAGACTGACGAAGCCCTCGGCGATCTTAATCTGCTCGGCTACTTCAAATTTCAATTTCGCCTCGCTGGCAAAATCCTGGGTGATGGCATTCGCGCCGAGGTTGATGCTGCGCGAGAAGACCTTCCCCTTTTCAAAGAACAGCAGGTTGCTGGTCTTGGCGCCGATGTCCAGCAGCATCGTGCAGTCTTCGAGATCTCCATAATTGTAACGGAATGCGTTGCACAGGGCGGCCGGCGAGGCGTCGCACAACTGGAGCCGCAGCTTCGACTGCGCCGCTACGCGGAACAAGCCCTCGACGATTTCGGTCTTGACGGCAACCAGGAGCACTTCGAGTTCGCCACCGGGCGCGGAACCCAGGATCTGATAATCCCAGACGACTTCCGACGAGCGGAAACGGCACGTTCTGCTGCGCCTCGTATTGGATGATTTGCGTCACCTTGTTCGCATCCACCGGCGGCAGCTTGACGAATTTGGAAAAAACGTGGAAGCCCGGCGCGCAGACATTGACATCCTTCGCCTTGATTCCCTTTTCGACGAGCGTCTCCTGGAGCGCCTTGAGAATTATTTTTTCGCGCGTGGCTTCCTGGGCGCCTTCGGGGCCGAGAGGCTTGATGGAAAAAGTCTTGAGACGCAAGCCGCCGGCCTCGTTGGTTTCAAATTCCGCGAGCTTGAGGCTGCCCGCCCCAAAATCCACCGCCAGAAATGATTTTGTGTTCAACATTGCCGTTCGCGTCACGCGCCGCCCGCAAAAACGCCCGGACTTTTCCGTTTGTAAGTGGACAGCCTATTTTGACTACCGGAAATTTTCCCGCCGGTCAAATAGAATTCTCTAAAACTTGAAGAATATCCCGAGCGCCGCCGCCAGTTTAACATTGCATCCGGCGTCCGGCTCTGGCTTCATCCCCGCGTGTCGGAACAAGTGCCAGTCGCAAACCGCTGTCGCATGCGAGTTTTTTATTCCGGCCACGTGCAGGGCGTCGGGTTTCGTTACACCGCGAAAACGGTCGCCGCCGGATTTGAAATTTCCGGCATTGTGCGTAATTTATCCGACGGCCGCGTGGAATTGATCGCCGAAGGCGCGCGCGAAGAGCTGGAAGCCTTCCGCGCGGCCATTCGCGACGCGGGGCTGAAATGTTTCATCCGCGACGAAACATGTGACGTGGAGCGCCGCGCAAAATGAATTTCGCGGTTTCGAGATAGTTCATTAATGCAATGAAGTTCGCCATCATAGCTGACATTCACGGCAATCTGGAAGCGTTCCAGACCATTCTGGAGGACGCCCGCAGCCAGAACCCGACGCATTATGTCTGTCTCGGCGACATCGTCGGCTACAACGCCAACCCCAAGGAATGCCTCAAAATCGTCCGGGACATGAACATCCCCTGCGTGAAGGGCAATCACGACGAATACTGCTCCACCGAACGATCATCTCGAAGGCTTCAATCCCGCCGCCGCCGACGCCGTCCACTGGACGCGCGCGCAGTTGGACGAGGAGGAAAAACAATGGTTGCGCGACCTCAAATACACCAAGATGGTCGCCAACTTCACCATCGTCCACGCCACGCTCGACGTGCCGGAACGCTGGGGCTATGTCTTCGACAAGCTCGCCGCCGCCGCCAGTTTTCCGTATCAAAACACGCAGGTCTGCTTCTTCGGCCACACGCATGTGCCCGTCGCCTTCATGCGCGACACCGCCGTGCGCGGCGGCACCTATTCCAAATTCAAAGTGGACCCGTCCAAAAAATATTTCGTCAACGTCGGCGCCGTCGGCCAGCCCCGCGACAACAATCCGCAGCGCCGCCTACGTCATTTACGACATGGACGCCGGGACGATTGAACTCCGCCGGCTCGAATACGACATCGCCACCACCCAGAAAAAAATCCTCGCCGCCGGCCTGCCCGAACGCCTCGCCGAACGGCTGGAATACGGAAGATAAGAAGTGAAGAATGCAGGATGAAGAATTTGAAGTTGCGCGGAGCGCGCCATTTTTGTTTCCACATTCTTCATTCTTGAATTCTTCATTTGAAAATCCTGATTCTCAAACCCAGTTCGCTCGGCGACGTGATTCAGGCGCTGCCGGTGCTGCGTTTGTTGAAACTGCATTTCCGCGACGCGGAGATTTTCTGGTGGATTGATTCCGCGCTCGCGCCGCTGCTCGAAGGCGATCCCGATCTGACCGGCATTGTCCGCTTTGAACGCAAACGCTGGAAATCCCCGCGGCACTGGCCGGAAATGCTCCGCAGCATCCGCTGGCTGCGCGAACAAGACTTCGATCTGGTCATTGATCTGCAATGCCTCGCGCGCAGCGGCGCGTTCGCCTGGCTCGCCGACGGCAAATTTCTCATCGGCCTGGACGAAGTCCGCGAAGGCGCGCGGGGATTTTACGACGCTGCCGTTCCCCGGAAAACTTTTCACACGCACGCCGTGGACTGGTATCTGTCCGTGCTGCCGAAACTCGGCGTGCCCGTTCAACAAAATTTTGAATGGCTGCCCGAACGGCTCGCAAATTGCGGCCGAAGTAAAATCAAAATGGCGAACCGAACATTTCCGCATGGATCGCGATTCAACCCGGCGCGCGCTGGCAGACCAAACGCTGGCCAGCGGGTAATTTTGCCGAACTGGTTCGCCTGGCCGCGAAACATTATCCCACCATGCGCTTCGCCATCCTCGGTGACTCGGAAGACAGACCGCTCGGCGAAATCATTTCACGCGCAGCGCCGGAGCAGTGCCTGAATTTATGCGGCGAAACCTCCCTGCCGGAAATGGTCGAGTGGCTGCGACTCTGCGATTTGATGGTGACCAACGACACCGGCCCGATGCACGTGGCCGCCGCGCTCGGCAAACCGCTCATCGCCCTGTTCGGCCCGACCGAACCGCGCCGCACAGGACCTTACGGCCAGCTTGAAAATGTTCTGCGCATCGAACTTCCCTGCTCGCCGTGCTTCAAAGGACATTGCACCTATGAGAAACCAAACGAGTGTCTGAACGCCATTTCGCCCGCGATGGTTTTTGAGCGGATGCGGAAACAGCTTCAGCCGTGTGCTTGACTTGCCGCAGCGGCGGCGTCATTTTCGCTCGCATGAAAGGCATCGCCATTTCATTCTGCCTTGCTGTCACGCTGGCCCGAATTGTCAGCGCGCAGGATGTCATCACTCCGACCAGCCACGTTGAACTTTTCAACGGCACAAATTTTGACGGCTGGACATTTTACATGAAGACCAACGCCGACCCGATGCAGACATGGAGCATTTCCGGCGGCATGGTTCATTGCACTGGCAAACCGACCGGCTATATGCGGACGTTGCAAAACTGGGGCAATTATGTGGTCACCGCCGAATGGCGATTGGCAAAAGACACGCCGAAACCGGTGAACACCGGTGTCCTCGTCTACATGCAGGACCGCGATCCGGCCGCCAGCCCGAAAGACATCTGGGGGCATTGCATCGAATGCCAGGGAATGCACGACCACATGGGCGACTTCTGGCTGCACGGGGGCGCGACCGTCAGCGAGCCGGCCAACATGGGGAAGACCGGGATTAAAATGCTCCAGCCGTCGAATGAAAGTCCGCCCGGCGAATGGACGACGTTCCAATGTATTTGCCGGAGTAACACCGTTGAAATCGTCGTCAACGGCAAGTCCATGAATAAAGTCACCGGCAGCGATTTTTCATCGGGTTACATCGGCATCCAAAGCGAAGGCGGCGCATTTGATCTTCGCAAAGTCTCCATTGAACCGCTGCAATAATTCCACATATGAAAAGACTTTCAACCACCGCCGCAGTTTTGATTTGTTTCGCGTTTTTCGGACTCGCTTCCGCGGAGGACATCATCACACCAACCAGCCACATTGAACTTTTCAACGGCACTAATTTCGATGGCCTAACCTTTTGCATGAGGAATGACGCCGAGCCGATGCAGACCTGGGAAGTCACCAACGGCGTCATCCATTGCAACGGCTCGGCAATCGGTTATTTGCGGACCAAGCAGAGCTACAGCAATTACGTGATCACCGTCGAATGGCGCTTCCGCAAAGTCACTCCGAAAGCCAACAACACCGGCGTACTCGTCCACATGCAGTTGCCGGACAAAGTCTGGCCGATGTGCGTCCAGAACCAGGGCAAGTCCGGGCGGCAGGGCGATTTGTTCGTGATGGCTGGTGCTGAATGCAAGGAGCATCTGGCTTTGGGCAAGGACGCCAACACGCCGGTTCCGTTGCGCGGCGCATCGAACGAACATGCCGTTGGCGAATGGGACACCAACGTGACTATATGCGCCGGAAACAACGTCAAAGCCATAATCAACGGTAAATTGCTGAACGAAATCACCGAATGCACCGTCTCATCAGGCTTTGTCGGCATCCAAAGCGAAGGCGCGGATTTTGAAATCCGAAAAATTTATCTGGAGCCGCTGAACTAATTTCCGATTTCCGATTTCCGATTTCCGATTTTTCGTTTTGTCCATGCTTTTGCCTGACGCGACGTTTTCAATTCATCTGCAAGCTGCTTCTCACGGATTTCGTTCAGTAGAGCGCCCATCGCCGGACCCGGTTTCATGCCGAGCTTGATCAAATCTTCGCCGGTGAGCAGCGGTGGACGGATTGCCGGCTTCTTTTTCAATTCCTCCGCCTGCTGAATCAAAAAATCGTAAAGCTCCAAATCGCCGTGCGAGCCGAGGCAATCCAGCCGGTGCAATGCCAGCTCCAGCGGAAACGTCTCGCGCAGCAGCAACCGGCGCAATGTCGCCTTGCGCATCTGCTTCACGTCCTTGAACTGCATGTGATGCAGAACGCACGCAACAATTTCATCAATCTGCCTTTTCGGAAAGCGCAGCCGGTTCAAAATGGCCCGGGCCATTTCCGCGCCGACCTTTTCGTGGCCGTAAAAATGGATCGCGCCGGTCGCGGCATCGCGCTCCGCCGTCACCGGTTTGGCGATGTCATGGAACAAAACCGCCCACGGCAGGGATTCATCCGCGCCCAACGGCAATTTTTCCAGCATCAGCTTGATGTGCTCAAAGACGCTGCCTTCGGGGTGATAATCCGGCGATTGCTCGCAGGAAACCGTCGCCGCCAGCTCCGGCAAAATCTGCTCCAGCAATCCGCTGTCGCACAGCAAAACCAATCCCCGCGCCGCGTGCGGCGGCTGAAATAATTTCAACAGCTCGTCACGAATCCGCTCGGCGCTGATGAGCTTGATTTTCGGCGCGTGCGATTTGATGGCGGCGAAAGTCCCCGGCTCGATTTCAAAATCCAGTTGCGCTGCAAACCGCACTGCGCGCAGCAGTCGCAAGTGGTCCTCGGCAAAGCGTTCCTCCGGCGCGCCGATGGTGCGGATGATTTTGGCGCGCAAATCCTTTTCGCCGCCGACCCAGTCGTGGATTTTTTCCGTGGCCGGATTGTAAAAAAGCCCGTTGACGGTGAAATCGCGGCGGAGCGCATCAGCCTCTGCGCTGGCAAAAACCACCTTCTCCGGCCGGCGGCCATCCCGGTAATCCGCCTCGGCCCGAAACGTGGCAACCTGGAATTGCTGTTTGTTTTCAACAACAATCATCACGCCGAATTTCCTACCGACGGGAATGGTCTTCTTGAAAAGTTTTTCGACCTGCTCCGGCTTGGCATCGGTGGCGATGTCGTAATCCTGCGGTTCGCGTCCGAGCAGAAAATCGCGAACGCAGCCGCCGACCCAGAACGCGGCGAATCCCGCCGCTTGCAGGCGGCGCGCGATCTCTACGGCGGTTTCTTTGGGCGAATCTGGTTTTGTGCCGGGCATCTTGCGATTTCAGCCTAGCACAAAGGCCAGATTAAGAAACCACAGATGAATATTCCTCCCGCTTTCAAATTGACCGGGCCGCCTGGCTGTGTAATTGTCCGGGCCGCTTTTAAAAACATTATAGTTCATGTCCTCCAACTCAAACCATTTTGAATACAAAATCCGTCTGATGGATTATCAGGACAGTCACAGGAGCCTGCTTCACGACGAGGCAGTGCTGGAAGGGCTTGGCAGCGACGGCTGGGAACTGGTCTCGGTGGTCCCGATTGTCGAAGGGGGGAAAACCATCCGGATTGTCTACTATCTGAAGAAACAGTCCAGGCGCCCGATGATTTAACTTTTCGCAATCATGTGGGTCAAACGAACACCTGAGGAAATAGTTAAGGTCAAAAAACAACGGCGTTCTATGCGGGTAAGACAAGCACTTATTATAGGCGCCATATCAGCGATATTGACTCTCTTCATGCATTCAAATGTCCGTTCTTATCAGGGGCCGGCTGACGAGATATTTGTTCCACTCGATCAAGTCCCGTTCAGAATTCCAGGCGCAATTATCATGGGTATCATTGCCGCAATAATAATGGATTGGTTTGAATTTGGAGGGAGGCGCGAACTTGTTTGTCCCAAGTGCGGGCAAATTAAATATAGAGACAACGTTTTACAATGTCCTTGTGGCGGACATTTTGAAAAGCGTGAAGAAATGAAGTGGCACGAACATGAAAAATAAATTCATTCCCCGCCCCAAATTGATTTGACGTGCGCGATGCCTTTTTTGACGGCTTCCACCGGCAGGGACGGGCTTAATTCAAAGACCTTGATGTGCTCCGGCTTCACGAACGGCTTGAGGGTGGCGTAATCAATCATACCTGTACCCGGCGCAGCGTGATCGCCGGCCGGAAAAATCACGTCATGAACGTGGAATCCGGCGAGCCGCGGCGCGAGCGACTCCAGATGCAGCGCGTGATGGATAAAGCCGAGGTTCTCCTTGATTTGCGCGTGGCCGCAATCGTGCCAATAGACGAGGTTCGGACTGTTCAACTCGCGGAAGAGAAACTGGAAATCGCTTTCAATCGGGATTTCCTCGAGCGCCTGCCGGTTTTCGCAGCCGAGCTTGAGGCCGCGCTTTTCGGCTTCAGGCAGGATTTTCCGGAGCGTGTCATAGACGTTTTCGACGAATTTCTCCTTTTTGGCCTCGCGCACCCTGGCGGCTTCGGCGCACAGCTTCTCGTATTTGGGCGTGGCCCGCTGGCCGCGTTCGAGCATCGTGCATAATTTTCCGGTATAATCCTTCAGGTCCATACTACCGAGATGCAGCACAACGACCGGCGCCCGGACTCGACCGGCGAAATCAAATGTCTTGAGCGTGTGCTTGATGGCCAGTTCACGTTCGCGGGGGCGCTCGTCGGAAAATTCGTAGAGGTTCGGCGCCGCGTGATTGACGCCAAGCGGCAGCGGACAGAAATTGTGCAAGCTGGAAATTTTGATTTCGCCCGCTTGGACCGCGTCGAGGATGCCCGGCACGAGGCTCACACGGATGCCGTGGCTCAACTCCGCGTATTCAAAGCCGAGGTCGCGGATTTCGCGCAGCATCGTGCGCCCGTCCGTATGGCGGTGGGAATTCCAGCAGGTCGAAAGCGAATACATAGTTCAATGCCCGGCAAAATTAAAAGCCGGGCGCGGCTGCAATTCAACCGCACCCGGCCCTGCAATTCAATCAATTATAAATCCGCGTAACGCGCCGCGAGCATCGCGGAGAACCGCGCTACTTTTTCCTTACGACGGCGCCTCTCGCTCGGCTTTTCAAAATGCCGGTGCCCGCGCACGATTTTAAGCGTGCCCTCGCGGTCGACTTTTTTCTTAAGCCGCCGCAACGCACGATCCACCGGTTCGCCTTTTTTCAATCTTATTTCGGTCAACGCAACTCACTTCCTTTCCAGCGGAACCTGGCGTTCCGCGAATTCAAAATGGGCGCGCAGTATGGTTTGTCCGCGCCCATTGTCAATGAGCAAAACACGGGTGTAATGCAATCCGGCAAGAAATTAAACAACCAAGGAACGAAGCAACAAAGGTTGAACCGGAATTATCCCAGAATTTTGTTACTTGGTTGCTTTGTTGTTAAAATCTTTTCCTGCTGAACTTTGTGCCGTGAGAACGCTGGACAAAAATCGGAACCCAGCCAAAATCACAAAATGGCCATCGAACAAGACATTGAACGCGTCGCACGGCAGGAGGAACGGCTTCTGTTCCCCGGTTTCGACGCCAACGCCGCATGGACAGTAGGAACACGCCTCCGGGCACTTGCCGCGTCACGCGGACTGGCCGTGGCGATTGACATCACTGTGAACGGACATCAGTTGTTTTTCACAGCCATGCCGGGCACTACGCCCGACAACATTGATTGGATACGCCGCAAACGCAATGTGGTGCTGCACTTTCACCGCAGTTCCTATGCGATAGGTTTGGAATTGCGCCAGCAGAAGACAACACTCGCCGAGAAAATTGACGTGACCGACCGCGACTACGCACCGCACGGCGGATGCTTTCCAATCAGATTGAAAGGCTCAGGTTGCATCGGCACGATCACCGTTTCCGGCCTGCCACAGCGAACCGATCACGAGTTAATCATTGAAGTTTTGGCGGAATTACTTGAACAGCCACTCAAAGAATTGGCGCTGGAAACTCATCCGGACAAATCAAGGTAAGCCAAAAAAACAGGCGAAAGTCCGACGAGGATTGCGGGGTTAACTGCTACCTAATATCATTCCCTTAAATTGCCTGCACTCGACACCCCGCTCCGTGATTGTTAGCGTCTGGCCATGAATTTTCTCGTCACCGGCGGCGCGGGCTTCATCGGCTCGCACGTTTGCGAACGCCTCCTCAACGACGGCCATAACGTATGGGCTTTCGATGACTTGAACCATTTTTACGACCCGCAATTCAAGCAGCGCAATCTCCGCGAAATCCAATCGCTCGCCAAGCCGTTTGAATTTGTCCACGGCGACATCACGGATCGTGCCGCGCTCGACGAGATATTTTCCTCGGTCAAATTCGACCAGGTCATCCATCTCGCGGCGCGCGCGGGCGTGCGGCCCAGCCTCGCCGACCCGGCGCTTTACCAGCGCGTGAACGTCGAGGGCACGGTGAACGTGCTCGAAGCGGCGCGCAAGAACGGCGTGAAGAAAATCACCATCGCGTCGTCGTCGTCGGTCTATGGCGTGAACTCGAAGGTGCCGTTCAGCGAGAGCGACCCGATTTTCTCCGCGATTTCGCCCTATGCCGCGAGCAAGCTCGCGTGCGAAGCGCTCGGCCACACATGGCATCATATTTATAAAATGGACGTGGCGATGCTGCGGTTCTTCACCGTGTATGGCCCGCGGCAGCGGCCTGACCTCGCGATTTACAAATTTGCCAAGCTGATGACGGCGGGGAAACCGATTCCAGTCTTCGGCGACGGCAGCGCGGCGCGCGATTACACATTCATCACGGACACGCTGGACGGCATCATCGCCTGCACGAAGCAGGAATTCGGTTTTGAGATTTTCAACCTCGGCGAATCGGAAACGGTTTCGCTGGCTCGGATGATTGAACTGCTCGAAGCCGCGCTCGGCAATAAGGCTGTGATTGACCGGCAGCCGCTCCAGCCCGGCGACGTACCCATCACGTTCGCAGACATTTCCAAGGCTCGCGCGAAGCTTGGCTACAATCCACAGGTGAAATTTGAAGCGGGCATCAAACTGTTTGCGGATTGGTTTCGGAAGAGTCAAAAGTAGCGCAGGCGTCCCACCTGCCGCTCGAGGAAAAAATTTCTAGGGCGCTCACCTGTGCAGGCGGGACGCCTGCATTACTTTAATTTCACCGGCGGCGAGTTGGTGGCCTTTGTCTTGAACGCGGAGCGGAACAGCCAGTGCCGTTTCAACCCCTGGACGAAGTCGTCAGTGTCCACGACAATCTTGGACACGCTGCTCAAGATGTTCGAGTTGGCCTGCACCTGCATATCTAGGTTGCTGGTGATATTGGCGAGGTTGATGAGCAGTGCGGTGATATTCGTGTCCGTGTGGCCGAGCAGCGAGTTGACGTTGGTCAGCGAGCCTTGCAACTGGTCGTTGCCGTTCGTGCCCAGCGCCCAGACCATCGGGCCGCCCGGCTCGCGCAGTTGCGCGCTGATGAGCGCAAAGTTCGTGAGCATTGGCCGCGTCTCGACAAGGGTGACGTTCAAATTTGACGTCGCGTTCGCGGCATTGTCCAGTACCGTACCGATTTTATTGGTCAGCGCGAGGACGTTTGGCAGCGCCGTCTGAATCTGCGAGACCATCGCCTGCAACTGGTCGGAAACCGGCGGCGCCTCCACGGCGCGCATCCAGGCGGTTTCGTCGCCAGGCTGGAAAATTTTGTAGTGGTGATACCGCCCATCCCACGACGCCACGATGTGATGATCGTCCTTCTCCTGGTTGTTGTAGGCGTAAAGGGAATTAGATGCGAGGTTCATTGCCGCGAGCACCTGCAAATTGGATTCATCCAGCACCGTGTATGCGCCGAAGACCAGATTGGAATCCGCGTTGAAGACATCCTGCGAAAGTTGCCATTGGCCAGGTTGCCCAGTCGCCAGTTGTTTCAATTCGTCAACAGTCTTCACGAAAACCGGCTGGGTGACGACCAGCGCATAGCCGTTCGTGCCGCGCGTGACTTCCAACTGCCGTTTGCCGAGAAAATCCGCCGCGTTCACCTTCAAATAAGAACCGTCGGTCCAGAGGTAGTGGAAAAACGGGGCGCGGATTTCAAAATCCACCTCGACATTGTGCGGGTCGCGCGGCGGTCTGGGCTGCACCGAAGTAATTTGTCCGACCTGAAAGCCCATCATGAAAACCGGATCGCCCAGATTCAATCCGGCCGAGCTTTGGAGATATGTGTGAAATGGCGCCTTGATGACGAACCAGCCCTTGCGTTCCGCCGTATGATAGATGTAATAACCGAAGCCGAAGGCCAGCAGCGCCGTCGCCAGAAACACAAACCAGCCCACGGCGCGTTCCATCCTGCTCAAGCGCGTGCGCAGTTGCGGGGTCAAATCTTGCAGTGCCATGACTTTTTAGATTGTCGTCTCAACCTGAACGGCCAGCAATTCTTTTACGATGGGATCATTGGCCGTTTCAATTTCGTTCCATGAGCCCAGCGGGATGAATTTTTTGTCACGCAGCAACGCAAATTTCCGGCGCACGTTCTGCCAGGGACGCAAATCATCAGCGGTGGCGACCAAAGTGATCGCCCCGCCGCCGAGCTGCTCGTGACCGCGCGACAACTGGTCGAGAAAGCGCAGCCACCATTGCAAATGCCGCGCGCCGAGTCCGCTCAATGGATTGTCGAGCAGCAGCACTTCCGGCTTTAGGATCAACGCCCGCGCGAGCGCCGCTCGCTGCCGCCAGTTGGCTGCGATGTTCGACGGGGTCACGTCCGCAAGCGGCGCGAGTTCCATTAATTCCAGCAGCACCCGCACTTCGCGCATCGCCTCCGCGAACGTCAGATTCTTTTGATACTGTAACGGCAGCGCAACATTTTCGGCGATAGTCAACTGGTTGAAAAGATGTCCGCCTTGAAAAATAAACCCCACGCGCAATCGCTCGGCCAGTTCCGCCTCGCCAAAATTACCCGTGTCATTGCCGAACAGTTTATAGCTGCCCTCGGCTGGCGGCATTAGACCGGCGGCCAGCATCAGTAAATCACTTTTGCCAGAACGTTCCTGGCCAGCGATCACCCAGAACTCGCCCGCCGCCACCGACCAGTTCACATCCTCGACGACGATGAATGAAGCATCGAGCATCGCAGCGACGCTGATGCCGCGCATTTCGATGGCCGGGATGTCCTGGTTTTCGCTCATGTCACGAGGTAAAGCACGATGAACAGCGCGTCAATCAGCACGCACACGATGACGCCTTGCGTGACAGCCCGCACCGCCACGCGCGAGACTTCCTCCAGCCGCAAGGGTTGCGCGAGACCGTGATAACACGTCACGATGGCGATGAAAAATCCGAACGCAATGGTTTTCAGCGCCAGCAGCGCGAAGTCCAGCCAGCCCAATGATTCAACAATTTGTTTGAAATAATCGCCCGGCGTCAGCGGCACGTCCTGTAGAAACGCGAACAGATAGCCGCTGCCCAGCGCGCCGATTATCAAAAAGACCGTCAGCGAAAAAACGCCCAGCGCCATGCCGATGACGCGCGGCACGATGAGATAATGCATCGGGTCAATGCCTAGAGCCTCCAATGCCTCAACCTCACCCATCGCCCGCGCCGTGCCAAGTTCAATCACATTCGCCGCGCCAACTCGCGCCAGTACCAGCATCGCCGCCAGCAGCGGCCCCAATTCCCGCACAACCACAATCACCATCGTCGAGCCGAGATAATTGATCGCCCCGACCTTCGCCAAAGCCGAAACCGTCTGCCCGACGACAAGAAATCCCAATGCCAGCGCCACAAAGAAAAACATCGGCAGCAGCGCCACACCAGCGCGGGCGATTTCCTGCCGGATGCGCGGATGGATGACGTTCTTCGCCACGCCAGATTTTGTCAAAATGACGCCTAGCGTAATCAGCGCAAACGCGCCGAGACCTTGCACCGTCAACAGGAACATAAACAACTTCCGTCCGATCAAATCCGTCCAGGACTTGGGCAGTGCGGCGCCCCGAAGCACCTGTGTGTTCGTCAGTTCGAAAGCCTTTGCCAGATTTCCACGCACAACAGCAGGGTAGCACAGCGTCATCCGGTCAAAAAAGTTTTTCCTTCCGCCGGCTGTCACGGCACAATCCACGTGTGACGCACACCGCGGCCAAAAAACGACACGCACAACTTGCTGACGAAATCCACCGGCACGACCACGCCTATTACGTCGAAGGCCGGCAAATCATCACCGATGGCGAATACGACCACCTTTTCAAGGAACTTCAGGAACTTGAAAAGCAATTTCCTGAATTCGTCACGCCGGAATCGCCCACGCAACGCGTCGGCGGCGCACCGAGTGAAAAATTTGCCCGCGTCAAACATCTGGCGCCGATGCTCTCGCTCGACAAGGTGCAGGCCAGCGATTCTCCGACCAAGGACGCGGAACCCGACCGTGACAAACGCAATCGCGCACAGGACGAAAATACGCTGGCAGAACTCGGCGCGTTCGATGCGACCATTCGCAAACATTTGGGTCGCGATAAAATCCAATACATCATCGAGCCAAAGGTGGATGGGGTATCCATCGGCGTTCATTACCGCCATGGCAAGTTCGCGATCGGCGTCACGCGCGGCGACGGCACGGAAGGCGACGACATCACCACCAATCTCAAGACCGTCCGCGGCATTCCATTGGAATTGAATTTGAAAAATCCGCCTGCCCTGCTGGAAGTGCGTGGCGAGGCTTACATGGCAATCAAGGAATTCGATGCCATCAACGAGAAGCTCGCCGCCGATGGCGAAAAGCCTTTCCCCAATGCACGGAACGCCACCGCCGGCACACTCAAGCAACTCGATCCGAAATTAGTCGCGCAACGCCCTATCCGTGCCGTTTTTTACGCCACCGGCAAGTGTGATGGGATTGAGTTTAAGACTCACTCCGAAATGCTGCAATCGCTTGCCAAGTTCGGTTTGCCAACGCAAAAGCTCTGGTGGGTTTGCAACGGTATCGAGGAAGTTTTGAAAATATATGCGGACAAGGTTGTCGCGCACTACGACGAGACCAAAGACTTGCGCCGGCAATTGCCTTACGAGATTGACGGTATTGTGCTCAAGGTCAATACACTCGCCGATTGGCCGTGCATTCCCGGTCGCAGCCGCGCGCCGGGCTATGCCATCGTCCACAAGCCCGTGCCGTGGATCACGCCCGCCGAAACCGTGCTCAAGGCCATCACCGTGCAAGTCGGGCGCACCGGCGTGCTTACGCCCGTGGCGGAACTTGAACCGGTCTTTGTCCAAGGCTCCACGGTTGCGCGCGCCACTCTCCACAACGAGGACGAAATCCGCCGCAAAGACATCCGCATCGGCGACACCGTGGTCATCCGCAAGGCCGGCATGGTCATCCCGGAAATTTTCGAGGTGGTGAAAACCAAACGTCCGCCCGGCGCGCAAGAATTTGATTTGTTCAAGCACGTCGGCGGCAAATGCCCCGCGTGCGGCGGCCCGATTGCGAAAGATAAAATCAAGACTAGCAGGACTGTCTCCCTCTCCTCCCCCAAGGGAGGAGAGGGCCGGGGTGAGGAGGCACAACTGTTCGTAACTAAAAACCCCTCACCCCAACCCTCTCCCCGTTTGGGCGGGGAGAGGGAGGAGGAATCAGCCGACGACGAGGAAGTCGCGTGGCGCTGCCAGAACATTGCGGGCTGCCCGGCACAACTCACGCGGCGCGTCGAATATTTCGCACAACGCAAGGCGCTCGACCTCGAATCGCTCGGCGGCATCGTGGCTGAAAAACTTGTCGAACGCGGCCTCGTCAAGGAACCGCTCGACCTGTTCAACCTGAAACTGGAAGTGCTCGGCAAACTGAATCTCGGCACGGACGACGAGCCGCGCACGTTCGGCGAGAAGAACGCCACCAAGATTCTCGACGCGCTCCAACGCGCCAAGACCGCGCCGCTGTCCCGCTGGATTCACGCGCTGGCGATTGCCGACGTGGGCGAAGCCACCGCCAAGCAGCTCGCCGCCACGCACGAATCGCTGGACGCGCTCGCCAAGTCAGAAGTCCTGCGCGACATCCGCGACTTCGGCGCGAAGGAAACCGAACGCGCCGAAATCAGCCCGCGCTCGCGCAAGAATCCGCCGAAGAACGAAGCCGAGAAAGCAAAACGTGAACAGCGTGACGCGGAACTCAAAGTGGAGATTGGTGCGATTGAATCGCGACTGGAAACCGGCGGCTTAAAGGCAAAGCTGGTGGAAGTTGGCCCGGTGGCGGCGGCAAGCGTGCTGGATTATTTCGCGTCACCAGCTGGAAAAAAAGTTCTCGCCCGCATCCGCGAACTGGGCATCAAGCCGCAAAACGAGAAAACCGGTGGTGCCACACCGGAAGGCGCGTTTGCCGGCAAGACATTTGTGTTGACCGGCACACTGCCCTCACTGACGCGCGAGGAAGCCACGACGAAGATTGAAGCCGCTGGTGGCAAAGTGACCGGCAGCGTGAGCAAGAAAACGGATTTTGTGCTGGCCGGCGCCGAAGCCGGTTCCAAGCTCTCCAAGGCTCAGGAACTGGGCGTGAAGATTTTGGACGAAGCGGAGTTTTTGAAAATATGTGATGGCTGAATTTAGGCCACCCAAACAATTGTCTAGCCCTCTGCTTTTTGCAATTCTTCGATACGCTTGAATACACCTTCTACATCACCCGGATATTTGCCGCTGCGAAGCTGACTGATAGTCGTCTGGCTTAATCGAACCTTCTGTGCAAGCGTTGAATTACTCAGACCATTTTTCTTCATGAATACCTCAAGTTTCTGGAGACGTTGATCGCTAGACGCAAGATGAGAATATGATCCTCCTAGTTTCTTAAGTCGTAGCTTTGACTCCTCAACTAGACCGGGATTCGTTTTATGTTCGTCAACGAACCAATCTATAAATTCATCACTAAATTGCCCAGAAGAATGCTTTGGCTTATAAAAGAACTGAGGCATATTTTCGATATCGCGAGCTTTTCTCACACAAAAGACATCATAGCGCGTGACCGAATGATTTGAGCCCAACTTTTCAGTCACTTTCCGAGCAACATCCATTTGCCGGTGAGGGTGACTTTGGTTAGGGTCAAGCTCGCGCACAAGTGGAGCTTCTGGATTCGTAGTTAAACGAACGGAGCGCCCTTCGCTAGTGATATCTCCTGAACTGGCCATAACTACGACATGTGATCCTGGCGGAGCTTCGATAACTTCCCTCACATTCTCAAGCCAAGCACTTCGTAACCGTTCAACTTCACGTTCGACACATATTCGCAAATCTTCCGCCGTTCCAGTTTCGCTTTTAGCACCATGACGAAAATAGATTGTCCCTCGGCCAAATGCTGTTTCTTGCTGTTTGGGACCGTCAGTCGGGTAAGTGCCTGGCCGTGTAAAAATCATTGGAATTTGCGCGTCACCCAATACAAAACACCCCGCCGATTTCCCTTTAAGTTCTGCCGACACAATTCTGAAATCTGAGTAAACGCAATCTGTATAGCTTTTGATTTTGTCAGATACATCAGCAGAATCCAAATCGAGCATTCCTTGGATCTGGCATCCGCTCTGCGAACCATCGTCATTTATGCCAACAATGATAACGCCACCACCGCTATTCGCCATTGCGACCACATCTTTTAACAACTCGCACCAATCACGTTTCGATTTGGGGTCAAAACTGGATTTGTAGTTGAGATTCGCCGTTTCACATTCGGCAGTCAGGAATTCATCTAAACAAGCTAGATATTCTTTGCTGTTCATTTCAACCTATGAAGTATCGCCATAGGCGGCTTGATGTCGAAAAAAATCACAACGTCGGCAGGCCCTTGGCGTCGGGCAGGTGCAGCAGGCAAACCTCCATTCCAAAGCGCCAGAGGGTTGGCGCACTCCAAGACGCTTAGCGTTTGACCGGAGGCGAGTTCGCTTTCAGCAGCGGCAGGCGGCGAACAAAGAGTCACTTTGACAAGGTGAGTTTCAGGCACCAATCATCGGCGGAGGGGAAATCGGGCAGTTGGATCCAGCCCCATTGGTTTGCCCGCAAAAGGCCGACGCCCGCCGCCGACCATTGGCCGGTGCGCGGGTCGAACCATTGCGCCCGATAGTCGGACTGCGGCAGCGCTCCGCGGATCATGCCGTGCGCCGGGTAATCCTTTTCAAAGTAGGCGAGGAAAAAATCCTTCCCCGGCGTGCGGGCGCAATACGCCCACCCGGTGAAACTCTTGGTCACCGACGTTTCGCTTGGTGAAACCAGGTTCGCGTCCGGAACCAAATCCTGATAACGCCGGCCTTCCGAGAAGGCGAAGGTCTTTAGATATTGCATCATGTTGGCCGAATTCCACTGGAACGCCTCCCACATGAGTGGATTCGAGCCTGGCTCGATGTCCGCGCCCCAAATTCCTTCCGCGCCGTAAATGTGCCCGGCCAGGCCACCGGAAAGGAAGCTGCCGTAGATGCCGGAGCGCACGTCGCGGTCATCGTTCGTCGTCCCGCCCGTCGCACCGTACTTGTAGGGCGGCGAATAGCGTTTATCGGCCATGCCGGAATAATACGGTTCGCCGTTCAACGCGGGCCTGGGCGGCGTGGAATTGAATATCTCGGTAAGATACCAGTAGGCGTCGTGCTCCCGCAGGTTGCCGATCTGGTGGAATGTCAGCCAGTGGTTTTCGTTCGTCCCGCCGAAGTCCAGCAGGCTGGACACCGAGGCATTGCACGAGGCGAGCGTGCCGAACGGCGGCGGGCCGAATTTTTCGATGACGCGGTTGGCGGCCTGGTTGAGTTGCTTCGTGGTGGCGGTCATCACAGGATAATCGTAATGAACCGGGCTGTAGAGGCAGTTGTTCGCCTGATAGCGGCTCCAGATGTATTCGATGTATCGGCTGTAAGAGTCAGGCCACTCGTAATACTTTGCCCATGCCGACGTCAGGTCGCGCCGCGCGACTTCGATGACAGGGATGAATCCCTGCGTGTTCAGGTAATCAATCTTCCGGTCCATGTATTGGAAATACTCCGGGTTGAGGCGGTCCACGTCGGGATAGATTTGTTCGTAGCCCGGAATTTTGCCCGGCAGAAAAAACGCGCGTCCGCCCTCGTTGGTCATGTCCTTCGCGCGCCAGGTGCCGCGCGGGAAATCATTGGCGATGTCGCCCTGGTCCACCCACGCCGAGCGGATGCCGAGGTCGGCTTTTTGATCCAGCCAGACTTCCCACGGCTGGCCGTCGTTGGCCCAGTTCGGGAAAGCGGCAATAATGGCGACGGCATTGAAGCCCTGACTTTTCCGCAGGCGCAAATAATCCTTGAATCCGGCTTCCGGGCCGATGGGGCGCGGCTGGTCATCGTCATTCCACGGGAACCGAAACGTCATCGCCGCATACCAGGTGTCGCCGAGAAGGAGGAAGGGTGTGCCATCGGCGTATTCAAACGCGTGGCCGTTGGCGGTTGGACGGATAAGCCCGCGACGCGTGGGCACGGATTCCTTTTCGGCCTCGGACCATGCGACGGCGGTGAAGCTGCCGCGCTGGTTGTTCAAACCGGAATCCTTCTGGTTCGAGCCGCTGCGCCACGACCATTTGCCAGGCGCGGTGGCGAGAACGCGCACGCGGAATACATTGCTGCCGTCCCAGAAACCATAGCAACGCCTGTCAAATCCAGATCCCTTCAAATCCACCCAAGCCATGATCTGCGTGTAAGGATTCGTGTATTCATTTTCCGCGTGGAACGTCAACTCCACTTTTTCCCAGACGTGCGTCTCGTTCGGCGCCGCCGCGGCGGTTTGCAGGACAATGCCAGCGAGCAATGGCAGGAGGAATTTCATGCGTTACATTCTTTGATTCCAATCAACGAGCCTCAAAGCCTCCGCCGGAATTCCTCGCAGGCTTTGGTTACATCCGGCGCATTGAGAATAGCGGAGACGATGCAAACGCGCTTCGCGCCCGCCGCCAGAACGTCGTCCAGATTTTCCAGATTGATGCCGCCGATGGCAAACCATGGGGCGGTCACCCCGCTTTGCGGGGCCGCCGCCCAGCGGACGTAGTCGAGTGTCACGGGCTTGGCGGTCGGCTTTGTGCCCGTCGCAAACACCGGTCCGATGGCGATGTAATCCGGTTCTGCAGCCAGCGCGCGTTTTGCCTGTTCGGGCGAGTGCGTCGAAAGACCAATCAAGGTCCTGGGCCTGGCGTCTTGGATCTGGGATATATGGGTGTATCCGGCGTCAAAGAAATCCTCCTGTCCCAAATGGCAGAATTCCGCGCCAAGGTCGCGAGCGATTTCCAGATAGTCGTTGATGATAAGGCCCACTTTCGCGCGTCGGGAGATGGGTAGGATTTTTTCGGCCATTGCACGAATTTCGTCAGGTGAAGATTTTTTTGCGCGGAGCTGAATCAAATCACTACCGCCATCGCAAAGCTGCTGCGCGACAAGTTCGGGAGTGCGGCCATTCAAATAAGCCGTGTCAACGAAGGTGTAGAGCTTGCATTCAGCGAGCGGTTTCACGGAGATAATTTAACCGCGAAATACACGAAATACACGAAAGATTCGGCTCGCGAGGACGCTCGCCACACCGAAAAGCACAAACGGCGGCAGAATTGCTTCCGCCGCCGTTTGAGGAAGTTGATTTTACTTCACGCCGACGAGATAGCCGAATTGCGCGCGGAATTGTTCCGGTGTCACCTTGATGACGGCAGCCAGCCTGGCGAGTTTCTTGACGTCCTCGAAGTCCTCGCGCTCCAGCCGGATCATGTAGGCACAGGCGCATTCGAAGGACTCGCCGTCCACGTTCACCTTGCGGTTCTGCATGCGGCCGGTCTTGGGGTCGAGCATTTTCTCGAACTGGAGGGGGTTCATCTTGCCGTCCACGAAGCTGATGATGGCGCCATATTTATCCGCCTCGGGTGAGAGCAGGAATTTCACCGCGCCGTAGCCGAGGTCGCGGGTGTATTCGGCGTCGAACGGAATCGGGTCGGCACAACGCAGTTCGTAACCGAGGTCCTTGTCAATGAACGTCGTCTTGACGCCGAGCTTTTCGAGGCGCGCACTCAAGAGATCCTTCATCAGGCGGCCGAACTCGATTTCGCCGAGGCGCAAATGGCCGTGATCGTCGCGCAGCACCTTGCCGTAGCGGCTTAATTCCCCTTCAGGCAGAGCCTTGATCAAACCCTGCTCGCCCATTGCCTCGATCAAACCCTCGGCGAGGACGACGAGGCCGTATTGCGAACCTTCGGCGCGGCGCTTGATGATGGAGCCGATGATGATGTCGCATACTTCATCCACCGTCACCTGCCGCTTGTGAAATTCCTCCGGGATGATGGAGAGCGTCGCCGCCGCCGCCTTGCCGACGCCGAGCGCAAGATGCCCCGCCGCGCGGCCCATGCAAATGATGAGATACCAGCGCGAGGTGGTGCGGGCGTCTTCCATCAGATTGCGCACGAGATGGACTCCGTAATGCCGCGCTGTTTCAAAACCGAACGTCGGCGTCGCGCCTGGCAGCGGCAGATCGTTGTCAATCGTCTTCGGAACGTGGGCGACCTTGATCTCGCCATTGCTACGCTTGCGGACAACGCTGGCGGAAAACCCCGTGTCGTCACCGCCGATGGTGACCAGCGCGGTGATGCCGAGCTTGTGAAACACCGTGAAAAGATTTTTCATGTGCTCCTCGGACTTGGTCGGATTAGTGCGCGCGGTGCCGAGAATGGAGCCGCCCTTGAGATGAATGTCCCGCACATCACGGATGGCCAGCGGCTTGATCTGCGTGGTGTCACCCGCCGCAAGATGTTTGAAGCCGTCACGGAAACCGATGACTTCGAATCCATTGTTGATGCCTTCGATGGTGGCGGCGGCGATGACGCCGTTGATTCCCGGGGCCGGGCCGCCCCCGACTAAAATGCCCAATCTGCCTTTGGTGGTCATAAGATGGGTTGCAGGATGCGGGCGCGCCGGGAAGAATTCAATTCCATTATTGTCAAAAACCAACCACAATTTGCCTGATGAATCGGGCTGCTTTCCTTGACCGCGACGGAACGATGATTGCCGAAAAGAATTATTTGTGCCGCCCGGAGGATGTTGAAATCTTTCCCGCCACGCCAATTGGCTTGAAAAGGATGACCGGCGCGGGCTTCAAACTTTTCATCGTGTCGAATCAGTCCGGTGTAGGGCGCGGCTACTTCACGATGGCTGACGTGGACCGTGTCAACGCGCGCCTTTGCGACGAACTGGCACGCGATGGAATCCAATTTGAGAAAATTTACATCGCGCCGGAAAAGCCGGATGCGCCGAGCCGTGGGCGCAAGCCGTCGCCGCAGTTTTTGTTCGACGCGCGGGATGAGTTCGGCTTGGATTTGGCGCAGAGCTACCTGGTTGGCGACAAGCTGATTGATTTGGAATGCGGCTGGAATGCCGGCGTGAAGCAGTCCATCCTCGTCCGCACCGGCTACGGCGCGGAACTTGAACGCTCGGAACCAGGCAAACTGACGCGCGCCGCAATCGTGGACGATTTGAACGGCGCGGCGGAGTGGATTTTGAAACAATCAAAATAGGGCAGGCGTCCCGTCTGCCCAGCGAGTGCATCAGCGCGATATTGAAATGGTTCGTCGGCTTTACCGACGGTGGCAGGCGAGACGCCTGCCCTACTTTAAATTTATGTGCGGCATCATTGGATACGTCGGAAAGAAAGCAGCATCGCCCATCCTGCTTGAAGGATTGCGGCGGCTGGAATATCGCGGCTATGACAGTGCGGGCATAGCTTTGGTGTGCGGCGGCGATTTGCTGATCCGCAAAAAGAAGGGAAAAATCGGCGAGGGACTCGCACGGCTTTTAAAATCGGAACCGGTCGAGGGAAATCTCGGCATCGGCCACACGCGCTGGGCCACGCATGGCCCGCCCTCGGACAAAAATTCCCATCCGCAGCTTGATGCATCCGGCAACATCGCCATCGTTCACAACGGCGTCATCGAGAACTACGACGCGCTCAAACAAAAGCTGCTCAAGGCCGGGCACACTTTTAAATCAGACACCGACACCGAAGTACTGGCGCATTTGATCGGCGACTATTACAGCAAACGGCATGTCAATGGCAACAACGGCAACACTCTCACCCAGGCCGTTTGCGACGCATTGCGCGAGGTGATCGGCACCTACGGCCTCGCAGTGGTTTCCGCCGACCAACCGGATACCATTGTCGGCGCGCGGCGCGGCTCGCCGCTCATCATCGGCATCGGCGCCGGTGAAAATTTTCTGGCCAGCGACGCCAACGCCTTTGTCGGAGGCGCACACACGAAGAAAGTCGTTTACCTCAACGATTACGACGTGGCCACCATCACACCCGAGCGCTTCGACGTTTTAAACCTCGGCGCCGACACCGCCAACGTCCAAATCAGCAATCTGGAATTCAGCCAGGAGGACGCCGTGCGCGGCAAGCACGCGCACTTCATGCTCAAGGAAATTTATGAGCAGCCGCGCACCGTGGAAAATGCCCTGCGCGGCCGCGTGGACAACGAAGGCGCCACCGCGAAATTTGGCGGCCTGAACCTGACGTCCGCCGAGTTGCGCTCGATTGACCGGATCGTCATAGCCGCCAGCGGCACAAGCTGGCACGCGGCGCTCGTCGGAGAGTATTTGATTGAGGAACTGGCGCAAATCCCGGTGGAGGTCGAGTTTGCGCATGAATTCTGTTATCGCAATTGTCCGCTGGAAAAGAACACCGTGCTGCTTGTCATCTCGCAATCCGGCGAAACCGCCGACACGCTCGCCGCGCTCCGCGAGGCCAAACGCCGCGGCCATCGCGCGCTGGCCATCGTCAACGTCGTCGGCAGCACCATCGCGCGCGAATCCGACGGCGGCATTTACATGCACGCCGGCCCGGAAATCGGCGTGGCCTCGACCAAGGCCTTTGTCTCCACGCTCACCGTGTTGTCCCTGCTGGCTGTGCATCTGGGCAGGCTACGAAATCTGTCCGCCCGGCGCGCGCTGGAAATCCTGCACGCGCTTGAAGCCGTGCCGAAACAACTGGAATCCATCCTCGCCCAAAACAACACGTTCAAGAAACTCGCGAAGAAATATGCGAAGGCCGATGATTTCTTTTTCCTGGGTCGCGGTTACACATTTCCCATCGCACTCGAAGGGGCGCTCAAGCTGAAGGAAATTTCCTACATCCACGCCGAGGGCTATTCGGCGGCAGAAATGAAGCACGGCCCGATTGCATTGATTGATCCAAAGACACCGACGGTCTTCCTCGTGCCGCAGGATTCGATGTATGACAAGACGATGGCAAACCTGGCGATGATTCGCGCCCGCAAAGGCCCCATCATCGCGCTGGCGACCGAGGGTGACAAACAAATCGGGAAAGTGGCTGACGATGTGATTTACCTGCCGAAGGCGCTGGAATCAATTTATCCCATCCTGGCCACCGTGCCGTTGCAACTATTCGCCTATCATATCGCCGTCGTGCGCGGCTGCGACGTGGACAAGCCGCGCAACCTCGCCAAGAGCGTGACGGTAGAGTAACCGGCATCATCCACCAGCCCTGCCGTTTTTCACGCGGCACCAACATGAACAAACGCGCACTCATCAAGAAAATCGTCGCCCAATTGACGGATGAGCTGGAGGTTTATTTCCGGGCGGCCCGGGCCTCGCGCGCCGAAGCCACGCACGAGCAAAGCAAGGCGGAGAACAAATACGACACGCGTGGACTCGAGGCCTCCTATCTGGCCCGTGGACAATCCAAACAGGCGGCGGAAATACAAAGTGCCATTGCCGCATTTGAAAAGCTGGATGCGCGCAAATTCGGCGTCGGCAATCCCATTGATGTCGGAGCCTTCGTCGAGCTGGAGTTGAACGGGGAAAAGACGGCTTACTTCATGGGCCCGCGGGCAGGCGGCACGCAAGTGTTGCATGACAAGCGGGAGGTGCTGGTGATCACCCCGCAATCGCCGTTGGGCGAACAACTCCTGGGCCGGAAGCAGGGCGATGTCCTGAAATTAAAACTCGCCAATGCCCAAACCCAATGCCGGGTGACGGTGGTTACCTAAACGGAAGCGCGACCATTTCGCGCGGTTTGCGCTGATGCGGCTTTCCGGCAAGCTTCTCAATACGGCAGCGGGAATTTCGCCGTCAACTCGCGCACGCGAGCGCGAACCTTGTGCGCAGCCTCGACATTTTTGATGTCCAGCAACACCTCGGAAATCATGTCCGCAATCGCCGCCATTTCCGCCTCCTTCATTCCCCGCGTTGTCACCGCCGGCGTGCCCAGCCGGACGCCGCTGGCTTGGAATGGCGAGCGGGTCTCGAATGGTATTGTGTTTTTATTGACGGTGATGCCGGCCTCGTCGAGCGCAATCTGGCAATCCTTGCCGGTCAGGTTTTTTGCACCCACGTCCACCAGCATCAAATGATTGTCCGTGCCACCGCTGACGAGGCGGTAGCCGTTGCGTTTCATGCCGTCGGCAAGCGTCTTCGCATTCTTCACGATCTGCTCCTGATAATCCTTGAAGGACGGCTGCAAGGCTTCCTGAAAACAAACCGCCTTGGCGGCGATGACATGTTCCAGCGGCCCGCCCTGAATGCCGGGGAAAACCTGCGAGTCAATCTCCTTCGCGTTCTTCTCACGGCACAAAATCAACCCGCCGCGCGGCCCGCGCAAGGTCTTGTGCGTGGTGGTGGTCACGAAGTCGGCGTGGCCGACCGGACTCGGATGCAAGCCCGTCGCGACGAGACCGGCGATGTGCGCGATGTCGGCCAGCAGATACGCGCCAACTTCGCGGGCGATTTCGCCCATACGTTTGAAATCGATCGCGCGCGGATAGGCGCTCGCGCCGACGGTGATCATCTTCGGTTTGTGTTCGCGCGCCATGGCGGCGAGCTGGTCGTAATCAATCCGCTCGTCGTTCTTGCGGACGCCGTAATGGATGATCTCGAAAAATTTACCGGAAAAATTCGCCTTGTTGCCGTGGGTCAAATGCCCGCCGTGGCTCAAGTCCATCGTGAGCATCTTGTCACCGGGTTTGAGCACGGCGAAATAGACGGCCATGTTCGCCTGGCTGCCGGAGTGCGGCTGAACATTGGCGTGCTCCGCGCCGAAGATTTGCTTTGCGCGGTCAATGGCAAGCTGCTCGATGGTGTCAATATTTTCACAGCCGCCATACCAGCGTTTTTTGGGATAGCCCTCGGCGTATTTGTTGGTGAGCACGGAGCCCTGGGCCTCCAGCACGGCGGGGCTGACGAAATTTTCGCTGGCAATCAGCTCAATATTTTCCTGCTGGCGCAGCCGCTCATGCTCGATAGCCTCAGCCACGGAAGGATCCACATTGTGCAAGCGCAACGCCGGCGGCATCAGGCGCACGTCCATTTTTTCGACGCGGCGCTCGTGGCGGCCACCTTCAAACCTGGCGCTTAGAAACGCGTCGAGGATTTTTTTTGCGGCCTCGAGCTGAGTCTTCCCGCCGGAGAGACAAAGCACGTTCACGTCATTATGCCGCCGCATCATGTTTGCCGACTCCGCATCGTCGGCGATGGCAGCGCGGATGCCGGGAATTTTGTTGGCGGCGATGCAAATGCCGACGCCGCTGGTGCAGATGAGCAAGCCGAATTCCGACCGCCCCGCCGCAACCGCCTGCGCGACCGGCGCGGCGAAATCGGGATAATCATCGGACGGATCCTTCGATTTCGCCCCGAAGTCGGTTACCGTCAGGCCGCGCTGCTGGAGATGCTGCTTGAGCGCTTCCTTCAATTCAAAGCCGCCGTGGTCGGCACCGAGCGCAAAATTCGCCGGCAACGATGTTTTCGCGCCGTGGGGCGCAGACAGGATTTCGTGTTGTTCCATAAATTTCAAAAGTGATGCGATGCCTTGTTCGATTTGTTTACGGCAATGCACATAAACGTCGTAAGGGCTGCCAATGGGGTCGCTGATGTCCTTTTCAAACGGATCGAGCGACTCGTCGAATTCGCAGAGCAAAAAAGTTTTTTCCGCGGCCGCCGGATATAACAGTGCGATGGTGTCCACGTGGCTGTGGGTCATGCCAAAAACATAATCCGCCTGTTGCAGCAGGCTCGCCGTGAGCGCGCGGCTGCGTTGAGCGGATATATCCACGCCCAGTTCGCGCATCGCCGTCACGGAATGTTGCGTCGGCGGCTGACCGTCCAGCGCGCCGAGGCCCGCTGACAGGACGCGAAAATCCCCGCGCCCAGTCGAAGCCCGGCGGAACAGCGCCTCGGCCATCGGACTGCGGCAGACATTGCCGGTGCAAATGAACAAGATGGTTTTCATCCCGCTAAACCCTAAAGTTGATTTGCAAACGGCCAATCGTCAACCCGAAATCAAGAATGCGATGCCCGTACAACCGCCAGTCCCTTGATCAAATCCACTGCACGTGCCAGAACCGGGTCGCGTATGACTTGCGGTTGCGGCGCGGACGTCTTTTCCGGCGCAAGCTGCGGACCAGAATTTTCATCCTGATCGCCGTCCTTGATTTTGGCGCGGACCAAATCCGCCTCGGTCGTATGATCCACAGAGGGGAGAAAATCACTTTTGTCTGCGACCATGGGATGAGCATCCTGTTGAGGCGCCGGCCCGAAGGGATTTTGCAGAAAGCTTCGTTCGTCGTCCCCGGCCACAGGCACGGAAACGTCCGGTTGCAACAGCGGAATTTTCCCACCGGCGGAAGCGTCCGGCCCGGGCACGCTGCCAAAAACCAGTCCGGCCCGCTTTTCGCGCAAGTCCGCCGCCAATGACTCCGACGCGCCGCGCGTCTGGCCGTTCACGAGAATCGCCAATGGCAATTTTTCAGACTCAAACAAATCTGCAATCGCTTTCGCCGAATCAAAATCATCGCCGCCGGCAAACCGCAAATCCAGAATTGTGCCCGCGATTGTATTTGAAACCGCCAGCGCGCCTTGCGCCGCGCGGATTTCGTCCGCCAGATCTTTCCCGACCTGTCTGACTTGCAGATACGCCACGTTACTTTCCAAGACGACAGACTTAACGAGCGCGGAATCCGTTGTGTCCGCGCGCGATGAGATTTGCGCCGTCAACAAGCCTACAAGCGTCATCGCAAAAATCCATAGGGAACGTCGTGTCATTATGTGATTAAAATGATTTGTCAGAGAAAAGAAGTAAAGCGGCAACGGATTCAGCGATGGGCTTTGGCCGCGATGTCGCGGCGGAAATGCGCGCCGTCGAAATGAATTTTCTCCACGGCGGCGTAGGCGGCGGTTTGCGTGGATTTCAAATCCTTGCCCAAAGCTGTCACGCCGAGAACGCGACCGCCATTCGTGATGATTTGACCGTCTTTTGAGGCTGTTCCGGCATGAAAAACTTTTGTATGCGTTAATTTTGCCGCTTCTGCCAAGCCGAGGATCGGCTTACCTTTCGCGTAGTTTCCCGGATAGCCGCCGCTGGCCATCACCACGCAGACGGAAGCCGCTGGATTCCATTTCAATTCAATTTTGTCCAGCGTGCCGTTGACGCTCGCGTCGAGCAGTTCGACCAAATCGTTTTCCAGCCGCGTCAGATAAACCTGCGTTTCCGGGTCGCCGAAGCGCGCATTGAATTCCAGAACTTTCGGACCGGACTTGGTGAGCATGATGCCCGGATACAGAATGCCGCGGTAATCAATTTTTTCTTCCGCGCAGCCGCGCAGGAACGGATTCAGAATCGCATCACCGACTTTTTTTAATTCCGCGTCGCTCAAAAATGGCGTCGGACAGTAAGTCCCCATGCCGCCAGTGTTCAAACCTTGATCGTCGTCCAGCGCGCGCTTGTGGTCCTGCGAGGTCGGAAACAATTTTGCCGTCCTGCCGTCGCAAAGCGCGTGCAGTGAAATCTCCATGCCTTCCAAGTATTCCTGAATGACGATTTTCGCGCCCGCCGCGCCGAAGGCCTTGCCGACAAGGATTTCTTCAATCGCCTTGTTCGCTTCGGCGAGGTTCCCGCAAATCAAAACACCCTTGCCGAGCGCCAGGCCGTCTGCTTTCACGACGCACCTGCCTAGACCGGCGGCAAACTTCCTGGCAACAGCGACGTCGCCAAACGTTCCGGCGGCGGCAGTCGGAATGCCGTATTTCTCCATGAATTTTTGGGAAAAAGCCTTGGACGACTCGAACTGCGCGGCTCTCTGGTTCGGCCCCCAAATCCGCAGGTTATTTTTCTGGAACAAATCCACGATGCCCAGCGCGAGCGGATTGTCCGGCCCGACAACGGTGAGGTCGATTTTCTTTTCCTGCACGAACGCGAGCAGCGCCGGCAAATCCTCCGCGCCAATGTTGACGCACTCGACGGGCTTCCCCGTTTTCTCCGTTCGTTCCTGTGCAATCCCCGCGTTGCCCGGTGCGCACCACACCTGCGTGACGTGCAGTGACTGCGCCAGTTTCCACACGAGCGCGTGTTCGCGACCACCAGAGCCGATGACGAGTATTTTCATCCGAGCAAATTGAATCAGGAAACCGGGGAATCAGGAAAATGTTTTTTAGGGGACCGCCGCGGTAAAACCAGCTTCGCAGCGATTGACAATTTGCGCCAACTGAAGTTTCACCAGGCTATCCTGTCCGCCGAAATCCGGCGCGTACTTAGGCTCGAAGAAAACCGGCGCGTCCTTCCGCAACGGCAGAATTTCCAGCCGCAAATCACCGGTAAGAATTTCCGGCGCGTAGCGGTTCAATCCGAGGTCAAACGTCCGGCCTGCGTAGAAATTGTCGTCAATCAACCTGCCATTGAGGATCAACCTCGCGACATCGCCGACATAATGAATCCGCAAAATCGGGTTCAGACTTAAATCCAGCTTTGCCGGCAGTTTGATTTTCCAAATCGCTGCGTTCGTGAAGTCGGAATCGGTCGGCGCGATAGCGATGTGCTGCCGGCCTTCGCTCAACGGAATTTCACGCACCGGGCCGGCAGGTTGGAGCAACTCTGTTTCGACGCTCAGCATTGAAATCTTTGGCTTTTTATCAAAAACGGCGTGGCCCGAATCGTCTTTCCGCAAAGCCAGCGAATCCGCCTCGTCAAGCAGCACTATTTGAATTTCCCCGCCAGATGTGGTCTTCAATTTGATAGCAGCCTTGCGGCCCGGTTTCACGTTTTCAAAAACGGCTCGCGAGGACGCTCGCCCCACCAAAGTTTGCGGGTCAAAGACAAACTCCGCGTTCACGCCCGGCGTTTCGGCAAAGAAAATAGTGTGGACATTACCGTGGTCAACTTTACAAATCGGCTGCGCCGTCGCGTAAATCAATTTTGCGCCGCCCAGGTCAAGATTGAACGGCCAAAAGAAAAATGCGTCCGCTGGAATCGTCACTGACTTTTGCGGAAAAATCAATTCGCCACCGGGCAGGTTGAGCTTGAACTGCATGTCTCCTTTTGCCGGCAATGGTTGGAGGCGTTGATAATTGTTCACAAAAACGTAGCCGCTGCTGCCATCTGAGCGGACCGCCCAGCGCAACGTGACAAAATCAGTTTTGTTCGTGGGCAGCAAATCAGGCAGCGTCAAAGGCATCTGCGCGAGCGAGCTGCCGAAGTCGTGGAGGAACAGATGCAGCCGGCGCAGCCAGTAATATTGCGGATTGATCTGGCCGTATTCGCCGATTGGCGCATTGAAGTCGTAGGTTTTTACGGGCAAATCATTCGGATATCCGGTGGTTTGCGATTCCTGGAGGGTCGTGAGTTTGCCGTCGGGATTCTGGCCGCCGTGATACATATAATAACCCATCAACGAACTACCGCTGCCAAGCTGGCAAAGCGCCACGGACTCCATGTCGCGCGGGTCGTAATTCATGCGGCGGTGGTATGAAGCCGGCATGCCGCCGCCGACTTCGCAGGTAAGATACGGATACTTTTCCGTACCGGCGGTGTCGCCGGATTTACCATCGCCAAGAGTATCGTCGCCAACGCCCGTGTCGGTGCGGGTGAATTTGAAGGTGAAATTTTCCCAGCTCGCGCCGTCCATTGGCTTGATGTCGCGCTCCCAGAAACCGTCCGCGTAGGCACCGAAGAGCGGCAATAGTTCACCGAGCGGCACGGGCCGGGGCATCGCCGGCCAGCCGGTCTTGATGTAGAGCGGCACGTCAATGCCGGATTCAATGGCGATTTCTTTCAATGCCAGCAGATAACTAGGTGAGCCGCGAAATTCGTTGTCCACCTGAATGCCGATGACCGGGCCGCCATCCTTCCATAACTCGCCTCGCAGTTGATCTGCAATCTGGCCGTAAAGAATTTTCACCGCCGCAAGAAAATTGGTGTCGGTCGAGCGCAGCTTCCAATCCTTGTGTGCCATGACCCAGTCGGGGAAGCCGCCGTTGCGGACTTCGCCGTGACACCAGGGGCCGCAGCGGACAACGACCTTCAATCCGAGTTCATTGCAGGTCTGGACAAATTTCCGCAAATCGCGTTGTCCGGACCAATCCCATTGCCCCTCGATTTCCTCGTGATGAATCCAGAAAACGTAAGTCGCCACGATGTCCACACCGCCAGCCTTCATTTTGAGCAGTTCATCGCGCCACTCGGCCTGCGGCACACGCGAGTAGTGCATCTCGCCCATCACGGGAAATACCGGCTGGCCGTCAAACAGCAGGCTGCGGCTGTTCAGGGAGATTTCGTGGCCGGCGGGATTTGTGGCGGTGCCGAATTTGAAATAACCGGATTCGGCGGGCGGCGGTGTTTGAATCGTGGCCGAAACCACCCCGGCACGGAGTGAAAAGGAAAAGGTCAGGCTCGCGGAAAGGGCTGCCAACAACAGCTTTGAAAAACAGGAATGCATAACTGCAGATTACGCGGATAATGCGGATTTGAAATTAAAAAAGCTGTCGCCATTTTGGCGATGTTGCCATTGGATAGTTGAGTCTGTGGCTCAACTATCGGGCCATAGGCCTGACACTACACCACCCGCGCTTCACCTTTGCCATTGACGACTTCGCCGATGAGCCAGGCTTTGTGCTTCTGCGCGTTGATGAATTTCAGCACCGAGTCAGCCTTGTCCGCCGACACGATGGCGACCATGCCGATGCCCATATTGAAGACCTGATATAATTCCGCGTCCGGCACGCCGCTCTTCTCCGCGATGATCTGGAAGATGGGCAGCATCTCCCACGAACCTTTCTTGATGACCACATCGAGCGACTTTGGCAGCACGCGCGGGATGTTGTCCACGAAGCCGCCGCCGGTGATATGTGCAAATGCCCTGACGGGCAGTTGAGAGTTGAGGGTCGAGGGTTGAGAGTTAAAGCGCTTGATGAGCTTCTGCACCAGCGGGCCGTAACTGATGTGTTCCTTCAACAATTCCTCGCCAATCGTGCCTTTCAATCCGGGCATGCAGCTGGACGGTTTCAATTTCAAGTGCTCGAAGAAGATTTTGCGCCCGAGCGAATAGCCGTTCGTGTGCAAGCCGCTCGATTCGATGCCGATGACCACGTCGCCGCGCTTGATGGTTTTCTGGCCGTTGAGCATCCGGGATTTTTCCACGACGCCGACGATGGTGCCACTCACGTCGTATTCACCTCTCTGGTAAAAGCCGGGCATTTGCGCCGTCTCGCCGCCGATGAGCGCGCAGTTATTTTCTGCGCAAGCCCGGGCGAAGCCTTTGATGATTTCCGTGAACACATGCGGCTCCAGCCTGCCAGTACCAAGATAATCGAGAAAGAACAGCGGTTCCGCGCCAAGCACGGCGATATCGTTCACGCAATGATTCACGAGGTCCGCACCGATGGAGTCGTGCCGGTCCAGCGCGAAGGCGAGCTTGAGCTTGGTACCGACGCCGTCCACGGACGACACAAGAACCGGCTCGCGATATTTTTTTACGTCCAGAGCAAACAAACCGCCGAAGCCGCCGACCTTGCCGAGAACCTCTCGGCGATGGGTGGCGGCGAGCAATTGGGGCAGTGTGGCTTTGACTTTGTTGCCCAGATCAATGTCAACGCCGGCGGCGGCGTAAGCTTTTTGTTTCATGCGATGGAAATTAAACCGGCAAATGTCGGGACGGGCGAGAAAATTTCGGCGCCGCATTGCGTGCCATTCACAACCGCGTCATCGGACTTTTTGTTCCGCCGGCGGCTTTGGCGATTTCGTCCTTGAATTTTTCCTGACAGCTTGGGCAGATGCTGTGCGAGAAGTTGGCGTCGGAGCGCGAATGGACGTAGAGTTCGACGGTTTGCCAGTAGCCCTGGTCGTTGCGGACGTTTTTGCACCAGGCACAAATCGGGATGAGGCCGGACAAGGTTTTTACCTCGGCCAAGGTCCGCTGAAGTTCGGCGATGAGTTTTTCGCGCTCGATTTCCATGCGCCGGCGTCGGGCCATTTCCCGGCTGGCCATGTAATTGGCAAGCAGGAGCAGGATGGCGGCGAGCACGCTGCCAAGGATGAGCTGGTGTTCGGCGTGGTGATAATTCTCCTGCTCCGCGGTGTCGCGAGCGTCCAGTAATTTTTGTTCCTCGCCGGAAAACGCCTTCAAAATGTCGAGCGCGCGATCCGTGGTGGTTCTGCCTTCGTCGCTCTGCTCGGTGTTGAGGACCATTTCGGCACCGTGCTGCTTGTAAATATCTATCAGATGCGAATCATAGGCGAAAACGTCCTTCATCGCCGCAGAGAGGGTTTTCAATCTCTGCTGCTGCGAGGGGTTGTCGCTTGTCAGGCTGGTGAGCTGGTCGAACAACTGCGGCTCCAGCCTGATACTGCGCTGGCACAATGCGAGCCCAGGAGCATCGCCCAGCGTCACGAAATCGCGCATGCCGTTCTGGATGTTGATGAGGTTGTCCTCATACGAATGCGCTGCGAGAATTTCCTGGAAGGTATGCTCGCGCGAATAGGTCGCGCTTCTCAATTTCGACATCGTTCCCCGCGCAATGAACGCAACCATCACCATCAATATCACCGAACCGATGACGGGCAGCCAGAGGAGGAAATACAGAGTTTCCCGCCTTGTTGGTTGTTCCGGCACCTGACTCATGTGAAGTTATGAATAACTGAAAATTAGCACATATAACAGACTTGAAAAGCGCTACTTTACACGCCCGCTTGAAATCGCATTGCGCTCCGGTACGCTTGTTGCAAAATAGGCGGATGAATTTAGACGCACTTTATTCCGAACTGACGCTCAAGACCAAAACCAAGCTTGTACTGGTCGTCCTCGACGGCCTCGGCGACATCGCCACGCAGGATCAAAATTATCTGACGCCGCTTGAAGCCGCCTCGACGCCGAACCTGGACAAAATCGCCAAGGATTCGGCGCAGGGCCGTATGATTCCCGCCGCGCCCGGCATCACGCCAGGCAGCGGACCGGGTCATCTCGGCTTGTTCGGTTACGACCCGCTTGAATTCCAGGTCGGCCGCGGCGTCATCGAGGCGCTCGGCCTCGGCGTGGAACTCAAGACCGGCGATGTTTGCGCCCGCGCGAACTTTGCCACACTCGACTCGAAAGGCATCGTCACCGACCGCCGCGCCGGACGCATTCCGACCGAAACGTGCGAGAAACTATGCGCACTACTCGCCGCAAAGGTGAAAAAAATCGGCGACACGGAAATCATCATCAAGGCAGGCAAGGAACACCGGTTTGTCGTCATATTTCGCGGCAAGGGACTGGAAGGTCCGCTCACGGACGCCGACCCAAATCGCGAAGGCTTTCCGATACCGACCGTTCATCCGCGCGACGAGAACAACGCCGGCCAGAAAAAGATGGCCGCGCTCATCGCCGATTTTTACAAGGCCGCGCTGCCGGTCATCGCGAAGGAAAAGCCGGCGAACGGCTTCCTCATGCGCGGCATCGCACACCAGCCGCACATCCCGCTGTTCGAGGAACGCTACAAGCTCAAACCCGCGTGCCTCGCGGTTTATCCGATGTATAAAGGCCTCGCGCAGCTCGTCGGCATGAAAAAAATCGAAGGCCCGGCGACCATTGCGGAACAATTTGAGCGTTACCTCGCCGAATATGACAACTTCGATTTCTTTTTCATCCACTATAAATACACGGACAAATACGGCGAGGACGGCAATTTTGTGGCGAAGATGAATGCGATCCAGGACTTCGATGCCGCGCTGCCGATCTTGCTGCGGAAGAAACCGGACGTGCTCGTCGTCACCGGCGACCACTCGACGCCGTGCGCACTCAAGGGCCATTCGTGGCATCCGCAGCCGGTGCTTTTGCATTCGGCGTGCAGCGGCTCGGACAAGCTCGAACGCTTCACCGAGACCGGCGCAAACCTCGGCTCGCTCGGCGTCTTCAAGGCGAAATTCCTCATCCGCCTGATGCAGGCCAACGCGAGGATGTTCGACAAGTTCGGCGCTTAATTTTTAGGCTCGTCCATGTTTTGTCCGTAAAATTTCGGTGACGAGGACGATTTCAGTTGCCAGCAACGGCGTTTCACCGGCAACTTTGCGCGCAATGAATTTGCCGAACAAGCTGACGGTATCGCGCTTCGTGCTGACGGCACTTTTCCTTTGGGCGCTGTTCTCGCATATTTCATTCAACGACACGCTCGCGCTGGTCCTTTTCTCCCTGGCCGGAATCACGGACTTTCTCGATGGCCGCATCGCCCGCAGCCGCGGCCTCATTACCAATTTCGGCATTTTGATGGACCCGCTCGCCGACAAAATCCTGATTTGCTCGGCGTTCGTCGCCTTTGTAGAAAGCACGCACTTGAATCTGAACGCACCGGTCAAGGTCGCCGCATGGATGGTCATCGTCATCGTGGCGCGCGAGTTGGCCATCACCGGACTGCGGCTGCTGGCAGCGTCGAAAAATGTCGTGCTCGCGGCTGAAAACTTCGGGAAGCACAAGACCATCTCGCAAATCGTGGCCATCAATGCGTTGCTGGTGGTGGACGCCTGCAACGAATGGCCGGCGGGACTACAGAAATTTTTCCTGTCCTGGGTGCCGCTGTTTGCGGGGATCATGCTGTGGGTGGCCGTTGCTCTGACGGCGGCATCCGGCGCGCTTTATCTCTGGCGCAACCGCGCGATTTACATGAGCGACGTGTGAACTGATTTACGATTTGCGATATACGATTTACGCGCGCTCTAAAAAAACAATAGCTCATCAACATCAACATCAACAGGCTATGACACGAGAGGAAATGAAAAATCGGACGAAAGTTTACGCCAACCGCATTGTTAAGCTTTGCTCTGCGCTCCCCAACAACTGGATCGCGCAGACATTGGGAAAGCAGCTCTTACGGAGTGGAACTTCAGTGGGTGCGAATTATCGTGCCGTTTGCCGCGCCAAATCAAATTCGGACTTCATCAACAAGTTACGCATCGTTGAGGAAGAATGCGACGAGTCCTTGTTCTGGATGGAATTGCTGGTTGACAATAATTTAGTGAAAGCATCGCGCCTTTCCGGTTTGATGAAGGAAGCCGACGAAATTCTTGCAATCGTTGTCTCATCGGCAAAAACCGCCCGCAGTTCTAGACGCGCGTAAATCGTAAATCGTGTATCGTAAATGCCTTCACCGCTTCGGCAGCGGCAGCATGTCGCCGGAACTGGCCGGTTGATAGACCGCCGGCGGCAGGCTGGCCGGTGCACTGCCATTTCTGTGATGCCTCCACGCCCAACCGGCGAGCATGACCACCAAAACGATTGCCAGAACACCGCCCCCGGCCAAAACGATTGTTGCGTTCACCTTCGACAGCAGGAACATCACATGGTCGAGCGGCGATTTGGAGCCTACGACCAGCGGAGGCGGCTCGCTGAATTTTTCCGTGCCTTTCAGCTCGGCGTCCAGCGCGGCCGTGATTTGCGGCACGTCCAGCTTGAGCATCGCCGCATAATTCTTGACCGAGCCGCGGATATAAATCGGGGCAGAGAACACGTTGAAGTTTCCGTTTTCTAGCGCGCGGATGTGGTCGGTGCGGATTTTGGTCGCGTCGGCGACCTGCTGCACCGTGAGCTTTTTAGCTTCCCGCGCGGCGCGAAGTTGTTCGGCAACCGTTGGCATTCGTCCTATTTAGCGCAATTGACGCGGCATTGGCAATCTTGTAAAACGCACCCAATGAAACCCCTCCATAGTCGGCTGCTTTTTATTATTCTCGGCCTAGCCGGTCTGGCCGCGCTTTTCTACGCCGAGGAGGATTTGCGAGGCTGGCTCGCGTGGGAACATTGCAAAAATGAACTGGCAGCCAAAGGCGAAGTGCTGGACTGGAACGCTTACATTCCGCCGCCCGTGCCGGACGACCAGAATTTTTTCGCCGCGCCGAAAATGGCCGACTGGTTTGTTAGAATCAACGGGAAATCAAACACAAACGATTTGACCGAGCGGCTTCGCAACCCGGACACAACGGCGACAAACTTGAACGAAACCGCCGCTACCAAATATCTGGCCTGGAGCGACCAGTTCCAACCGGACTTCGATTTGATCCGCGAAGCGTCGAAACGTCCGTATGCGCGGATGGACGGCGACTATTCAAAACCATACGAGCAACCGATTCCGAACTTCGTCACCGTGCGCAATGTTGCGCAGGTGTTCGCTCAGCGCGCGAAATGTGATCTGCTGCTCGGCCAGCCGGACAAGGCTTTGCAGGAAATGACGCTGCTGCACGATATGTGCCGGCTGCTGGAAGCCGCGCCGACCGGCAAGCCGATGACCTTGGTCGCTGCGATGATCAACGTCGCCGTCACCGGGCTTTACGTGGATACCATTGCCGGCGGTTTGCAATCGCGCGCATGGCAGGAGCCGCAACTCGTCGCATTGCAACAGCAACTCGCGGAAATCAATTTGAATCCGTTCGTGTTGCAGGCGCTTCGAGAGGAGCCTGCTGCCCTATGCCGTGATGCGCAAATCCTCCCGATCATGAAATTGTTCAACTTTGGTTCTGACCATGAGGGATGGAGAGCCAGAGTCATTGATTGGCTTTGGCCGCGCGGCTTTGTGTATCAGAACATGGTCAATGTCGCCGTGCTCCAACAGAAACCGCTGGAAGGCTTTGACCTGGCGCACAACACCGTTGCGCCGCGCAAATTTGAGGAGGCGAATCGGGAGGTTGAGAGATTTGTGGGGCGCGGCAAATCGCCATACAAAATCCTAGCGGCAATCGCCATTCCCAATTATAGCAGGGCCGAGCAAACTACCGCTCACAATCAAACGATGGCGAACGAGGCGCAAATCGCCTGCGCACTGGAGCGTTATCGCCTAGCGCACGGTGAATATCCTGGAACACTCGACGCGCTCGTGCCGCAGTTCATTGAGGAATTTCCGCATGACATCATCGGCGGCGCAACGCTCATTTATCGTCCCACCACCAATGGAAAATTTTTGCTCTATTCCATAGGCTGGAACGAAACGGACGACGGCGGGCAGGAATCGCCGCCCAACCAAAACGGCGGGGTTGATTATACCAAGGGCGATTGGGTCTGGAAGAATTGAACTTGTAACACAAGGCAACGAAGGGAACGAAGAAAAAAGTTCTCTTTGTTTCCTTCGTTAACTTCTGTTCGATTCACAGGTTTGCCCCGGGAAGAATCATGCGAACAATTCCGTCCGTCAATTTCACTTCATGGAAATTGAAGATGAGGCCCACGGGAATATCGAGGAGTTTCATGTAACTCAACAATTGAGCCTTGTGAACGGGCAGAATTTCCTGCACCGACTTCAACTCCAGCAGCAGGCAATCTTCAAGCAAAACGTCAAATCGAAGCGGTTCCTCAAACACCAGCCCTTTGTATTCAATCCGCACCAAGCGCTGGTTGACAGCGGCGAGACTGCGCAATTCCAATTCCCGCATCATGCATTTTTCGTAAATGCCTTCCAACAAGCCGGGGCCTTTGAGCCGGTGAACTTCTATCGCCGCGCCAATCGCGGGGTGACTCAACTTATCCGCGTTCTGAAACAACGGGTGCATGAATTTCTGAACAGAAGGCAACGAAGGAAACAAAGAATTTCCTGCGGTAAATTTTTCCGTCTCCGTTACCTTCGTTTTCTTCTGTAAAAATCTTGTTGTTAAACTGCTTCCTGTCCGCCGCCGTCCGCGCCGCCACCGTCCAGATCAATCAAAATGTCGCGAGGCTCGGCACCCTTGCCGGGGCCCACGATGCCGCGGCTTTCCAGTTCATCCATGATGCGCGCAGCACGGGTGTAGCCGAGGCGCAACCGGCGTTGCATGAGCGACACGCTCGCCTTTTGCTCGCTGCGGATGACCTCGATGCATTGCTGGATGATTTCCTCGTCCTCGTCAATACCGCTTTCGTTGCCAAAATCGGCGGCGGGCTTGGACAACTGCCGGTGGATTTCCAGTTCGTAACTCGGCTTGCCCTGCAGCGCGATGAAGTCAACGATGCTCTGGATTTCCTGGTCGGTGATGAGCGCGCCCTGCGCGCGGATGAGCTTGGCGGAACCGGGCGGGAGATAAAGCATGTCACCCTTGCCGAGCAGTTTGTTCGCGCCCTGTCCGTCGAGAATGGTGCGCGAATCCACGGCGGCGGCGACCTGGAACGCGATGCGAGCCGGGATGTTCGATTTGATAACGCCGGTGATGACGTCCACGCTGGGCCGCTGCGTGGCGACGATGCAATGGATGCCCGCCGCGCGCGCCATTTGCGTGATGCGAGCGATGGCCATTTCCACGTCGGCGGGCGCCACCAGCATCAAATCCGCCAGCTCGTCAATGATGACGACGATGTAGCTCAACTTTTCGGGAATTACGATGTCCTCCTCGCGCGGCACGACGATCTGCTCGTCCACTTCCACGGCAAAACCTTCCGCGCCCGGCTCGACCTTTTCCTTCTTGGCCATGAGCGGCAATTCGGGTTCCTGCGGAACCAGTTTTTTATCCGGCCGCGAATTGAACGAGGCAATGTTGCGGACGCCGACGCGCGCGAAAATCTGGTAGCGCTTTTCCATTTCGCTGACGACCCAGCGCAGCGCGAGGATGACTTTCTTCGGGTCGGTCACAACGGGCACAACGAGGTGCGGCAATGAGTTGTAATGCTGCAACTCGACGACCTTTGGATCAATCATCACGAACCGGAGCTGGTCGGGCGAAAATTTGTAAAGCAGCGAGGCGATGATGGCGTTGATGCAGACGGATTTGCCCGAACCGGTGCTGCCGGCAATGAGCAAATGCGGCATGTCGCCAAGATCGGCGATGATCGGATGGCCGTAAACGTCCTTACCGAGCGCGAGCGGGATGCGCGCCTTGGAATTGCGCCATTCCTCGGATTCCAGCAGGTCGCGCATGATGACCTTGGTCTTCACGAGATTCGGCACCTCGATGCCGACGGAGCTTTTGCCGGGCACGGGCGCGAGGATGTTGATGCGCTCGGCCTTGAGCACGGCGGCAAGGTTGTTGTTGAGCGCGGTGATCTTTTCCAGCTTCACGCCCGGAGCCGGATGCAATTCGTAGCGCGTGATGGTCGGGCCTTTGGTGATATCGCCGAGGGAAACTTCGATCTCGAATTGCGCTAGTGTCTGCTGCATGAGTCGCGCATTGGCCATGAGTTCCTCCTTGGACTCAGTCGGCTTGAGGGTCATGTCCGGATGCTGGAGAAAATCCATCGGCGGCAACTGGTAATTCCCAATCATCGGCGTCTGTGCCACGGTAATGGGCTTCGGTTTTTTCGGTGGCCTGGGTTTACGCGCGGCGCCGTCGGCAATGTGAACGACCGGCTCGACCTTCGGTTCGCCGGCTTTTTCAGGAACATGTTCAGTCCCGGTTTTTTCCGGTTCGGCAACGGGCGTTTCGGCGTTCGCTTCAACCGGCTTTTCAGGTTCTGCTTTATTACCAAGAATATCTTCGGTGGTGGCGGCGGGGACTTCGCGCGGGGCGGTTTTTCCGTCTCCATCCGCTACAGCCGGAGCAGGCTCCTTGGGTGGTTCGGGCAGGGTAGTTTTGCGGTAGCGAGCCTTGCCTTGCGGGACGCTCAAATCGCGCACGGTCGGTTCGGGCACTGGCTGCATATCCGCGCCGAGGCCGGAGCGGGAGACTTCCTCCTGCAATTTTTCCGCCCGTTCCTGCAAATCGCGCGCGCGGCGTTCGAGTGCCGATTCTTCAAGGGTCTTTGGCCTGGCTTCACCCGGCGCTTTTTGAATGAAATGGCGAATCCAGTCGCCAAGGCGGAAATTGGTCAAAAAGAGCAGGCTGATGAAGCAAAGCGCCAGATAAACAATCGTCGCGCCAACGGAACCAAACATCCAAAACCCCCAGTCATAGCCGAACAATTTGGAATCAAACAGAGTCTGTCCGAGCCAGCCGCCTGCGCCGGGCGCGTCAATGTTTTCGCGCAGCGTCTTGAACAGGCCGTCCATCATGTCCAACAATCCGGACAGCGAGAAAATAAAAACCGCCGACCACAAGCCGGACCAAAACCGGCGCTCGCGCAGGTAGGAAAGAAAACTGGAAATGCAACCGACACCAAACGCCGCGAGCAAAAACGGGAAGATGTAGGCGGCAAGGCCGAAAATAAAAAAAGTCGCGTAGGCGAGATGCGCACCGACCGGGCCAATCCAATTGACTGTCGGTTTGTTCGGCGGTGTGTGGATGAACGCGAGGTCATTCCGGTCAAACGAAAACTGCGCGACCAGCAGCAGCACCGCCACCGCAAGCAGCGCGAAGCCGATGACGTCGTTCAAACCGTGATGCGAGTCAGACGCCTTTCGTGACATGGCGGCAAGTTAGCGAAACCGCGGCGCAGTTTCAAAGTTGAAATTGAATGCGCGCATAGCTGATGGAATAGTCCGAGCGATAAATGTTGACACTGCCGCGCAATCGTGGAGTCATTTTTGGGTGAACACATTCCGTCCATTCCACCAATTGCTTTTGGTTTGCGCCGGTCTGACCTTGATAGCGATGCCCGCGACCGCATTGGACCGCACCAATGAGGTCTTCAGAATTTTCCAGTTCCCTGCGGACAAGATTCCGACGATTGACGGCCAGACTAATGATTGGGACATCGTGCCGGAAAGCTACGTCATTGGCAGCGATCAGCTTGTGGACGACAACGGCAAACATAAATGGACCGATCCCTCAACGCCGAGAATCCGTGTCCGCGTCGGCTGGGTGAAAGGATTGAACCGGTTGTATTTTCTTTACGAGGCCGATGACGATTACTGGGATTTTTCCCTGCCGGGATTGCACAACGACACGTTTGAAGTGGTCGTGGACGGTGATTTGTCCGGCGGACCGCTGATTGGACAGTTCATGTCGGCGACAAATTATCTTAGCCAGTGGGAAGCCTATCTCACCCTTCAGGGCGCACATGCGCAGAACTATCACATCTTTACTCCGGCGGAGGGCAAGGATTGGTGCATGGTCTGGGGGCCGGAACAATGGGTGAAGGAACTGCCCTACGCCAACGCGGCGCAAAAGTATGATTTCAGACCCGGCCAGCCGGGACATTACGTTCTGGAATTTTGGATCACGCCGTTCGATTACGCCGGCGCGGAAGGCCCGCAGCGCGCGGTCGAGTCGGTGTTGAAAGAAAATAAAATCATCGGCTTGTCGTTCGCGCTGATTGATTATGACGACGTGAATTCCGGCGGCACCAACAACGGCTTCTGGAATCTCTCGCGCCACCACACGATGTATGGGAATGCCGACTACCTGTGCGCGTTCAAGCTGATGCCGCTGGAGCCACAGTTCCAGAAACCCATCGCGGCGCAATGGTCGTTCCAGGTCGTGGACATGGATCGCCGGCTCGTCGCCTTCAAGGATTTGTCCGCCGGCAAAATCACCTCCTGGAATTGGGATTTCGGCGACGGCGAAACCTCGACAGAACAAAATCCGATTCACACCTACAAAAGGCCAGGGCACTTCGTCGTGGTGCTGAACATCGAAGGCACGGCGGGCACATCACGCATGGCCAAAGTTTGGGACGTGGTATTGAAATAACTTTCCATGAATAAAAAACTGTTTCTGCTCGGGGTGCTGCTGGCGCTGAATTTTTCCCTCACAGCGAAAACTTTCAACGTGCTCGACTTCGGTGCTGCTGGCGACGGCGCGACGCTCGACACGGCGGCGATCCAACGCGCGATTGACGCGGCGGCAAGCTCCGGCGGGCAGGTTTTGATTCCGCGCGGCCACAAATTTCTGGTCGCCACCCTGGATTTGAAAGGTGGAATCGATTTCCATCTGGAAGGCGAGCTGCTCATCAGCACCAACCAGCCGGACTACGCTGGCGATGGCGTCATCACCGCGTCGAATGCAGCCGACCTTCGCATCACCGGCAGCGGAAAAATTTCCGGCCAGTCGCTCTCGTTCATGACCAGCTACGAAGCCACCAATGAATGGTGGCTGTTCAAGGAGTGGCGGCCGAAAATGTTTATGCTCACCGGCTGTACCAATCTTGTTGTACGCGACATCACGTTCGGCGACGCGCCATATTGGGGTTTGCACATGCTCGGCTGCAAAGATGTCCTCGTGGACAACGTCACCGTCAACAACCGGCTCGATGTGCCAAATGACGACGGCATTGACCCTGATCATTGTCAGGGCGTGGAAATCCGCAACTGCCATCTGACTTGCGGCGACGATGCCATCGTCATCAAAACCACGCGGCAGGCGAAAGAATTCGGCCCATGCGCCAAGATTCACGTCCACGACTGCGTCATCCGCACGCAGGATGCCGGACTGAAAATCGGCACGGAAACCACTGGCGACATTCATGACATCCTGTTCGAGCGGTGCACAATCCTTTCCGGCAGCCGTGGTCTTTGCAT
Organism: uncultured Verrucomicrobiae bacterium; assembly: GCA_963827815.1. Lineage (GTDB taxonomy): Bacteria > Verrucomicrobiota > Verrucomicrobiia > Limisphaerales > UBA11358 > UBA11358. The sequence goes on along the minus strand of CAWHCL010000010.1, from coordinate 107,639 downwards.
TCAACTGCGCGACGAAGGCACTGTTTCCAACGTCATTTTTCGCGACATCAAATTCACTTCGCGCTATTATAGCTATCCGTGGTGGGGGCGAGGCGAGGCGATTTCATTCACGGCAATCCCTCGTTTGCCGACGACGAAGCTTGGGACGATGCGCGCCATCCAAATTCAAAATGTCACCGGCCGCGCCGAAAACAGCGTGCGCATCAACGGCACGACAAACAGCCGCATACAAAACGTCCGGCTCGAAAACGTGCGCGTTAAGCTGGATCGCTGGACGAAATATCCGGGCCGGGTATTCGACAATCGTCCGACCAAGGTGCTGGAGACAATTGAAACTCACGACACCCCCGGCATCAATATCCGCTACGCCGATGATATCACTCTGAACAATTGCTGCATCAACTGGGGACAGAATTTACCGGACTATTTTAGCAGCGCGCTCGAAGCCGAAAACGTTACTGGTATGCGTCTTTCTTGTTTCAAAGGTAAAGCCGCCCATCCCGACCGCGACGCGGCCATTCTCATCTATTAAGCTGAAGGGCTCTTCGGCAACGCCAAAAAATCTTGCCCGCAGGCAAATTCCAATTAAACTTCAAGGTTCAGACGGTCGGGAATTCGCCCGCCGTCCGGTCGCGCGGTTAGCTCAGTGGTAGAGCACTACATTGACACTGTAGGGGTCACAGGTTCGAACCCTGTATCGCGCACCACCCTTTATTTTCAGTGTATTCGTGAGTTTTATGGGTAAAACTAACAACAATACTAACAACGGATTCAAAAAGATTCGCCCCTGTCGCTGCTGTTCGAGACTGTCACCAACTTTCGTTTCCCACTCCACTTCGCTGCACTTGAGAAAACCATGCCAATCATAAATTTGGTCCGACAGAGCTAAAAAAAGAAATGTTTTGCTCGATCATTTGGCTGTCGGCATTGATAACAAAAAAGGGCACTCCGACGAATCGGAGCGCCTTTTGAAAAACAGAAAATTACTTCTTCACACCCAGAATCGCGTCCTTGGCAGCTTTGGCTACGCGGAACTTCACAACGCGCTTAGCCTTGATCTGGATTGTCTCACCAGTAGCGGGATTGCGGCCTACACGAGCTTTGCGATTGACCAACACTAGCTTGTGGAGCAAAATGAGGCAACTACCGGCAGCCGCAATGACTGGTCGGAACACTGACATGGCCTCTTTTTCGGTTAACGCCACTTCCCGTTCATTCGCGGCCCTATGCACGTCTTCCGTTTTCCAAACGATGGCAGCAACTCTTCGATCAACCCGCTAGCTTCGAGTTTGTTCAGCTGCTTCACGCCTTTGCCGAACCTGTCCAGAGCCAGTTGATCGACCTTGGTTTTATCGAGTTTGTGTTCGTCGGTGATTTTCAGGATCAAATCCCGCTGTTTATCGGAGCAGGCCCATTTGTCATCCTGGGGGTTTTGATGACCGTTCCCATTGCCGTTTGTGAGGCTGGTTTTGGCTTCACCTGGCAAGAAACCGACTTGCTGGATATTGCTGTCCACGCCGTTCTGGAGCAGCTTATAGAGGCGTGAGCTTTCTGCCTGAACCTGCGATACGTCCGAGATTTCAGTTTCGAGGCAAATGCTGAATTGATGGGATGAATAGCCGGGCAAACCCAGCTTCTTTGAATAGTCGCATTTTAACGTGATCATGTTGTGTAATTCCTTTCTTGGTTGGTTAAGTTTGGGACGGAAATGAGGCGGGGTGAGAGGGGACGGGGCATCAACTACGAAAAGCAGTCAATTACCTATCCCCTCCCACTCCATTTAGAACGAATCTTCGGCCTAAAGACAAAACCTCGGATTCAGATTATTATACCGTGTTTGAGGGGGATTTGGGGAGAGGGGTGGGCCGAATCAGAATATTTTCATTGCGTCGAAGTGGGCTTGGAAAACAAACATTTTGCGAACACCAGAATGCAAAACACGGCGACTACCACCCAGAACACATAGCTCGAATGCGCCTTTTGTGCTTCAACAATTGGATTAGACCACATTTGCTGGAATTGTAGAACACCAATAACATTGTTGTCTTTGTCACGGAAGTCTGCGTTGGCTAGCCACCGCCCATCAGTTGATTCAGGGACGTTAAAATCTGCTGTTGCGATGCAAACTGGACTGACGATCTCCACGTTTTTATCAATTATTTGGAACGAACCGTCTGCTTGGAGTGTGAGGTTAACCAAGTTGTTTGCCACAACGCCGGAGGAGACGCTAAAATTAATCTTGGTTTTAAGAATTGAATTCCAGACAGCGTTTTGAAACTGCTTGTCATCCAACACATGCACGATAATTCTGGTTCCGGGACTGGCATATTGGCCTATTAGGTTTTCGAGAATGGGCTGCCCCTGATATGACTGGTCAATCCGTGGAATGAGGAAGTTGCCTTGCCCCGCAATTTCGACCTCCAAGATGACATTGGGCCATCCGAACCAACGCTCCCAATAAACGGCATCGGCATTTTTATCTAGTTGCAGATAGGCTGAATATATTGCCCTGTTTGCTGGATCAATCCCCTCAGATCTCAGTTTGTCAGCGAGTGTTCCCTTTTCTTGAAACAGGGTGTTTTCAGCGTCCGCGTTTTTTGCTGCACCCGCCGCCGCCACTCCCGTAAACAATGTAACGATCAGTTTTAATGGGCCGTTGCCTGCGCCTGCAACTGCCGACACTGGAAGAGCGCAACAGCCTATGACTAAAGTGATAAAGAGCCACCTCATAAAAATGATTTGGTGGCGAGATTTTAACTCCCGGCCCAGTTTCCAACAAGCAAAATATCCCACTTGTGGGATTTCATCGGATGCAAGATTCCGGTCATGTGTGTGAGGTTGAAGTGTGGTGTGAGCGATTTGGTGGGGGAGTGAAGGCGGTTTAAGCATTTGGAAGGATGTAGGCAGTCCTCGTGATAAAATGTTCGTAAAGTGCTCACGCGCCTACCCCACATGACCAACCGCCAAATCCCCGAAGTCACACCAGAGGCTTGGAGCAAAAGACAATTGCCGGTACAACGACTCGCATCATAAACGTCGTAGCATATTACCTCTGACACTTACGCCCACCGCCGTTGCTCTGTCAATAGGTGCTACGCATGATGCTCGCGCCAAAGTTGGCGCGTCGAGTTCACTTTTCATATGGTTGGCCTAACTCAAACATTTACACAGCTCTTGTCCACAAAATCGATGCAAGGCCACCTAGTCGCCTTCGTAAATGAAATAAATATCGTCGCTTACACGAAGAATTTGATCGCTCTTATTACTTGATACAATCTTCCTTCCATCAACCGCTACGCTAAATCCCCAGTAGCCGCTAAGTGTGCCGCCCCATCGCACATCCACCACATCGTTTTCTTCATATATATGAGAAGGGCCTTCGTATTTACTGCCGGCCTTCAACCAAGTAAGAAACGGATACTTCTCCGTTAAGCCTATCTTGGCCAAATCCTCACTATAATACCCTTTGGCTGTTTTTTGAGAATTATCTCCCACAACACGTGGAAGTTTATCGATGTCGCGTGCAAAGCGGCGTAGGTTTCCAAGTCCAACATCCTTCATCATCCGGTCCCTCATTCCATATATAATTAAGTCTCTAGGACATGACATCACTTGTTCAAGCCCAGCGAGCATCAAGAAACTAGAAAGCCATATAGTAACCCAAAGGCGATGCCTTTTCTTGAATAAAGCAATAACCCAGATGAAGATTAGAACCGGAAACAGGAAATCCGGAAAAAAAAGAACTGCGGTATTGATTGCGTCAAAGTTATATGATTCATAATAGCCAAACCAATAGTTTAGCGGATACTGCAATATTTGGCAAAGGATAGCTGAAACGAAAATAATTAACGATGCAGATTTCACAAAAGTGATATGTTAGTATTAAATTGGTATTTTCAATAATAACCAGCACTAGCAATAAGGCAATAGTCTGGAATATTCTGGCCAGATCGCTTATAAATTTCATAGGCGTTAAAACCGGCCTTAAACGCGGTATAGACGTTTGTTGATGGATTTACTTTATGCCTTTTGACATAATACTTATGCATAACAGTATTTGCTGCAATTAGTGGGAAGCCGCTCGCAGCGAATCCTGCGCCAACTCCCATGTAATTAAGTTCGTGAGCTGACATTGCGGTTCCTTGTAATTCCGGATACTCAGTACCGGTATATACGTAAGTTAAATTGTTCCGCGCCCTTTGGTCTATTATATCCATCGCTGCTCCTTGCATGGTACGATACCAACTCGTATAATGCAGCATTTCATTTGGCAGTTCAGCATCAATCCTAGTATATAAAAGATTCATTCTGACATTAATAAATATATCATCAACTTGGACGGTTGCACCACTCTCGGTGTTCTCGGTGAGGGAGGTCTTCCCTGCCAGTGCGGCAACTATCCGCGCGAGGTATGCAACACCTACCGCACACCCGCCATCATGTCCTGACGGATCTACCAAGTTAACGGGGTCATCCGTTCCATATACGTATTTGTGCAGGCTTAATGGGTCTTCATTATTGCCCTCGTAAGTATCCATCGTCCAGAATCTGCCAGTGTTCGGGTTGAGGTATCGGGCGCGGTTGTAGTAAAGCCCCAAGTCAGAATCCCATTGCTGGCCGCAATACAGATAGCTGTTCGGAGTTGTGCCTGTTGAGGTAGTCTGCAGCCCATACGCATCATATGCGTAGGTGTCTGTGATGCTGCCAGACGTATTTAGAAGGAAGCGCGTGCTGCCATGGCCATCGTAGCCATAATAGCTAACCGTGCCACTGGATACCTGGCGTTGTGAAATGAGGGCGAGACCGTAATTATACACGCAGTTCAAGGCGGGCGTTCCCGCTGAGGTCCATTCCTCCAACACCTGCGCATAGCCGCTTGGATTTCGATCGTCAACGAGATAATAGGTCGTTGTGCCGCCTACCTTCTTGCTCGCACGATTCCCGTCTCCATCGTAGGAGATGAGGATTTGTCCGTTGTTGACATTCGTTAGGTGGTTCAAGGCGTCGTATTGATAAATGCTTGAACCCGAAACCGTCGTGTTCCCGTTGTTGTCATGGGTATCACTCGCCAGCCAGTCGTTTAGCGTAAAGCTGGCGGTCTGGCCGTTGATGCCGGAAACGCTTGATGTCCGGCTCGTGCGATTGCCCTCTCCATCAAAGTTGTAGTTGACCGTGCCGGTGTTCCCGATTGTTTCACCGGTCAACCGATACAAATAATCGTAAGCCCAGTTGTAAGTGCGCTGCGTGTTGTTATTGACCGTTTCCGTCAGCGTCATCCGGTTGCCGGTTGGTCCCAGCGTGTAACCAAAGCTCGCCAGTGTCGTGCCATCGGCCTTCTTACACACCTGATTAATCAGACGGTTCATCGAATCATACTGATACAGATTCGTCACGCCGTTACCATAGCTCAATGATTGCAGATTGCCAACTGCGTCAAAGCCATAAACTGCCGCGGCATTGCCGTTATCCAGCACATTTGTCATGCGACCCAGAATGTCGTAGCCGTAGGCCAAATTCACGCCATTGGCCGTGTCCGACCAGATATTGGTGATGCTTCCCAAGACAGAAGCTTGATTGCGCCTCGATGTTTTTGGGCACGGACGAATATCGCTTCAGTCCAATCAGCAGGTTTCACCGGCCCGCAAGAATAGTAGGCCATCTGTTCAGCTGGGCTCCATGTGTGAATATTTTTCCAGAACCGGGCTTTCCTTCGCAGTTCTACCATCATTTCTGAATCTTTGTCATCGGTGCCCATCTTCGCCGCATCGTCAGAATCTTGCGCTGGTTTGAAGCCGGTCAAACCTAGTTCAGTCAGCGAGTTTTTCAGTGCTGCCGTCAGTGGAAAACTTTGTACTGCATCATCGTCATTTTTTTGGGATGCCAGGACATCAGGAGGAACCGGGTTGTTGTAATCATTGGCCAGAGACACAAGCCCAACAATTTTTTCAAGCAAAGGTTGAGCTTCATCCTCTTCAAGAATATCGACCTTCTTTATGAGAACGCCAGCCTTTTCCATGCAGTCCTTGGCTATTTTTTCAGAGTTCTCAAACCCATTGTTTTTGATCAAATCTTCGTAATAGGCGGCTTTTTCTTCGGCGGTGAGCAACTCGTTCTGGTACGATATTGGCGGCGGCTGCGGTTGAAGGAAACCAAGATCAAATGTGCCGGCGTGGTGTCTTGAATCAAATTTTTCTGATTCCTCCAGCGATCGTTTCTGCTGCTTCTTCTTGCGAGGTGCCATGACAGGAAACCAAACAGCATAACCAGATGTTTGGCAATTTAAATTTCCGCCGGTCTGCTGGCGTTTATTTCGTCACATCCATCTGCTTGCTGATGGATTCGGTCGTGTCCTCGGCGCTAAAATGGGTGTAGCCGCGTGAAACCACCTCACTGTCATGTCCAACAATCATCTGGGCCAACCAATGCTAGCCCCTGAAAAAGCGCTTGAATTTTCATTTCAAAAAGGTTGGCACTTTTTCGATTTGCTTTCGCAACGCTTCCAATTCATGGTGGGTATAGCGTTCATGGACATTGCTTTTGTGGCCAGAAAGCTTCATCCGGATTTCTTTTGCCACACCTTGATTCGCCTGTTCGCTGATGGCTGTGTGTCGAAAACTGTGATAGCCCAATTCAAAAAAACGGCGTCCTTTGCCTTTTTTCCGTTCCAGCTTTTCACCTTCAGTCACAATCCCAGCCTTGTGCATCAGGGAACGAAAAGATTCACTCAAACCCGTTCTGCCCGTCGTTTCACCCTTGAAAAGAGAAGGAAACAGTGGTGCCTTGGGATCTTTGCTACGAATTCGCAAGGTTGTGATGTATTCGAACACGTCAGGATGCAACGGATATTCTTCAGCGGTGACATTAGCACCCCGCTTTGTCTTCTCTGGACGCAAAATCATTGACCGGCGTTCCGCATTAATATTTTCCCAAGTGAGCCTGGCGGCATCGCCCAACCGGAGACCGTGACAGACACCCAGCAAAATCATTCCCCGCCACTCCTTATTTGCCTTCTTCAACAAGTCGGCGATTTGGGTTCGGCTAAAAGTTGTGCGATTCTGACGGTCAGCTGGCAACAGGTCAACAGCATCGGCAGGATTTGAAAGAATCAGTCCTTGTCGACGAGCCATGTTAAGGGGGATACGTAGCGTTTTGATCACCATGTTGGCAGTGCCGTTTGATTTTCCTTCTTTGACTTGTTGATCCCTGAAAGTGGCAATGTCCGTTGGCCGGATGTTTCCAAGATTTGTTGAGGCGCGATTCCCCACAAATTTTATGAACGATTCAACGACATAGCGATACCGTGTGGTTGTGCCTTTGGCCTTGGTCACTTCCTTGCTCGCAATCCAATCCGTCAGGAATTTCTCGGTGGTGGCGAACTCAATCTGTCCCATGCCAGAACGCTGGGCAATATCGCTGACAACCTTGCGGGCTTGTGCTTCAGTAAAATTACCCTGTCGAGCCTGATTCGCAGATGCCTCCCATTGCAAACAAATTTCCATGGCCTCGTTCCGCATTGTTTTCCCAGTGCTTCGCTGTGCCCGCAAACCATCGGGGAGAGTGTAGCAGCACACCCATTTTTTACTTCCATGTCGCTTGCGTAAACTTGCCATACCTAACAACAATACTAACAACGGCACTGTTGTCAAGGCCGTCCAAAAATGTCATAAATCAATGGAAACTGACATTCGTGAGGGGCGGGTTCGAATCACAGGTTCGAACCCTGTATCGCGCACCATCTTCAAGCTTTTGGACGCAGCAGTTTCCAGAGCCAGCCGAGGGGGTCAAAGAATTCATCCACCACGCGTTCCTTGAGCGGGATGATGGCGTTGTCGGTGATGGTGATGTGTTCGGGGCAGACCTTGGTGCAGCACTTGGTGATGTTGCAGAAACCGATACCCTGCGCCTGCTTCAATTCCGGCAGACGGTCTTCGACATCGAGCGGGTGCATTTCCAGCGCGGCGGCATAAACGAGGAAGCGGGGGCCGATGAATTCCTCATGCTTGTGATGGTCGCGCAAAACGTGGCAGACATCCTGGCACAGAAAGCATTCAATGCACTTGCGGAATTCCTGCACACGGTCCACGTCTTCCTGCTGCATCCGCCAGCTGCCGTCCGGCGCGTCGGGTGCGCGCGGCTTGAATTTCTTGATCTTCGTCTTGACGCGAAAATTCCACGACACGTCCGTCGCCAAATCGCGAATGCTTGGAAACGCGCGCATCGGCTCAATGGTGATGGGCTTGTCCGCCGGCAGCGTGTCCATGCGCGTCATGCACATGAGCTTCGGCATACCGTTAACTTCGGCGGAGCAGGAGCCGCATTTGCCAGCCTTGCAATTCCAGCGGACGGCGAGGTCGTTGGCCTGTGTCGCCTGAATTTTGTGGACGACATCCAGCACCACCAAACCTTCCGTGATCTCCGTGGTGTAATCCACAAACTTGCCGCCGCCATTGCCATCGGTGCGCCAGATTCTGAAAGTGACAGTTTTCATCGCACAAATTCTTAATTCTTCATTTCCTCGACGACTTGTTTCAACTCGGCGGGCATCGGCGGTATCGGTTCGCGCCGCAGTTTCATCGAGCCATCCGCCGCCTTGGCCAAGACGGCGTTGTATTTCTGGGCTTCGGGATCCTTGTCGGGAAAATCTTCGCGGAAATGGCCGCCGCGGCTTTCCTTGCGATCCAGCGCGGCCACCGTGATGGCCTCGGAAATGGTGAGCAGGTGCTTGAGATCAATCGCCGTGTGCCAGCCTGGATTGTATTCGCGATGGCCCTGCACGGCGACCATTGCGGCGCGGGCCTTGAGCTTGCCGATGCCATCGAGCGCCTTCTCCATTTCATTTTGGAGACGCACGATGCCGACGAGTTCCTGCATCATGTTCTGCAAATCAGATTGAACCTGGTAAGGCCCTTCGTTGCCGCCGCCGGCTGGGCGCTCGAACGGTTCGACGGCCTCGCGATAAGCGGCTTCGACATCGGCATCGTTGATCTGGACGGTGGGATTCTCCTTCGCAAATTTCGCGGCGTATTCGCCGGCGCGCTGGCCGAAGACGATCAGGTCGGAAAGCGAATTGCCGCCAAGCCGGTTCGCGCCGTGCAGACCGGCGGCGCACTCGCCTGCCGCAAAAAGGCCCGGCAGGTTGGTCGCCTGGGTGTCGCCGTTCACGCGAATGCCGCCCATAGCGTAATGCGTGGTCGGGCCGATTTCCATCGGCTCCTTGGTAATGTCAAGATTGGCCAGTTGCATGAACTGGTGATACATCGAAGGCAGTTTCTTTTTGATGTGCTCCGCCGCGTTCGGAATCTTTTCCTTGATCCAGGAAATGTCGAGGAACACGCCGCCATGCGGACTACCGCGTCCGGCCTTCACTTCGCGGTTGATGCAACGTGCGACGTGGTCGCGCGTCAAAAGCTCCGGCGGACGTTTCGCATTTTTATCGCTCTGCGTGTAGCGCCAGCCTTCCTCGGGGTCGGTCGAGGTCTGCGACTTGTAATTGTCCGGGATGTCGTCATACATGAAGCGCTTGCCATCCTTGTTGCGCAACACGCCGCCTTCGCCGCGCACGCTTTCAGTCACGAGAAGACCCATGACGCTCGGCGGCCAGATCATGCCCGTCGGATGAAATTGGATGAACTCCATGTCGAGCAGTTCCGCGCCCGCATGATACGCGAGCGAAACGCCGTCGCCGGTGCCTTCCCAGGAATTGCTGGTGACCTTGTAAGCGCGGCCCAAACCGCCGGTGGCCATCACCACCGCCTTCGCCTTGAAAATGCGGAAACGCCCGCGTTCGCGGTCGTAACCAAATGCGCCGACGACACGCGCGCCGTCTTTCAACAGCGACACGATGGTGTATTCCATGTGAACCGTGATGCCCTGATGGATGCCGTGATCTTGCAGTGTGCGAATCAGTTCCAAACCAGTCCGATCGCCAACATGTGCCAAGCGCGGATAACGGTGTCCGCCGAAATTGCGCTGGAGAATTTTCCCGTCCTTTGTTCGATCAAACACTGCGCCCCAAGCTTCTAACTCGTGAACGCGTGCCGGGGCTTCCTTCGCGTGCAATTCGGCCATGCGCCAGTTGTTTACGTATTGGCCGCCGCGCATTGTGTCGGCAAAATGGACCTTCCAGTTATCGCGGTCATCCACGTTGCCCATCGCCGCCGCCATGCCGCCCTCGGCCATGACGGTGTGCGCCTTGCCGAGCAACGATTTGCAGACGAGGCCGACTTTCACGCCGGCCGCCGACGCTTCAATTGCCGCACGCAAGCCCGCACCGCCCGCGCCGATGACCAGCACATCGTATTCGTGTGTTTCGTAATTGGTAGCCACAATAAAAATTCGATTCGGAGATTATAGTTTGAAGAAAACAAAATCGTGCAGATGACCGGTCGCGCACAGGCGGACATAAACGTCCGTAAAGCCAACCCAGAACAAACTGATCCACGCCCACATCATGTGTCGCGTGTTCAGGCAGCTCACACAATTGTAGGCTTTCGCACAAGCCGGCGCCTTGGATTTTGAATCCAAAAACCCGCCGATCAAATGCCGCAGCGAATGGCAGCCGAAAGTATACATCGCCAAGAAAAATGCGTTCAACGTCAGCACAACCGTTCCGACGCCGATACCGAAATGTTTCACGCCGGTCTGGTCGGTGAACCACATTCCCAGCCAGGCGTCATACGAGAGCAGAATGATGAAAAGGAATGCGAGGTAGAAAAAATAGCGATGGACGTTTTGAATGATGAGAGGGAAATAGCGTTCGCCCAGGAAGGATTTACGCGGTTCGCCGACGGCGCAGTTGATCGGGTCGGCCCAAAACGACTTGTAATAGGCACCGCGATAGTAATAACACGTGAAACGAAAACCGGCGGGCGCCCACAAAATCAAAAACGCCGGTGAGAACGGCGCCCACGCCGGCCACCAGGATGGAAGTGTGCCGATGGCGTGCGGCGAGGTGCCCCAAAATTCCGGCGAATAAAACGGCGAGAGATAATTGGCACCGTTATTTTCCCCATGCAAGCCGCCATACCAATAACTGCAAGCGTGGTTGTGCATGTCGCTGACGCCTTGAAATGCGGCCCATGTCGAATAAATGATGAAGGCGGAGAAGCCGAGGAAAACAACCAGCGGTTGCAGCCACCACACATCGGTGCGGGTCGTTTGGCCAAGGCCTCGTTGCTTCGGCAGGGTATCAGCGTAAGCCATAATGCCGTTAACTCTAGTTATTATCCCGCCCAGCGTCAACGGGCGGTGAGCCTGCAGGGAAAGGTATAAGCGCTACTTCGACTCAACTTGCTGGAAGCTTATTGCTGGATTTTTGGGGGCAATCCACTCGTTCAGGCCGCGCTCGCCGCCGTCCGCCGGGGACAATCCCAGCCGCTCCAGCGCCTCGCCGACCAGATAGAGCGAACCGGTGATCACGATAAAAGGCTCGTCTTTGCTGGCGCTTAACGCGGCGGCCAGATTTTCAAAGGTCGCGACTTCCGCCGCCGGATTGGCGGAGTGAAATATTTCCGCCAGCGCAGGCGGATCGGCCGTCCGTTCGCTGGCCACCGGCACGGTGAGGATTTTTCCCGCCAACGGGGCCAAAGTCCGGCATATGTCCGGCCAGTTTTTGTCTTCCAAAGCGCCAAAAATGAGAACTGGTCGGATATGAGTAAAATGTTTTCCCAATGCCTTCCGCAGGGTTTCTGCGCCGGCGACATTGTGCGCCCCGTCGAGCAGGATTTTCCGGCCGTCAGTTTTTTGGATCAATTGCAGCCGCCCCGGCCAGTTCACCGCCAAGAGACCAGAGAGCGCTTTTTCTGGGGTGACGGGAATTTGCGGCTGTAAAATCTCCACCGCCGCCAGTGCCAATGCGACGTTCATTTTTTGGTGGTCGCCCAGCAACGGCAATGTGGAGGCATCTTGTGAGGGTGCCGCCACAACAGTAAGCCGCACATTTTTCTCCCGCGTCACTTTCCCAATGACCGCCAGCGCCTCCGGCGCCTTCGTCGCGGTGACCGTCGGCACGCCGGGTTTGATGATGCCGGCTTTTTCAGCTGCAATCTGTTCGAGCGTTTCGCCAAGCCACTGCTCGTGGTCAAAGGCGATGTTGGTAATGATGCTTGCCAGCGGCGTGACGATGTTCGTGGCGTCGAGCCGTCCGCCGAGGCCGGTTTCCCAAATCACCAGATCGCATTTTTGCCCGGCGAAATATTTCAGCGCCATGACCGTGACGACCTCAAAAAATGTCGGGTGATGGTCGGTGGAAAATTGCTTGAACAACGGCTGCAATTCCGCGACGAGCCGGACAACTTCGTTTTCTGAAATAAGCTGCCGGTTGACCTGAATCCGTTCACGGAAAGAAACCAGGTGTGGCGAGGTGAACAGCCCGACGCGCAATCCGGACATGCGGTAAATGCTTTCCAGTATCGCGCAGGTCGAGCCTTTGCCATTGGTGCCGGCGACGTGGATGAAGCGCAGTTTTTCCTGCGGATTGCCCGCGAGCGCGGCGAGTTTGTTGGTGTTTTCCAGCCCGAATTTCGCGCCGAACAAACGCAGACCATAAAGAAATTGAACCGCTTCAGCGTAGGTCATCGGCGGTCAGGCCGCTCACAGCGGTTTCTGGTGGATTTTGGCATGCGCAGCGGCAATGAAACCCTTGAACAACGGATGAGGCTGGTGCGGCTTGCTCTGGAATTCAGGATGAAACTGACTCGCAATGAAAAATGGATGGCCGGTGATTTCAATTATCTCGACCAGCTTGCCGTCAGGCGAGAGACCGCTGAAAACAAAATCAGCCTTCTCGAATTTGTCGCGGTAGCTGTTGTTGAATTCGTAACGGTGGCGGTGGCGCTCGTTTATGACGAACGAGCCGTAAAGCTCCGCTGCCTTGGTGCCGAGCGCGAGCTGGCACGGCTGCGAGCCCAGCCGCATCGTGCCGCCTTTCTTGGTGACTTTACGCTGTTCGTCCAGCATGGCGATGACCGGATTTGAGGTAGCCGGATCAAATTCCGTCGAGTGTGCCTTGTTTAACTTCAAAACATTCCGCGCGAATTCAATCGTGGCTATTTGCATGCCGAGGCACAGGCCGAGATAGGGAATTTGATTTTCGCGTGCGTATTGCGCAGCCAGGATTTTGCCCTCGATGCCACGTTCACCAAACCCGCCCGGCACGAGAATGCCGCCGAGGCCCTTCAACATTTTTTCCGCTCCAAATTTTTCAATTTCCTCCGCGTCCACCTGCACGATTTCCACACCGCAATCGTTGGCGACGCCACCGTGAATGATCGCCTCATAGACCGATTTATAGGCATCCTGCAAGCCGATGTATTTGCCGACGACGCCAACGCGCACGCGATGCTGCGGCGCGATGAGCTTGCGGATAATTTCCTGCCAGTGCGTCATGTTCGGCGCGGGCGTGGTGAGGTGCAGCAGGCGGCAAACAATTTCGTCGGCTCGCTCGCGCTGGAGCATCAGCGGCACTTCGTAAATCGAGTGGTCCACGTCCTTTTCCTCGATGACCGCCTCGACGGGGACATTACAGAACAGGGATATCTTTTGGCGCAACTCCTTGTCGAGCGGCTTTTCGCAACGGCAGACCAGCAGGTGCGGCGTGATGCCGATTTCGCGCAGCTTCGCCACTGATTGTTGCGTTGGCTTCGTCTTTAACTCGCCAGCGGCCTTGATGAACGGCACGTAAGTGACGTGCATGAAACATGTGTTACCCACGCCAACCTCGAGCGCAAATTCGCGGATGGCCTCCAAAAACGGCAGCCCCTCGATGTCGCCAGTCGTGCCGCCGATTTCCGTGATGACGACGTCCGCCTTGGATTTCTCGGCGAGGAGATGGATGCGGTTTTTGATTTCGTCGGTGACGTGTGGAATCACCTGAACCGTCTTGCCGAGATATTTCCCTTCGCGCTCGTTGTTGAGCACGGTCTGGTAAACCTGACCGCTGGTGAGATTGTTCAGGCGCGTAAGCTTGACGTTCGTGAACCGCTCGTAATGGCCGAGGTCTAAGTCGGTCTCCGCGCCGTCGTCGAGCACATAAACCTCGCCGTGCTGATACGGATTCATCGTGCCGGGGTCAACATTCAGGTAAGGGTCGAACTTTTGCAGCACGACCTTCAGCCCGCGGTTTTCGAGCAACGTGCCGAGCGCAGCGGCCGTCAGGCCTTTGCCCAACGAACTTACCACGCCGCCTGTGACAAAAATAAATTTCATTTCAACGCTTTAAAAATCTTTCCACCCACTCCACGTCTTCCGGCGCGTCCACGCCAACGCTGTCGTAAGCCACCTGCACGACGGCGATCTGGATGCCATTCTCCAACGCGCGCAACTGCTCCAGTTTCTCGGCGGCTTCGAGCGGTGACATCGGAAATTTCACCAGTCGCAACAGAGTCTCACGCCTGTAACCATAAATGCCGAGATGCTTCAAAAAAGCAAACGCCGCCAACTGTTCGCTCGTCGAACCACTGGCGGCCTCGCGCAGATATGGAATCGTGCGCCTCGAAAAATATAACGCGTGGCCGGCGGCGTTGACAACAACTTTCACTACATTCGGATTGTCCAGCTCGGCGGGATTCTTGATGCGGGTGGCGGCGGTGGACATTTCGCAATCCGCCACGGCGCCGGCAACGGAATCAATCACCGACGGCTCAATCATCGGCTCATCGCCCTGGATGTTCACCACCGCGTCGCAGGAAATTTTTCCGGCGACTTCGGCAATCCGGTCCGAACCGCTCGGATGCGTTGGCAAAGTCATTTCGACGCGGCAGAATTTTTGCGCAACGTCCGGCAATGCGCGAATCATCCGTGGCCACGATGATTTCCGAAAGTGATTTTGCCTTCTGGCACTGTTCGACGACGCGCTGGATGAGCGGCTTGCCCGCAACTGAGCGCAAGCGGTTTGCCGGGGAACCGGGTTGAGGCGTAGCGCGCGGGAATGATGCCGACAATTTTCACGGGCATCAATTAAGCCACAGAACCGGCGCGGATGAAACACAGATTTTGGAAAATCGGATTTGACATCGCGCCCGAAGTGCGCCAGTGTGTCCCCGAACTGACTGCGAAATTGCCTTTGCCGTGTTGAGGCACGGACGCCTCGAACGCCGGGTTGAGAAAAATCCATTTTGAACTATTCCGGGCGCCCGCCGTCCAATGCGTGACGGCATTTGCGACAGTTGACGCCGCGAGGCAACCAAAATTCCAGCCAGTCCGACCGAAACCAATTTAATCTTTAATTTATGGCAAGAGCCCCGAGAAAAACCAAAGCCAAGGCCGCAGAGGAAGCCGCCGTTGAATCGCCCGCTCCAAACGGCGGCGCGGTTCGCGGAAACCGCCGCCGCAGAAGCCGCCGTCGCTGAACCCGCGCCGGAATTGCAGCCGCCGTCCACGCCGGTCGAGCCGGTCATGGACGACGCGAAATCCGAGGAGCGGCGCGGCTATCAGCGCGACAAAATCGCCACATCGCTGAATATCGCCAAATTGCAGGCAATGAGCATGACCGAACTCAACGGCATGGCCAGGGAACTAGGCGTGGAAAATTTTGGCACGATGCGCAAGCACGAGGTCATTTTCCACATCCTCCAGAAAAACGCCGAGCGCGCGGGCGTGCTGTTTTCCGAGGGCGTGCTGGAAATTCTGCCGGAAGGATTCGGCTTTTTGCGGTCGCAGAGTTTCAATTACCTGCCCTGCCCGGAGGATATTTACATTTCGCCGTCGCAAATCCGCCGCTTTGATTTGCAGACCGGAAATTTGATCGCCGGCCAAATCCGCCCGCCGAAGGAAAAGGAAAAATTTTTCGCGCTGCTCAAGGTCGAGGCCGTGGACACCGAAGACCCGGACAAGGCGAAGGAAAAAACGCATTTCGACAACCTCACGCCGCTGTTCCCGAACAAGCGGTTCATTCTGGAAACCGCCGCCGATGAATTGAGCACGCGCGTTCTGGATTTGGTTTGTCCGATTGGCAAAGGCTACGCGCGGCCTCATCGTCGCGCCGCCGCGCACCGGCAAAACGGTGTTGATGCAGAAAATCGCCAACGCCATTCTCAAGAACAATCCGGAGACGTATCTGTTCATCCTGCTGATTGACGAGCGGCCGGAGGAAGTCACGGACATGGAACGCTCGTGCAAAGGCGCGGAAGTGATTTCGTCCACATTCGACGAGCCGCCGGAGCGCCACGTGCAGGTGGCCGAAATGGTCATCGAAAAGGCGCGGCGCATGGTCGAGCACAAGCGCGACGTGGTGATCCTGCTCGATTCCATCACGCGCCTGGCCCGCGCCTACAACACCATCCAGCCGCATTCGGGCAAGATTCTGTCCGGCGGCGTGGACGCGAACGCGCTGCACAAGCCGAAGCGGTTTTTCGGCGCGGCGCGCAACATCGAGGAGGGCGGCTCGCTCACCATCATCGCGACGGCGCTCGTGGACACCGGCAGTCGCATGGACGAGGTGATTTTTGAAGAGTTCAAAGGCACCGGCAACATGGAGGTGTCGCTGGACCGCGCGCTGGTGGACCGCCGCATTTTCCCCTCGATCAACGTCGAGCGTTCCGGCACGCGCAAGGAGGAATTGCTGTATCACCCGGACGAGCTCAACCGGATTGTCCTGCTGCGCCGCGCGCTCACGGGCGTTCCGCCGGTTGAGGCGATGGAACTGGTATTGGGCAAGCTCAAGAAAACCAAGAGCAACATCGAATTCCTGCTGGGCATGTCAGTAAGTTGAATCGGAACACCGGCTGCAGTCCTGAATTTCGCCATTGTCGAACTTGTTATTTTATTCAAGTTGAAGCGCATGCTCAATTGCCGCGCCGTGCCCGGCCAACAGCCAGCCGGCCAGCAAAATCAGCAGGAAGTTCTCCAGCAGCTTGTGGCATATGAATTCTTCGTCCCGCGCCGCAACCGCAATCAAATTTCACCGCGCAAAACGGAATGGCCAGCGCCGATTGAAGGAGCAGAGCGCGATGAAGCACCAACCCAGTGAACGGCACCAGCAGGAACACCAGCGTCAGGGCGGTTCCGCGCACCGCGACTCCTAACAGCAACAGCAGTCCGCAAAACACTTCAAACCATGGCAGAGCCGCAGCCATTGAATTCAAAAGCAGAGAGTTTTGCGCGAGGTCATATTGCCGCAGTAGCTTTAGAAAATCCACGGGATCGCAGCGCCTTGCTCAAGCCCATGTAGAGAAACATCGCGCCCAACAACCACCTTGCCAGCACGGTGGAGGTGTCCAACGGCAATCCGGCTACAGATTGTTTGACCTCGTATTCATTGGTTCAATTTGCGCAAGTCCCCGCTGTTACGTGCGCCGACTTCCATTGGCAAGCTGTTGGTCGTCCACTCTGTGATCCCGCCGCCGTAGACAAAGAGTTTCTGATTCGGAACACCCATATCCCGAAGCAAAATGACGGCGGACTCGCTGTCGTCGCAATCGCCACCGTTGCAATAGACCACGATTTGCTCCGCCTTCTGGCAAACCGACAGAACGGTGTCGAAATATTTCTCTGGATGGTAAGGATCGAATTCGTAAGCACCGGGAATATGGCCCTGCCGGTAATGCTCTGCGTCGCGGGCATCAATGAAAACAATAGTGTTCTTTTGGAAGCGCGGATCATGGAAAAGCCGCAACAACCGGGAGGCATCCATCAATTGCAGCCCATTCTCCTTCATCTTACACCGCGAGAAATTGCGCGGGGGAAAGCAGTTCCGGAATTTGTGCCGGCAACATCCAGTAACTTATCGCTGGCAACCGGCCGGACCAAATGCATAGTTCCCGCTGGAAAATAGTTGCGCGTGAGCGCCAACCCCTGCGGCGAAATCTGGTTGGCAGCGAAAGCGAATGCAGTACCGAGGGCGGCCACGAGCACGGCCTCCAGAAAAATCTTACTAAACACGAGTAAACGGTAGGGAACTCCGGATTGTGTTGGATTATCTTTCATATGAATCTGTCAACCAACGTGGACGAGTGCGCCCATTTGAAACAATCACTTTTTCTTCACCCCGAACAACGGTTTGCGACGAGCGGGCCTGTCTTTGAAAATCCGGCCCGTTTCGGTATTTAAGACCCACCCATCGGCCCAAAACAAAGATTCTACAGGATAGTGATAATGAAACCAAATGATTTTATTAAGCAAAAACATTCCAGACATTAATTCAATAATTGCCAAGCATTGGACAAAATATGGTTGGCGTGTTTTCCGTGTATCGACGATTGTTTTGCATGAAAGGCGCGATGATGGCGCCAACAACAACAACGAACCTACGGAGAAATGACGATGAAAAAAATCGTATTGCTCGCAGCGGTGCTCGGTTTTGCCGCGGCGATTTCGGCCTCGGCGGCGGAGGCCACGGAAAATTGGAACACCCTTTGCGCGAAGTGCCACGGCGCGGACGGCAAGGGCCAGACGAAGATAGGCCAGAAGCTTGGCGTGAAGGATTTCACGGATGCCAAGGTCCAGGCGGACTTGAAGGACGATGCGGCGACGAAGGCGATCAAGGAAGGCATGAAGGATGCGGATGGCAAGACCTTGATGAAGCCGTTCGACACGCTGACGGATGATGAAGTCAAGGCGCTCGTCGCCTATGTCCGTGGCTTGAAGGCCT
Source organism: uncultured Verrucomicrobiae bacterium (assembly GCA_963827815.1). GTDB lineage: Bacteria > Verrucomicrobiota > Verrucomicrobiia > Limisphaerales > UBA11358 > UBA11358. The sequence goes on along the minus strand of CAWHCL010000010.1, from coordinate 89,053 downwards.
GAACCAGCCGATCCGGGGGGGCCTGAGCCTCCCGGACAGCACGATTCCACAGAAGCCGGCAACCACCGGAGACGCATGGATTGTGCACAGACTCCGCGACAGGAACAGCAGGACATTTTTTGACTGACAAATGAATACTGGCAACAATTTTACTACACCACTCACGCGGCCATCCCTGTTGCGCAACTGGATGAGCCTCATCGGGCTGGTGGTCGCCATCGGCGGGCTGTTCTCGTTCCTGCTGCTGTTCATGCTCGACGCGCTGGCGGGCTTCTCGAATCCCTACATCGGTATCCTGACTTATTGCGTCGTGCCGGCGTTTTTGATTTCGGGGATTTTCCTGACGTTGCTCGGCATCTGGCGGGAGCGGCGCAAGCGTCAGCGGGAAAACCTTTCCGTCCCCAGAATCCAGATTGACCTATCGCGACCGCACGACCGGCGCGTCCTGGCGGCATTTGTCGTCGGTAGCCTGTTATTCATCATGCTGTCAGCGGTGGGCAGCTACAATGCCTTTCAAGTCACCGAATCAGTGCAATTTTGCGGGGAGACCTGCCACACGGTGATGAAACCGGAGTTGACGACGCACGACCACGGTCCGCACGCACGCGTCGCGTGTGTGGAATGTCATGTGGGCAAGGGTGCATCGTGGTTTGTGAAGTTCAAAAATCTCCGGTTCCTACCAGCTTTATGCCGTGGCGTTCAATAAATATCCGCGCCCTATTCCCACGCCGATAAAAAACCTGCGCCCGGCGAGAGAGACCTGCGAGCAATGCCACTGGCCGCAGGAATTCAATGGCAACATTGATCGGACGTTCACCTATTTTCAAGACGATGCGTCCAATTCACCCTACGCCATCCGCCTGCTGATCAAAATCGGCGGCGTTGACCCGACGACCGGCCCGCTTGGCGGCATCCACTGGCACATCCTCGCCGGCAACAAGGTGGAATACATCGCAACCGACGCGGCGCGGCAGAAAATCCCGTGGGTGCGGATGACGGATTCGCAAGGCGTGGTCACGGTCTTCAAGACCCGGAATTTCACGAACGACGTTTCCAAGATGGAAATTCGCACGATGGATTGCATGGACTGCCACAACCGTCCCTCGCACCGTTATATGTCACCGGACGCCGCCGTGAACCAGGCGCTGGCGCAACGGAAGATTGACCCGACGATGCCGTGGATCAAGACCAACGCCGTTTATGTGCTCACCCGAAAATATCCAATACGACGACGAGGCGCGCGACGGCATCGCCACCCTGCTGGCAGCGCGTTATCCCGACGACCCGCGCGTTCGCACAGCGATCCCGGTCGTGCAGGAGATTTACAGAAACAATTTCTTTCCGGAAATGAAGGCCGACTGGAGCTCTTATCCCGACAATGTCGGCCACACCATCTGGCCGGGCTGTTTCCGCTGCCACGACGGCAACCACAAGGCCGAGGACGGCAAGCGGACAATCAAGGCGAATGATTGCAACGCCTGCCACACCATTCTGGCGCAGGGAAGTGGCGACGAATTGAAACAATTGACTCCGGGCGGCCAGCAATTCAAACACACGGGCGGAGACTATGACCTTTCGTGCTCCGATTGCCACACCGGCGGGCCGTAGAATGCCGGTGATATCATCGTGGACGGGGAGAAGTTGAATCGGGTTTGCGTCTCTTGCCAAACCGTTTTCAATTTCTGTCCAGCCTTTGAATTTTTCTCTGACCGTGGATTTGCCTCTATCAACGCTTTGAAAGCTGCCGCGCGGATGGATTCGACAGGGATGCCACCCCTACAACCACCTGTTCCTGAATAATATAAGACCACAGCCGGTGGCACCACTGTCGAAATCACTAATTAGTTTATAATTAAAGTAATTATAGTTATATAGTTTATTCTAATGTAAATGTGCTGTTTATATGACAAAAAATGTAAAGTGCTTGCCAATGGATGAGGCAGCAGATTCCCTTCTTGGTTCTTAGATTCATACCGTGAAGCAAGCATGCCAATTCAGAAACGTTTATCGCCATGCGGATGAACGGCGATGCCGGTCATGTCAAGAACAGCTCGCGGGTATGCGCTCATCGGAGAAAAGTTCGCATGAACATTTTTGTCGCAGGTTTGAGCTACAAGACCGCGCCCGTGGAAGTGCGCGAACAACTGGCGGTGCGCCCATCACTCCTGCCCTGCTACGGCTGCCGGCTCAAGCTAAATGCCGGGCTGGACGAGGTCGTGCTGCTGTCCACCTGCAATCGCGTCGAGATTTATGGCACAACGGCGTCCTGGGTTCAGGGCAAGGTTCATCGCCTCTTCCGCCAGCTTTGTTCCGGCGGATGTTGATTTGACTCCCTATATTTACGTCAAGGAAGGCGCAGCAGCAGTGGAGCATTTGTTTTCGGTGACCAGCGGTCTGGATTCGATGGTCATCGGCGAAACGGAAATCACCGGCCAGGTAAAGAACGCCTATCAGGCGGCGCAACAGGCCGGGCTGACCGGCCGCGTTTTGAATCGGCTGTTCCAGACTGCGCTGCAAATCGGCAAGGAAATCCGCACCCACACCGCCATTGGTCGTGGTGCCACCTCAGTCGGCAGCGTGGCCGTGGAACTGGCGGAGAAGGTTTTTGCCGGTGATTTATCCGACAAGACGGTGATGATTTTGGGCGCGGGCAAGATGGGCGAAGCTTGCGTCCGGCATCTGACCAAGCGCGGCGCCCGCTCGGTGCTGGTGGCCAACCGCTCGTCGGAACGCGCGCAGTTGCTGGCCGCGGAATTTGGCGGACGGGCGCTGCCGTTCGAGGAACGGATGAACGCGCTCGCGGAGGCGGACATTCTGGTGAGTTCCACCGGCTGTCCCACGACGGTTCTGCACAAGGATGAAATTGCCGGAATTCTGCCGGCGCGGCGGAACCGCCCCTTGATTTTGATAGACATTGCCGTGCCGCGCGACATCGCGGCGGACGTGGAGCAATTGGACAACGTTTATCTCTACAACATTGACCATTTGCAAACAATTGTCCGCGAAAATTCCCGGATGCGGGAACAGGAACTTTCCAAATGCAACGAAATCATCGCCCGGCGCACAGCGGCGCTGATGGCAAAAATTCAACCGGTTCCAGAAATGCAACCAGACCAGGAAATCGAACTGTTGCCGGGCTGGTTTCTGGGCGGCGCAACCGCCTGCCGGGGTTGAACAGCCATGAAGAATTTGCAGTGAATCCAAAAACTCAATACCAACACCTATGAAAAAACAAAGTTCATCCCGACAAATGCTGGCCTGCCTAGTGGCAACGGCGTTGACATTGCTTGGAACTGCACCCGCAGTTCGAGGCTGCGGCACCGGCATTAAGCGGCTCGCTCACCTTGCGGCCATTAACGCCGACGGAAATCGCAACCTATGGCCTCACCGGATCAAACGCCCAGTTCTCCGCCGGCTGCAAAAACGTTGCGCTCGGCGAGCCGGTCTATATTGATGCCATGGTGAACGCCGGCGATTGCACCGTCGAACATCGTGGGCGTGACCTGGACGCTGACCAACAAGCCGGCCGGCTCACAGGCCGCGTTCATGACCTCGCCGCTCAACAAAAGCGTGCCGCTCTATAATACTGTCGGACCGCGTCACCGGCGGAAGCTATACCCCGGCTCTATCAACTGGCGGACCGCGCCTTTTTCCGCCCGGACGTCATGGGATTCTACACCGTGAATGCCACCATCACCACGGTCGGCAGCGGTTCGACCAATCTGACCGTCACGATCTCGGCGGGCACGTATGTCGGGGCTCAGACCTGCGCTGGCTGTCACAGCGGCGGAGTGGTGTTCAACGGCAAGACGTTGCCCAGCATTTATCCCACCTACACCAACACGCCGCATGCGTCGTTCTTTGCCCGCGCCATTGACGGCCTGGTAAGCAGCCATTACAGCAAGAGCTGCATTGCCTGCCACACGCTGGGATATGACACCAATTCTTTTGCCGTCAACAACGGCTTTGACGATCTGGCACTGCTCAACAACTGGACGTTCCCGTCGGTGCTGACCAACAATCCAAGCAACTGGGCGAACATGCAGGCGAATTATCCCTCCGTTGCCGGTCTGGCAAACATTCAGTGCGAAAACTGCCACGGACCCGGCAACCAGCACATTTTTTCGCAAAACGTGGTGGGCAACACTAACGCCATCTCCATCAACTATGCGGCGGGTGACTGCGCGCAATGCCATGACGACCTGACCGGACATTTCAAGAGCGCCGAATGGAATAATTCACTCCACGCGGCCGCCTCCCGGACGCCTTCCGGCATCAGCCGCCCGCAGTGCGTCCGCTGCCACATCGCTCCGGGTTTCGTAGGTTGGGCCACGGCTGGCGGCATGGCGCTGCAAAACCAGTATCCAACCAATATTATCTGGGGGAATTACAGCTCCACCAATATCGTGACCTATATCAGCAACACCAATTATCCGACTTACACCGTGGAGGGTAACCCCCCGAACACGACCTATTATCCGATCACCTGCCAGGCCTGCCATGACCCGCATAATGCTTCCAATCCGCACCAGTTGCGCATGGGCTATAACATCACGCTCTCCGATGGCACCGTGGTGACAAATGCCGGCAGCGGCGGCTTCTGCATGGAATGTCATAACAGCCGCAACGGTTCCGTCACCAACGAGATGGCCAGATATCCTTTAAGCCAGCCGAACTGGGCTGGTGGTTCCGCATTTGGCACGCATGACAGCCCGCAAGGCGACATGCTCGAAGGCGTGAATGCCATCACCTACGGTCAGGTGATTCCCAGCGCTCCGCACGCCAACGTGGTGTCCAACACCTGCGCCGGCTGCCATATGCAACCGATCGCCAGCACGGATCCGGCCTTCACATTGGCCGGCGGCCACACTTTCAAGATGAGCTACACCAACAGCCTGGGTGTCAAGACGCCGGTGACCTATGTCTGCTCAACGTGCCATGGCACCGTCACCAACTTTGATATACCAGCTCCTGATTATGTTGGTTACGGTTATAGCCAGGGTATCCAAACCCAGGTCCAGATCCTGCTCAACCAATTGTCCATGCTCTATCCGCCATCGGTTTACCAAGCCAATGCCAACAATTATGTGGCGGATGGCAAGGTCAAGACCTCGCTTAGCACCTACACGAACATGCCGGCGAAGTTTCTGAATGCCGCCTACAACTTCCAGTTCGTTCAGATGGACGGCAGCATGGGCGTGCATAACGGACCATTCGCCGTCGGTCTGCTCAAGGCTTCAATCGCCAATTTGACGGGCATTTCCACCACCAGCGGCCTGCCGGATACGTGGGAGATCCAATACTTCGGTTCAAATTTTGCCACGAATGCTGCCGCCGGCCCCAACGCCGTCAACAACAGTGCCGGTGTGCCTAACTGGATGATGTATGCTCTGGGTCTCAACCCGTTCAGCAGTACCACCGCCGTCAACGGTGTGATCTATATGAATGGCAATAACATCGTCAATGGTGCCACCAACACCGTGGCCATCTACAAGGCAGCGGAAATCGCATTCAATACACAGGTCGGAACGACCTATACCATCCAGGGCATCACCGCCCTGACCGGCAACTGGTTTAACATCAGCACCAACATCCCAGGCACTGGCGGCAGCATCAGTTATCTGACGCCGGAGCGGAACAACGCGCAGATGTTCTTCCGTGTGGTTCATACGCCGTAATCACGAACTGAATTCAAGCTGGGACCGTCCAGCAAACCACAACCCCTTCCCGCGCGAGCGGGGAGGGGTTTTTCATTGGGTCGGGAAGCCGATCTCCGGCTTGGCAGGAAGTGGAAAAAAACTAACGCCCAACGTAGTGGATGGAACGGGCGTCACGTCGGTCAAATTCGGCGTCGCGCCGAATTTCGTCGGGAAAGATGGATTGCAGTTGGACGAGTGACAGTGCAACAGCCACCTACTGCCGACGCTTCCGGTCGCGACGACCGGAAGAAAAGGCCGGAGGCCCGTGCCACCCACTGCCCATCGAATGCCCATCGCCGGTGGCTGGCGCGATTGTCTATTTCGTCGTGTTGGCCGCGGCGGCCTTCATCTGTTGGAAGGCATCCAGTTGCAGCTGGAGATGGGCGGCGACTGCCTTAAGCTTTTCGGTTTGATCAAACTGCACCTGCGACAGTTTCTTTCGAGCGGCTTCCAGATCCGCCGGCGAACCACTGTTTTGCACCTTGACGACCTCCTGCGCGGCGGCGTTGATTTGCGCCTCCATTTCGGCTCCGGCCTTGGCGCATTGGTTCAGAAAATCCTGGTGAAAAATGCGGTCGGCATCCTCCGCCGAAGCGGCGTTGATGTCGGGGATGAGCCGCAGGATTTCATTGGTGATGGCGGGCGTCAATGGAACGCTTTTCGCGACCACAGGCGGCGGCGTCTCCGCGGCCACGCGAAGAACAGCGCGGGCCAGGTCGGAAGGCAGCGCCGACTCCCATTCCGGCTGGAGTTGCGCCAGGGATTCCTTTCGATCCCCGCTGGCCACGGTGACGCCCAGAAAGCAAGCCTCGCCTTTTTCCAGGTTGAAAGGCCGGAGTCCGTCGGCCGCCGCGGCGTCGGCCCCCGCCGTCGAGACGTTCCGGACGACCTGGATTTTTGCGGGATTTGCGTTTTGAAATTCCGACAATAATCGATCCACCCGCTGCGAGAAATCCTGGAGCGATTGCGAGGCGCTCCCCGGCGGCAGCACCGAATAAAACTGGATTTGCACCGGCGAATTCAAATGGCGCAATTGATCGAGGGTGTCGCTGGAAAGCCCGACGACGTGTTGTCCCGACGAACCGATCTTGGCGTATTCAAACCATGCGAAAGTCAGGGCGGCTCCCAGCAAAAAGAAAAACAGCGCGAGAAGGGGCGCGCTGCGGCCCGACGTCCCGGCACTGGGACGTGGAGTGTTGACTGAGGATGAGTTCATCGGCGGCGACTTTGTTCGTTATTTCAATCTTTGGATATTATGAAAGCGCCCCCATTCAAGTAAAGTCGGGATATAAGGAAGCTGCGGATAATTGAGTCAAATCTCGTCATTCGGACAATTTTTGGCAAGTATACAGCAATAGAAGTTTAGTCTTAAAGCGCTGCCGATTTTATTCTTAACCAATAAAGATGACGCCTCGAAGCTCAATCTGTTATTGCTGGTTCCGGCGCTGCAAGAAAACCTTGCGCGGTGCATCGCCGTTGTTCATTTCTGCATTGGCGATATTTTTTTTTGCCACGACCGCCCTGCTCTCCCAGTCAGTCCAGCACTTAAGCACCACCCAGCCGGGCGGGATGCCGGGGCTGCCGGTCTTGGGCGGGATTGAACAACTGACCAACGGCGTGCGCATCAATTGGGACGGCCCTTCCGGCTATTATCAGGTCTTTCAGAAAAGCAACAGCTTGAGTGCACCGTGGGTGGCACTGGGACAAGCCACCAACCTTGTTCGCTACGCTGTCATCACCAAGCTTTACAGCAACGCCTTTTTTCGCGTCTCCGGTCCCGCACCGAAATACGCCGGCGCGAAGGTCTGCATCACCTGCCATGCAAGTATTTGCCGATACGAGACGAACACGCCCCATGCGAGCGCCTTCACCAGCCCGGCGTTCAAGGCCGGCGGCGGCCAGACCAATGGCTTGTGCCTGCCCTGCCACACGGTCGGATACGGTTTGCCGACCGGTTTCAATTTCACCAATTCGGGCGGGATTCTTTCCTATTCCAGCCAATCTCGCCGGCGTGCAATGCGAGAATTGTCACGGCCCGGCGGCCAATCACGCAAGCGCGACGGATGATCCCACCGCCGTTCCACAGGTTGAGATTGCCGCCACCGTTTGCGGCGGCTGCCATAGTGCAAGCCACACCACATACACCAATGCGCCGACGTTTGAGGAATGGTCATCCAGCGGTCATGCCGCCGTGGTGCCGGATGCGCTTCAAGCCATGAGTTCATCCACCAACAACATCAACAATTGCGGAGTCTGCCATTCCGGTTCCGCCCGACTGGCGCTGATCAACGGCGTGAATCCCGCCGTCACGCTGACGAATGACTTTGACATCGCCATCACCTGCGCCGTCTGCCACGACCCGCACGCAACGAATTCGAATCCAGTGCAGTTGCGCAACCCAATTGCATCCACAAATTATTTTGTCCTTTCCAGCGCAGATATGGCCACCGTGGCGGCGTTCACTAACAAATACAACGCAAACACCAACATCAATCTCTGCGCCCAGTGCCACAACAGCCAGGGTGCCGCATGGACCGACACCGCCAGCGCGCCGCATCTTTCGGTGCAATATAATTTCCTGCTCGGTTCCGTCGGTGAATTGGATGGCGGTTCAGCCACCTTCAATCCGGGTCCACATGCGGGTTTGCCGTCTTCCGCAGATTATTCCATCTCCGGCACGTTTTATCTGACCAATCAATGCGCGGACTGCCACATGCAGCCCGACGGCCGCGATGCGCCGGATCACTCCACCCTGATCACTAGCGACACGGTTTGTATGAACTGTCATGGCATCCCGCCGGCGTTGCTGGAGGAATATTATCTCACGCCGACCATCTCCAACAGTGTGACCACGCTGATCACGGCCCTGAACCACTGGGCGGCGAACCAGACCAATTCGCTTCTCGTCACCAACGGCGTTGTGGCGTGGGAATATACGAATCCTGGCGGACTGACATGGCGGACCAATTCCGCCGGCAACGTGACGGGCTGGACACTGAACAATCCGGTGACGTACACCGGGCCTAGCGCCGCCGGCCAGGCACTGATTCCGGACCAGGTCAAGCGGACGCGGTTCAATTTGTATCTGGTCTTGAACGACGGCAGTTTTGGCGTTCACAATCCAACGCTGGCCATCAATTTGTTGAGTGCCGCCCAAATCTGGATGGTGCAGGTGTTGCAATGAGTGAATTTCCACCACTGACAATCGCATGAGAACATTTTCATTCATCCACCAATCTTTCGTGGCGCGCGACCACCGGGGTGCGAAATCTGGCACTTGCTGCCGGCGTGACTGTACTGCTGCTGGCAGCCGTTTCCTGCGGCACCCTCGGTCATCAGGCCGTGGTACTCCCGGAGGTGCCGGGCGCAAAATATGTCGGTTCAGCGGACTGTGAACAATGCCACGACGAAATCTGCCGCAGCTTCAAGACCGCCGACCACGCGCGGCTCATCGCTCAAGGCAAGAACGGGCTTGATGCCGGCTGCGAATCCTGCCACGGGCCCTGCAGTTTGCATGAGGATTCAGGAGGCGATGTCAAACCGCCTTACATCTTCAGCGCTGGCCGGCCACAGCCGGAATCATTGAGCGGACGTTTCCCGCTCGATCCGGCGCGCGCGGTTGAGAACTGCCTGCTACAAATGTCACATGGACGTGCGGGGCCAGTTCAATCTGCCCAACCACCATCCCGTGCCCGAAGGGCGGATGAGCTGCATCGATTGCCATCCGCCGCACGGGGGCATCGCCTTTGCCGGTGGCGGCACCCGGCTGCTTTCGCAAAACGACAACTGCGTCCAATGCCATCCTTCCCAGCAAGGTCCGTTTGTCTTTGAACACGAGGCCCTGCGCGAAGGCTGCACCACCTGCCATTCCCCGCACGGCAGCGTTAACGACAAGATGCTCACCGAGCGCAATGCGAACCTGTGTTTGAAATGCCATTTCCAGCAGGTTCAGAACGGGGCGATTCTGATAGGCGGGGTTGATCACACTTCGCGTTTGAGCCAGGGTGCCTGCTGGAGCGCCGGCTGCCACGAAGCCGTCCACGGCTCGCGTGTCAGCCCATCTTTGAGATTTTAACCGCCGCCCGTTATGAAAAACAAATCTCGCAAATCCAAAAAATTCCGACCGGCGCGGCGGAAGTCCGGTCTTCGCCGCTGCATCATTGGCGTGGCGTTCATCGTGCTCGGCGCGCGGGCGCGAGCGGGTGACGCACTCACGCCAAACCAGATATTCGAAGGCGGCACCAACACCTACAACAACTGGATCGAGTTTTCCACCGGAGCCATGCTGACCCAGGGTAATGCAAACCAGGCAACGCAGGGCAAACAACTCAACACGGGGATTTTTGGCGGCATTGAGGATTTGCATTACGAAAGCGAGGTGGCCAAGAAAACCACCTTCACGCTTGACGGGCGTTCCATTTTTGACGACCACGATTACAGTCTCGGCCTCGGCCTCGTTCGTGATGACCTTGGTTTTGTCCGCGTCCACCTTGAGGATTTCCGCACCTGGGATTCCGGCAACGGCGGATACATCCCCACCGGGCCGCTTTCCTATGCGCTGCCGGGCGACCCCTTGGCGCTGGATCGCGGCTTGATTTCGTTCGAGATGGGACTGACCAAACCGAATGTCCCGCAAATCACCTTCAAATACAGCCACAAATACCGGAATGGCGATGAAAGTTCGACCCTTTGGGGACCGGTCCATGATCCAAACAACAACACCTACCGGGCTTATCCGGGAATTGACAGCATTAATGAAACGTCCGACACGTTCCAACTTGACCTGACCCATCACTACAAGAAAGTGAATTACGGGGCGGGCTTGAGTTATGAGACGGGGAATTTGAACAACGCCAACGAGCTGACCTTCTGGCAAGGGGAACCCATTCAACAGAAAGCCACCGACCAGCAGGGCACGTCTTACGACATGTTGAGCACCCATGCCTTTGCCGAAAGCTGGATCAAGAACAACCTGTTTCTGTCCACTGGATTCATGTTTGCCAATTTGGATGACACGTTCACCGGCAGCCGGATTTATGGTGATGACTTTGACGTGGTCTATTCGCCGGCTTATCCAGCCCTCGATTACGGCTATACCGATCTCAACGGCGGCGCGCACAAGAACGAGTATGTCGAGAACCTCAACCTTATGTGGCTGCCGACGAAGAATTTCACCATCACTCCGTCGTTGCGCGTGCAAAAGGAGGATTGGAACGCCAATTCATCCGGCACAGGCACGCTGGATACCGGCGACCAAAGCACGTTCGCCAGCGAGAGCGGACGCGAATCGCTCGACGTGACCGAACGGCTGGATCTGCGCTACATCGGCGTGACCAACTGGGTTTTCAGCGCCGGCGGCCAGTGGACCGAAGGCCAGGGCAATTTGCACGAAAACGGCGGGCTGACACAGGTCGCTGGCTTCGGCCAAGACCCGGTGCATTTCGCGACCGACGACTCGCGCCTTTTCCAAAAGTATTCGGCCAGCGCCCGATGGTATCCCGCCGCCCGGACGAGCGTTGACTTCGGCGGCTATTACAAAATCAACCGCTACAACTACAATTTTACGGAGGACAGCACACCGAATGACGTGACCACAGGAAACCCCGTCTATCCGGGCTTTCTCGTCTATCAGGGATTTGAAACGCTGGACGGCAGCGTCCGCCTGTCGCTGCATCCATGGAACAAGGTCATGCTCGTCAGCCGCTACGAATACCAGACCTCCACCATCCGCACGCAGCCCGACCCGGCTTCCGGCTTGAGCGAGGTGGATGCCTCGCGGATGAACACCCACAATTTTGGCCAGAACGCGAGCTGGACACCGGTGGAATGGCTGGGCTTGCAGGCCGGGTTCAATTACGTACTTAGCACGACGAAAACGCCAGCCTCCGATTACACCCAGGCCATCTTGAATTCGCAAAACAATTATTGGACCGTCAACTTCAACTCCGACTTCGTTCTGGACGAAAAGACCGATTTGAACCTCGGCTATTTTTATTATCGCGCCGCCGACGGCCAGAACAACATCGTTGGCGGTTTGCCTCTCGGAACCGATGCGGAGGAACACAGCGTCACCGCGACGCTCACCCGTCGAATCAACAAAAATCTGCGTTGGAACCTGAAATACGCCTTCAGCCATTACACTGATTACGCATCCGGCGGCAATTTTGATTACAACGCCCATCTGATTTATTCCAGCCTCCAATATCGCTTTTAAGCGCGGGGGGCGGACTGGCGGACAAGGCTGCGCCATCATTCAAAATAAACTTGAATGTTTATCAGCCGACGAACTAATTTACAATATGTCAAATTATCCGATTCAAAGGAGCGCCGCCAAATCCGTCCGGCTGCTGGCGTTGCTGACGCCGTTGCTGCTGCTGGCCGGCGGCTGCCACCGCGACGACGTCAAAGTCTATCGCATCGCCAAGGATCAGGATCAACAACCGCCGGCACAAACCGCTCCGGCGCTGCCCACCGATTCACCCAATCCTGGTTTGCCGCCCGGACATCCGGACATTTCATCCGTCCCCGCAGCGCCGGCCGCGGCGACGGCGGGCGCCCCGCCGCAACTGACCTGGACAACACCAGCGGGCTGGACGGAAGTTCCGCCGAGCGAAATGCGTGTCGCCTCGTTCAAAGTGACGGGCGCAGGCGGCGAACAGGCGGATGTGAGCGTGATTCCGCTGCCCGGCATGGCCGGCACCGATTCAGCCAACGTCAACCGCTGGCGCGGCCAAGTCGGCCTGTCGGTGTTGACGGACGATGAATTGCAAAAAGCGGCGGACAACATCGAGGCCAGCGGCCAGCCTGCGCAGCTTTACGACATCTCCGGAACAAATCCGGCCGGCGGCAGCGCGGAACGGATTCTCGGCGTCATCCAGCACCGCGACAACACGGCGTGGTTTTACAAAATGACCGGCGATGCCGACTTGGTCGAGAAACAGAAACCGGCGTTTGTTGAATTTCTAAAATCACTCAACTTCGGCGCGGTCGCGCCAACGCAGACTGAAATGCCGGCAGCAAATCCGGCCGGCGGCGGTGGCATGGGCACGCTACTGACTGCTCCCACGCTGGCCGCAGGCGGCAACAAACCGAACTGGCAGGTTCCGGCGGGCTGGCAGGAAGTTCCGGCGGCGCAATTTTTGCTGGCCGAGTATTCCATTGCCGGCGCGGGCGGCGCGAAAGCAGAGGTGAATGTAGCTTCGTTGAGCGGTGACGGCGGTGGATTGCTGGCAAACGTGAATCGCTGGCGCCGGCAAATCGGTTTGGCCGCGCTCGATGAAAACGGCCTCGACCAGTTGGTGACGTCCGTGGACGCGGGCGGCGGCAAGGCCGACCTGGTGGACATGACCGGCACAGATATGCGAACCAGCCAGCCAACGCGGCTGGTCGGCGTCATCGTGCCAACGAACGGCCAGACATGGTTTTACAAGCTGATGGGAGATGCCAGCGTCGTCGAAAACCAGAAGGCCGGGTTCATTCAATTTGTCCAGGGCGTAAAATACTGAAATGCTCAAGGCCCTTTACAAACTGTTCTCGTCGCTCAAGCTAACGGTGACCTGCCTGTCGCTCGGCTGCATACTCGTCTTCTGGGGCACGCTGGCACAGGTGCATCTGGGACTTTACAAGGCACAGAACGAATTTTTCCGCAGTTTTCTCGTTTACTGGCCTCTGGACGGGTCCGCGCCGCACATTCCCGTTTTCCCCGGCGGTTATCTCATCGGCACCGTGCTACTCATCAATCTCCTCGCGGCACACCTGCGTTACTATCAGCCAGGCAAACGCAAAATCGGCATCGTGCTGATACATCTCGGCGTGGTGTTGATGCTCGTGGGACAATTCCTGACGGATTTTCTGTCACGGGAAAGCGCCTTGCACATGCGCATCGGCGAGACGAAAAATTATTCCGAAGCCGACCGCGCCTACGAACTGGCCATTATTGACACCACCGACAAGGATTCCGACAAGGTCGTCGCCATCCCGTGCAGCGTACTCGTCCGGCGCGGCGAAGTGGGCGACCCGGAAATGCCGTTCACCGTCCGCACGAAAACTTTTTACGCCAACTCCGAGCTGACGGAAAAGGACGCGGCAGGTTTTGAGCCGGTCAAAGCCACCGGCGGCGACGGCACGGGCCTCTGGTGGCGTGAGCTTCCGCGCGAAACCGTGATGGACCGCGTTGACGCGCCGTCGGCCATCGTTGAAATCGCCACGCCCCAGGGCAGCCTCGGCACGTTTCTTGTGTCGGCCCTTCTGTCGCAGCCGCATCCGTTCACCTTCAACAATCGCACCTACGAAATGCTCCTGCGACCGGAGCGGTTTTACATGCCGTTCAGCCTGCACCTGATGGAATTCCACCACGATAAGTATCCCGGTACGGACATCCCCAAAAATTTTTCCAGCCGGGTCCGTCTGCAAAATCTGGATACGGGCGAGAACCGCGAAGTATTGATTTACATGAATAATCCACTGCGTTACGAGGGTGAAACGTTTTATCAGGCCAGCTACGATCCCGACGACGGCGGCAGCATCCTGCAAGTGGTGCATAATCCAAGCTGGCTCACACCCTATTTATCGTGCGTGATGGTGGCAGCCGGCCTGCTTTGGCAATTCCTTTCGCACCTGATTCCTTTTTTGAAACGCAGGATGGCAGGCACGGGAAATACGAACACTCCCAGAAAGGAGAAAAAGTGATCATGAAAAAATGGATTCCGCTCATTTTGGTCGCCGCGATGGCGGGCTGGGTTTTATCCGGCCTATATCAGCCGCCGGAAACCGGATTCCAAACGCGCGAATTCGGCAAACTACCCGTGCTGATGGACGGCCGGTTCCAGCCATTCGATTCTGTCGCCCGCAACTCGCTGCTCCAAATCCGCACCAAGCAAACCGTCCCGCTGGACAACGGCCAGACGCTCACCGCCACGGAATGGCTGCTCGAAGTGCTGATGAAGCCGGAGCAAGCCGACGACCGGAACATTTTCCGCATAGACAACGGCGAGGTCCTCGCGCTGCTCAAGCTGCCGGAGAAGCAGGAATATTATTCCTTCAACCAGATCAAGCCGCAGGCGGATGAAATTGAGAAGCAGGCCGACCGTATCGAACCGATTGACGACTCCAAACGCACCGTCTTCGAAACGCAGTTGATGAAGCTTTTCAGCGAGATGAATCTTTACCAACGGCTCGAAATCAGCCTCAAGCCACCCGGCTCGGACGATTTCGCGGCGGAATTGGACGCCTATCAGAAAAGCATTGCGCCCGGTGTCGCCGCCGTGAGCGCCCGCGACGCCGGCAAAAAATTTGATCAGGATGCCTTCAACAACCTCATCGGCTTCATGGGCAACTACGAAACGGTCGCGCGCTTCGCGTTGCCAGCGGTGATTCCGCCGTCCGACCCCGGCGCGCCACGGGACGACTGGCAGAACATCGGCACCAACCTCATGGCAACCGCGCACACCGGCGAAATCTCCCCGCCTGCGCAAGCCTACGCCGCGATGGTCACCGGCTACCGCTCCGGCTCGCCCGCTGATTTCAAACAGGCCGTCACCACGTATCACCTGTGGCTCACCGACCGTTTTGCGCCGCAGGTCAACAAGGCCAGCCAAGAATTTTTCTTCAACAACTTCCAGCCGTTTTACAAGGCGCTGGTTATTTATATACTGGCGCTAGTGCTGGGGCTGTTTTCGTGGTTTGGCGCCCGTAGCGCTGACTTGCTGCGGCGCTCGGCGTTCTACCTCGTCGGCCTCGCGTGGGTCATCCACACGTTCGGCCTCATTTTCCGGATGTATCTCGAAGGCCGGCCGCCGGTGACGAATCTTTATTCCTCCGCCATCTTCATCGGCTGGGGCGCGGTCATCCTCGGCATGGTGCTGGAAAACATTTATCGCGACGGCATCGGCTGCGTGGTCGCGGCATTCGCGGGATTCGTCACGCAAATCATCGCGCACAATCTGGCGATGACCGGCGACACCATGGAAATGATGCGCGCCGTGCTGGACACCAACTTCTGGCTCGCCACGCACGTCGTCGTCGTCACGCTCGGTTACGCTTCAACGTTTGTGGCAGGATTGCTGGCCATCATTTACATCCTGCGGGGCGCATTTACGACCACGCTATCGGCGGACACGGCCAAGTCGCTGGCGCGGATGGTCTATGGCATCATCTGTTTCGCCACGCTGTTCAGCTTTGTCGGAACCGTTCTTGGCGGCATCTGGGCCGACCAATCGTGGGGCCGGTTTTGGGGCTGGGACCCGAAGGAAAACGGCGCGTTGCTCATCGTGCTCTGGAATGCGACCATCCTGCACGCGCGCTGGGGCGGCCTCGTGCGCGAACGCGGCCTCATGAACCTCGCAGTCGTTGGCAACATCGTCACCAGCTGGTCATGGTTCGGCGTCAATATGCTCGGCATCGGCCTGCACAGCTACGGTTTCACCGACGCGGCATTCCGCTGGTTGCTGGCGTTCGTCGTCAGCCAGCTCTGCCTCATCGGCATCGGCCTGCTGCCGGTGAAACTGTGGAAAAGCTTTTCCGCCAGAGCTTGACCCCGGCCATGTCGCCATTATCTTCATGAAGTTGGGAGTGACCATGCGAGCTGAATGGCGGACCAACCCCGTTGCTTCAGCCATAAAATGGACGTGCTAAAGTTCCTGACCTCCTGATAATTTGAGTGCGGTTCCATGCGCAGACCAGCGACGAATTCCAGGAACGAGCCGACTAAGGCTGCCACTCATATCGTGGGCTGGTTGCGCTTTCCGACGTGGTTGCTGGCGGTATTCCTAGTGCTGGTAACGATCGCGCTTTATTGGCCGGCGATGCGGTGTGATTTCATCAACTATGATGATCCTGATTATGTCACTGCGAATCCTCACGTTCATGGAGGTCTGACTTGGGAGGGAGTAAAATGGGCGTTTAGTAACACGAAACAAGGTACCCAATGGGCGCCGCTCGGCTGGTTGTCGCATGAACTTGCCTGCCAGTTCTTCGGGTTAAATCCCTGGGGACATCACCTTATAAACGTACTGCTTCACGCCGCCAATACCGCTCTGGTTTTTCTCGTATTTCAGCGAATGACCCAAACGACGTGGCGAAGCCTGATGCTGGCCGCGTTGTTCAGTTGGCATCCGCTCAGGGTGGAATCGGTGGCCTGGGTCACGGAGCGGAAGGACGTCTTAAGCACGCTATTCTGGATGCTCGCATTGCTGGCCTATGCAAAATATGTTGAAGTCAGCAAGGTCCGGGATTCAAAATCAAAAGTCTGGTACGGGGCAGCCCTGGTGATGTTTGTGTTTGGCTTGATGAGCAAGGCAATGCTGGTGACGTTGCCCTGTGTTTTGCTGCTGCTGGATTACTGGCCATTGGAGCGATTCAAATCCGACAGTGTGTGGCGATTGGTGAGGGAGAAAATCCCATTCTTTGCGCTGGCTGCGGTAATGAGCGTCGTGACTTTCCTAGCGCAGAAGCAGGGTGGCGCTATCATGACAGTTGAAGACCTGCCTCTGGATGCGCGCGTCGAAAACGCCCTGATTTCGTATTGCCGCTATCTCGGGAAAATATTCTGGCCAACGGATCTGGCCGTTTATTATCCACACCCCGGTTATTGGCCGATGGAGAAGGTGCTGTTGGGAGGCGTATTTTTAACTGGCATTTCGATGCTTCTGTTTATGATGCGGCGGCATCATCCCTATTTGCTGATGGGGTGGCTGTGGTTTTTGGGAACGCTCGTGCCGGTAATTGGGTTGGTGCAAGTGGGTGAACAGGCGATGGCGGATCGTTACACCTATATACCTTCGCTGGGAGTGCTGATCCTGACCATCTGGGGCGCGTATGAGCTAGCCAGATGCTGGCGGTATCATGCGGCTGGATTGTCGGCGGCAGGTTCGGCGTTGATCATCCTCTGCTTGGTATTGACGCGGCAACAGCTCGGATATTGGAAGAACAGTGAAACCCTTTTCCGGCACACGGTCGAAGTCACGAAGAACAATTACATCGCGCACATCATCCTCGGCAAAGCCCTCTTCGACAGAAACCAGACTGGTGACGCGATCAGCCAATACCAGGAAGCCATCCGCCTTAAACCGGGTAACGCCGACGCCCACATGGATCTCGGTGTTGCTCTCTTCAAGCAAAGCCAGACCGATGAGGCGATCAATGAATACCAAGAAGCCATTCGTCTAAAACCGAATTACGCCGATGCCCATTTCAACGTCGGCGTTGCCTTTCTAAAAGAAGGCCAAACTGACGAGGCAATCCGCCAATTTCAGGAAGCCATTCATCTCAAACCGGATGACCCCAAAGCCCGCATCAACCTCGGCGTCGCCCTCCTGAACCACGGCCAGACCGACGAGGCGATCAGTCAATTCCAGGAAGCCATCCGCCTCAACCCGGATTACGCCGAGGCCCACAACAACCTCGGTACCGGCCTCCTCAACAAAAGCCAAGCCGACGGAGCAATCAACCAATACCATGAAGCCATCCGCCTCAACCCGGATTACGCCGAAGCACACTTCAATCTTGGCGTCGCCCTCTTCAACCAAGGCCAGACCGACAATGCGGTCAGCGAATTTGAGGAAGCCATCCGCCTCAACCCGGATTACACCGATGCGCAAAACAACCTAACGAAGATTTTGGAACTGAAAAGCAAATCAAACATGCGAGCGCCTGTCCCTATCAAACATGAAGAGCAACAGTGATTATGTTCGGAATGTAACAGCTCCAAATTCGCCTCATCGTCCTCGGCTTGCTGCCGGTAAAACTGCTGAAAAGTGTTCCCTTCCCCGCCTGACTTCAGCCACAACACCATTGTTTTTGTGAAACCAAGCATGAACGGCACAGGCTTTCGTTTACTTTTGTTTGTTAATTTTCATTTTCATGGCCTGCTCCTTAACTTAAGGAAACTTGTTCCTAAATTTATTTGTCGCAAATGCCGGATCAATCTCGTTGCTTCAGCCACAAAATGGGCGTGCTAAAATCCGTGACCTCCTGATAATTGGCGGGAAGTGCCATGCGCAGTCCAACGAAGAAATCCAAACCCACTCCAACGGGTGTCGCTCCTGTTGTGGCCCGGTCGCGTTTTCCGACGTGGCTGCTGGCCGTATTTCTAGTGCTGGTAACGATCGCCATTTACTGGCCGGCAATGCATTGTGATTTCATCAATCTGGACGATCCCGACTGTGTCACTGAAAATCCACACGTCCAGGGAGGTTTGACCTGGGAGGGGGTGAAATGGGCATTTGGTGACACGGAACAACATGCCTATTGGGCACCGTTGATGTGGTTGTCGCACATGGCGGCCTGCCAGTTGTTCGGGCTGAATCCTTGGGGGCATCACCTTATAAACGTACTGCTTCACGCCGCCAACGTCGCCTTGGTTTTTCTCGTGTTTCGGCGGATGAGCGGGGCAACGTGGCGAAGTCTTGTTTTGGCCGCGCTATTCGGGTGGCATCCGCTCCGAGTGGAATCGGTGGTCTGGGTTACGGAACGCATGGACGTGTTGAGTACACTCTTCTGGATGCTGTCCCTGCTGGCCTATGCAAAATATGTTGAAGCCAGCAAGGTCCGGGATTCAAAATCAAAAGTCTGGTATGGGACAGCCTTGGTAATGTTTATGTTTGGCTTGATGAGCAAGGCAATGCTGGTGACGATGCCCTTTGTTTTGCTGCTGCTGGATTACTGGCCGCTGGAGCGATTCAAATCCGGCAGTGTGTGGCGATTGGTGAGGGAGAAAATCCCATTCTTTGCGCTGGCTGCGGTGATGAGCGTCGTGACTTACGTGGTGCAGAATCATGGCGGCGCTGTAAGGACAGTTGCAAATCTCCCGATTGGCGCGCGCGGTGGTAATGCCCTAGTCTCCTACTGCCGCTATCTCGGAAAGATTTTTTGGCCAACAGATTTGGCCGTCTTCTATCCACACCCCGGATATTGGCCGCTGGCAAAGGTGCTGCTGGCGGGGGTGTTTTTTTGCGGGATTTCGGTATTTTTATTCATGAAGCGGCGGCGCCATCCTTATTTACTGATAGGGTGGTTGTGGTTTGTGGGAACGTTGGTGCCAGTGATCGGTTTGGTGCAGGTGGGTGGACAGGCGATGGCCGACCGATTCACTTATATACCGTCACTTGGCATATTAATTCTCACGATCTGGGGCGCGTGTGATCTGGCTGAAACCTGGCGATTCCAAAAGATTACATTGGCAGTAGCATGTTCCGTAACGATCGTCCTCTCCCTTGCGTTGACGCGGCACCAACTCGGGTATTGGAAAGACAGTGAGATTCTTTTCCGGCACACGATCAAAGTTACGAACAACAATTACATCGCGTATAACAACGTCGGGGACGCCCTCCTCAACCAAGGTCGAGTTGATGAAGCGATGAGCCAATTTCAGGAAGCCATCCGCATCAATCCGAATGATGCCGAGGCCCATTACAATCTCGGCATTGCCTTCTTCAAAAAAAGCCAGACTGGCGAGGCGATCAGCCAATACCAGGAGGCCATCCGCATCAAACCGGATTACGCCGAGGCCCACAACAATCTCGGCGCTGCCCTCCTTAACAAAGTCCAAACTGACGACGCGGTCAGCCATTTTCAGGAAGCCATCCGTCTCAAACCGGATTACGCAGAAGCCCACTACAACCTCGGCGTCGCCTTCTTCAACCAAGGCCGGACCGACAATGCTGTCAGCCGATTTCGGGAAGCCATCCGCCTCAAACCGGATTACGCAGAAGCCCACATCAACCTCGGTGTTGCCCTCCTGGCCCAAGGCCAAACCAACGAGGCGATCAGCCAATACCATGAAGCCATTCGCCTCAAACCGGATTACGCAGAAGCCCACTACAATCTCGGCGTCGCCCTTCTGAACCAAGGCCAAGCCGATGGGGCGATTAGCCAATTTCAGGAGGCAATCCGCCTCAAACCGGATGATGTCTTCGCGCAAAGCAAGCTGACGAAGGCTTTGGACCTGAAAAGTAAATCAAATATGCGACAGTCCGGCGCACTTAAGCCTCAAGAGCCGTGATTACCGTAGCGCTTTCGGCAAACAAAAATATTTCAACTGCCTCTTTGCATGACAAAGATATTCATCAAAAAAGAAACGCCCTGCGCTCAACAGGGCGTTCTTTGTTTTAATTCCAAAGCCTTTCGGCTTTCATCAATACCCGAGCGTCTGCAACAGATAAAATCTCTGTGGCCGGTCATTCACCAGATTGGTAATTGTAAGACCTCCCGGATTGCCGTTGCCATCCTCCAAGTTGCCGTTGGAATCAAAAATTGTGTTTGTAAGCACTGTCCAACTGCTGAAAGGCAATGCCACGTTTGTGGAGGTAAGAACATTGACCGTGGTGCCAGGAATGCCATTGGTGGAATCGAGGGTGATCGCACCGCCGGCAAGGCCGCTAAAGTCGGCCTTCGTCACTGAAGGATGGGACGATATACCGGTGACTTTGATGGAGCCATTGACTGCCAACTGGCTTGTGTCCCAAGTATAATAACCCGGAAGGTCAAGGGCTGCAAATGAGGCGCGCAACGAAGAGCTGCTGAACAGGGTGAATGTATCACCGACCTGCAACGGTGAACCGATATTGGTCACGACCAACGTTCCGCCGTAAAAGATGAATCCTGTTGAAGAAGCTAACAGGTCGCTATTCGGGCTGGCAGCGCGATTAATTTTAATCCACGTTGTACCGCCGAGGAAAACGCCGCTCGACACCGTCAGCGTGCCGATGCCGCCAGATATGCCACCGCCGGGTGCAACTATGCCGCTACCGCCACTGGCGTCAAATCCGCCATTGATCGTTCCGTAGCCTTGCAGAATCTGGCTGGCGGTGTTTGCAAATTGCCAGGCACCAGGTTCCGTTGCCTCGCCGGTGGCGTCTATGACGGCACCCGCCTCAATAGTAATACTCGGGCTGTTCCCGATGTTGCCGTCGGTGCCGGTCGCGGGATTGTTACTCAAAGCCAGCACACCGTTGCTCACAATCGTCACGCCGGTGTAGGTACTCACGTTCTGTAGTGTCAAGGTGCCGGTACCGACTTTGGTGATGGCGGTAGTGGAGGAACTACCACCAGAACCGTTCTGAATGACGCCTGCAAATACGGTGCTCTGACCATTGGCCCCGATGACGTAGGTGGATGGCCCGTTATTGGCTGAACCACCGCGGCCAGACAAGGTCGTGCCAACTGCGCCTTCCAAGGCGCCGAGTTGATTGTTCGTCGAGCCTGTGCGAACATTGAGGTCCATGGTAGGGCCAACGCCCAAATTCCAAGTGGCCAATGCACTGCCAGTTGCGCCGTTAAGACGGACAACAGTGCCACCAGCATTTGTGAAGGTGATGGTGCCACTGTAGGTGCTCATATCGCCGGTAAGGTCAAACACACCGGTAGAGGTGGTGACTACAAGGAGGAGATTCGCACTGCCTGTAACATTCCTGATGCCCGTGAGACCGCTAGTACTTCCACCGGTGACTGAACTGCTGGCGGCAACATTGATTGTGTTTGCGGGTTTAACTGCGCCAATGGCGAGATTGCCACCGTTCAAGGTGATTATGTTAGTTCCAGCCGCCGTGGCACTATTCAGCGTCAAAATGCCCGAGTTCACGAAAGTGCCGCCCGCATAGCTGTTACCGTTGGGGAGAATCAAAGCACCCAGACCGGTTTTGGTCAAACCGCCAACGCCACCCAATAGGCCGTTCAATGTCAAATTGCCATTCGCACTAATATTGATGGCCGAGGACGCATTCCCAAGAGTCGCACCGCGGTCTATGCTCGCGGTCGGTCCGGAATAGATGAATGTTCCGTTATTGATCACAAGATTGTCGTTCTTGCCAACCGGACTGGGAGAGTTATTGTTGGCCACTGAAGCCACAGCGAGTGCACCACCGCCATCTATGGTCGTGATGCCGGTATAATCATTGGTCGTCAAAACAGTCAGTGTCCCGGTATTGGTCACCGTCAGACTGGCTATGCCGGTGATTAATCCCCCACTCGTACTGGCGAAGACATAATTGGACTGGCTATTCACCAGAACGGAAGCTGGCGAAACGGTGCTAACAATATTAACTGGCGAATTGCTGGCGCCCGCATCCGTGAACTGGACGCTGTCACCCGGCACAAAGAAGTCCAGCGCGGTGCCATTCAGCCAGTTGGTGGTGACTTCGTTGTCCCAATTGGTGTTCACAGGGTTGCCGATCCAGACGATGTTTGTCGGCCCGCGCAACGTCGTCTGTGGGATGAAAGAAATGGTTTTGGCCACGGGGTCATTGCTCAAAGTGCCGACGGCGGTTGTGACCCTGAAATTGGTGATGCCACCGATGAAATTGCCGCCGTATTGTATCAGTATGTAATTGGTGCCGGACACCAATGACGAGCCGCTTATATCCACCGTATTCGTACCACCGAAGTTCACATTCAAATCACCACCGATAACGAGCAAATCATTGTTCGGATTAGGCGCGCCGGAGAGGTCAAAATGGTTGATTGCCCCGTTGGTTTCTGCGACGGAATTGGAGAAGGTCAAGGTTCCGGTCAGCGTATTGCTGCCGGGGTCAATTGTTGCGCCGGAGGCAACAAAAACCGCACCCGTGACCACCCCGGAGCCGGAGAGCGTTTGACCATTGCCGAGAACAAAACCGCCTGTGACCGCCGACACATCGAACGTTGTCCCTGGCCCGACGATGACGGGTGTGCTAACCAAAGAACCGCTCGCGCCGAGTGCCAGTGTGCCACCTTTAATCAGCGTGGCGCCCGCATAAGTATTGGACGCACCCAACGTCAACGTGCCACCGCCAGTTACGTTCAATATGCAGGAGCCGGGTCCACCCAATACGCCGCTCGTGGCAAGGGTTATGTTATTGGGATTGCCAGCCATGTCTGCCGTTTGAAACGTGAAGGAGCCAGTTCCGAGCATATTCATTGGAGCTGAACCTGTCCACGGCGCGGTCGCACCAAACATTCCCCCGGCTTTGAGATCATTGATGAAGCTAACGATCCCGTTTGTGGCAATGCCCTGACTACCCACATAGATGGTTGCTGCATTGGTGAAAGTTGTATTGGCGACAACGGTGCCGTTTGTAGCTCCAATGTAGAGTCCACCAATGATATTCGTTCCTCCTTGAATTGAGTAAACAGCAGTTAATGCTCCCGCCACCGTAGGATTCAGAT
This sequence comes from uncultured Verrucomicrobiae bacterium, assembly GCA_963827815.1. Classification (GTDB taxonomy): domain Bacteria; phylum Verrucomicrobiota; class Verrucomicrobiia; order Limisphaerales; family UBA11358; genus UBA11358. The sequence goes on along the minus strand of CAWHCL010000010.1, from coordinate 65,216 downwards.
TGACGACTCCTGGATCCGGCACCACAAACAATCCGCCGGTTTGAAATAACCGGGACGGTCGTGCTACTGTTCCATTATTGATCAATACGTAACCATCATTTGTCACCGTCCCTCCGGCGATCAGTGTCGTTTCCCACGAATTTCCACTCGCACCACCCACATTCAGATTTGTCATGGTCACCAATCCATTGTAGATGATCAGGCCTTCCGTACCGAGCGTCTGCGGGCCGCCCGAGCCGGCGTTGCTTCGCTTGACCGTAGTGATGCCCAGATTATTGGTGCCGCCGCTGATTACCAACAGTGAGGATTGGCTGGTAGAAGAGGGTCCAGCGGAATTGACGGGATTGATGGTGGTGACTGAAGCGCTAAGAAACCCTCCACTATTGGTCATAACGCCAATACTACCCGAGTTGCCGCTGCCCGTGCCTGCGCTGACACCGCACCCAAGCAATAGCGACCCCTGGATTGTCATGGTGGCTCCGCCACCCAAATTAACGATGTTGTTGGAGGTAACAGCGAGGTTGCCATTAATATTTATCACCGCCGCCGGGTTCGTCTCAAACAGCCAGCCGGGGTAATTTCTTGGGGCATCCAGAAAAATGCCATTGTTGGTAAATCCGCCGGCACTCACGATCAAAACGCCGAAGTTGGTCAGCCCGCCAAAACCGGTCGCCGTCATCGCAGAACCGTAGGTGACAATATTTGAACTCGATGTGCTTATAAAGGGGATGACCGCGTTGGTTATCCCATTTCCATCGGAACCCGGAATCACCCCGGTGCTCCAACTGGATGCCGTGTTCCAGTCGCCGCCGCTGGTCGGCCCTGTCCATGTGGCGTTATATACTACTGGTTGCGCCTGTGCAGTTGTCCAACCCGCGATTGACATGACGGCAAAAAGCCAGGCGGTTTTAAAGATTTTCGATGTTTGCATAAGAAATGATGTGGGGTCGTTTCAATAGAATTATGTGGCTCAGATTTTCTTAAAGATAAGCGATTGCCCTCAAATAATCCATCGGATGTTTATCCGAGGCATGGTCCGTTGATTCGCGAATTTGCGAAGGTCGGTGACAAATACTTACGAACGTGGAACCTGGAGGGGGTCAACAGGTTTATTCCCGCCCGGCCAGCTTCATCGCCGCCTCGGTACGGGAGTGGACGTGAAGTTTTTCATAGACGGCGCTGATATGGGTGCGCACCGTGCTCATGCTGATCGCCAGGTGATCGGCAATTTCTTTATACATATGGCCTTTGGCGAGCAACCGCAGAATCTCCAGTTCGCGGGCGGTGAGCTGTTCCAGTTCCGAGGCGGGCTTCGTCTTGATGGAAGTGATTGATGACCTTGCGGGCAATCTGGAGCGACATCGGCGCCCCGCCGGCATGGACTTGCTGGACGGCCTGAACCAGTTCTTTCTGCGGCATGTTTTTTAACAGGTAACCGTTGGCGCCGGCGCGCAAGGAATCGAAGATCAAATCCCCGTCATCGTAGGTCGTCAGCATCAACACCTGGATGTTGGGCATGTGCTTCTTCAACCGGGCCACGCATTGGATGCCATTCATGCCGGGCAGATTGATGTCCATCAGCACGACATCCGGATTTTCCCTGGGAATGTCCCGCAACCCCTCCTCGCCGGTGGCGTGCGCGCCGACACACCGCAAACCCGGCGCGCTGCCCAGGCACTCGACCAGGCTTTCGCGCATGTCGCGCTGGTCTTCGATGATGGAAAGGGTGATCATTGTGTTTTGCGTTGTTACCGTTTCAATTCTGTCTGAAAATTATCCGCCCGCCATCGGATGAAGATATGAAGCCGCTCAACCGGGCGGCCATGGCAATTCCACGACAATCTCTGTGCCGGCACCGACACGGCTTTGTATCCGGCACTCGCCGCCAAGCTCCTTCATGCGCTGCTGCATATTGCGCAAGCCGTCCGCCATCGCATTTTCCGGCGCCCGTTCAAAGCCGCCGCCGTTGTCCTCGATCACAATCCGCAGACCCTGGCTCGTGGCGGTGACGCGCAGCCACACTTCGGTTGCGCGGGCGTGCTTGACGATGTTTTGCAACGCCTCCTTCACCACGAGAAAAACATTATGGCGCACGGCGCTGGAAATTTCGCGCTGCGGCGCCTGTTCAGGAAGGTCCAGCAAGCAGCGCACTCCGGCGGCGCGAAGATAATCCACCGCAAACTGTCCCGTATAATCAATCAGGTGCGCCAGCGTGTCGTTGCGGGGATTGACGGCCCAGACAATCTCATCGAGCGATTTGACCGCCTGCCGCGCCGTGCTCGCCATTTTCTCAATGCGCTCCGCGGCCTTTTCCTGCTTGGCAAGGTCGCCGAGGACGGCAATCAGCGTCAGGTTTGCGCCCAAATCATCGTGAATGTCCTTGGCGATCCGGGAGCGCTCGCGCTCCACGGCCTGTTGCCGCGCAAGCTGCTCCATTTTCCGTTGCAACCGCCGCGTGACCGAATACCAAACCGCCCCCGCAACCAGCCCAAGCGCACGAACAGTCCGGCCAGAATGTGGAACCACAAGGTCTCATAAAAATGCGGCAGGATTTTCAACGTCAGGGAATCGCCGGTCTCGTTCCAGACGCGGTCGCTGTTGCATGCAATCACCCGAAACTGATAAGCGCCGGCCGGGAAGCAAATTATATTGCACGGAGCGCCGCGTTCCCGCCTCCACCCAGCCGGCGTCGGCTCCTTCCAGCCGATACCGGAATTGCACCCGGTCGGATGAAACGAGGCTCAATCCGGTGTAACGGAATTCAATCTGATGTTTCCCCGGCGGCACCTCCAGAATTTTCCTGTCGCGGTCATAAACCATTCCTTGCGGAAGAAGTTGATCCTGCGCTTTGGTGGTGGCGTCCAGGCTTTTCCCATCAATCCAGTATTCCTTCAATCACGACGGGCGGCGGCAACAGATCCGGGTGGATTTCTTCCGGCTGAACGAAGACCGCGCCCTTGACAGTGGTGAACCACAACCGGCCATCCTGCCCGCGCCATGCCGCCGGCTGGTAGCCGCCCGAACATTCGAGCGAAGGCAGGCCATCCGACCGGCCATACGCGGTGGAAGGGACGGAATTAGTCTTGCCGCGCGCAAAATCATTCAATGCCGATTTAGCCACGCGGAAAATACCCTGATGCGAACCGAACCAGAGATTGCCCGCATTATCGGGAAGAATCTGGCAGATGATATTGTCCGGCAAACCTTCATTGATGCTGAAGCTTGTGAAATTTCCATCCCGGAAGCGCAGCAATCCGCCCCGGAAAGTGCCGATCCAGACCGTGCCATCATCCTCGGCCAGCAGCGACCAGATGGCATGCGATGCATTGGTGTCCCCGGTTTGAAATGTCTCGAATTTATCACCGTTGATGCGGAAGAGCGTGCCATCCTCTGCCCCCACCCATAAGATTGCCGTGGCCATCCTCCGACAAAGCCCGCACGTCGTGCCGGCCAATTCCATCGTACGGTTTGAAGCTGTTTGATGTTTCGCTGTCTGCCAGGTAAAGCCCGCTTTTGGTGCCGACCCAAATGCGGCCCGATTTGTCCGCCAGAATCGTCTTCACGCCATGAACCACGGGAGACACGCGCTTGAACCGGTCATTTTCACGGACATACAAGTCTTCATCACCCGCGCTCACCCACAACCGGCCTGCAGCATCCGGACAAACACAAAATACAAATCCCTTGTCGGTTCCTCCGGGCATTGTCAGATTTGTCAAAGCTCCCGCCTGCCAGCGCGCCAGACCATCGCCCAGCGTGCCAATCCAGACCGTGCCGTTGGTGTCTTCGCAAACCGACCGGGCTGGTTTTGTCGAAAGCTGTCCGCCGGTATCAATCGTTTGAAACCGCCGTTCGCGAATTCGCACCAATCCCCCTGCGTCCAGACCCGCCCACCAGTTGCCCTCGTGATCTTCAAAGAAGCAATTGACCCGCTCCCCGGGAAAGCCCTCCTGCGGACCGAATTGCCGCACCATGCCATCGGCGGAGATATGCCACAAACCCCGCCCATAGTCGTAAAGCCACACGCCTCCGTGATGATCTTCGTGCGTTCCCATCCGGCTCAAGTTGCCGGTGAAAACGTTATCAAGCGATTCCGCCTCAAGAATCCATCGGCGGCCAATCGCCTCGCGCACGTGACCGCCCGAACCCGCCCACAGGCGGCCGCCTTCGGCAACGGATAGGAACTCCACGTCCACCGGACAATTCGGCATTTGTGGGCGTGACGGTTTGAAACCGGGTTCCATCCCACATCGCGATGCCGGTATCAGTGCCAATCCACAAATGGCCTTGCGGGTCCGTAGTCATGCAATTGACCCGGCTTGCCGCCAGCCCGTTAGTTTGCGGCTGCGACTCGAAGCCCCTGGCGGTCACCCGCCATAAAAGTTTGTCCGCGCCGCGATACCAAATGGTCCCATCGCCATCAGCCAAGCAGAGCGTACCGACGCTCCGGCTGGGCGGAGTCAAATCCTCCCAACCGCTGCCCGCCGGGGCAGACTGTGACTTGCGGCGGATAAATCCGCGGTGCAGCAAAAAGGTCACGTCGTTCGAGAATGACGAAACCAGTATGGCATCCGGGTCCAGCCCTTCCGCGCCGGTCCATTCCCGGGCAAATGTCCCCTGACGCAAAGATGTCATCGAACCATCGAAGGTATTGATCCAGAGTGTGCCTTGATTATCAACGGAAAGCTTTCGCACGCGTGCGTGGGCGAGCGCCGGTGTATTCGCCGGATCAAAAGTCACAAAACGCAACCCGTCAAACCGCGCCAGACCGTTGTAAGTGCCAATCCACAGATAGCCGTCGGGTGTCTGGGCGATGTCCGTGACGGAAGTATCGGGCAGGCCGTCGTCGGCGGTCCAGACATCGGCAAGATACTCGGCTGCAATACCGGAACCCCATGCCTGCAATCCCGCCCCCGCCACCAGCACCATCAGGATAAACCGTAGAAGTCCCTCCGAAACCAGTGTGAACACTGCTGTTTTCCGGTGGCGGTTCATGGTTTCAACTATAACCGCCGTAAATTATCAAGACAAGGTCAACCGCCATGCGGAAGCTGGCGGGCAATGGACAAGGATTCGTTTAACCGCTAATAACCACTAGATCGCGCTGCCTTTTAACCACCCGCCTTCATCTGATTTCGGCACGGCAGGCGGATGGACGCGGATAGACACGAATTTCACGAATTAACACGAATTGGTTTTTATACCCAAGAGAACGCAAAGAGCGCATAAAAATTACTTTACCTTTTCTTTACCAGGCCCGTGGACAATCGTCGTAAGTGGTTGATAGAGCACTCAAAACTTTACCTTTTCTTTACCAAAAAAAAGATTTTGATGGTAAACTTCCTGTTGGCATCCAGCGAGAATGCCAAAACTCCTTACGTCGTCTCCCACAGGCCGATCACTGTACCGATTTACACCGAATTGCACCGAATCGCACCTAATGACACTTAATGACACCAAAAACTGACTTTTTCATGAGAGGTTGACCCCCCGGTGAAGGAACATAAATTTGATTTTTTGGCCTCGTTAGACACGAATTGGGCTTCCCAAGCCTCCACAATATGGAGTCCCCAATCTGAATATTCGCTAACGTGAACTGTGGTCACGAATTGGCGCGAATTGGTTTCAACCGGATTGAAGTGCAAAGGCGCAGATTTACATTACAGGAGCAAACAGAGATCGCGGAGGCGTTTCCGGTGGTTTCAAGTTTGAGCCTCGTTCCGCCTTCACAAAGTTCCGGCGCGACAAGCAAATCGGACCATGGACAACAGGACTACTGACAACTGACTTTTGCCGCAAAAAAGCACAAAGGGAACAGGGATTTTTAACCGCTAATGGACGCTAATCGTTAAACCGAAATGAAAAACACCGAACATCCACCAGTCTTCGCTTCGCTTCGCCTCGGCAAGACATCCAACATCGAACATCGAATGAACTGTAGGGAGCAGGGAGCAGGAGTTGCGGCGACGAGAGGTCGTCGCCGCAACGCGCAACACCGGCTGGCGGATGGGCGAACGAGAAAATCAAATACTTATATCAAAGAACGGACGCTTGGTACCCAAGCTGGCCATCAATGCAATAGAATAATGCATTTGTTTTAATTTTAAGTTATATTACTAAGTCACATTACTTGTAATTACACAACCAACCGCGTGCAGACGGGTAGCCGACCATGGCGTCGATGGTTACGGGCGCGTTACCTTCAAGCCGGTTGTTGACGTAAATGGGGGGAAGATGGGAGCAATGAGCTGGGAGGTCGAAGATGGACCACAAGACATTTTAGGGGATTTGCAACCGATAAAATTGCTGCGGCGCATTTGTGCCAGCGGCGTTGGTGAAGTTAAAATTGCCGCTGGAATCAAATTGATTTGTGGCGATTGGCGTCCACATGTTCAGCGGCAACCCGATGTTCGTTGTTCCCAAAACGTAGTAAGTTCCGCCCACCGATCCTCCGGAGCCGCTCATCACCAGGCCATTTGCCCCGGAGTTGATTGCGTTGAATTGCGGCCGTGTCACGATAAGGTTGATTTGTCCGACTGTGTTCGTGCTGATGGCATAGACAAAACCCGCAGGCACGTAGGCAAAGGCCACATTGCCCATGGTCAACGCGCCGCCATAGGTGAACAAGGTGTAAGAGCCGACGCCAAATCCACCGGTGTTGGTGATGTTCAACTGGCCGCCCAAGGTCAGGTTGCCGGAAACAACGACTCTGTCGCTGTTTGTTCCGAGGCCGAATTGCAGCACGGTCAGATCGCTCAAATCCAACTCATTGCTGATGGTCAAAGTGCCGACACCATCACCGGGAGCGAGAATGGCCCCGTCGTCAAACGCCGTCAGGCCGCCGATGATGCCGCCACCGGACAGCGTCGCGCCTGTGGCGACGAAAACCTGGTTGGTGCCTGTCGCGCTGCCAGCCGTGTTGTCAACCTGCAACGTACCCGCACTCACGGTCATGCCGCCGATGAAAGTGTTACTTCCAGTGAGCGTCCAGATGCCGGCGCCGATTTTTTCGATGGCGGTGATCGTGTTTGTCGTCTGTTCGGCGATGGTCCCGGAGAACGCGGCATCGATGTTTTGTCCGCCAACCTGCCAGGTGAAAACATTCCCGGCCGTCGAACCACCGAGCAGGAAGGAGGAACTTGGCGCCGGACAGTGCGCCGATTTGCAGCGCTGTTCCGGCGGGGTCCACCGCGCCTTGAAAGTCAGCAGTGACATTGTTGGACAAATTAATCGCAGCCCCGGGATAGCCGGAGAAATTCAGGACGCGAAACTCGCCGCCGCCATTGACATTGATGCTGCCTCCGAACGCCGACCAGTCGCCATAGAGGCTGGTGCGGACGTAAGGCACATGTAAATTCAATGTGCCGCCGCCCGTCAACGAGCCGTAAAGATCGCACCGTGAGTCGGCGTTGAACGTGTCGGTGGAATTCACCGGCACGACGAGATTCCAATAGGACGCATTGTAAGTCGTGTTGTTGTCATACATCGTGAGCGTGCCATTCTTGAGCGTGACGGTCCCCGTTCCCAACCCGAACTGGTTCGCGATGTCGTTAGTCAAAAGTACGGTGCCGCCGTTAATAACGACGCCGCCGCTGAAAGTATTGCTGCCGCTCAAAACCAATGTGCCGAATCCATTTTTGACCAGTTGCGCCTGCGCCGCCCAGCACGCCGCCGCCGATCGTGTAATTCAAAATGGAATTGGTGATGAGCACCTGCGCGGGCTGGACCACTCCGGAAATGGCGATGTTGCCATTGGTGGACGTGTCGTCAAAAATCGCGGTGTCGAAATCATAAAATTTGTCCGCCGCGCCGCCATTAAACCAATTCGTGGTGCTGGTGTCCCATGCGCCACCATTGGTTCCAGACCAGACGAGCGTGGCGGGAGGCGAGCCGACGACGTTGAGGAACACGCTGCCGGGCGTCGTCGTTGTGTCGAACGTAAACGTCTGGCGCGAAGCGTTTTCCCCCGCCCAAACGAGATTGGCCGCACTTCCCGTGGTTGAACTGCCGCCACTGACAATCGTGTAAGTGCCGGCGGTGAGATTGCCGTTGAGCAAATTCGGCACGACGGTAATCGCGCCGCTCAACACCAGCGCGCCGCCGGAAAGCGAAATCAAATCATTCACACCGCCGCCGGGTGTGGTAATACCGGCAAGGTCGAAGTAGAGCGTGGTGTTGGTCAGCGCGAGCGCCGTGCCGGTGGGGCCATTATTTATGGTGAGCGTGCCGACCGTGCCGGCATTGACGCTGGCTCCCGGCGCGATGGCGTTGCCAGAATAAAGCGCCGCGCCGCCGCCAATCGTGCCGCTGCCGCCGAGCATTCCGCTGACGACGGTCAGAGCGTTTGTGCCGGTGCTGCCGTTGACGACGAGCGTTCCGTTGCTGATGATGGTCTGGCCGGAATAGGAATTCGCGCCGCCGAGCGCAAGCATGCCACTGCCAATTTTGATGAGGGAAGTCGTGCTGCCGACAGTTTGCTCGCCGATTGAGCCGGCAAAACTGGAATCGTTGTTGAGCGCGCCAATCCGCAGAGCGACAGCGCGTCCGCTGGTTGGCCCACCCAACAGCTTGGCGGAACCCGGCGCGTTAATCTGGCCAAAGTCCACCGTGTCACCGCTGGGATCAATAATGCCGGTGAAATAAGCGTTGATGTTATTGGAAAGATTTACGGTTGTGCCGGCAAAGCCGGCATAGCTGCCCATCCGGAAATCCGCACCACCGTTGTCAGGCGTATAGACACTGAAAGTTCCGGAAAACCCGGAGCAATCGTAATTCAAAGTTCCGCGGACATAATGGGTGATCAGATTGAAGGTGCCGCTGCCGGTGAGTGTCGCGCCGCCTGCGCCGCCACGTTCCGGCAATTCCAATGTGGTGTTGCCACTGACAACCAGATTGTTCGGAAGCGTCCCGGCGTCGGTTGAGGGTCCTGCGTCAAACAAAGCCAGCCGGGTGCCGTCGTTCAAAGCCACCGCGCCAGTGCCGAGGCCGTAAGCGTTAGCACTGGCATTTCCCATAACGACTGTGCCGCCCTGGACAAAAGTGCCGCCCGTAAAAGTGTTACTGGTGCTGATGGTCAGCATCCCCGTGTCGGATTTGTCGAGAGCCATACCACCGCTCAAGCCGCCGACGCCGGCAAGGGTGTAATTGTTGCTGGAGACGACAATGAGCCCGCCAGGCGCGAGGTTGGTGGTGAGATTGATGGCAGGCGTGTTCGAGCCGGTGTCGTCAAACGCGACGTTGTCACCCGCGCCAAAACTGACGAGGTTCGTTCCGTTCAGCCAGTTGATGCTGGTTGTGTCCCAGTTATTAATCGTGCCATCGCCGTGCCAGGTCAGATTTTGCGACTGGCCGGTCGCTGTGACGAGCACGCCGACGGTATTGGTCATCGTCGTGCCGTCGCTGGCGTGGACGTAGAAATTAAAGCTGCCGAGGCCGGAAAAATTTCCCGCCGCTGTAAATTCCGCCGTGTGGCCGTCCGGCAGCAGGGCGACTGTGCCATTTGTCGGGGCAAATGCGGCATAAACCGGGCTGACATTGGTGAAGCCACCGGCGTATTGCCGCAGGTCAACATCCACCAGGGAATTTTTTGGCGCGACAGCGTGCGGCCCTGCGAGCCAGTTCAGATAATTTTCCAACTTCGTGTAGCCGCCGATACCTGGCGTGAGACTATCGGCCACATTGGGATTTGATCCCATCGCCTGCTCCCAATAGTCCGGCATGCCATCGCCGTCAGTATCAACCGGCGCCACGCCACCGTTGAGCACGCCAAAGCCGCCATTGCCAAGCCCGGTCTGGCCTTCATTGTTGTAGAGGCTACCGCCCGGCCCGGCTGTCCCCACGCCTGTGCCTACAGGGCCGTTCCCTAAAGTTTGCACCTGACTGACAACCAGACCGTCCAACTGGTCATGCGGCATCGCGCCCGCCCAAGAGATATCGTAACGAGCGGCAGAGGCTGTCGAATAAACCGTGCAATTGGTCGAGAGCGACGACCACGGCGCGCTTAACACCGGGCCGCCGCCGCCAGGGCTGATGGAACTGCCGTTGAGCACACCGTCGTTATTGTTGTCACGCAGGTTGCCGGTCGAGTAAATGCTCTGGTTGGCATTCATCTCAAAGAATGCGTTGGCGCCGGACGGGTCGGTTGGGCCGGTGATGAAATAATTATTGATGATGTCGTGGCGAAAATTCCCGCTCGTGCTGGCGACTGTATAACCGGCCTGAAAATTGTATTCCGTGTTGTTGACAAAAATCGTATCAATCTTCGCCAGCGGCTGGCGGTTGTGCTCGCTCACCCACAAGTTGTAATACCACGCCATTTTTCCGCCGAGGTGCTCTGTGTGCGCGCCAAAGCCCTGCTTGGACGATGATCCATTGGATGCAGGATCGGCGATGATGGAATTCTGCACGGTGATAGCATCACTGCCGTTGTTGCCATGCGCGTCAATGTTGTTGTAAGGTGAAATTTCGAGCGAGATGTGATCAAAAATCATATTCGTGCCATCTCCCACGTTAATGCCGTCTTCGCCGCTACTGGCCGAATAGGGGCGAATCCGGACATAGCGCACAATTTCATTCTGCTTCAAGCTGAAGGAAACCTCGTGGCCGATGATGGCGATGCCGTCGCCGGGTGCGGTCTGGCCGGCGATGGTCAGGCCGCTTGAACAAGAAACAACACTGCTCAGATGTGATGGTTCCCCCTACATCGAATACGATGAAACGTCCACTGTGGCTCACCGCATCGCGGAACGAACCCGTGCCGCTGTCCGCCAGTGTCGTGACGTGATAAACCGAACCCCCAATGCGCGCACCCGTGGCACCCGCACCAAAGCCCAGCGCGCCGGGGAAGGCGGGAATGTTGGTCTGGAGCGCCGCGACAACCAGATTCACCAGGCCGGGCGTGTTCGTGTCAATCGCGCCAACGGAATTCGCCGGCATCGTGATGGCCAGACTGCCCAAGGTCAGCGCGCCGCCGTAAGTGAACAGCGTGTAGGTGGCACTGGTGAATCCGCTGCCGGCGGTGATGTTCAAAGTGCCGCTCAAATTGAGATTGCTGCTGACGATGGTGCGGTCGCTGCTCGTGCCAAGTGTGTAATTCAAAACCGCGCCGCTGTTGGCGGTGAAATTATTGCTGACGGTGAATGTGCCGACGGGATTGCCCGGCGCGAAAATTCCGCCGCTGTTGATCGTGACCGCTCCGCCGATGGCGCCGCTGCCGCTCAAGGTGCTCGCCGCTGGCAACCGTCACCGCGCCGCTGCCGGTTCCGCTGCCGGCGGAATTGTTCACGAGCAACGTGCCCTTGTTAATCGCTGTGCCGCCGCTGTAGGTGTTGTTGCCGGTCAGCGTCACTGTGCCGCTGTTGGCCTGGGTCACGGATCCCGTCCCACTGATGGCCGCATTCACGGTCATGTTTCCAGAACTGTTAAAAATCAGGGCGCCGTTATCCGTCACATTGCCATTGCCGAACCACGCGCCGGTGTTCAATTGAAGTGTGCCGTTGCTGATGGTCGTGCCGCCGCTGTAGGAATTGCTTGCGGTCAAGGTCAGCGTGCCGGAGCCAGACTGGATCAGATTGCCCGCGCCGCTGACCGCGTTGGCGAAATTGTTGCTGCCCGGCAGATTGAAGATGAGGGAACCGGAATCCTGGATGATGTTGGTGCCTAGCGAGCCGGAAGTGGAGCCGTTGCCCAATTGCAAAATGCCCTGGGAAATGATGGTGACGCCGGAATAATTATTCGCTGTCAAAATCGTCAGCGCCCCTGAATTGGTCTTGGTGAGCGCACCAACGCCAGAAATTTTCCCGACGCCGCTGAACGTATAATTGGCGGCCGCATTCACCAAGACCGCCGCCGGTTGCAGCGTGGTCGTCAAATTCACCGGCGGATTGGCCGAACCGGTGTCGTCAAAGGTCACGAAATTTCCGTCGCTGAAAACGTCCAGCGTGCCGTTATTCAGCCAATTGGTCGTCGTGTAATCCCAGGCATTGGCAGAACCGTCACCAACCCAAGTGCGTTGCGTGCCGCCAATGGCTGAAACAATCAAGTCCACTTCCGTACCGGTGACACTAATGACGGATTGCAAGCTGGAACCGAGCGTGCCGGTCACCTGGAAGTTGGTCGCGCCGCCGCCGCCCAGTGAACCAAACGTGATCAATTTGTAAGTGCCAGCGGATAATGACGCGCCCAGCGGGGCGACTTCAATCGTGTTCAACCCGCTCAAATTCAACGCGCCACCGACCACTATTAAATCGTTGCCCGCCGAAGCCGGGTCGAGTGCGAGGTCAAAGTGGTTGGTGACGCCACCGTTGAGGGCGAGATTGTTACTGAAAGACAACGTACCGGCCGTGCCGACGGCTCCCGGCGAAATGGGACAATTCGCGGCGGACACGCTGCCGGTGATGACGCCGTAGCCGGACAGACTCTGGCCCGCGCCCAAAGAGATACCGCCCATGCCGGAAACATCCAGCGCGGCAGCCGAGTTACTCAAGACGATGACCGCGCCGCTGAATGTGGAACCGGCACCGCTCAACACGAGTTTCCCATTGCTGATTAAAAGATTTCCGGTGTAGGTATTTTGTCCGCTCAATGTGAGGCTGCCGCCGAGAAGGGTCAGCGCCATCGGTTCACTCCCGCCAGCGATCACACCACCGAAAGCGGAATTTGCCGCGCTGTTGCTGAAGGTGAGCGTTGAGATATTGGCTGAGCTACTGTTGGTGATGATTTGACTGGCCGCAGTCGCTCCACTGCCAACGGCGAGGCCGGAGATCTGTGCATTGAAGCCTGCCAAGTCCACAATGCCCGCTGTGCCGCTGCCCCCCAGCGTCAGGGCGGTTCCCTTCGGCAGCGCGCCGGCGTTCCCCAGAGTGAGCAAACCCGCGCTGACCGTGGTGCTGCCGGCGTAAGAATTCGCACCGTCGAGCGCGAGCGAGCCGCCGCCGATTTTTGCCAGACCTCCGCCGCTGCTGATACTGCCGGTGAGCGTAATGTTGTGAGACGTGCCGGCAGAATCGGCCGCTCTGAAGGTGAAGATGCCGCTGGGTATGACCATGTTGGCATTTCCCGACCAATCCGCCGTTGCGCCCAAAACGCCCTGGTCATTCAACGAAACCGTGTAGGAGCCGGAATTCAAAACATTCAACCCGCTTGCGCCAAGATAAATGGTGCCGCTGTTTGTGAGCCGTGCCACTGCGCTTGAAATCACATTTGGATAAATGCGGATGCCGTTCGCCAAAAATGTGGAGGATGTTCCCAGCACCTCGAACCACGCCGTGTATGTGGAAGCCACGGGTATATCCACTGTTCCCGCGCAGCCAACCGTGCCGCTGGTCTGGTGATAACGAACTTCCCGGCCAGCCGTGGCCGAGCCGGTTCCCAACCGGAGACTGCCGGCGTTGGTGACCGTGCCGCCGCCGCTGACGCCCATGGTGGAGTAGGAATTGCGTGTTCCAATATCAATGCTGCCAGCTGAAACAGCACCGCCCGCGATTTGCAAACCGTCAGAGGAAGATTCGCTGTTGCGCCCAACCGTGACGGCACCGAGACTGGCGACCGCACCGGAATTCACTTTCAACGTGACATTGCCATCATTGCTGCCGTTGTTGCTGACCTGCGTGGTGCCGTTCGTCATGGCACCGCCACTGTTGACGTTCACAACACAAGCCCGGCTGGCCATGTTGAGCGTGCCGTTGGTCATCACGCCGCCGCTGTTGATGTTGATTATTTCCGCCGAACTGTCCACGAAGGTGCAACTGCCAGCGACGTTAAACCCGCCCGCACTGATGGTAAGCGTCGGTATGCTGGTCGCCGAACCGAGGGTGAGCGAGGCAATGCCCGGAGCGGACATGGGGGAGGTGTAGGTCACGGTGAAAGTTCCGGCCACAACGATGGAGGCGTTGGTTCCAATGCCGGGGACAACTGCCGGAGACCAGCTTGCCCCCGAATTCCAATCGCCGGTGGAGGCTGCCGCCCATGAAGTTTGCGCGTGGCTGCTTTGACAAACCCCCAGCACAATCGCCAGCAAGACGATTTGCGCGGACTTATATCCAGCAATATTCATAATATAAAGAGACTACGCAGCCTTGCATATCCTTCGTTAGCGGTCGCAATGGATTCCGGGAAACACTACCACGCCTAGCTAGAAAGAGCATCGGATGTTTGTCTGACGGTTGGGCTTCAAATCCGAATATTCTTACAGGAGCGCCACCAGCCCATATTTGTTTCCGATTTGGCTGAAAGATAAAGGCGATGGGACGAGTTAATCAATCCAGCGTCTGCCGGTAACGCTTGATCCCAATCGTCAGCATCACGACCAGAAATAGCGCGATCGGCCACAAATCCGGCGCGATTTCCGGCAGGCCATTTCCTTTCAGCAAAATGCCGCGCACGATTCGCAGAAAATGCGTGAGCGGCAGACATTCGCCGATGTCCTGCGCCCAGCCGGGCATTCCGCGAAACGGAAACATGTAGCCGGACAACAAAATGTTCGGCAAAAAGAAAAACATTCCCATCTGCATCGCCTGGCGCTGATTTCGGGCGATGGTGGAAAAGGTGATGCCGACCGCCAGATGCGCCACGATGAACAAAAATGCCACCGCGAGCAGCAACGGCACGCTGCCGACCATCGGCACGTTGAACAAAAATTTCGCCGCCACGAGGATCAAAAAAATCTGGATGTAGCCGACCATGATATACGGCACGATTTTGCCGATGATGACCTCGACCGGGCGCAACGGCGTGGAAAGCAGGTTCTCCATCGTGCCGCTCTCGCGTTCGCGCGTGATGGCGAGCGCGGTGATGATGACCATCGTCATCGTCAGGATCACGCCCATGAGTCCGGGCACGATGTTATACTGCGTGATGTTTTCGGGATTGTAATGCTGATGCACGACGAGATTGAACGGCGCGGAACCCGCGCGAAGTTTTGCCAGCGGCCCGGTCAAATCGCGGTTCAAAACGATCGGCGTCAGCGAATTCATCGCGCCGACGGCGTAGCCGATGGCCATCGGGTCGGTCGCGTCGGCTTCGAGCAGCAAATCCGGCTGTTCGCCGCGCAGCAGCTTGCGCGAAAAATCCACGGGAATTTCCACGGCGAATTGCACCGTGCCTTCCGCGAGCAGTTTCTGGATTTCCGCCTCGCTCTGCGGTTCGCGCGTGATGTCGAAGTAGCTGCTGTTGCGCATCGCCCAGACAATCGTGCGCGAAAACACGCTGTTGTCGGCGGAATAAACCGCGGTCGGCAGATGCTTCGGATCGGAATTGATGGCGAAACCGAACAGGACGAGCTGGACCATCGGAATGCCGAGCATCATGGCAAACGTCATCCGGTCGCGCCGCATCTGGATGAATTCCTTCGCGACGACGGCGCAAAACCGTTGCCAGTTGAATTTCACGTGGCATCTTTCTTATAGCTGCCAACGTGAGTTGGCTCTGACTTTTCCCACAAAGGCCAGATGGAGCCGACTGACGTCGGCTGCTACGATAGTTCGATCGCTTCACGAGTAATTGTCCTTCGCGGTTTCCATCAGGCTGATGAAAACGTCTTCAAGCCCCGATTGAATCTGTTTCCAGCGGTAATCGCCGGTGATCAGCGGACCCACGCTCGCGCGCAATTTTTCCGCGTCGCTCCCGCTGACGTGCAGCGTCGAGCCGAACGCGACGACCTGTTCGACGCCCGGCATCTTGCGGATTTTTTCTGCGAGTTCGTGCAAATTTCCGCCGGCCTGCCGAGCCGTAGCTTCCGGGCGAAGGCTGGTCACTTCCCACGTCGTGAGTTTTGAATTTTTCAAAACCTCGTCAACCGTGCCGCTCGCGAGCAGATTTCCGTAGCTGATGTAGGCCACGCGATTGCAGCGTTCCGCCTCGTCCATGTAATGCGTCGTGATGAGCACGGTCAGCCCCGCGCCGGCAAGCTGCTGGATTTCGTCCCAAAAATCGCGGCGTGCCTTCGGGTCAACGCCCGCCGTCGGTTCGTCGAGCAAAAGCAGTTGCGGCTCGTGAATCAGGCACGCGGACAACGCCAGCCGCTGTTTCCAGCCGCCGGACAATTCACCGGCGAGTTGTTTGCGGCGTTCGACCATGCCGAGCCGCTCCAGACTTTTTTCAACGGCGGCTTTTCGTTCCGGCACGCCGTAAATGCGCGCGATGAAATCCAGATTTTCCTCGATGGTCAAATCCTCGTAAAAACTGAACCGCTGCGTCATGTAGCCGACATGCTTTTTTATTTCGGAACTTTGGGTGCGAAAATCATAATCAAGACACTGTCCGCTCGCCGGCATCCGGCTTGAGCAAACCGCAGAGCATCCGCAGAAAAGTCGTCTTGCCGCTGCCGTTCGGGCCGAGGAAACCGTAAATCTCGCCGTGCCGGACCTGCATCGCGATGTCGTTGACGACAGTGCGGCTGGCCGAATTTTTTTGTGACGCCGCGCACGTCGATGACGAGTTCACTGGCGCTCATGCCTCAAAGAGAGAATTTCACGTCTACCGGCTGGCCGGGACGAAACTCCGCCGCGTCCGCCGGTGAAAATTTCGCCTCGATCATGAAAATCAATTTCGCGCGGTTCTCGCGATTGTATAAAACCGGCGGCGTGAATTCGGCCTGCGTGGAAATGTAATTGACCGTCGCGGAATAATTTTTCGCCGCACCGTCAAAGGTGACATTGACGTTCTCGCCGGTCTTGATTCGCGGCAGCATTTCCTGCGGGACGAAGAAGCGAACCTTGAGATTTGCCGGCGGCAGCAGCACCACGACCGGATTTCCCGCCGCGACCCATTCGCCCTGCCGGTAAAGCGTGTCCTGCACCTGCGCGTCCGCGGGTGCGAATTGCTGCTTCTGGTCGAAACGACCATTTCGCCTTGTCGAGCGCGGCTTTTTGCGACGCGACCGCCGCCTGCGCGGCACTGATGGCGTCCTCGCGTCCGCCCAGTTTGGCCGTTTCCAAATCCGCCGCGAACTGGTTCACCTGCGCCTGATCCGCCTCGCGATTGGGCGCGCGCCTGATCCAGTTCCTCCTTGGAAATCACGTCGGCGCTGCCGAGTTGTTCGCGCCGGGCGAATTCGGTCGTCTGGCCAGTTTCAGATTGGCCTTTGCGCGGTCCAGTTGCGCTTCGAGCGAGGCGATTTCCGTCGGGCGCTGGCCTTTCGTCAAATCGTCCAACTGCGACTGGGCCTGCGCGAGATTTTTTTCCGCCTGATGGACGGCGTCCGCCTCGGAACCGCGCTCCAGTTCAAACAGCAACTGGCCGTTCGTGACGGAATCGCCGCGCGCGACGGCGAGATTGGTGAGCGCGCCGCCGAGCGGCGGGGCGACATAAACATATTCTCCCTCGATGTAACCCTGAAACGCGCCGGACGAATTGCCGGAACAGCCGGCAAGCAGGGCCGCCGCAAGCGCGCACGCGGACAAAACCAGGATGGAGCAAGTTTTCATGGCGACTTTCGTTTATGCCACCACTGAACAAGATTATTGTTGACGTGTCAAACGTTTGTTTGAATTATCTGTTTGAAATGAAATTGAAGACGCCAGCCGGCCCCGGAGCCGCCAGCCATGCCGAAACGCGCCGCCAGCTATTGGAGGCGGGGGCCGAGGTGTTTGCCGAGGCCGGTTTTCGCGACGCGACGGTGCGCGAAATCTGCCGGCGCGCGGGCGCGAATGTCGCCGCCGTGAACTATCATTTCGGCGACAAGGAAAAGCTCTACGCCGAGGTGCTGCGTTTTTCGCAGAGCCGGGCGCTGGAAAAATATCCGCCTCTGCTCGGCGTGGCGGCGGACGCCCCGCCGGAGAAAAAGCTGCGCGCGTTCGTGCAATCGCTGCTGCTGCGGATTTTTGACAAGGGGCCGACGGCGTGGCATGGCAAGCTGATGTTGCGCGAGATGATCGAGCCGACGGCGGCGCTGGATTCGATTGTCGAGGAGCGTGTCCGTCCGATGGCCGGCCAGCTCTGGCAGATTGTCTCCGAAATCCTGGACTGTCCGCTGAACGACGAGCGCGTGCGACTGTGCGGTTTCAGCGTGGTGAGCCAGTGCGTTTTTTATCATCATTGCCGCCCGATTGTGTCGCGGCTGTTTCCGAAACAGGAACCGCATGGACGCAGCGGGCATCGAGCGGCTGGCCGAACACATCACAAAGTTTTCGCTGGCGGCGATGAAACATCTGTCCGCGACGAAGCATTGAACATTTTTAAAACCATGAAAAAACTGAAAATCATCCTGGCGCTGGCGGTGGCCGGTTTTGCCGCCGGCAGAAACGTGACCGCGCAGGACACCGACACCAACTCGACCGCGTGGCTCACGCAGCCGTTGTCGCTGATGAGCGCGCTGAACACCGCGCTGCAGCAAAACCCCACGATTCTAAAGGCCCAAAACGACCTAGAAGCGTCCTACGGCGTTGTGGTGCAAACGCGCGCGGTCGCATTGCCGCAGGTGGTGGCAAGCGGCCAATACAAGGACACCGACCGGAATGCGATTGAGAGTTTTCCAAACGCCCCCAGCTCGCCGAATCAAAACTGGAACGCGGGCGTGCAAATTGTCCAGTCCATCTATCAGGGCGGCAAACTGATGGCGGCAGTGCGCGCGGCAAGGTCACAAAGCAACAGGCGCTGGCGCAATATCAGGCCACGCTGACGGATGCACTGCTGGCCGTGCGTCTGGCGTATTACGACATCCTGCTGGCGGCGGAACAAATCACCGTGAATGAGGCTTCCGTCAATCTGCTGCAAAAGGAGCTGGACGACCAGCAACGCCGTTACGACGCGGGCACGGTGCCAAATTTCAACGTGCTGCGCGCCAAGGTTTCCCTGGCGAATGCGCGTCCTCCTTTGATCCAGGCTCAGAATAATTACCGCATCGCCAAAAACAATCTGGCCAATCTGCTGGGCTATAACCTGCCACGCGACATCTGGGAAAACATTCCGTTGAAGCTGACTGACACGCTCGACGCGGCGCCGTATCAAATCAACCTGCCCGACGCGATTCAGCAGGCGTTGAACAAGCGCCCTGAACTGGTCGCGCTGCGCAAAACGGAGGAACTGCAACACCTGAACATCACCGCCGCCTCATCCGGCTACAAACCAAACCTGTCGCTCTTTGCAGGCTACAACTGGTTTAACGCGCAATTCACGCCGCCCGTTGATATCTCGCATGACATCAACGGCTGGAACGCCGGGGCGCAGATCAGCTGGGATATTTTCGACGGCATGCTGACGCATGGCAAAGTCGTCCAGGCGAAGGCACTTTACTCAAAATCCATAACCGCCGTGGACGAGGAAATGCGTCACATCGAACTGGAAGTACGCACGGCCTATTCCGATTTCCTCGAGGCGCAGGAGGTTTTGGAATCGCAAAAGACCGTGCGGGACGAGGCTGAGGAATCCCTGCGCGAAGCCAACGCCCGCGCCGAGGCCGGTACCGGCACGCAGCTCGACGTGCTCGACGCCGAGAATTCGCTCACGCAGGCGCGCAGCACACAGGTGCAGGCGCTGCATGATTACGACGCCGCCCGAGCCCGGTTTGAACGCGCCATCGGAGCGGACATGGTTCAAAGCTCGAACCAGAATCCGTGATTTACCGTTGACGAAAGCGGCCCATTTCGAGGATTTTGTCCACTCATGTCGAAAATTCAACGCGCACTAATTTCGGTTTCGGACAAAACGGGATTGATACCCTTCGCACAAATTCTGGCACAGGCTGGAATTGAAATCATATCCACCGGCGGCACGGCCAGAACGCTGCGCGAGGCCGGTCTGAAGGTGAAGGACATCAGCGAACACACGGGTTTTCCTGAAATGCTGGACGGCCGCGTCAAGACGCTGCACCCGAAAGTCCATGGCGGCCTGCTTTTCATCCGCGGCAACGCCATGCACGAGGCGGCGGCGAAGCAGCACGACATCACGCCGATTGATCTGGTGGTTGTGAACCTGTATCCATTCGAAGCCACTGTCGCCAAGCCGGACGTCTCGCTGCACGATGCGATTGAGAACATTGACATCGGCGGGCCTTCAATGCTCCGCAGTGCGGCGAAAAATCACGACAGCGTGACGGTGGTGGTTGATCCATTTGATTACTCCGAGGTGGCGAAACAAATTTCAGAAGCCGGCAATACGACGCTGGAATTGCGCCGCAAACTGTGCGCAAAAGTGTATGCACGCACAGCGGCCTACGACGCGGCCATCGCATCGCACCTGCAAAAGGAATTTGCCGCCGACAAGAATTCGCTGCCGCAGGTACTGACGATTTCCGCGCCGCTGGCGCAGCCGCTGCGCTACGGTGAAAATCCGCACCAGACGGCGGCGCTTTACGGAAAGTTTCACGAATTTTTCAAGCAGCTCCACGGCAAGGAACTTTCCTACAATAACATACTGGATTTGACAGCGGCGGCGAATTTGATTTCCGAGTTCAAAGATGATTTGCCGACACTGGCGATCCTCAAGCATACAAACCCGTGCGGCGTCGGACAGGGCGCGAATTTGCGCGGGGCATGGGACAAGGCATTTGCGACGGACAAACTGGCGCCGTTCGGCGGCATCATCGCGGTGAACCAGCCGCTTGACGGTGCGTGCGCGGAGGCCATCGCGGAAATTTTCAGCGAGGTCATCGTCGCGCCGGATTTTTCGGCGGAAGCACTGGCATTTTTACAGAAAAAGAAAAATCTGCGGCTGTTGAAAATGCTGAAATGCCCGGCAACGGCGCAGCCGTGGGATGTGCGCAGCGTGGGCGCGGATTCATTTTTGCTGCAACAGCGGGATTCAAAGACGACCGCCGCCGCAGATCTGAAAGTCGTGACGAAGCGGCAGCCGACGGAAGCGGAGCTGAAGGCGATGCTATTCGGCTGGCGCGTGGTAAAGCACCTGAAATCGAACGCGATTCTTTACGTCGGCGAAGGCCGGACGCTCGGCACGGGCGCGGGACAGATGAGCCGCGTGGACTCCAGCCGCATCGCCGTGTGGAAGGCAGGCGAGGCGAAACTGCGGCTCGCCGGCAGCGTGGTTTGCAGCGACGCTTTTTTTCCGTTCCCCGACGGCCTGATCGCGGCGGCAGAGGCGGGCGCGACAGCGGCGATCCAGCCGGGCGGCTCGGTGAAGGATACAGAAGTCATCGCGGCAGCGGATGCGCGCGGGATGGCGATGGTGTTCACGGGCACGCGGCATTTCCGGCACTAATATCCGGCTCGCAGGGATTCCCGCCCCACCATTTTGTTCAGCGGATGAGCCAGTAAATCAGCGCTATTTGGGAGGCGGTGACGGTGGCGATGAGCGTCCAGACAAAGAACTCCCGCAAGCGCAGACCGCGTTGACGGGCGGCTGTAAGCCAGAATTGCAGTTTCGCGGAGCCAATCGTAATCATGTCACCGTTGCGAAGAGTTTGATTTTGGAATGGCTCGCCGTTGACGGCGATCAACGCATTCGGCGCAACCGCAAGATCAAAACCACCGCTTTGAAATTCGAGCGAGATGTGTCGGTCCCAGACGCCATCGTCGTCGAGTTGCAAATGGTTTTCCGGCGAGCGCCCGACGTGAAAAGGGAAATGGCGGACAACCGTCTGGCTGCCCGCCGATTTTCCAGAAAGGACGTTGAGCTGAATCATCAGAAAACCCGCTTTTCCACATTGACCTGATCATCTGGATATACCGGCGGGTCCTTGGACGGATCTTCGAGAGCCTTGTCGTAATTCACCCGAATGCGCTGGCCGGTGGTGGCGCGGGTCAGCCAGACTTTGCCATGGTTGGCAAAATCGGTCAGACCGCCCGCGGATTGGATGGCCTTGGTGACAGTCGTGTCGCCGACATAAAGCTCGCGACCGGCTCCCTTGACTTCGCCGCCAACGTAATAAACACGGTCGCCGGATTTTATGGTGACTGTGAGGCGTACATAATATTCCGGAACGTAGTCATCGTGAATTTCAGTTTGCAATTCACCGGCGGTCTTGCCGGCGGCAGCAACGGGGCCGATGAGCGGCAGGGTAATGGTGCCCTGCTCCGTGATAGGACCCTCAATGGGTTCAATGGCTATGGGCGATCCGGAGAAGTCCACGATAACCGTTTCGCCGACGCGAAACCGGGCCACGGCGGCGTCCTGCTGCGGCATGGTTTGAGATCCGCCGGCGGACGGCCTGGCATCCATCCGGGGTTTGGGATTGTCTGAAAAGACCGGGCCTTGCGATGGCGAACTGCAGCCGCTGAAAACCACGGCAGAGAACAGACACGCGCAGGCGAACAATTTGCGAACAGATAATTTCATGGGCGCTTATGCTTGCGAAAACGGGAACGCAATCAATACTTTTGTTTAATTTCCTTGGGAGCAGCGCCGTCGCCGGAGCCTTTTTCCGCGGCCTCGACATTTTGCTCCTCTTCATTCTTGGAATAGTAGTAATAGCCGTGGTAGTAGCCGCTGTAGTAGTAGTAGCTTTCGTCCTGCGACATATTGATGTTGTTGAGGACGATACCGATGAGGGTGCCGCCGACCTTTTCAATCATCTGCTTGGCGCGGATGTTCATCGGCTGCGGATAGCGTCGGTATTGAATGACCTGGATGACCGAGTCAATTTCGCTGGCCAGAACGGAGGCATCGCTCACGCCCATGATGGGGGGCGAATCGAAGAACACATAATCATAGCGCCGCTTCAATTCGGCAACCATGTCTTTCATTGACGCGGAGCCGAGAATGTTCATGGAACTGCTCGGCAATTTACCGCTGGCCATGAGATCGAGCGTTGGAACGCTGGTCCGTTGGATAACCTCTTCCAGGGTGTTCTGCTTCAGCAGGTAATTGGTCACACCCAGACTGTTGCTGACCTTGAGCAATTTATGCAATGTGGGGCGACGCAGGTCCGAATCCACCAAAAGAACGCGCTGGCCGGATTGTGCAAAGACGGTGGCGAGGTTGAGAATGGTTGTGGATTTACCTTCACCTGCGCCGGCACTGACCACTACAAAGGAGTTCAGCCGGTCATCCTTGCGCGAGAACAGGAGGTTGGTACGCAACACCCGGTAGGCCTCGGCGTGCTGGCTTTCGACGCCTTCGTCAATCAAAAGGCCGACATTTTGCGGGATGACGCCGAGCACGGGCGCCTGAAGAGCACGCTCCACATCGTCAATGGTTTTCACGCTGGTGTCGAGATATTCAATGAAAAAGGCCAGACCGACACCGACCATCAAGCCGATGACGATGCCAAGGGCAATGTTCAAGGTTTTGTTGGGTTTGGCGGGCGCCTTGCTCGGCTTGGCCTGGTCAATGATGGTTACCATGGATGTCATGGGGGTTTTCAAGTCAAGTTCCTCGGAGGCGATCTTTGCCTGAAGCAGCTTGTGGAAATCAATCATGTTTTCCAGCTTGCGTTTCAATTCCCAGTAAGGCTGACCCCGCTGGGCTTCCTCCACATCCTGTTGTATGGCATCCTTAACCGTAGCTGTTTGCGCGTCGAGCGAGGCTTTCAGCGAATTCACCTGACTTGCCAGACCGGCCATGAGCCCCATGACGCGATCGTCAATTTCCTTGTTCAATTCATCCGCAAGATTTTGCTGGCGCATGACGTCCGGATAATTCGTGCTGTAATCCACCCTTAATTCAGCGAGGGATTGCTCGGTCTGGTGCAGCCGGCTTAGCGAATCGCTCAATATTGTGTCTGAAATCATCGTGGGAAGAACGTCCCGCATTTCCACGGGATTTGTCGCCTGCAACTCCTGCAACTCGGTCAATTCCACGTTCAGCTTCATGTAATCCTTTTCCTGTTCAATCTGCTGATCCTTGTAATGTTGCAACTGCTGCTGCGTGAGCGTCGGGCTTGGAGCGGTGGATTGGGGATCGGTATCAATGATTTTCAAATCCTGACGCAACTGGTCCACGTTGGTCTGGACGGCCTGGATCTGGTCTTCCTCCGCCTGAAATTCCCCCACCAGGACGGCGATGCCGTTCATTGTATTCGTGCTGCGCAGCGCGAGGCGGTATTCCTGGTAAGCCTGCGCGATACCGTTGGCCAACTGCGCTGCGTCATTCTTGTCGTCGCTATAGACAGTAATGTCAATCAATTTGGTGTTGCGCTCCGGGCTCAAGTTCATGCGCTGCTTGAGCAGTTGCATCGTTTCTTCCGTCTTGAGAGGCACGCCGCCATTGAGTTTCTTGCCCCATACGTCGTTCAGATCCAGTGATTCGATCACCCGGCCAAGCACCTTCTCGGACTGCATGATTTCGAATTCCGTCTGAATGAAGTAGGCGTCGTAAGGCAGATATGAGGAGGCTGGCATGCCGCCCATACTCGAAATATCACCGCTGTCCGGGTTAATTTCGATGCGTGCGGTGCTGGCATAGGATTCGGGCAGGATGAACGTGACGACCGTGGCGGTAATGGCGATGAGCAGGAAAACCGAGATAATGACCGTCTTGCGTATGCGGATGATGCGCCAATAGTCAAGAAAGTGCAGGCTGGCTTCCGGTGACGGCTGGTTTTTTACTGGTTCCATATGTGTCGAAAAACAATGGGAGACAGGGTAAAGACCCTGCTCCCGTTCAAATCGTTCAAATTATTCTGCCTGACACCCTGTCCCTGCTCAAGAACTTAATCGAATTTTAATAAGACGCGGTGATTCCCAAATAGACGCGGTTACGCGTGTATTCCTGCCCCGGTGCGGGAGTGGTGTAATAATCAAAATTGTAACCCACTTCCGACGAGAAGTTGTGAGTGAAGGCATAGGACAAATTCAAACCCAGATTATAAAATTGAGCGGACTGGTTGTTGAACTGGCCATCGTTAAAGGTGGAATACTGATAATGCCCCACCACGCTGCCCGTGAGTTTGGGGGTCAATTGATGATTGATGGAACCATAAATCGTAGTGCTTTGCTGATCCTGCGTGATGTGTCCCTGGGAATCAACATTGATCGTGGACGTCGCATTTCGCGATTCCGTCACCCCGATCTGCGCAAAACTCGCGGAGGCATACGTGTAGACCAGCGAGGCATCTGCGTAAGGGCCAAACGAACTGGTTGCGCTCGGATCGTTGTAATAATCGGTGTATTCCACACCCACATTGGCCTTCCCAGTCAGATTCGCCAGAAAGGAGTGCTCAATGCCAACGTATCCATAATGGGATACGTTGTCACGACTGTTGCTATAATAAACTTTGGAGGTTGCGGGCAAAAAGGCCGGACCAGGCGTGAAAATGGCGACCGGCTCATTCCCGGTGAAATTGACCAAACCAAGCTCATAGCCAATCAGCGCCGTCGTCGTAGCCGTGACGTGCCACTTCAAATCCAGCGTAATATTCTGTTCAATCCGATTAAGAAGGCCGGCATAGCTCGTCGCAACGGAGCCACCGTTAACGCCTGCCACCGCTGGAGTAACCGTCGCCCCACTCTGTTGGTAATCGTAAAGAGTATTTTGGTAGGACAGCACGGTGCTGAACTCCCGTGTCCAGTCGGTGTTCACCGATAACCTTGCCGTGTTGACAACGTTATTACCCTCGACCCGCTGCGCCGTGCTGACCGCACCGGGCGTCAACAGCGACGGTTCCTGTGCCACAGTCACTGTGTCCTGAATCCTTGCCTCCCAACGTGGCGTGAACGCATGATCAAGCCATAAATCAAATTGATGGGTCTGGTCTATCGGGTTTTGCCCGAGTCGTTCGCGATTTTGGTAGTAATACAAGCCATAACTATAACGCAGCCCGATTTCCGTCTGCTGCATCGGCAGATTAAGGCTGAAGGAAGGATTCACCTGAAATCCCACGCTGCCCTGTTTATGCGGCAGAGTGTTGTAGTTGTCGTCGTAAAATCCGCGCAATGTTCCTGACAGGTTCCACATCTTGGAAGTGTCCGTGGAATCCGGCGCATAGGCGGCATGAAGACTAGCAGTTCCGACCGCCGCCAATCCCAATGAGGCAATAATTCTCTTCATATCTGTGTGTTTCTTAAACAGACGACTTTAAACGCTTTTTTACTCAAAAAAGACTTCCAAACCAACCGACTTTTCTAGAATAACGGAAAAGCAAACTTCCTGTCAAAACTATTTTTTAATAAAGTTATTCACCAATCTTGCGTCGTGGACGTAATTACGTTTCCTTTTCGTCACATTTTCGTTTCAATTCCTTCAACAGTGGTTTCAAGTTCAAAGTGTTGACCACGTCGGCTTGTTCCAGCCAGCCCTTTCTGGCAATCCCAGCGCCCAGCCGCAGAAAACCGACGTGTTCATTCCTGTGCGCATCCGGATTGATGACGCACCTGACGCCCCTGCCTTTTGCATAAGGCCACAACCGCCAGTCCAAATCGAACCGGCGTGGATTGCAGTTCAATTCCACCCACGTGCCGGTCGCAGCGCATGCATCAATCACTGCCTGCGCGTTGACCGGGAACGGCTCGCGCTCCAAAAGCAGCCGCCCGGTCATGTGCGCGATAATGCGGACATATTTGTTTTCAGCCGCACGAATCAACCGCTTCGTGTTTTCCGCCTCGTTGTTGCTTGGCACATGCAAGCTCGCCACGACCACGTCCAGTTCCGACAGCAGTTCATCGTCAAAATCCAGGCGATCTTTGAGGATATCCACTTCTGTTCCCGTCAACAACCGGAAATCGCTGCCTCGCTGGGCAAACTGCTCGTTGATTTTTTTGATTTCCTTGATTTGTTCGCGCAACCGTTTCGCGTCCAGCCCGTTCGCCTGATACGACGACTTCGAGTGGTCAGTTATTGCCCAGTAATCGAGGCCGAGATTGTCCATGAACTGCGCAATCTCCTCCAGCGTGTTATGGCCGTCGCTCCACGTCGAATGATTATGAAGCGCGCCGCGCAAGTCCGTCCATTCAATCAATTCCGGCAAATCATTTTTCCCCGCAGCGGCAAATTCGCCATGGTCTTCGCGCAATTCCGGCTCGATGAAAGGCAAATCCAGCTTCTCAAAAATTTCCTCCTCGGACCGGCACGGCACGAGCAACTTCGGATCACGGGTTTCTTCCTTGGACTTGAATAAACCATATTCGTTCAGCCGCAGACCGCGCTGAATCGCGCGCTGGCGCATGACAATGTTGTGCTCCTTGCTGCCGGTGAAATATGCCAGCGCAAACGGGAATTCCTTGTCACTCACCACCCGGAGGTCACACTGGATGCCGCCTTCCAGAATCACGCTCGCCTTCGTTTCACCTTTGGCCGTTACCTTGATGACGCCGGGCTGCCGCACAAAAAAATCAATGACCTCCACCGGTCGTTTTGACGAGGCCAGCAAGTCAATGTCGCCGATGACCTCCTTGAACCGGCGCAAACTGCCGGCCGCGTTACAGCGAATCACTTCGGGATGCGCGCGCAAATTTTCCAGCAAGGGTTCGGCGGCGCACAATGCCTCACTCAACAAATGTTTACTGGCATAAGTCCGCCTGCGCTCGATGCCTTCGAGAATATTCGTTTGCGTCTTTTCGCCGAATCCGTCGAGTTCCGCCACCTTGCCTTTTTTGCAGGCCGCTTCGAGTTTTTCAACCGAATCAATGCCGAGTTTTTGGTTTAATGCCTGGATTTTTTTGGGGCCGAGGCCGGAAATTTCCAGCATCTCAATCAAACCCGTTGGAATTGACGCCTTCAACTCATCGTAGTATTTCGATTTTCCAGTCTCGACCAGCTCTGTGATTTTCTGTTCCAACGCCTTTCCAATGCCCTTGATTTCGCCCAGCCGTTTTCCGGCGACGAGCGCGGCCAGCGGTTCGCCCAGGCTTTCCAACGTCCGCGCCGCGTTGGCATAGGCGCGCGTCTTGAACGGATTTTCGCCCTTCAACTCCAGCAGAGTCCCGATCTCGATCAGAATTTCCGCGACCTTGTCTTTATCCATGAAGACATTTTACGCGTTTGAACCGGCGCGCACAATTCACTATTCACGATTCCAAATTCACGGTTTAATTGAGCCATGTTGAAGCGAATACAACAGCCCGTCGCGCTCACCATCGCCGGCTCCGACAGCGGCGGCAGTGCGGGCATCCAGGCCGATTTGAAGACATTCGCCGCGCTTGGCGTCCATGGCGCGAGCGCCATCGCCTGCCTCACTGCGCAAAATCCCCGGCGCGTCTTTGGTATCGAGTCGGCTTCGCCAAAAATGTTGCGGCGGCAAATCGAAGCCGTGTTTGAAGAACTTCGCCCGGCAGCGGTGAAAACTGGAATGTTATTCTCGGCGGAAAACATCCGGGCTGTCGCCGGATTATTACAACATAAAAATTGTCCGCTGGTGATTGACCCCGTGATGGTTTCCACCAGCGGCGTGCGGCTGCTGGAACCGGCGGCGATAAAAGTGCTCATGGCAAAGCTTCTGCCGCTCGCAACACTCGTCACGCCAAATCTGGATGAAACGAAGATTATGACCGGGCGAAGGCCGGCCTCGGTCGAAGAAATGCGGCGAGCTGCACGGGAAATTCATTCCCGCTTCGGCTGCGCTGCGCTCGTCAAAGGCGGTCATTTGAGGGGCGGACGCGAAGCCGCGGATATTTTTTTTGACGGCCAGACGGAATTGCTGCTATCTGCACCATTCGTGAAAGATGTTCGCACACACGGAACCGGCTGCACCTATTCGGCGGCGGTTTGCGCCGCGCTCGCACTTGGGCACGACTTGCCGGACGCGGTGAAGATCGGGAAAGATTTTGTCACAATGGCAATTTCAAGCAGCTATCGCATCGGAAAACATTTTGCGTTTGGATACTTCTAGGGACACCACAGCCGGAAAAACCGGCTCGCATTGGTAGCGTTCATCAGGACGACGTTTTGGTTGTTCGTCACGACCGGTGCCGGACTATTGGTGTCCCATGTCACCGGCGAGATGAGATTGGTCGCCGCTTGAAGAACAAAACCATCCGGATAAACCGGCCAAGAGATAGAAATGTTCGTTCCGGAATTTGCCGCCACCAATGATTCGGAGAAAAATTCCCACGCGAGAGCGTAAGGTTCGGAAAAGCTGACGATGTTCACTCCCGGAGTTCCGCCAGCCTTCCAAACCTGCAAATCGTAACGGCCCTGCACGAGTTTCGGCAGGAAAACGTGCTCGACGTTATCCACCAGACTGGTGCTGCAGGCGACGAGATTGCTGTTGGCGGCATTGTAAAGAAACAGATCGAGGTTGTTGATGCCCGTCTGGTTTTGCTGGCGGTTCCAGACGAGGGTCGCAGTGGCGGTGAAACTTGTGTTGGTCACACTGTTGGTGACATTGAAATAATAATGGTTCACGGCATCGCTGAAAGTGCTGCTGGTATTGGTATTGAAATCCCACCCGCTCAAAGGGCCGACTGTTCCCGCCGCACCGGTCGGCGGATGCGCGCCGCCGGTGGAAACGGTCGTGGCAACGATGTAACCATGTTTGCCGCCGGCGAGTTGTTTGTAGGAATTGAATACGTTCAGCAAGCCCGCGCCGTAGCGAAAATCCAGCGGCGAGGGCGGACTATTTGTCCAATCGGCGGGCTTGACCGCGCCATTCAGCAGCAGCGCCTTCACCATGCGAATGTCCGCGGCGGAATTGGTATCGCTGCCGCCGTCGCCGCGCAAGCCCGCCTGCATCAGCACCGCCGCCGCGCCGGAAACATACGGGGTGGAGTAACTCGTAAGGCCTGCCAAGCCTGACGCGGTGATATCCGGCTTAGCACGACCGTTGTCTTCCGTCGGACCGACACTCGAAACGCTCGAGCCGTAAGCGCCAACAGCGATACCGTTGTAGCATGTCGCCGGCGGGCACACCGTGCCGCTACCAGGCCCGTCGTTGCCCGCGCCGGAAACGAAGAGCGTCTTGTATTTCGCGGCATAATTGTCGTATTGCGAATCAATTTGCTGCTGCTGTGCAACGGACACCTGGCTGGGAACCAAGCCAAAAATAAAACTCTGGTTCACCACCGGTTCATTGATGTTTGGTTGCAGCGTTGCCGCGATGATTGAATCGTAAAAATAATTCGCTTCGTAGTTGTCCACATGGGCCACGTTGGTCGCCACACCGTAGGATGTCCCATAAAAATAGTTTCCGACCGCATCCGCGTGAGAGGACCAGTCGCCAACGGAATTAGTATAGCTAGTGCTGGTGCCCAGACCTGAAGTGTAAGTAAAAAGCGCGACGGGTTGGGCGACATTGGCCGGATTTACTTCCCAACTGTTTGTGCTGCCATTGTCACCATTATTGACTTCCGGTTGGCCCACATGGATGCCCGCGCCGTTGAGATTTGTCGTCACCGCCCGTAACACCGTGACGCCGATGACATCCAGGTTTTGCGCGCGCAGCGCCACGCAAAAAAATCCAACAAAAACAAAGGCGAGCATTTGTTTCGATGGATTTTTCATGGCTCCGGCTTGTACAAAAGTACCATTTTTTGCCCAAAAATCCAGCCGGTTTTCGCCGCGGCGCTGCACAAAGTCAATTTGTCCGCCTTCCATTTCAAGTTGAATTTTGCGAATTTTATGCCTTTTTGCGGCGATTGGAATTAAATTGGCGCTTGTGTCCAACACGCTGGTCATCAACGAAATCTATTTGAGTCTGCAAGGCGAAAGCACCTTTGCCGGCCTGCCGTGCATTTTCATCCGGCTCACTGCGTGTGACCTGCGCTGCTCCTATTGCGACACCGCCTATGCTTTTACTGAAGGAAAAAAAATGGCACTCACAGAAATTCTAGCGGAAGTGAAGCGGCAGGCCGCGCCGTTTTCGAATTCAAAATTCAAAATTCAAAATTCAAAACTTCCGCTCGTTGAACTGACCGGCGGCGAGCCGCTGCTCCAGAAAAATTCGCTGCCGCTGATGAAGCAGCTTTGTGACGAGGGTTTCACGGTTCTGTTGGAGA
Source organism: uncultured Verrucomicrobiae bacterium (assembly GCA_963827815.1). Classification (GTDB taxonomy): domain Bacteria; phylum Verrucomicrobiota; class Verrucomicrobiia; order Limisphaerales; family UBA11358; genus UBA11358. The sequence goes on along the minus strand of CAWHCL010000010.1, from coordinate 34,458 downwards.
CCGGCGGCGCGCATGATATTTCGCCGGTTGACCCACGCGTGCATCGCATCATGGATTTAAAATGCCCCGGCAGCGGCGAAGTGGAGCGCAACCGCTTGGAAAACCTCAAACACTTGAAGGCGACCGACGAAATCAAGTTCGTCATCGGCACAAGAGAGGATTACGAATGGGCGAAGCAACAAATCGCCGAACACAAGCTGGAGTTGGCATGCCCGCTGCTGTTTTCGTGGGTACATCCGCTAGCGCCGGGGCAGCAAAATCCGTCGTTGAAAAAAGTCCCGGCAGGGCAAACACTCATTTCGAGGCGCGAGCTGGCGGAAAAAATAATTGCCGACACGTTACCGGTGCGGTTTCAGGCGCAGTTACACAAAATCATCTGGCCGCCGGAACAGCGAGGAGTTTAGAAATTTGTGATTTTCGATTGATTCCGAAAAACGGACGCGCGTAAATGTAAATCGTAAATTCATGGCCGAAATACAAAAAAATTTGCAGTTGCTGCGGGATTTCGAGTCGCGAAACGTCTTGTTTACCGAACCCGATGGTTCGTGGCCGATTGTCTGGGAACGCGCGAAGGATGTCTTCGTGTGGGACGCAGACGGCAAAAAATATCTGGATCTGACGGGCGCGTTCGGCGTCGCCGCCGCAGGCCATACCAATTCGAAAGTCGTCAAGGCCGGCCAAAAGCAGATGGGCCGGCTGTTACACGCGATGGGCGACGTGCATCCGTCTGCGCGCAAGGCTGAACTGGCGCGTGAATTGAGCCGCATCACCTTCGAACGATGGAACAAAATCCGGAGGGACGAGTTACACGAGTCTCCAAATTCAGGGACTCGCGGAGTTCGTCCCTCTGGGAAAGTTATTTTCTCCAACTCCGGTTTTGAAGCCGTCGAGAGTGCGCTCAAGACCGCGATTCTTGCCACCGGCAGGCACGGCGTGGTGGCATTCACCGGCGCGTATCACGGGCTTGGCTACGGCGCGCTCAACGCCACGCACCGCGAATTTTTCCGCAAGCCGTTCCAGCCGCAACTCCGCGAGTTCGGGCGTTTCGTCCAGTTTCCGGCCAAATCCGCCGACCTTGCCACCGTTGAATTCCAAATCCGCCAACTGCTCCGCAGAGAATGGATTGGCGCGATTCTCGTCGAGCCGGTGCAAGCGCGCGGCGGCATCAACGTCCCGCCGCCGGAATTTCTGCCGCTGCTGCGGAAGTTGTGCGACGAGTTCGGCACGCTGCTGATTGCCGATGAAATTTACACCGGTTTCGGACGCACCGGGAAATGGTTTGCGTGCGAACACAGCCGGCGTCGCCCCTGATTTGATCTGTCTCGGCAAGGCGCTTACCGGCGGCTTTCCGCTCTCGGCATGCATCGGTCGCGCCGACTTGATGGACGCCGCGTGGCCGCAATCCAAAGGCGAGGCGATCCACACCAGTACGTTCCTCGGCAACCCCGTCGGCTGCGCGATGGCACTGGCGCAGATCGCAGAGATTGAGAAATTGAAATTGCCCGAACGCGAGCGCGCAACTTGGCGAATTTCTGCTCGCCGAGCTACGGTCAAAAATTCCCAATGGAAAATTCCAGGTGGCCGTGCGCGGGCAAGGTTTGATGGCCGGCGTGGAATTGCGCCGACACGATGGCTCGCCCGCCACCGCCGAAACATTCGCCGCGGTCAAGACCCTGTTGGAGCGCGGGTATATTTTCCTGCCGGAAGGCGAATACGGCAACGTCGTCGGCTTCACGCCGCCACTCACCATCAACAAGCCGCAACTCGCCAAGGCCATCGGCGCACTCAAAGAAGTTTTAACCACGGATGAACACAGATAAACACGGATTTTTCCGGTTTGGTTTTACGCTATGACCACCTGTGTTTATCTGTGGCTGGCTTTGAAATGAAACTTTCAGAAATGCGGGAAATTCTGGAGGAGCACGGGATTCAACTTACGAAATCCCTCGGCCAGAATTTTCTGCACGATACGAACCAGTTACGGCGGATTATCGAGGCGGCTGAACTTTCAACAAAGGATAAAGTCCTTGAAATCGGACCGGGACTAGGACCATTGACGGAATTGCTGCTGGAAAAAGCCGGTGAAGTGCTGGCGATCGAGATGGATGGCCGGCTGGTAGAGGTATTGCGCGAACGGTTTGGCTTAACAACGCAGTCGGATGAATTGCTCACCCTCACCCCAGCCCTCTCTCTCGAGGAGAGGGAGAACATTGTAGTTACGCCTGTAAATCCAACGCGTCCGGATTCACCCCGGCACGGCGCAGGCAGACCCCATGCCCCGGGGAAAATGGCTCGGGTAAGGGCGGAGGGGCCTTCCGCCGTAAAAACTTCGCCGCAACATTTAATTCTGCTGCATGACGACGCGCTGGAATTTTTGAAGGTGGGACGGGCTTCCAGCCTGTCAAACACAGGCAAGATGCCTGTGCCACTTGACTGGAGCGATTGGAAACTGGTTGCCAATCTGCCATATTCCGTCGCCTCGCCGGTACTAGTGGAACTGGCTTGCGGTACGCGCGCGCCCAAACGCATCGTCGCCACACTGCAACTTGAAGTCGCGCAGCGTTTGATGGCACAGGCGGACGACGATGACTACGGCATTTTGACATTGCTGGTGCAATTGGATTTCGAGCCGCGTGAATGGTTCAAAATTCCACCTGGGTGTTTTTTCCCATCGCCTGACGTGGACTCGGCTTGTGTGATTTTGGAACGTCGTGCACAACTGTTGCTGCCAGAGAATCTGCGCGCGAGTTATGTGAAGATTGTGAAGCGCGCGTTTTCCCAGCGGCGCAAGATGATGCTCAAGCTGTTGAAAATGGACTGGCCAAAGGAAAAACTGGAAGCCGTGTTCGCAGAATTAAAAATCTCGCCGCAGGAACGTGCGGAGAAGTTGAGCCTGAAACAGTTTGTTGGATTGACGAAAGCTTTAAACGCGGAAGAATCGAACGCAATGGCGCAAAGATGCAAAGGCGCAGAGTAGCTTCAGTTTGCCTTGATAATTTTGCGTCTCCGCGCCGTTGCGTCTTTGCGATAAATATTATGAGTGAAGAAATATTTGATGTCGTCAACGAGCGCGACGAGGTGATTAACCGAAAGCCGCGCAGCGAGGTTCATTCGCGCGGATTGCTGCACCGTGCGGTTCACGTCTTCGTCTTCAATTCGCACGGCGAGATTTTTTTGCAGAAACGCTCGATGAAAAAGGACCGGCAGCCGGGCGTCTGGGATTCGTCCAGCTCCGGCCATGTGGATTCCGGCGAACATTATGATGAAACGGCAATCCGGGAATTGGGCGAGGAGCTTGGATTGAAAGTGACCACGCCGCCGCAAAAGCTTTTCAAAATTAACCCCTGCGCGGAAACGGACGCGGAATTTGTGTGGATTTATCGCTGCGAAAGCGACGGACCGTTCCAGTTGCATCCTGATGAAATTGAAACGGGTGGCTGGTTCGCGCCGGAGAAAGTCACGAGCTGGATTGCGGAAAGGCCGCAGGATTTTGCGACAGCGTTTGTGTTGATTTGGCAGAAACTTAACCACGGACCTGCCGCGACGGGCGCGCGCACGGCGGGTGGACACGGATAAACACGGATAAAAAATCTAAGGAACGGTTAAAATCTCCGGGCGCAACTGACCGACGAATTGGTTGGGCAGTCGTTTGTCAATGGAGCCAGGCACGGGTATTTCCAAATCCACGTGACCATCTGCGAAGGCGACGTTGGCCCGCTGCGAATGGCGGAAGTGGCCGTTGGGATAATAGCTCCCGCTTGAGAAATTCGTGTCCACGTCGAGGTAATACCATTCTTCGAGCATCGGATGGTCGGGCGAGGCGGGGTCTTGGAAATCGTTGATCTGCGCGGCGTCGGCAAAAAGCGCGAGTTTGGTCGGATTTTTTATTTTGCCCACGCTCACCAGCGGTTTGCCTGATGGCGCAGAAAGATAAAAATTGTAGCCGTAGCTGAAAATCACGCCGTCGCCCTTCAATTTGAGTTGTGCCGGTGTCGAGTAAAGCGCCGGGCAGAGACGCACGTCGCTGCCGTTGAGATATGGATACAAAACGCCCTGCGACAAATCGAATGGGCGCCGGCCTTCCGGCAAATCATCATTATGCAGCCAGCCGAACCAGTAAATGACTCCGTCGTTGGTGGAACTGTAAATCCAGCGGTAACATTTTTGGGAATTTTCGTCCCAAAACAATTGCGTGGCGATTCCAAGCTGTCGCAGATTGCTCATGCACGCAGTGCGTTGCGCGGACGATTTAGCCTTGCTCAAAACCGGCAGCAGCATCGCCGCCAGAATCGCGATGATGGCGATGATGACGAGCAGTTCGATCAATGTAAAAGCGCGGCGGTTCATGGCCGGTCTGCTTCCACGCGATAAAATGCGCCGCCCGCCGGCGGGTTGGTGTCCGGCAAAACAAAATTGGTTCCTGTGGCGGGAGCCGCGGGCGAAACATCCGTCCATGCCTGGAAATCCGTCGAGCGTTGGAGCGTGTAAAGCCAGTTGCTTTGACTGATGAACCACGCCTGCCAGATTGAATTTGTCAGAACGCCGGAAAGATTTTGAATCGGAGGGGGTGGAACGGTGATGACAAAATTGTCCACGGTGCCGTGCGCAAGAAGTGAACTGCCTGAATTTCCGTAACTGGTGACGGAAACCGTGTCTATGCGAAAATCGGTGATCGGCCCGGTGAAAACATTGGGCAACGACGTGTAAAGTTCTCCATTGACGAAAACTTCGCCGCTGATGGCTGGCTGGCCGGCGGCGTGCGTGAGGACTATGTGATAGACAATGCCGTCGTCCAACGGCTGATTGTCATAGACGAAATAAAAATCTTTTTTGTGCAAGGAGTTCACATTCGTGTCGGTCAACGTGGCAACAATGGCAGGCTGACCAATGCCATTATCGGGGAAAAAATCGAACTCGAACAGATTCGGCGTGTTGGCGGCCGTGCGGGAAAAAGCCGAGTTCGTTGCGTCGGAGAAACGAAAAAGCCCGACCGACAATTCGGTGGAGCCGCTCCAAGTGATGTCATTCAATTGCAAATCGAACGACAGGCTGAAGTCATCAGACCTTGCGAGAATTGTTCCGAGCGATTTGTAAAAATAACTGTTCGTCTGCGACGCATCCCACGTGACGTCGAGATTTTGATTGGTCGAGTCCCATTGAAACAGATTCGTATCGCCAAAAATCCGCCAGCCGTTTTGCAACGGGTCGGTGGAAAAATCCTCCTCGATGGCCGCCGCCCCGCAAATCGAAGCGGCGACCAGTCCCCACAAGGCAAAGAAAGTTGCGCGCATCATCAAATGCGGCGGCGAAGCAAAAACAATCCTGCGCCAACAAATGCGAGCACACACGTTGACGGCTCGGGAACGGTGGAAATGGCGTCAATGTATGCGGGCGTGCCGTCGTTCAAAACGTCAAGCCGGATATAATCAATCGAAGGAAGTGAAACGCTTTGATTCAGACTATTCTGCGCCCATCCGATGTCGAAGCCCGCGCCGCCAGCCGAGCCGTTGTAAAGCGTTTCGATTTGGTCGAGGGTCAGGCCTGAAAAATCAGCCGCAGTCAGCGATGGATTGGCCGGCAGAAACTGATTTCCGCCCGCATAAGTCGGGTACAAGCCGTCCACAGCCGGCGTGAGCGATGGATTCAATGTGTAAAACGTCGAGCCATCCGCGCTCACGGACACGCGCACATCAGCCGTGCCGCCGGTGAACAGCGTGCCATCCGTCGCGGGCGTGCCGATGGGATTAAAATTCGAGTCATAGGCATTCGTGACGTTGAAACCGGCGTGGCCGAAAATAATGAAATCCAGGCTAAAAGGATTGTTCGGATTATTTTGAATCGGCGTGTTGAACTGCAAAGTCAACGATCCGCCGGTACCGATGCCAACGATGTCGTTCGTTTGATAAGGAGGATTGAACGGGTCAGCATTTTGGTAGCCGATAAACGTCGCTGGTGCGCCAAGCGCAGCGGTTGGATCATTGTAACCGGAAACGACTCCACTGCCTTCGGTGTAGGAAACCACGCTGTCGGCATATTGCGCGCGGGTGATTGCGGGAATGAACAAAGCGCCGGCAAACGCCAGCGAGACGAACAATTTATTTTTCATGGACTGATCTTTCAATTTTGTTCCGCGAAAATTTTCACAGAACGGTTTTTTTGGTTGAGAGACCAGCGCGAAGCCTGAAAGCAAAAAAGCCTCCAGACTCCGCAAAACGGGAATGAAGGCATTCGACGAGTTCCGCCAGAAACAGTCTGGCGGACCGGCCTCATCCTTCTCTTTGCGGAGAAGCGCCCCGAATGCGGGGCCGACGAGCACAGCCAAACCGATATCCTGACTTCGGCCTCAAACCTCACTCCCGCCTTCCCGAATTTTGTTCGGTGGCATTGGGAGTTTGTAGCCGTTACAGTGGCGCAACCGTCCCGGATTCACACCGGGTTCCCTGATATTTGACTGTGATGTTGGCGGAAACCTTTCCACCGGTTTCAAAGAACGTCCCAGTTCTACGCCGAATAATTTTATTTTCAAGCCAAAAATTTCCGGGCTTTACGCCGCCACCGGCTTGCTGATAGGTTGCCGCCAGTAAAGCCCCCGGTAACCCGCACAACGCATGGTTCAAGTTGAAGGTCTCACCAAGCTTTACGGCGAGTTCACCGCCGTGAATGATCTGTCGTTTTCCATCCAACCCGGCGAAGTCGTCGGCCTTGTCGGCCCGAACGGCGCGGGCAAGACCACCACGCTGCGCTGTCTCGCCGGCATCATACCGCCCACGCGCGGAGTTGTCCGCGTCGGCGGCCACGACATCGTCCGCGATGCGATTGCCGCCAAGAAGCAGCTCGCCTTTTTCACCGACGAACCGCGACTGTTCGATTATCTGACCGTCTGGCAGCATTTGAATTTTGTCGCGCGCATTTACCAGGTGACCGACTACGAAAAGACCGGCGCCACCTTGCTTGAGGAACTTGAACTGGCGAACAAAAAGGATGCCCTGCCCGGCGAGTTGTCGCGAGGCATGAAGCAAAAGCTCGCCATCGCCTGCGGCCTGCTGCATTCGCCGAAGGTGATTTACTTTGACGAACCGCTGACCGGTTTGGATCCATTTGGCATACGGCGGATGAAGGATTCCATTTTGAAACGCGCCCGCGACGGCGCAGCCATCATCATCAGCTCGCACCTGCTGCACCTTGTCCAGGAAATCTGCACGCGCCTGTTGATTTTGAAGAACGGCCGGAAAATCGCCGATGGCACGCTGGCCGAAGTGACACGGAAATTTTCCGAATCGCCCGGTGACGCCAGCCTTGAGGAAATATTTTTCCGAGCCACCAGCGAATCCAGCACGCCCCTTCCGCCGCCGGTTTTGCCGCTCGAATCCAAATGATTGCCGCGCTTTTTTACCTGCAATATCACTCGACGCGCAACCGGCTGGTCACCCGGTTCAAGCGGCTCAAGCAGCCGAAATATCTCTTCGGGGCAATCGTGGGCGGGATTTATTTCTACTTTTACTTTTTCCGTTATCTCTTCCATCAAGGTTACACCGGCGGCGGGCGCCACGCGGCGGCGGTGGTGATTCCGCCGGAATATCTCCCGTTGGTGGAATCGTTTGCCTCGCTGGCACTATTTGTCATTGTGGTGCTGGCGTGGTTGATTCCACACGAACGCGCCGCGCTCACTTTCACCGAAGCCGAGGTGGCGTTTCTTTTTCCCGCGCCCGTGACGCGCCGCACCCTGATTCATTTCAAACTCATCCGATCCCAGTTGCGGATTTTATTCAGTGCCCTGCTGCTGACGTTTTTTTCCCGACGGTTTGGCGGCGACGTCTGGACCCATGCGACCGGCTGGTGGCTGATCCTCTCGACGCTGAACCTCCATTTTCTCGGTTCGTCGTTTGCGAGGACGCTGCTGCTGGATCACGGTGTTTCCAACCGGCTCCGGCGGCTGTTGGTTTTCGCGCTGGTCGCCAGCCTCGGCATTTTCATCTGGGTTTGGGCGAAAAACACATTGCCGCCGATGACTCCCACCGACAGAACCGATCTTTCTTCCATCCTGAAATATGCGCAGCAGGTGCTGACCGCCGGTCCCGCGTTGTATCTCCTTTATCCGTTTCACCTGCTGGTGCGCCCATTTTTCTCCCCGGATGCGCCGGCGTTCCTGACCGCGCTGTTTCCGGCTTTGCTGCTATATTTGCTGCATTACATCTGGGTGGTTGGATCCGATGTGGCCTTTGAAGAAGCCTCTGTGGAAGCGTCGCAAAAGCTTGCCACCCGCATCGCCGCCGTCCGCGCCGGTGACTGGCAGGCCGCGCAAAAAAATAAAAAGGCCCGGCGACCATGGTTCCGACTGGCAGCAACCGGGCCACTTCCCACGGCGTTGCTGTGGAAAAATCTCATCGGCGTCGGCCAGGTTTTTTCCCCGCGCCTCTGGGTCGTGCTCATCGCCATCGTTGTGGTCGGGCTGGCCTTTGGCTTAAAAAACGTCAGGCACGATCAGGATTTTTCCTCCCTGGCGGCGATTCTCGTTGCTGTCGCCGTGGGTTACTCGCTGTTGCTGGGGCCACAACTGCTGCGGCTGGATTTCCGGCATGACCTGCCACGGGCCGATATTCTGAAAACGTTTCCATTGCGCGGCTGGCAAATCGCCCTTGGCGAAATACTCGCGCCGGTGTCGGTGATGATTGCGTTTCAATGGTTGATGCTGCTGATTGGCACCGGTCTCATTCTTTATTTATCGGGCAAACAGACGACGCTATTTCTGGCCATCGCCATCGGCGCGGCGGTGCTGCTGCCGGTGCTGGACGCGCTCCTACTGGTGATCCCCAATGCCGCCGTGCTGCTGTTTCCGTCGTGGATACTGGCCGGCAAGGACAGCCCTCGCGGCATTGAAGCCACCGGCCAGCGGTTGATTTCCGCCGTGGGCCAGATGCTGGCCCTGTTGGTGGCGCTCTTACCGGCCGCGATTGCCTTTGCCGCCGTCTATTTTCCGTTGAAACTGGCACTTGGTCCCGTCGCCCCGGTGCCGTTCGCATCGCTGGCAGCAACCGTCGTGGTGGCGGTCGAAGCCACTCTGGGTGTCATGTTGCTGGGCAAACTGTTTGAGCGGTTTGACGTGACGGAGGAACCGGCAAACTGAAGAATCGCCGCTGTTCCGCTCTTGCGTGAAATCGAAATTCGCATTTATACTCCTGTTCCAAATTTTATCTTATGAGCAAAGCACCCATTCGCGTGGCCATCACCGGCGCTGCCGGCCAGATCGGTTATTCACTCCTGTTCCGCATCGCCTCCGGCGCGGCGTTCGGGCCGGACCAACCGGTCATCCTGCACCTCATCGAAATTCCCGACGAAAAGGCGATGGCGGCGCTGGGCGGCGTGTGCATGGAACTGGACGATTGCGCGTTCCCGCTGCTCAAGGGCCTCGTGCCAACCTCAAATCTCGATGAAGGATTCAAGGGCGTGAACTGGGCACTGCTGGTCGGCGCCGTGCCACGCAAGGCCGGCATGGAACGCAAGGATTTGCTCGGCATCAACGGCAAGATTTTCACCGGTCAGGGCAATGCCATCGCCAAGAATGCCGCAAGCGACGTGCGCGTGCTGGTCGTTGGCAATCCGTGCAACACCAATTCGCTCATCGCTGCGAATAACGCGCCCGGTGTGCCGAAGAATCGTTTCTTTGCCATGACCGCGCTGGATGAAAATCGCGCCAAGTCGCAGCTCGCGAAAAAGGCTGGCGTGGACGTCACCGCCGTCACGAATCTCGCCATCTGGGGCAATCATAGCGCCACGATGTATCCCGATTTCTACAACACACAAATTTCCGGCCAGATGGTCCCGTCTGTGATCAAGGATGAGGCGTGGCTCAAGGGCGAATTCATCACCACTGTGCAGCAGCGCGGTGCGGCCATCATCAAGGCGCGCGGCTTGAGCAGCGCCGCCAGTGCCGCCAACGCCGCTGTCAACACGGTCTATAAGCTCACGCATCCAACGCCCGCCGGAGACTGGTTCAGCGTGGCGGTTCATTCCGACGGCAGTTATGGCATCGAGAAAGGTTTGATTTTCAGCTACCCAATCCGCAGCAACGGCAAGGAATTTGAGATTGTCCAGGGCGTACCGCTGAACGACTTCAGCAAGGCGAAGATTGCCGCGACGGAAAATGAACTGAAGGAAGAGAAGTCGCTCGTCGCGGATTTGCTGCCGAAATAAGCGCCCTGGGCTGCGGCCACCATTTTCTTTCCCTTGGCTTGGATTCGGTTTAGTTTCGCGGGCGTATGGCTTTCGAATCCTTCCGCGATTTCGTCAATGCGCTCGACGGGGCGGGCGAGCTGAAACGTATTTCACAACCGGTCGCCACCGAACTCGAAATAACCGAGATCGCCGACCGAGAGATGAAATCGCCAGGTGGCGGCAAGGCGCTGCTATTCGAAAAGCCCACCGTCAATGGCGTTGTCTCGCCGTTTCCCGTGGCCATCAATACGATGGGTTCACACAAACGCATGGCCATGAGCATGGGTGCGGAGTCCGTAGAGGAAGTCGCAAATGAGCTTGGCGCGCTGATGAAAGCCAAGCCGCCGACGAGTTTTCGTGAAACGATTAAGTTGCTCGGCCAAGCATTGGATTTGCGCCATGCGAAACCGAAGACGATTAAGAGCGGAGCATGCAAGGAAGTGATTCATTTGGTTGATAGTCCAAAGTTGAGAGTTGATAGCTGGCCGAAAGCGCCCGACATTCTTAACGCAGGGCAGGCGTCCCGCCTGCACAGCGCCGAAGGCGCAAATGATAAAGAAGTATCAACTGCGAGCGCTGCGCACTCGCTGGGCAGGCGAGACGCCTGCCCTACTTTGGCCAACCTCCCGATTCTGAAATGCTGGCCTTTGGATGGCGGGCGTTTCATCACGCTGCCGTGCGTTGTCACCAAAGACCCGGATACCGGCGAGCGCAACGTGGGCATGTATCGCATCCAGATTTACGACGACAAAACGACCGGCATGCACTGGCAGTTGCAGAAGGTCGGCGCGCGGCACGGACGACGTTATTACGAAACCGGCACGCGGATGCCGGTCAGCATTTTCATCGGCGGCGACCCGATGTTTCCCTTTGCCGCCACCGCGCCGCTGCCGGACGGACTTGATGAATTTTTGCTGGCGGGTTATCTCCGCAAAAAATCCGTCGAACTTGTGAAGTGCGAGACCAACGACTTGGAAGTTCCGGCGAATTCGGATTTTGTCATCGAAGGTTATGTTGACCCGACCGAGCCGTTGCGCGACGAAGGACCGTTTGGCGATCACACCGGTTATTACACGCTGCCCGAACCGTATCCGGTTTTCCACATCACGGCCATCACGCATCGCAAGGACGCGGTTTATCCGGCGACGATTGTCGGCATTCCGCCGATGGAGGATTTTTACATCGGCGGCGCAAGCGTGAAATTGTTCCTGCCGATCTTCAAGATGAATTTCCCCGAGATCGTGGACATCGCGCTGCCGGCGGAAGGCGTGTTCCACAACCTCGTTTTCGTCAGCATCAAGAAGACCTACCCGATGCAGGCCTACAAGATCATGCACGGCCTCTGGGGAATGGGCCAGATGATGTTCACTAAATACATCGTGGTGGTGGATGGCGGTGTGAACGTCCACAACACCAGCGAAGTGCTGTTCCATCTCACCGCCAACACCGATCCGCAGCGCGACAGCATCTTCACCAAAGGCCCGTCCGACGTGCTCGACCACGCAACGAGCGAAATCGCCAGCGGCAGCAAGCTGGGCATTGACGCGACGAAGAAAATCCCCGGCGAAGGCCACAAGCGTGGCTGGCCACCGTTGATTAAAATGGACGAAGCCACACAGAAGAAAATTGACGCAATGTTCGGCGGAAAATTATGAAATCACTTGTCGCGCCGAGGCAAACGCGAAGGTGGAAGACGGATGAAAGCGTGAAAGCGAAGGTGGAAAAGTTATTTAGTTAAAAAATAACCACAGCAAAGAAAATTTATAATGAAAAATCGAAACCCGAAAAGGAATCTCCGGTCGTCAATGAACTTCAAAACATTCAATTCCTTGGATCGAGAATTGAAACGGCTCCAGACACTAACAGACGACGCTGGAAAAACCTCTTGATATGGGTCGCCACCGGTGCGAATATGGGTAGCCATATTATGAAGACGACCATTGAAATTGCCGACGACCTTTTCGAGCGCGCCCAGCGTCTCGCGCGGAAGGAAAAGACAACCTTCCGTTCGCTGACCGAGCAGGGCCTGCGGATTGTGCTGAAAAAAAAACAGGGCAAGCCCAGAAATCTCCCGCCACTGGTGACTTTCCGCGGTGAGGGATTGACGGACGAGTTCAAAAATGCTTCGTGGGACAAAATCCGTGACGTAATTTACAAGGGCCACGGCGCGTGATTGCGGTTGATTCCAATCTGCTGATTTATTCGCACCGCGAGGACAGCAAATTCCATGCGGCGGCAAAGGAGTTGATTGATTCCCTGCGACATGAGTCTGCGCCGTGGGCGATTCCGTGGCCATGCGTTCACGAATTCATCGGCATCGTCACGCATGCGAACATTTATAAACCGGCTTCGACGTTGCCGCGGGCTTTGGCGGCGGTGGACGCCTGGTTTGCGGGCGGCAATGTGCATCTGCTCGCCGAAAGTCCGGGTTATTTTGAAAAGATGCGCGAACTGGCTCTGGCGGCGAAATTGTCCGGCCCGCGCATCCATGACGCGCGGATTGCGGCGCTGTGCCTGCACCACGGCGTGCGCGAACTCTGGACGGCCGACCGTGATTTCTCCATGTTCCCGAAACTCAAGACCCGCAACCCGCTGTTGAAAAATGAAAATCATTAGCGGCAGCAAGCTGGGCATTGACGCTACGAAGAAAATTCCCGGCGAAGGTTTCAAGCGTGCGTGGCCACCGCTCATCAAGATGGATGAAAGCGTGAAAGCGAAGGTGGAGAAGCTTTTTAAATCCGGCCAAATAAAATTCAACCATGACTAAAAGGCGTTGGCTCATTCTCGCCGCAGTGGTGGCGGCTTGCGGACTGATTGGCGGTGCGCTCGTGCTGGCGCTGACGTTCGGTTTTTTTGCCGGGCATGAGGAAGCGACGGGCAGCGATCCCAGCCTGCCGATTTACACCATGGAACCACAAACGGCTTCAGAGCACCCCGGCTATTTACACGATTCAGTGACCGGCGGCGGCGAGGTTTACGTGCACGACTACGAGGAATACAGCCTGCAACTCACCTTGACGGAACCGCAGACGGTCATCGGCCTCATGGGTTCCATCAACCCCGCGAAAGTCGGCGCCATTCCCGGCCAGCCCGTCACCGCCTATATCGCGGTGGATTGCGGCTCCGAAATGCCCGCATATGCGCCCTATCGCAACATAAAGCAACCGCCGTTCGACTGGCGCACCGCTACGCTCCGCGAGATGACCGCACGGCAGCAATACAAATTCGGTCCGGTGGTCACCACCACCAACGCTGCGCTCATGGCCGAAGTCGTGCGCGTGCTGCGCGACGGCACGCCGGTGGAATTGAATCCGTTTCCGTTCTCCGGCGCGATGAATCTCATCACCATTAACCTGACCAGCGACCAATTGCCCGGCATGCTGTTTTGCCCGGCGCTCTGTTACTACGGCGACGGCAACATCTATCTCGCCGAAAGTTTGATGCCGGATTTCACCGTCAGGCCGCCGCAAGTCCGCGCCCGCTGGATTCCCGCCAGCCCGATGCTGACGCAATGGCTGAAAGGGCCGTGAAACAAAATAACATGGCTATCGGCAGCAAGCTGGGCATTGACGCGACGAAGAAACTGCCCGGCGAACCGCTTTGTGATATGGCAGGACGACGTTGCGCCGAAACGTGCAGCCGACTTCTTGCTTAATCTTGAGGAGTTTCAACCGTCCGAACTTCAGCGGCCTGAAATCAAAGATAATTTGGGACGATTTACCCAGGGCGGCACTCCGTTTGCCTCGGGTTATTTTCTTTCGGGCTTACAGCTCTTGTAAATTTCCTTAAAAATTCGCTTGCACTGTCCGTCGTGTTGCATTAATACTTAACCATATGGTTAAGTATTCGCCGCGATTATTGAACCGCACGTTTGCCGCGTTGGCCGATCCGACGCGACGGCGCATCCTGGAGCATCTGGCACACGGCGACCACTGCGTCACCGATCTGGCGCGGCCATATTCGATGTCGCTGCCGGCGGTCTCGAAGCATTTGCGCGTTCTGGAAAACGCCGGCTTGGTCCGCCGCAGGCGCAAAGGCCGGGTGCATTCATTGAAATTGGAGGCCAAGCCAATGCAGCAGGCGCAGGCGTGGATCGAGGAATACCGGAAATTCTGGGAAGAAAGTTTTGACCGTCTGGACGAATATCTGAAACAACTACAAACCAAGGAGAAAAAATGAACACAACAGCAACCATCAAAGAAAACAACATCAAACTTCAACTCACCCGCGTTTTCGACGCGCCACGCGAACTGGTTTTCAAGGCGTGGACGGACGCGAACCAATTCAAGCAGTGGTTCGGTGCGGCGGCGTGCGACGGAGCATCGCTGCAATCAGTGAAGGTGGACGCGCGCATCGGCGGCAAATATCGCCTTCAAGTGCGGCGCGCTGACGGCGAATTTTTCACGACCGTCGGGATTTATCGCGAAGTGAAGCCGCCGGAACGCCTGGCCTTCACCTGGTCGTTTGAAAAGGACGGCAGCGGCGATGAATACGGCGAGGTCGAGCCGCCTGAAATGCTCGTCACGTTGGAATTCCGCGCGCACGGAAAACAGACTGAATTGATTTTGACGCACGAAAAATTTGCATCCGTCGAAAGCCGCGACCGCCACGAGCAGGGCTGGACTCGTTGTCTTGATTCGCTTGGAAAATTTGTTGGAAAATAAAATTATGGCGACAAATAACAAAGCCACGGAAGATTACACCGGCCGGGAATTTGTCATCACGCGCGAGTTTGACGCGCCGCGCGAGCTGGTGTTCAAGGCGTGGACCGATCCCAAGCATCTGGCGCGATGGTGGGGGCCGAAGGGATTCACCAATCCGGTTTGCGATTGGGACGCGCGGCCCGGCGGAAAAATTTATGACGTGATGCGCGCGCCGAACGGACAGGATTTTCCGATGGGAGGCGAGTTCCGCGAAATCGTCGCGCCCGAACGCCTGGTGTTTTCGTGCGGCGCACTGGACGATAAAGGAAAATTGCTGTTTGAATTTTTGCACACCGTCACGTTCGCCGGACGCGGAGACAAAACCGAACTTACAATCCATTCGCGAGTCACCATGACAACCGCCGGTGCGAACAAATACATCGGCGGATTTGAGATGGGCATGACATTGAGTTTGGAACGGCTCGCGGAACACCTTTCACACCGGGCTGGAAAACTGGCTTGACGAATTGTTGGAAGAGTTAAAAATTGACTTCAAACAAAGGGAAAAGGAGAAACCATGAGCAAGGTCCGGATATTGGTCGGCACGAAAAAGGGCGCGTTCATCCTGACAGCGGATAGCAAGCGCAAGGACTGGAGGGTCAGCGGCCCGCATTTCGCGGGCTGGGAGATTTATCATGTCAAAGGCTCGGCGGCTGACCCGAACCGCATTTATGCATCGCAATCGAGCGGCTGGTTCGGACAGATCATCCAGCGTTCCGACGACGGTGGCAAGACGTGGAACACGCCGGGCAGCAGCCCCGACGAACTTAAAGGCCCGGAGGGCATGCCCAAAGGCGAGAGCAACAAATTTGTGTATGCGGGCGAGGCCGGCACGCACAAATGGTATGACGGCTCGCAGCATCCATGGGAATTCAAGCGCGTGTGGCATCTGGAACCTTCGCCTGCCGACCCGAACACGGCCTACGCCGGCGTGGAGGACGCAGCGATTTTCAAGACGACCGACGGCGGCAAAACGTGGAAGGAACTTCCCGGCCTGCGCAAGGCCAAGGGAAATCTCTGGCAGCCCGGCGCGGGCGGCATGGCGGTGCATACGATTCTGCTCGATCCGAAAAATGAGAAGCGGATTTACGTCGCCATTTCGGCGGGCGGCTGTTTCCGCACCGATGACGGTGGTAAAACGTGGAAGCCCATCACGCGCGGGCTGAAATCCCAATTTGAATTGCCCGACCCGGACGCAGAGGTGGGCCACTGCGTTCACCGCATCGCGCTGCATCCGTCGCGGCCGGATGTACTGTTCATGCAAAAACATTGGGACGTTTTGCGCACCGACAACGCTGGCGAGCAGTGGAACGAGGTCAGCGGGAATCTGCCGACGGATTTCGGTTTCCCGATTGACGTGAATTGGAACGAGCCGGAAACGATTTATGTCGTACCCATCACGAGTGATTCGCTGCACTATCCGCCAGAGGGGAAATTACGTGTCTATCGCAGCAAGATCGGCGGCAACGAATGGGAACCGCTCACGAAAGGCCTGCCGCAAAAGGATTGCTACGTGAATGTGCTGCGCGATGCGATGGCAGTGGATCAACTTGACCCGTGCGGCATTTATTTCGGCACGACCGGCGGCCAGGTTTACGGCTCGGCCAATGGCGGCAACTCGTGGAATGCCATCGTGCGCGACCTGCCGGCGGTTTATTCAGTCGAGGCGCAAATGCTGCCATGATCCGCGTGGCGCTTCCATTTCATCTGCGCAACCTCGCGCGCGTGGACGGCGAGGTGGAGCTTGAAATTGCCAATCCGGTCACCCTGCGCGCCGTGCTCGATGCGCTGGAGACGCGTTATCCCGTTTTACGGGGAACAATCCGCGACCACGGCACGATGAAGCGCCGACCCTTCGTCCGCTTTTTTGCGTGCAAGGAAGATTTGTCAATGGAACCGCCGGAGACCCCATTGCCCGACGAGATTGTGAGTGGCGCGGAACCGTTCCTCATCGTCGGCGCGATGGCGGGTGGATAAACTTTGAACTAAAGCAAACAACCAAAACCATCCATGAAAAAATACCTGCCCTGTATCGCCGGCGTCCTGCTGGGGCTTTGCTTCCTCGCAGCGAGCGTCCCGGTCCTGTTCAACCTCATCAAAATTCCACCGATGCCCGAAGGCACGTCTGCATGGCATTTCATGGAGGCGTTCGTCCCGACCGGCTATGTGAAGTTTGTGAAAATGTTCGAGTTCACCGGCGGGATCGTGGTGATGATTCCGCGTCTGCGAAACATCGGCCTGCTGCTGCTCGGACCGGTCATCGTGAACATCATCGCGTTCCATGTTCTCATTGACGACGACAGACATTTAATCAACCCGATGCTGGACATCATCATCGTGTGCGCGCTGTATCTGTTCTGGGACGCGCGCAGAAAATTCTCCGGCCTGCTCAACTGACTTCAACGAAAGGAAATCCATGTTACCCATCCTTCTGGCACTCGCCTTCATCGCCATCATTTTAATCGTCGTCATCGCCGGGAGACCGGACGAATTCACCGTCATGCGGGCGGCGAACATTTCCGCTTCTCCGGAAAAAGTTTTCCCACATGTGAACGATTTTCACAAATGGGAGGCTTGGTCGCCTTGGGCGAAAATGGATCCGTCCTGCAAAAACTCCTACGCCGGCGCGGCGTCGGGTGTCGGCGCGGGCTTTTCGTGGGACGGCAACAAGAAAGTCGGCGCAGGCCGCATGACCATCGTCGAAAGCGCGCCGAACACTCTGATCCGCATCAAGCTGGAATTCCTCAAGCCGTTCAAGGCCACAAACACCGCCGGGTTCGCGTTCAAACCCGAGGGGAATCAGACGGTCGTGACA
Source organism: uncultured Verrucomicrobiae bacterium (assembly GCA_963827815.1). Taxonomy (GTDB): domain Bacteria; phylum Verrucomicrobiota; class Verrucomicrobiia; order Limisphaerales; family UBA11358; genus UBA11358. The sequence continues at coordinate 16,728 of CAWHCL010000010.1, read as the reverse complement.
TGGAGCATGACCGGCAAAAGCAATTTTTTCTTCAAGGTGTTCGGCCTGTTCATGGACTCCGACAAGATGATCGGCGGCGATTTTGAAAAAGGGCTGGCGGCGATGAAGTCGGTTGTAGAAACAAATTGACGTTCCGGCATTTGAAAGGAGAATAGGTTTATGAAACGTAAAGCATCGGCGGTCTGGCAGGGCGATCTGAAAAGCGGAAAAGGCAGCATCTCCACCGAGAGCGGCGTGCTCAAGGAGACGCAATACTCGTTCAGCACACGCTTCGAGAACGGTATCGGCACGAACCCGGAGGAACTCATCGCGGCGGCTCACGCCGGCTGTTTCTCGATGGCCTTCTCGGCGGAACTCGGCAAGGCCGGCTTCACACCCACCACCATCCACACGAGGGCGACGGTCACGCTGGACAAGACGGATGCGGGTTTCACGGTCACGGAATCGCATCTGGACATGACGGCAAAAATTCCTGGCATTGACCAGGCAAAGTTCACCGCCATCGCGAACGGGGCAAAAGCCGGTTGTCCCATCTCGCGCCTGCTCAAGGCAAACATCACGCTGGACGCGAAGCTTGAAGGATAAAGGCAGCGGCTCCAGTTGCCTCTGTCATTGCAGAGCACGTGTCTATGACCCGTGCCGATGCCCCCATGAGCGAAGGTTTCCGATTGTTCCCAGGCGATGAATCCGCCATAAAGCTGAGATGTCCGGCCGAACCAACGATTCAAAACGAGCAACCCCTACAAACAAGGATGGGGCCGGTCTGAACGCCTTCCGGCTGGGTTGGATCATTTTCATGGTGTTGGCGACCTCCGCTCCTTACATGCTGAACTGGCTCGCCACGCCGGCAGGATTCCATTACACATGGATTGTCCCACCGTACCCGGAAGATTCATTTGGTTACATGGCCTGGACACAGCAGGCGGCGCAAGGGCACTTCCTGTTTCAATTGAAATTCACGGCGCTCCCGCATCCGGCGTTTCTATTCCACCCATTTTTTTTGATTGCCGGCTGGTTGAGCCGGCTATTTGCCGGCAACGTCGGATTCACCCTTTTTGTGCTGAAAGAGGCCGGAGTCGTTTTCTTCCTGCTCGCACTTTTCAAATACAGCGACTATCTCGGACTCAACCGGTTTCAATCCATAGCCGCCACGATTCTGGTCGGTGTTTCCTCCGGAGTGGGCGGTTTGCTGGCATATTCCGGCGTTGCCGACCCGTCATCCAATTTCTCCGGCGATTTGTGGCTGGTGGACATGAACACCTTTTGGTGCCTCTTGTGGAACCCTTTGTTTCCCTATTCGCTGACGCTGATGCTGCTCACCCTGTTTTGGCTGGACCGCGGCTCGCGGGACGGGTGCAAATCAGACTTCTGGCTCGCCGGCGCGGTCACGGGAATTCTCGCCTTGATCCATCCTTATTCGCAGCCACTGTTGTTCGCTTTTGCCATACTCATCACGGCGCTGCGCAGAAAATCATCCGCTTTGGTTTATCTGTTCCGTTATTTTTTGGCTGCGATCCCTTTTGTCGTTTATGTGGGGCTGGTGGCAACATTGCACCCCCTCATCGCCCGGCATGATTCCACGGGGGAAATGGCCAGCCCTTCGCCCCTAACCTATGCGCTGGGATTTGGACTGCCGCTGCTGCTTTGCGGCACGGGCCTCGTCGTGGAGCGAGAACAACTCATGAAGCGCCATTGGCCGGTCACGCTCTGGTTTGTCCTGTCCGTGGCATTGGCCTACATTCCGTTCTGGTTCCAGCGTAAACTCATCTTTGGAGCACACATTCCCCTGTGCATTTTGGCCGCGATTTCGCTCGACCTGCTCCTGAACCGATTTTCAAATTTCCGGACACGCGGATGGGTCACGGTCTTTGTGGCAGTTATTTTTCTGCTGTTGCTGGCATCAACTCCCGTGTATCTGCTCGCCAGCGAGAACCGCGAAGTGCGAAACAACGCGGACGGTTATTATTACATCAGCAGCGACGTGACGGGCGGCCTGCATTTTCTCAAAACCGAGACCAAACCAAGCGATGTGGTTTTTGCCACGGTTGAGACCAGCCGCCTGATTCCGGGACTGGCCGGAAACACGGTGGTGTGGGGGCATTGGGCGCAGTCGGTGGACTTGGCGGATCGGCAGAATTGGATCACGAACCTTTTCAATGCACGCGCCGACTGGACCGACCCGGACCGGGGCGCGAATTCTGGAGCACGAACATCCAATACATTTTTGCAGACGGCTCGCTTCAAGCAATCCCTGGAGCAAGGCCGCCGCCGAATGGCAGATCATTCTCAATGAGGCGGATGTGGTGTTCACCAACCAGTCGGTGGTGATTTACAAGCACCGGGGCGGATAACAGCTTTGTTGACGCGGAACCGGATTGCAGGCGATGATTTGCCCGAAATGCCTTCGACGAAAATTCTCTGCATCGGCACGACGCCCGCCGCGCAACGGGTGATGATTTTCCGCAAACTAACGCCTGACGCGGTCAACCGCGCCGTGACGACGCTCGACGGCGTGGCCGGCAAAGCCATCAACGTGGCGAAAATCCTGAAAGCGCTCGGCGCGCATCCGGTCGCGACGGGCTTTCTCGGCGGCCAACGCGGCGAATTTTTGCGCGCGGTGATGGCGGAAAAACAAATCGAATCCGATTTCGTGACGGTGAAAGCCCCGACGCGGCAATGCATCACGGTGATTGACGAATCAGCGGGCACGCACACGGAACTGGTCGAGGAAAGCCGCCCGGTCGGGCCGGCGGATTTCAAGAAATTCATGGCCGTCGTCCGGCGGCACATCGCCGGTTGCCGCGCGGTGGTGATGTCTGGAACCATCGCGTCCGGCGGCCCGGCAACCTTGTATCATGATTGCGTCGCGGCTGGCGGAAAGCGCAGGGGCGATTTCCGTCGTGGACGCGCAGGGTACCGCATTGACCGAGGCGCTCAAGGCAAAACCGGGACTGGTCAAACCCAACCGGCCGGAACTGGCGGCGACCGTCGGACGCAAACTCAAGTCCGAAGCGGACGTGATGCGGGCGATGCGCGAATTATGCGAACGCGGCGCGCAACGGGTGATTGTGACGGCGGGCCGGGAGCCGGCGCTGGCGTTTGACGGGAACCATTTTCCGGCGCATCATCACGCCACGAATCAATGTGGTGAATCCGATTGGTTCCGGCGACGCCTTCACTGCCGGTGTGGTTTGGCGGTTGCTGCGCGGCGATGATTTGGGCGAGGCGTGCCGCTGGGGCGCCGCCGCCGGAGCAGCCAACGCACTCACGCCGCATGCCTGGCGAATTGAACCGCAAAGACGTGCCCCGACTCGCGAAGGAAGTCCGGGTGCGGACAATTTGACGACCCTGCCGGACATCGCTAAATCATTGCCAATCGGCGGCGTGCGGGCAAAATAAAGCCGTGAACTTCCGCGACAAAATCATCGCGTGGGACAAATTTGCCGGGCTGGCGAAAAAAATTCCGCGCGACCGGCAAACAGCTCGTCGTCACCAACGGCTGCTTCGACATCCTGCACCTCGGCCATGTCTCTTATCTCGAATCGGCGCGCAATTTCGGCGATGCGCTGCTGGTCGGCGTCAATGGCGACGAGGCTGTCCGCGGAATTGAAAGGCGCGGGCCGCCCGGTGAATTCCGAATCCGACCGAGCCGCCGTGCTGGCCGCGCTGGAAAGCGTCAGCGGCGTTTGCATTTTTGCCGAAAAAACGAGCGGTCAAATTTCTGGCGGCGGCGCAGCCGGACATTTACGTCAAAGGCGGCGATTACACGCTGGACACGCTGAACCAGGACGAGCGCCGTGCGGTCGAATCGGCGGGCGGGAAAATCATCATCATCCCGTTCGTGCCCGGCAAATCCACGACGGCGTTGCTGGAAAAAATTTCAAGCCTGTGACACGTTTCCGCAGACGCGAATGAAAATTCTGGTCATTGCCATGGCGGGCATCGGCGACGCGCTGATCGCCACGCCGCTCATCCATGAGTTGCGCGCGAATTTTCCCGATGCGACGATTGACGCGCTGGTGTTGTGGGCCGGCTCGAAGGATTTGCTGGAAAACAATCCGCACCTGAACCGGGTCCATCAGAAAAATCTCATCAACGCCGGCAAATTGGAGGGACTGAAATTTCTCTGGTCGCTGCGGCGCAATCGACTACGACGTTTCCATCAACACGCATCCGCAGCCGCGAATTCATTATCGCATCGCCGCGCGCATCGCCGGCGCGCCGGTGCGCATCAGCCACGAATACGAATGCTTTCGGCTGGCTCGACCGCCGGCTGGTGAACCGGACGCTGCCGCAGGATTACACGCGGCACTCGATTGAAAACAATTTTGACGTGCTGCCGCTGCTCGGCGCGAAAGTGAAATTGCCGTCGCACGAAATGGAAATTTTCCTGACGCCGGACGAGGAAAAATGGGCGGATGAATTCCTCGCCAAAAACAAGCTGGCCGGACAGAAAATCCTCGGCGTTCACGTCGGCTCCGGCGGCACGAAAAATCTGCCGCTCAAACGCTGGCCGTTGAAAAATTACGCCGGACTGATCCGGCGATTGAACAAGGAGCGGCCGGACATCCGCGTTCTGCTCTTTGGCGGGCCGGAGGAAACGAAGGACCACCAGGTCGTGCTGGCGCAATCGAACCGCGATTTGACGCTGGAGGCAAAGACGCAAAATCTGCGTCAGACGGCGGCGTTGATGAAGCGGTGCAGCGCGTTTTTGAGCGTGGACACGGCGTTGATGCACATCGCCGCGGCGGTGAAGGCGCCGAACCAGATTGTCATCGAGGCGCCGACGTTGAATGCGACGAACCTGCCTTATGGCAATCCGTTCACGCTGGTGAAAAATCCCGTCGTCGCCGGGCGCAATCTGGATTATTACCGCTACGACGGCGGCGACATCAAGGGCACGCGCGAGGAATTGCTGGCGTGCATGGCGTCCATCAAAATCGAAGATGTTTTTGAAACGGTGACGAAATTGATTTGAGGCAGCACCCGCGTCCCGCAGGTGAAGTTCGGAGATTGGAGAAGAGCGATTGCAACCAAGGTTTTCGGCGAGAAGCCGAAAACGACAGGCCAGAGGCCTGTGCCCCTTACAAACTGAAGCCCGCGCCCTTCGCGTCGTTGGCGAACATTTTCACCGTGTCGAGCGAAAGTTCCTTCAAATCCATTCCGGCCATCTTGAGCGCCTTGTTCAAAATGTCGTGCGGCACGGTCACGATTTCGCAGCCGCAGTCGTTCGCCTGAAAAATGTTCAGCACCTCGCGGACGCTGGCCCAGAGCAGTTCCGCCTTCGGCATGCCAGCCAGGATTTTTTTGCACTCGCGCATGTGCGGAATCGGATCCACTCCGGTGTCTGCGATACGCCCGGCAAAAACGGAAACGAACGACGGCACCTTGGGATTCAACGCCTGCGCGCACGCCCTTGACCTGCTCCAAAGTCAGAATCGCGGTGATGTTGAGCTTCACGCCTTCATTGGCGAGTTCGCGGATGAGCGGCAGACGACGATTCGTCGCGAGTGTTGGTGATGGGAATCTTGACGTAAACATTTTTGGCCCAACTGTTGATTTTCAGTCGCCTGACGTTTCATTTCCGGGAAATCATCGGAAAACACCTCGAACGACAAGTGGCTTGACGGTGATGCCCTGCAAAATGTCGCGCGCGAACGCCTCGAACTCCGTGATACCCGCCTTGCGCATGAGCGTCGGATTTGTGGTCAGGCCCTGGATGAGCGGATTGGCGTTCAACTCCAACATGCCCTTCTTGTCGGCACCGTCGGCGAAAATCTTAACTTTCAAATCTTTGAGAGTGCGCATGATTAAATATTTTTGGTACTCGCGCAGAATTATGTCCGCAGCTTCGGCCAGATTGCGAGCCGAAAAATCAGGTTTCTGCTTCAATTCCTCGGCATAACCGCAATCAATGAAAATCGTCCGGCAGCCGGCGGCATGGCCGCAATCCACGTCGCGCCAGCGGTCGCCGACCATCCAGCTTTGCGCGAGGTCAATGCCCAGCTCGCGCGCGGCGCGCAGCAACATGCCCGGTTTCGGCTTGCGGCAGTCGCAGTCCGAATCGCCCTTGGCCGGGATGGTAACAAACCTCCACGCGGTCGAGCGGCAGTTGCCGGCGCATTTCGTCGTGGATGGTTTCGACGATTTCCTGCTTCAATGTGCCGCGGCCAACGTCGGGCTGGTTGGTCGCAACGACGAGCAAAAAACCGGCGGCTTTCAGTTTCGCACAGGCTTCGGGAACGCCGGGAAGGATTTCAAATTCGCCCAAGTTTCTCGGCGGATACGGCTTGCAGTCGCGCTCCAGCGCACGGTTGATTACGCCGTCGCGGTCGAGAAAAACGGCGCGCGCTTTCCGCTTTCGCTTCCGCTTTCACTTCGTGCTTTCCCATTTCGTCTGGCCGACTTTGAGTTTCGGATGCGAAACGAGCAGGTGCCAGACGACGGCCTGAAACGCCTCGCTGTGCGGCGTGACGTGCGCCGGGTTCACCGTCGGCACGATGACGCAGGCAGTTGCCTCCTTGGCAGTGAACCCGCCGTCGCGCCCGACAATTCCAATGACTGCCGCGCCGACTTTTTTGGCGAGTTGAATAGCGCTGACGAGATTCGGGCTGACGTTTTTTTCCAGATTGCCGCCACCGACGGAGAAAATGAGCAGGCCGTCCTTTGAATTGATCCGGCTGCCTTTGAGCCATTCGGCGAAAATTGTCGCCCAGCCTTCGTCGTTCGTTCGCGCGGTCAACTCGGAAACGTTGTCGGTCGGCGCGTAGGCCTCGAAACCGCAGATTTTGCGGAAATCATTGACGGCATGGCTGGCGTTGGCCGCGCTGCCGCCGACACCGAGGATGAACAGTCGCCCGCCGCGTTCGCGCACGCGGACCAGTTCGTCGGCGCATTTTTCAATCGCGTCCGCATTCAATTGCGAAGTGACCTGCTGGACTTCAGCCAAAAATTCATTTGCAAAGCTCATGGTGATTTCGATTGTAGCAGCGTTTCCAGTTCCGCCAAGCCCGCAGGCGAGCCGATTTCATAAAATCGTTCGCGCACTTCGAAGCCGGCAAGCTGCTGTTCCCTGACGAGTTTGCCCATGACTTCGGCGAGGTCGAAAGGCTGCCCGGCAGGATACGAATCGAATACCGACCGCTTTGAACAAACTCAAGCCATAATCAATGTGCCGCATTTCCGGCAATTTCGCCTTCTTGTCATAAACCTTGATTTCGCCGCCGGCAAAAACGACGTTGCTGGTGTCGTATTTCCCTTCGTTGCGATAAACCGTCATGCAGCCCAGTTTTCCGCTGCGCTGGAAAAACTCCGCGATGGGCGCGTATTCAACCGGCAGATATGAATCGCCGTAGAGCACAAAAAATTCCTGGCCGAGCAGCGGCAAGCGCGCGTTTGATGGCGCCGCCGGTGCCAAGCAATTTTTCGCCGTCAAAAGAATAATCCAGTTTCACGCCGAACTTTTCACCGTCGCCGAAATCACGCTGGATCATTTCGCCGAGATAGCCGACGCAAAGCACGGCGCGGCGGACGCCGCGCGATTTGAGCAATTCAAGCTGGTGCGCAAGGAACGGTTTACCCGCGACAGGAACCAGCGACTTGGGAATCTTTTCCGTGATGGGCCGGAGCCGCGTGGCGAGTCCGCCCGCGAGGATGGCGACCGGAATATCAAGCGGCGAAGTCATCTTGAATGTGAGACAAATGTGTAATTACCGGACCCGATTACAAATATCGCACGGTCATTTTCCATCCGCAAAAATGTCGCGCCTTCAGCCATTGACTGCGGAGGCGGATTTGGCGGGAACATAAACTGTCGCGGTCGTGTTTGCCGGGATTGAAACCTTCAAGGTGAACTTCCCGCCGTCGCTTTTCCAGTTGCTGACAATTTTTCCGCGGATGGAATTGTAACCGGCCTTCACCCACGTCACGTCGCCGACGGGTTGTGGATCGATAACGATTTCTTTGAAACCCGCGCTGTCCGGCGCGTTTTGGATTCCGGCGAGATCGTGATAAAACCATTCCTGAATCTGGCCGAGCATAAAGTGATTTTGCGACGAGTCGCGTCCGGCGTCCCACGCCTCGGTCAAGCTGGTCGCGCCTTTTTTCAATTGCAGACCGTAACCAGGCTTGTCTGACTGGTTGTTGATGTCGAAAATCACGTCGCTGCGCCCGCCATCGGCGAGCGCCCGCAGCAAATAACGGTAGCCGACATCGCCTGCCGTGAACGCGTTCCCGCGTTTACGAATATCGGTGACAATTGCATCCAAAACATCCGCACGATTTGCCGGCTCACAAATGCCCATGACGAGCGGAATGGAATTGGCCGTTTGCGAATCCGTCGCGTAGAAATGGTTGGTGGCGTTGTAAAATCTATCGTTGAATGCAGCGCGGATATTTTCCGCCAGTTCGGAAAATTGTTTCGCGTCATCGAGTTTGCCGAGCAGCGCGGCAGCGCGCGACATGATTTCAGTGTCTTGAAAATAAAACGCCGTGGCTGTCAGCGCGATGGGCGTGAGCTGCGCGACGCCGGGATGCTTCGGGCCAAGGTCATACCAGTCGCCGAGGCCGTAGTTGACGATATAATTCGTCGCGCGGCTGCCAAAATAGGCGAGATAATTGGTCATCGAATCGTAGTGAATGCGGAAGAGGTTCAGGTCGCCGCCGAATTCGTATTGCTGCCACGGCACGAGGATGAACGCGCTGCCCCATTCCGGCGAGTCGCCAAAAATGCCGCGTTGTTCGCCAGTCTGGCCTTTGTCCCTGAAGATCGTGTATTCCGGCGCAACCGTCGGCACGAGGCCGCTGGCGAGTTGCGAGTCGGCGATGTCATTCAGCGTCTTGGTGAACAGTTGCGCGAGGTCGAATTCGTAGCGCAACGCCGGGCCGTTCAAATGGTCCTGCTCCAGCCAGCCGCGTTTTTCACGTGTCGGACAGTCCGTCATCACGCTCATCATGTTGCTGCGTTGCGCCCAGCGGACGAGCTTGCGGATGCGGTTGAACAAAGGGTTGGAACATTCAAATTCGCCGACGGGTTCGGAGGAAGATTGGACGACGATGCCTTCAATGGATTTCACGGCGGGCAATTTTGTTTCGCCATTCGCTGGAAAAGATTTCACTTCAAAATAGCGGCAGCCGACGTAAAAAAATTTCGGCGACCACGTTTCCACGCCGTCCGTCTCCTTGGTGTAATCGCACCAGATTACGTTTCGGCGTCCAACGCCCATCGAACTTTGATCCGCCGAACCGTTAGTGCCGACGAGTTCGGATGGAATAATGCGCACGCGACTGCCTGCCGGGCCGGTGACGGACATTTTCGGGATGTGGGCGGCATTCTGGCCAAGATCGAAAATTACGTCGCCGTTTGTGATTGTGCGCGACCAAACCGGCTTGTGAATTTCAAACAAGCGAATCGGCGGCGCGGCGCAGGAAAGCCCGCGCAATTCTCCGCCCGGTCCGTTAACGACAATTGCGGGCAACCATTTTGAATGATCGAATGTGATTTTGTTCCAGCCGTTTTGCACAAGCCGCGAGTCAAAATCTTCACCGCCATAAATGGACGATGAAATGATCGGGCTGGGCGCGACGCGCCAGTTTTCGTCTGTGCCAATCGTTTCAACCGAGCCGTCGGCATATTCCAAATGGATTTGCGCGATGGCCTTTTGCGGGCCAAAAGAATAAGGACGCCCGCCGGACGGCACAAACCGCGTCTTCAGCAAATCATACATGCCGTTCCCGAGTTCGATACCGACGGCATTTTGGCCTTTCCGCAGCGAATCCGTGATGTCACGCGTATCGTAAAGACAGGTCTTGTCGTATTTCGACCAGCCGGGTGAAAGAAAATCGTCGGCCGACCTTTTTGCCGTTTAGCGTCAGTTCATATTGACCGAGGCCGCAGATATTGATGACGGCGCGCTGGAGTCCAGGCTTCACGGAAAATTCATGGCGCAGCAACAGCGAAGGAATGTTCGTATCCGCCGATCCAATCCATTTCGCCTGCCAGTCTGAATCTTGTAGAACCCCAGTCGTCCAGGTCGCCAGCCTGCTCCACGCGGAAACTTTTCCATCCTGATTCCACACGCGCACCTTCCAGAAAGCCTGCTGCGACGATTTCAACGCCGCACCCGCGTAGGTAATTTGAATCGTCTCGTCGGCGGAAACCTTGCCGCTGTTCCACAAATCACCGTTGTCATGCGCCAGATTCCTTTCGGATGAAGCGACGAGGATTTGATACGCGGTCTGCTGCTGGCCGCGCTCGTCACTTTTCAATTCCCAAAACAGGCGCGGACTTGCCGAGTCAACGCCCAGCGGGTTGACGGCATAATCGCAACGCAAATCCACGGCGTTCATCGCCCCAAAAGTTGCGGTCGCCGCACATAAAAGTAATGCCGCCGCCAAAGCAGCGCGGCCCGCTTGAAGGATGCTCTTTGCCAGCATGATTTTACGAGATGACAAGTTTTGTTCCCTCGAAATCAAATCGGAAGCGGACTTCCTTCAAGCCAGCGCGCAGCATGGCGTGACGCAATTTCGTTTTGTCCCCGGCATAAAACATCAGGAAACCGCCGCCGCCGGCGCCGATCAATTTTCCGCCGAGCGCGCCGTTGGCCATCGCGAGGTCATACCATTCGTTGATTTTCGGATTGCTCATGCCGCCGCTGCGTTGCTTCTTGCGCTGCCAATGCACGTCCATCAACCGCGCGAACCCGGCGAGATCTCCGCTTTCGAGCGCAGCCTGACTTTGCAGGCCGAGATCCTTGACGAAATGCAGGTTTTCAATCATGGACTTGTCGTCCGATTTCGATTTGGTGTCCTGCTCCTTCAAAATCGCCGACGCGCTGCGCGAATAGCCGGTGAAAAATAAAAGCAAATTGTCCTCTAGATTGTCGCGCGTCTCATCGGAAATCTTGAGCGGCCACGCCTCGACTTTTCCATTTTCCGAAAATTTGAAACAAGTGATGCCACCATAAGCGGCGATGTATTGGTCCTGCTTGCCAATCGGCTCGCGCAAACGCGCCGAGTTCGACTTCACACGCCTGCGCCGCGAGTTCAGCCGGGTGAACCAGGTTTTTTTTGTAGGCGTGCAGTGCCTTGAGCAACGCGGTGGTGAAACTGCCGGACGAGCCAAGACCGGTTCCAGCGGGAATGTCGGCCATCGCCGTCACTTCAAGAAAATGTCCGTTCATGCCGACCAGCCCGAAAGCCTCGCGCAAAATCGGATGTTTCAATGCCGCCGCATCCGTCACACGCTCCAGTTCCGAATACTTAGCCAGCAAATCCGCCACGAACGTGTCGTGCAGCGTGATGTAGACATATTTGTCAATCGCCGCGGCGATGAGGAAGCCGCCGAACTTTTCGTAATACGATGGCAAATCCGTTCCGCCGCCGCCGAGCGTAACGCGAAGTGGTGAACGCGCGATAATCATAATTTTGGCATTCCGCTTTTCTGATAAATGGTTTCGACAATTTGAAGCGCGGCGAGCGCTTCCGCAAGTCCTGCGTCAGGGTTTCGATTCAATTGGATGTCGCGCTCAAACCCGCCCAGTTCGATGCGCCACGATTCATCCGCGCCGGGAAATTCATAAACCTTCGTGTCGGGAATGCCCATCTCCGGCTTCATCTGGTAATGATAAAGTTTCTCCACGCCGTAGCTGCCGCCGAGACCTTCGATATGCAGCTTCGTGTTGCGCCCGTAAATCTCGAACGAAAAAAGATTTTTCCATTCCGTGCAACTGACGTGCAGCCACGCAGTCTGGCCTTTGGCAGTCTGCAAATCCAGAAATGCGTTGTCGTCCACCGGCATGTTCCAGAAATAAGTCGCGGCGTGGCCGTCAATTTTTTTGAACTCGCCGAGAAACCAGCCGGCGAGGTCAATCAGATGGATCCCCTGGTCAATCAATTCGCCGCCGCCGGACAGCTTTCGGGTCGGCCCGCCATTCCTTGTCGTAACCGACACGCCCGCCGTGGCCGTAACGAGCGCGGATGAACATCAACTCGCCCATCACACCCGACTCAAAAATCTCCCGCGCCTTTATGAAACGCCGGATGATAGCGATGATTGAAGCCAACGCGCACGCATACACCGTGCTTCTTGGCGAGTGCAATCAACTCATCAATTTGCTTTACGGAAATGCCAGCTGGCTTTTCAACAAGAACATGTTTGCCGGCACGAATCGCGGCGGCGGAAACTTCGGCCAACGCAGCGTTGACCGTTGCCACAATCACCGCATCCACCTGCGAATCGGCGACGGCTTGCTTGAAATCGGCGATAGCGCGGCCGTTTTTTGCCAGCTTCACCAATTCTTCAGCGCGCGATAAATTGGTGTCGCAAGCCACGACGAGTTTTGAACCGGTGGGCAACCCGGCCAGCCGTTTCTTTCCAATCAATCCGCATCCGATGATGGCGTAATTCATTTGTCGCCCCACTTTTTACCACGATCCTTCGGCACGATGCGGCGCAACGTGTAAATGTCACCGCCTAAATCGCTTTTGAACTCGTGCAATTTCTCCCACGGATCCCATTGCGCACTGATGAGTTTGCCAGTGATGCCGTCGCTCTCCGTGCTGGCAAGATAAACCGCCAGCCGCGCGCCAAGTTCCAGTGGAACCGCGCCCTTTTCCTTCCACTGTTTGTTCTTCTCGAAAAATGCAGCGCCGACTTTTTCCGGCCCGGCGGCCAGAACTTCATCAACCAATCGCGTAGCCAGCGCGCCGGGTGCTATCGCGTTCACATCCACGCGAAATTCTTTCAACTCCTCAGCCAGTGTTTCCATCAGCCGGACTGCGGCGGCCTTGGACGCGGCGTAGGAGCTGATGTTCGGCAGCGGATTCGTAGCGCCACCGCCGCTCAACACGATAATTTTGCCTCGACCAACTTTTTTGAAATAGGGAATGACCGCGCGGCAGGGCAGCAGCACACCGAAAAGATTGATTTCCATCGCCTGCCGCCATTCGTCCAGGGAGACGGATTCCGTCGGCCCCATCGGGCCGTAAATGCCGGCGTTCAAGACAAGCACCTGAAGCGAACCGAGTTCGCGCAATGCAAATGCGACGAGTCCACTGACCAACTTTTCATCGGAAACGTCACAGGTTCTGGCGCAAACTTTTTGCGACGGAAATTTCTTCGCCAGCTCGTCGCGTGTTGCAGACAATTCCTTTTTGTTGCGGGCGCAAATGACCACGTTCGCACCTTCGCGCAGGAAATGTTCGGCGATGACCTTGCCGAGTCCCTGGCTGCCGCCCGTGATGAGCGCGTTGACGTTTTTTAGTTTCATGTTCATGGCGCGGCCGACTGAAAGATGCTCGACACCCGCCATGCTTTTCAATTCGTTTTCTAGAAAGCGGTTCGCGTCCACGAAAACACGCCGGCGCATCGTCGGAACTAGTTTCGCCCAATCCACCTGGCGGAATTGCGGCCACTCGGTGCAGACAACTGCGGCGTCCACACCGTTCAATGCGGCGGCAATATCAACAGCAAGCGACAAAGCGCTGATCTCCTTCGGCAGGCTTTTCACTGCCGGATCGAAAGCGCTGACTTTAGCGCCCGTCTTCAAAAGTTGCTGGCATAATTCCACTGCCGCGCTGCGCCGGAGCGTGTCAGTGTTGGTCGTGTAAGTCAGGCCGAGCACGGCTATTCTCTTACCATGCAGATCGCCCAAGGCTGATTGCAGCCGGCGGAACGCCCAACCACGATGCAAATCGTTGCTCTGCTTTATGGCCGGGATGACGGAAATCTTTTCGTCCTTCGCATCGGCAATCTTTGTCAACGTGACAACATCACGCGCGAGCGTGCCACCAGCGAACGGCCCGCCGGGGCCAAGATATGCCTTCGGCCCAATGCGCGGCTCGCTTTTCAATCCGGCGGAAACCTCCTTCGCGTCCGCGCCGGTGTGTTCGCACAGCCGAGCAATCTCGTTGATGAAGGTGATGGACAGCGCGAGGAACGAATTCAGCGCGTGCTTCACCATCTCCGCCGACTCGGTGCGCATGAACAAAATCTGCGACGTGAATGGCGCGAACAATTTTTCGAGCACTGCCTTCTTTGCATCGCTGCGGATGCCGACGATGACGCGCTCGGCTTTTTCAAAGGAATCAATCGCCTTGCCGAGCCGGAGATTTTCCGGCGAACAGGCGAAATGAAATTGCGGAAATTCCTTTTCCAGCTTCGCACAGGTGCCGACGGGCAATTGCGCGGAAATCAGGACGAGAGCGCTCTTCGGCAAATGCGCCAGCGCCTTGCGAAGATTCGCCAGAACATATTCCACGTCCGACTCGTCGCTCTCGTTGACCGGCGTGTCGTAGCAAAGCCAGAGAATGTCAGCACTGGCACACGCGGCTTTCGCGTCGGTCGCGAAGGAAAGTTTTTTTTCGGCAAGACCGGCGGCGATAAGTTCGTTCAGACCCGGCTCAAACAACGGCGCCTGTCCCTGATTCAGCTTCGCGACGTTCGCGGCGTCGAAATCCAAGCCCGACGACCTCGAAATGTTTCGCGGTACACGCCGCCGTGACGCTGCCGAGATGCCAGAGGCCCTGAACGACAATTTTCATCGCCGTTCGAGCACCCATTGGTTCTGTTGGAGCCATTGCATCGTGCGGACAATTCCCTGTTCAATCGTCAGCGTCGTCTTCCAGCCTGTGGCGCGGATTTTTTTCGTGTCGAGGAAAATGAACGGGTTGTCGCCGACCCAGCCCTTGTTGCCGCCGGTGTATTCCAGCTTCGGCTTGACGCCCATCGCGGCGGAAATGAACCGGATGGAATCGTTCACCTGCACGTATTCCTCTGTGCCGAGATTGTAAAATTCCACGTGATGCTTCGCCGGCTTCGCCGTACCGCGCGCGATGACGTGCAGCATCGCCTCCAGACAATCGCCGATGTAGAGATACGATTTCTGCTGTTTGCCGTCACCGAGCACCTTTAGCCGGTCGGGATGCTCGCGCAGTTGCTTGTAAAAATCCAAAACGTGGCCGTGCGTGTAGCGTTCGCCGAGAATCGAGACGAACCGGAAGATGTAGCCCTCGAACCCGTAGCCCTCGCAATAGGCGTGGATGAACCCCTCGCACGCCAGCTTGGACGCCGCGTAAAGCGACGTCTGGATGGGGAACGGCGCGTTCTCCGGCGTGGGGATGATTTCCGCCTCGCCATAAACGCTGCCGGTGGAGCTGAACGCGATGCCCTTGATGCCGTTGGCGCGCATCGCCTCCAGCACGTTGAATGTGGCGACGGCGTTCTGCTGAAAATCCTTGCCCGGATGCTCCAGCCCGAACCGCACGTCCGCATTGGCGGCGAGATGAAAAACAAAATCGCACCCGGCCATCGCCGCCGTGAGCGCGGAAGAATCGAGGCAATCGTCCCGGATCAATTTGAACTTCGGGTTCTTGAGCGCTCCTTCGAGAAATTCATTCTGGCCGGTGGAAAAATTGTCGTAGCCGGCGACCGATTTGCCGTCCCGCAACAACCGGTCAACAAGATTGCTGCCGATGAAACCCGCCGCGCCTGTGACAAAGACTTTATCCATGATTGAGCGCGGAGTTTAGAACGGAAGCGCCCCACTTCGCCAGCCTTTTTGAAAACACGGTCGCACATCGCCCGGCAAGAAAAGTCGCTTCTTCGCCAAATTCCGATTGGCGGCATTTCTGAAATTCCAATTGAATCCGCCGTTGTTGACCGCGCTTGTCCGCACGGTCAGCGTTAACAACCCAACAAAAAGCAAAATAGAAAATGGCCACACCGCTCCGCTTCGACATGATTCTCCCCAACGGTCAGCCCCTGCGCTGGGATACGCCCGGCGCCCGCTGGGGAGGCACAGTCGAGGAAGTGATGGCGGCGGTTGGCCAACAGAACAACAACACAACCATGAGCAAAAACTTGATAAGCGCGGCGCTCGCCGCCCAAGCCTTAACGAACATCACGACAGCCGCTGCGACCATTCGCACCAACCTGCCGTTTCTCCTCAACCTCACGCCCGACCAGCGCAAAAGCCTGCCGAGCATCACCGAGGCCAGCCAAGGCATCGTCCTCGCCACCATCAATTTCGTGGCGCAACATCCCGAAGCACTACCGGCCACCTTCAACGTCGCCGAATTCAACAAGGACGCTGCGCTCCTTGCGCCGCTCCAGCAAGCCGCCTCACTTATCGCCTCGCTCAATACCGACACCGACGATACCCTCCGCGCCCTGCACGGCGATCTCTATTCCGAATTCCTCGATGTTTACGCCCTTGCCAAGGCCGGCAACCGAAACGGTGCCTACGATGACTACCTGAATTCCGTCAAAGGCCGCTTCTCCAAAGGCCCAAGCGCGGCTACAAAGGCAGCCAAAGCGGCGGCCAAGGCGGCGAAAACCCCGTAAAACCGCCCAAACCCGATGATTTGTAACGCTGGACACCTGCCAAGCCGGATGGAAGGGGTGAAAACCCCCTTTCATCCGGTTTTTCAGCACTCTGACTCGGTGCGTCAGCGCTCCCATTCGGTTTGTCAGGCCTTTCATCCAATGATTTACCACTCCAGTGCGGTTTTTTACCGCTCTGACTCGGTGAATTACCGCTCCCATCCGGTTTTCCAGCGCTCCGACCCGGTGTTTTACCCCTCCCATCCGGTTTTTCACCCCTCCGGAGCGGTTAACTACCGCTCCCGACCGGAACCGGACACATTAGCAACATCAAATTCCGGTTGCCACGCCGCTGGGACAGGAATAAGGTCGAAGGCATGAACCCATGCTTGGCTCAGCCTGCTACG